>JBGSHV010000069.1:0-194487 GCA_041752005.1 Pirellula sp. | reverse complement strand
CGTATCCGTTCACACTCCGATTAGCCGGAACGCGTTAGCGTCCGGTTTCCGTAACAATTCGAAGAAACCGGACGCTAACGCGTACCGGCTGATTTAGCTGCAAAAATGCACAATGAATATCGGGGTGTGAACGGTTACGTTTGCCCTGACAAGGGCAGGAGAGATTAGCCGGTGGTTGCCTGTACTCAGGCAGACCACCGAATAGGAGTTCCTCCACGCGATTCTAGGCCCTGACGGGCCTAGGAACAACGCCTACGATCCACGCAGCCCGCCGTTCTTCAATCCCTTCAGGATTGAAAACCTTCAGGCTCGAACCGCAACCGGTGGCGGCGCCCGGCCTTTGAAGCCTTGCTACCGGCTAATGTCTTGAATCCCTTTGGGATCAACAGCTGGTCACTAACGATCAACGGCCTTGGTCCCTCGGACGAACCATGGGTACATGACCGGCAACACCAACGTCGTCAGCATCGTTGAGGTCACGATGCCTCCGATGACCACGGTCGCCAACGGGCGTTGGATCTCCGCGCCGTCTCCGTGCGAAAAAGCCATCGGTACAAAACCGAATGCGGCTACCGATGCAGTCATCAGAATGGGTCGGAGCCGAGCGATCGCGGTGTCGTGGACGACGGTCTGCATGTCCATACCCGCCGCGCGCAAGCGTTCGGCCGAACTGACCCAGACCAAGCTGTTGAGGACCGCGATGCCCAACAGCGCGATGAACCCAACCCCTGCCGAGATGCTGAACGGCAAGTCCCGGGCAAAGAGTGAAAAGACTCCCCCCGAAGCCGCTACGGGTACGACACAAAAAATCAAAACCGTCAGGCTCATCGAGTGGAACGTCAGGTACAGCAAGATCGCGATGACACCTAATACAATCGGTGTAATCAAGATCAGCCGCATCGAAGCCGATTGCAACGACTCAAAGTCGCCGCCCCATCGGATCTCGTATCCCTCAGGCAGCTTGATTTCCGCGGCTACCACGCGTTGGGCTTCGCCGACGAACGACGCCACGTCTCTTCCGCGAACATTGGCCGACACGTAGGTCCGCCGTCGGTTCCACTCGTGCTCGATGGCCGGCGGTGTCTCTTGAAACTCAATGTTGGCAATGTCCTTGAGTGGAATCGTTAGCCCGGATTTAATCTCCAAAGGCAGCATGCGAATCTGATCGATGTTGCTGCGGTACATTTCCGGCATTTTAACGATGATCGGAATTCGTGTTCGACCTACATAGGCCGTACCCACATCGAGCTGCCCCAAGGCTGCAACGGTCTGCATCACGACCCGTGTGTCGACACCGTAACGCCCCACCGCTTCCCGATCCAATTCGATCTTCAGCGTCGACAAATTGGCTTGGTATTCGGACTTCACATCCGCAGCGCCGCGGATTTTTGATAACGAGCTTTCGATCTCGCGGCCGAGTTTGGCCAACAGCTTCAGGTCTTCGCCGTAAATCAGAACCGCCACGTCCGCTTTGACTCCCGCCACGAGCTCGTCGACCCGCATCTCGATCGGTTGTGTGAAACCGAAACGAACGCCAGGGACCGAGCGTTGGAGCTGTGATGAAAAGCGCTCGATCAACGTCTCACGCGTGACACCGGGCCCCCATTCTTCCTTGGGCTTCAACATCACCCACACATCCGACTGATGCACCCCCATGATGTCGTTGGCGATCTCGGGCCTGCCAGTCTTGGTAAAGACGGTTCGGACTTCCGGGCTTTGCTGAACGATGTTCTCGATGGCAGTCGACATGGGGAGGGAATCTTCAAGTGTGGCGCTAGGCAATCGAACCGCTTCGATGAGCAGGTCCCCTTCGTTGAGACGCGGCATGAATTCGCCACCCAAATTCCAAGCCAGCGGAAGCGATATGCCGACCATAGCGATGGCTGCTGCCATCGCTATCCGCGAATTCTGGAGTACCCATCGCAGCATCGGTCGGTAGCCGCGAATTAGCAGCTTCATCACAAACGATTCTTCGCTATGACCTTCGCTCGAAGGTCGCGGTCGTTTGAGGAACTGCGAGGCCAAGGCTGGCATGACGGTCATGGAAACGATCAACGAGCCGAGCAGCGCCAACAATACCGTAATGGCCATTGGACGAAACAGCTTGCCACTACTCCCCTCGAGCAACAGCACAGGCACGTACACCGACGCAATAATCAATTCGCCGAAGAGCGTCGGGCGTCGCACTTCGATCGACGCATCGCGAATGACCGTTTCTTTGGGTACGTCAGGCTGGGCAAGTCCCAATCGGTGCATGCAGTTCTCCACCATGATGACCGACGAGTCGACGATGATCCCAAAATCGATGGCGCCCAAACTCATGAGCGAGGCAGCGATGCCTAAGACATGCATCATGTTCAAGGCAAAGAGCATCGACAGAGGGATCGCTAGGGCTGTGATGATTCCAGCCCGTGGCGAACCCAAGAAGATCAGCAGCACGACGATGACCAATGCGCCCCCTTCGAGGAGATTCCTGCCGACGGTTTCAATGGCGCGGTGAATCAATCCCTCGCGATCGTAGATGACCTCCGTCCAGACTCCTTCGGGCAGCGTGCCCGCAATCTCATCGAGCCGTTCCTTGACCCGCATCACGACCAAGCGGGAGTTTTGACCCGTTAGCATCATGGCCATGCCGATGACCGCTTCGCCCCGGGCATCGCGGGTTGCCGCCCCCTGTCGAAGGAGCGCGCCTTCCGCAACTTCGGCGATGTCCCTCAAGAAGACCGGCGAACCTTCGTCGGCAGCTCGCAAACTGATGCGGCGGATATCGTCGAGCGATTGCAGCAATGCTTCACCCTGGATGAACCGCTGCTGACTACCGGCGATCATGTACCCCCCGCCTATGGCAACGTTGTTGATTTCCAGGGCCGTCACCAAATCGTTGAGACTCAGATGGGCTGCTCGTAAGCGTTCCGGATCGGGGCGAATCTCGAATGCCATGTACTGTCCGCCGTGCGCATTGATCTCCACGACTCCAGGAACGATTTTTAGTTTGGGTGCGATCTGCCACTCTAATATCGAACGCAACTGTGCCGGTGTGTATCGGCCTGGTTCGCCTCGCACCTCGAACTGCAAGACCTCGCCCAATGCCGTCGTCAGCGGGCCCAACTGAGGCTGGCCAATTCCATTGGGCATCGGATCCATGCCCCGCAGCCGTTGATCGACGATCTGACGTGCCCAGTACAGGTCGGTCCCTTCGTCGAATACCACGGTGATCAAGGAAATGCCGAGCCGTGAGATGCTCCGCAGCTCCGACATGCGAGGCAAACCATTCAGGCCTCGCTCCATGGGACTGGTGACGTAACGTTCGACATCGATCGGGGACATCGAACCTGCCGACGTCACGACTTGGACCTGGACATTGGTCAAGTCGGGTATGGCGTCCAGCGGCAACTGCAGCGCCGAATAGACACCCGATAGACTCACCGCCAACGCAGCGATCAACACCATCCATCGGTAACGGATGGAGACTTCAATCAACCGTTGCAACATTCCTATTCTTCTTCCTGCAGGAACGCTTGACTGGCGATCGGAAAAACGCCTGATATCAAAATGCTATCACCATCGTTGATGCCCTCGAGAATCTCCACATCCGTTTGGTTGCGTGTGCCTATGGTGATTGGTAGTAGGGAGTAGTTGAATTCGGAGTCTTCGCGGAGCACGTAATCAACTCCATCGTTGGTGAAGACTGCGGTGGCTGGCAAACGGATCCCTTCGCGCGGAGTACTCACGATGATGCGTGCGATCATGCCCGGTCGCAGCAGATGCTTGGTGTTGTCGAGTGAGGCGGTCAAACGAATGCTGCCGGAGTTGGTGCTGACGATTCCACCGAGCATTTCGACCACACCCGGGAGGCGTCCGAGTCGTTCGAGACCGACGATTTCTGCCTCGAGTTTGCCGCCTGAATCCAGGTGGAGCAAATCCCAGTCTTGCTGGCGCAGCTCGCCGATCAGCCACAGTCGCGAGGTATCGGCGACCAACACGATCAATTCTCCGAGCGAAGCGCGTTCACCATTGGCAAAATAGCGTTCGAGCACGGTGCCGTCACCTGGTGATCGGTGAACGAAGCGATCAGGACTGCTGGTCTCGTTCGATTCCTGGACGAGCTGACTATTCCATTCGGTCATGCCTAGAAAACGTCGCATGTCCGACTGATTGCTTTGCAGCGCCCCATCGGCGGCGGCCAGGTCGGATTCCGCCGTTAGGATGGCCTGCTGAATTTCAAATCGCACTTGTTCGATGGCTCCCTGAAGGGAGGCTTTGGCTGATTCCACTTCGGCCATGCGTTCGACGATCATGCGTTCGGCGACAACGCCAGAATTGCTGGCCCGTTGGGCGATCTCTGAGAATTTTGTAGCCGACCAGTACTTGGCATACGCCCCGACGATTTTGGCGCCAAAGTCGGCGGTGAGTTCGTTATCGAGCTCAATCCAACGTTCGGGGATCGGTTCCATGTTGGCTTGTACCGTGTCGATGATCGAATCGATTTTCGTCTGAATCTCTTTGTGCCATTGGACCGAGCGGGCAGCCTTTTCGGTGAGTAACTGCTGGCGGATCAGTCCGCCGCGCAAGGTCGCGATTTGAACGGACGACATTTCCAGCAACGGCTCACCGCGCTTCACCCATGCTCCCAGGGGCACAATGAAATCCTCGACGATGACATCGGCTGGGGCCGTAACCGCGTAATGGCGAGCCGGATCAAGTTCGAGCCTGGCCGGTACGGTTCGCTCATCCCGCCAGGCCGTGCGTTGCACTTGTACGCTCTGAAGTGTCCCCGGCCGATTGAGTGTGGGAGGGATGGAGATATGGGTGATTCCATCCTCGACGCGGGTGGAGATCGTGCGAAGAGTTTCGGACTCGGTGGAATGGACGGTCGAAGAATCGGCAGGCAGTATCATCCGGCGACCGAATGCATACCCGAACCCGGCCGCGGCCACCACGACCACCAACAACCACCATCGCCAGCGCGGGTTGGACGTTTCGATGTTTCTGTACCTTGTTTCTAGATCCGCAATTCGCGGAAGGCTGTTTAAAATTCCACGATTCGCGGAGGGTTTTTCGATCCGCTTCTCGCGGAACTTCGGAATTCTTTTGACTTTCCTGAACGGATCCTCGCGTCTGAAACCACCTATCTATCATACGTTAAAATCGGTGATCTCAAATGCACATCTTGGATACTAAGCCATGCGATTGACCTTGCGAACCCTATTGGCCTTTCGTGACAACGTTCTCGACCCAGGGGATGCCCAGCAGCTCGAGGCTCGGATTCGGGACAGCGCAACAGCCCGTTCGATTTCGAATCGGATCGATGCGGTCATGGCCAACTCCCGGCTCAGCCCGATGCCAGCGGACGCCCGCGAGTTCGGTCTGGATGCGAATGATGTGGCCTGCTTCCTGGACGACACCATCTCGCACGATCGACTGCCAGAGATGGAGCGGTTGTGTTTGGAAAACAACGCCTTGTTGGCCGAGGTAGCTGGCTGCCATCAGATCTTGGCCCGAACGATCGCGATCCCGGTCAATGTCTCTCCGAAGTTTCGCGAACGTATTTGCCAACTGAAGTTTGGCGGAGGAATCGACGCGATACAGGCAGGGGCCGGCCATCGTCTGAGGCGCCGGCGCATGGATCCAGGCAATGGTTCGATTCCGCATGCACATCTCTACGAGGACGGCTCCAGCGGCGCGATCGATGCCAGCAACATGCACGATGATGTGCCGCCTTCGTTTGAAACGCGCGATGCCTTGCAAGGCAGCCTGAGTCACGTCCGACGGCCAAACAAAAATCTGGGAGGGACTGGGATCGAGCTCGACGATAGCTTGGGCCATCAAGTCCCTGAGTACCTGCGCGGGACCGATCGGCAATGGGCCTACTCGGCCATCAAGCTTTTGGTCTTGTTTGCGTTGCTCGGGATGTGCGCGTTCGTGTGCCTTGGTCCCAAGGATCGGCTAGCGAGATTGCTCGATCGCAAACCCGTCTTGGTGAAACCGCCGCTAAGCGACACGCTCACCGATCGCGGCTCTGGGATGGGCAGTGCATCGGGTGAAGCCGGCGCATCGGGCGAAGCCCGTGCGGTAAGCGAAGTACTTGCACCCGGGATGGACAGGCCGAAGGATTCGACTATTGTCACGCCAACGGAAGGACCATGAGCGCGATGAACCAATCCAATGCAACCGCTGTCGACCAACGCTTGTCCGGCAAAACGGCCCTCGTAACAGGCGCTGCCCGAGGAATCGGTGCGGCGATTGCCAAATCGCTGGCCATGGCCGGCGCGAACGTCGCCATCAACGATTTGATCTCACCCGATGCGTCCGTGGCGGATTGCCTGGCGACAGGTCGTCAAGCCCTTTCGCTGCCAGGGGACGTTTCGGATCAGAAGGTGGTCGAAGACATGGTCGATCGCTGCGAGCGCGAGCTCGGCCCGATCGACATCCTCGTTTCCAATGCCGCCTTCAGCGATCGCGAGCTGTTTTATCGGGCGGGCATGGAAGGGTTTCGCAAGACCATCGATGTGTGCATGTGGGGGCCATTCTACTTGGCCCGAGCCGTCGCGAATCGCATGGTCGAGCGAGGCCAAGGTGGGAACATGGTCTTCATCAGCTCACCGCATGCCTACAAAGCCATCCCTGGAGCGATGGCTTACAACATGGCCAAGGCGGCCTTGGATCAATTGGCTAGGACGGCTGCGGTCGAGTTGGCTGAGCATCGGATCCGTGTGAATATCGTGCATCCCGGTTGGACCGATACGCCGGGCGAACGCAAATTCTTTCGCGAAGAAGAACTGCAGGAGCGTGGCAGCGATCTGCCATGGGGACGTCTGGCAAAGCCCGAGGACATTGCGCACGGAGTCACGTTTCTGTGCGATCCACGAAGTGATTACATCACCGGCGCGACGCTATCGATCGATGGCGGAATTGTGCTGCCGTACCAAGAGATGTTTCGAATCCGCAATCGCCCAGCAGCGGACGCGTGAAACCCGACGCGTGAAACCAGAAGTGGCGCCGCTTAGCCAGAAGTGGCGCCGCTTAGCCAGAAGTAGCGCCGCTTACGAGGTCGAGAGTTTCATGCGGGCCAAGCGGGCATCGCGAAAACTCACCAGTCGCTGAGCAGAACCATCCCAGAGGTTCGAACGGAAGCAGGCCACCACATCCCACGGGGCCAAGGTGATCGAACTGGGTTTTTGCAGCTCGGGAAGTTTGGACATGGCTTCCTGCAGTCGATAAAACGGAATCTTCGCATTGAGATGGTGGATGTGATGGTAGCCGATATTACCCGTGAACCAGTTCATGACCGGATCCATCTTGAGGTAACTCGACGATCGAAGCGCCGCACCCACATGGGTCCAGTCCTCGCGACTGTTCAAGATGCAGCCAGGAAAATTATGTTGGGCGTAGAACAAATACGATCCTAAGCCACAAGCCACACCCAGCGGCAAGATCAGTCCCAAAACCAATTTGTCCCATCCCAACCACAGTAGCACCGCACCAATTCCGACGTGCAGGATCAATGCGAGGATTGCATCCTTGTGCATTCTCGGATTGACACATGCGGCTCGAACACACATCCCAATCATGAAGACGGTGATGTACCCAAAGATGATCGTGAACGGGTGGCGCGACCAATAGTATTGGAGTCGTTCTAGCCACGAGGCGTCGGCGTACTGCGAGCAGGTCATCGTCGGGAACGAACCCATGCTGCTGAGCAAGTCCTTCGAGTTGTGCTTGTGGTGATGGTCATGAGACCGATTCCAAACGCTTGGAGGGCTGAGGACCAGCATGCCGTACATGCCCATGATGGCCCGTGCCAAGCGGGAATGAGTCAAAATGGCTTGGTGCTGAAAGTCATGATAGAAAATGAACAAACGCACAATCAGCAGGCCTGAAAGAATGCTCACGCCGCATCGCAACGCAAGCGGCAACTCTGTCAGGCAGATCGCTAGGGTCGCGAAGTACAAGAACAGCGTTACGCCAAGCAAATACCAGCTGAACCACTTGGATTCCGCTGCGAATGCCTTGGTCGCTATTAGCAACTCCTTTTCCGTCCGCATTGCCCGTTACTCCAGAGCACCGTCATCCTATTTTCGGAACTCCATCGGACACCATCGTCCGAACACCCTAAAGATCCTAGATCCCCGAAACGAGCAAGATTCCTGAAATGCGCCTTTAAACGCAACCCCAAACGGAGCGATTTCGATCGCAATGCTTTAGATTTACGGAACTTGACTCAGGGTTTACCTGCCGCATACAAATGACAGTCGCAAGCGGGCAACTTGCAGAATCCGTCGGCGCAGAAAAAGAGGGTTGGATACCCAACCCTCCGAGTGAACTTCATTCGTTCGAATTGCTTGCAAGTGGACTGAAATCCTTAAGGCTTGAACTTGGCAGGCTTCAGCGAAACCTTGCCCAAATCGTTCATTCCAGGCTTGAGGGTCATTTTGACGTTGCCTTTCTTCCAGCTTTCTGCCTTGCCATTGACCGCCACCTCATCGAATTTGTTCTGGGCTTCGTGCCACAGTTTGAAGGTCAGCTCGATGCCTGCGGGGAGCTTTTCGATTTTGACGATGCCTTTGGCATCGCTGATTCCAACGTAGGGATGGTCGGTTACGACGTGGTGAGCGGTCATCCATGGGTGGATATTGCATTCGACTTTGGATGGCCCGCTTTCTGCTTTTTTGATCTGCAGCGACTTGGTTCCACCGGAGGGAATGATCTGATTCCATTCGTCGTTGTTGAAGAAAATGAACTTGGCATTGTGCCCGGTTGGGTCCGAGTTCTTGACGTCGATCGTCTGCCCGGCTCGTACATGGAACACATGCGGAACGAATTGGCAGTTGACGTTGTCGAGCAGGGGGAGTTCCGAAGGCACGTCGGCCATGGACGGATGGATTTGATCTTTGGATAGCTTCGTTTGTTTGGCGTCGATCATGAACACCATGTTCGCAATCCCTTTGGTGTCCTTATCGACGACCATCCGTTCGTTGGGGACCGCTTGTTTGGCACAGAACGCATCGGCGGACGTGTTCAGAGCGGCTAGCTCAGGCACATCGCCATCGAGGACAAATTGGAGGGTGACGTCCGCCCAATCCTGGGCTGGGGCGGAGTTTGCGAAACCAAAGAGGACCGCAAGGGCGGCTATCGATTGCCATTTCATGGTGTGTTTACCTTTTCCAAAAAGGAGGGGTGGGACGACGACCTGGCGGCTTGCGCCACAAGGCCAGGGGTGGGTGGAATGAGGGTTCGGAGGGACGCAAGAGTTCGCGTCGGGCAGATCCCTGTTTTTCCACCTGACCGTTATCCTATACGCTCAGCAGGGTTTTTCAACGTCCGAACGGGGCCCAAGTCTGAGTTGACGAGTGGCAATCGCACTACTAAACTCATGCGGAATGTCGATGGTGGTAGTAGCTCAGTTGGTTAGAGCGCCGGATTGTGGCTCCGGAGGTCGGGGGTTCAAGTCCCCTCTATCACCCTTTTTCTTGGGTATCTCGTTTCTTGGATACCCCTTTCTTCTAGGGTGTATCCCTGACATGGTGCATGCTTTCTTCGGTCATGCTTTTCTTTGGCGACCTAAGGCCTGCAAGGCCGACACAACCTCTGCCGGTCTGCGCAAGCCACCAATCTAATTGCCAGAGCCAGGGTCCAAAAGGCCTGAAGGGCCGACACACCCAATGCCGGTGTGCTTCAGCTACCAGTTTGGTTGCCAGAGCCTGAGTCCAAGAGGCCTGTAGGGCCGACACATCCTATGCCGGTGTGCGTAAGCCACCGGTTGGTTGCCAGAGCCCAGGTCCAAGAGGCCTGAAGGGCCGACACAAGAATTGAGGGGCTGCTGAGTCCTGATGGTAGTTGACTCTGGCGTCGCCGCGCGGACATTGTGTCGCCCCATTCGGGGCTTGAGATCTTGAGTTGGGGCATCATGACCGGTGGCTTGCGCACACCGGCAGAGGATGTGTCGGCCCCTTCGGGCCTGAACAGCCAGCCATGATTCAACGGTTCCTCATGCCTCTCGGCAGGCAAGGATAGACCACAGTAAACCATGCCAGAAAGTGGCAGCCAAAATGATCTAGTTGCCAACCAAAAACAACATGACTGCCGCCCATCAATGATCAAGAGGCCCATAGGGCCGGCATAACCAATGTCGGTCTGCGCAAGCCACCGGCATTGTTGTCAACAGAGACTAGAGGCCCGAAGGGCCGGTAGGAACGACTAGGTCCTACCGTTCGCCGCTGATCTTGCGTCGGAGCAAGATGGTTTTGTCGGTATTGAGATCCTCACCGGGTACAAATCCGACGGGGACGGTGCGATCGATGATATAGAACGCGCGTTCGCGTTGTTCTTCACCGGAGGCACTGACGTACTCGCGACCGAAACCAGTGATTGGATCGTATTCGAACAACGACACCGTCACCCAAACGGCAAACACGTTCGATTGGTCGGTGACGAGGTTCGGCAACCGCATCATCCGCTGGTAGCGGGTGAAGGCATTGCGGTTGGCATCATTCAACTCAGTCGGTGTAGCTGAAGCGATCAACGCATCTGGGGAGAACAAGGGATGCACGTTATCCATCGCCTGCGGAGGGCCTGGATTTGCATTCGGGAACAACGATCGCTGTGTTCCCGTCTCAATCGGAAAGCGTCCGCGTTGCTGCCGAATGGGAAGGCGGTCAGCAGGCGACGCCAATGGATTAGGAGCGGCAGGTTGAAGGTTTGCCGACAACCCTGACCGGTATGCCCCCGCAAACTGGGTCGGGAAGTTTGGATTGATGTGTGCTGGTGAGGCAGCGCCAAAAAAGTTGGAATTGGCTCCGCCAGTAAATCCCTGGCGGGTGACAAAGAACTGCCCAGTGGTCGCATCGCTTGCTGTCAGGAAATTATCACGATTGGCACCGGTAAGGTACAGATACTCGATCGCTTGCAATGCTTCGGAACGACCATTTGGGCCACGAGTGATCGTGTTCAAATTGATTTTTCCAGGGCTCAGATAGGTTGGCAAATGATTGTTTGGGGCGCGAAGTGTTGGCCCTCGCACAGTCTCAGGCTCATTTGCCCCGGTAAAGCCGAGAGGTATGTAAGAATCCAAGAAACGTCTTGCAACATTGGATGCCAACGCCGAATTCTGGACCTTTACGGGATCCAGGAACTTGCTTGAATCGATGTACTGTGGCTGTGTCTCCACAAACTCCAGCAGAAACGACCAGTCTCCCTGGACGATCGGTTGCGTCCCGTTGACTGGCCAGCTTCCACTACGTCGCATCCAATAACCGTAATTGCGGACTTCTGCTTCATCTACCGATCCTGACGTATCGACAGGGTAGTCGTTTAAGTCCCAATCGAGATTGGTAGTAAGTGCATTGCTGTTGTGAAAGCTTGGCAGGAAATCGAAGGGATTCCGAAATTTCGCAATGTCCGCCACATTGTGCTTGAGCCCAAACTGCCCGGGCGAGGTTGTTGGCACTAGCATCAATTCATGCGGTGTCGCAAACGGACGATTCAACCAAACCACGGAGGTGAGATCGCGCGGAGAACCGTTGAAGTTTGTATTAGTGAATGCGAGCGGTGGACCAAATCCATCGAATTCATCGGCAGGTTCATTTGCGACTCCTACCAATTGATTGAATCGATATCCGACATTCACATACCCGAGTGTGGTCGCACTATGGTGCTTTGGTTGATTGCCAGTAACATCCGCAGGCTGTTGAGTAGCATAACCGAGCTGACGCATGAAGTACGAAGGATACCGCGTTACGTTGGGTGGCGCCGAAGGCTGCTGAAGCGACTGAGGCGGCGTCTCACGCAACTCCGCTGTCGAAAAAGAATGATAGCTATAACCCTTTGGAGAACCTGTCGCGGTCGGTTGTCCACTGGGTGGAGCCGCTGGAGCTCCAGCCCAAGCCTTCGCTGAGGCCGTGTTTTGTGCTGCGCCATCTTTGTATCGTGATTGAAATGCAACTGGTACAGCTTGGCCCATCGTTTCGAATGGGTCATCGTTAAATAATGCTTCGCCATTGAAAACGGTGAGATCTATGGAAATCCAATCGACTGTGATGTACGGGTTATTGATAGGATCGTATGGCAAGTCTGGATCTGCCAATCTTTGGAGAAACGCAGTCCTTACGTTGGGATATGTTCCGGTCTTGTTCATGGGAGTCCCTGCTCCAGAACCCGGATTGAGAATTGGATTTAGTCGAGGAGTGTCTGAATAGTCAAATGGAATATCTGGAAAATCATTGGGTGGGGTTGCAAGCGTTAAGTCCACCCATGAATCGGGATCGATTTCAGCAAAACCATCAAGATTGCCAGGCTGAGTATCTGACGGATTGAGCCGGATCCAAGGCATAAGCGAATCTCGCCAGTAGCCTTGCCCCTGAATTGGATTCGGCATGGAAACGTTGATACCAACCCCCCTTTGAAAACAGAGGTTCCATCGCTGATTCGGATCGGCGGGCGGGTTGTTTGGATCCTCCTCGGGTGGATCTGCGGCACAGGGTATTCCAACTGCTGGCTTAACAGCGGCATTCCATTCTGTTCGATAGCGGAAAATGTTCTCGCCGTTCAGAAGCGTCGAACTAACGCCGAAGGGTAGCGTGGGTCCTAGACCAATCGATTGATGGCTAGGCGAATAAGTCGGCGGATTCAATGCAACTGCATTTCTTAAAAGGACAGCCGGCCAAGGATTTCCATTGCGATCGGTGGTTAGAGAGCCAATGGGCGTGTCAAGCCGCGGACCAACCACGGCATACGAACCACCAGTCAAAAATGCATCTGACGGACTTCGATTGTAATACACCAAGTGCCTCAGGTTTGTATTTGCGAACGTTGAGGTGTCATTTCCAATTAAGTCAGGTACGATCGCAGGCATGTCGGGGTTCCGCACGAATACAACCATGCGCTCGAACTCTAGTCCGTTCACATTCGCTGCATTCGTCTCACCAATTTCCGAAAGATCGTCAAATAGCCCGGAGCCGATTTGATTTTCAACACTTCCTGCGGGTAATGAGGGACTAGTAGAATTACCTAAAAGCACATTCGTCTGACTTGATTGAAATTCTCGCCGCTCCGACGCAGCAGGCGGCAAATTGTTCGCAAAGTTACTCTGATAGACTACGTTGGCTTGCCTTGCCTGGTTGGTGGAGGTAGGGGAAGTACTTTCATTGATACCAATACGCCATACCGGTTGTCGCCCCCATATCGAGCCTGGGATCGAGGGAGCAAGCTTACTAAGATTTAGCTGTATGTTACCCGCTTGATTCTCATACAGTCCTCGGCTTTGTCCGATTGCGGGGCCATTGGATACGCCGACTGAGACACCAGACACCCCTACGTCCTCGAAATTCTGATATGCAGACCGAGGCGCATAGAGTTCCAGAAAGAGCGATCCTTGAGGGAATCGATACTGATCCATGTCTTCCATTGGTTCCATCGGATCCCCAATACGCGTCGGCTGGATTGCGGTATCCATGTCCGTGTCACGGATCCGTTTATCATGAAATGCCAATGACTCGGTCAACAAGAGTTCTGGCATCTCCATACCCCAAACAACGCCGATGAAATCACGATCGATCGTGTCTTGATCCGGAGCCCAGAACGCCAGTTTAGGCGCGTATTTCGGCGCAAAGCCAGCCTCATTGATACCGAATGGAAAAACGTCATATTCGAAACGAGTCATTGCGGAATCAGTGTCACGGAAATCAACCACGTTGACGGCCCACTGCGCGATAGAACGAGCGCGTAAACGATAACGGTCGAGAACATCCGTAATTCCTCTCATATTAGGAAATTCATATTCCCGAGGAATTACCAATTGCGCTAGGCAATACAAATACCGGGCAAGCAATTGACGAGACCCAAGATAGGTCCTCGAGTCCGAATAATTTGGAATTTGAGGATTTCTCAATTGGTTACGATATCCGCCCGATACCCCAGAGGGCACGATTTCCGGAAAGCCCGTTCCATTAATCCCAGCCGTTGGTTCGATTTCCGTACCGCCAAAATATAATTCAGCTGGCTCGTCAATTTCACCATTACCATTGCTGTCGTATCCATTTCCGAAGGCACGGTTCAGATCAAGACGTAGATTGTTCGCAAATTCTGGTGGGAATAATTGGTACAGTGCGTCAACGCTCAGCTCAGGCTCATCGGGTATTAGCGGAGGAGGAAGACCAAAAGATCGCCGGCGATAACGTTGCTCGTGGAGATAGCGGATCAGGCCCAACATATTTCCAGCGTCTTTTTCTAGTCGAGCGCTGTTCCCCTGCGGATACGATGCAGCCGCCGCAAGCTTGGGATATCGCAATTCCGCGCTGTGCGTCGTGATCAACCGGTTGAGTTCACTCGTACTGTCGTACCAACCCAACTCCTGCAAATGTTCGCGAAGGTGTTGTGGCAACGCTTCTACATCATCATCAAATCGCCGAAGAATCGCTTCAAGTTCCGTGAATGTAAACGGAGTATCTGCGTGCGGTTGAAGCCCACTTCCGGATTCATAGGAATCACCAATGGCCTCGGATGGATGCGCCGTGGTGAACGGGTAATCTGGAGAAGCGTCCGTCACTTGATTCCGGACAAAGGAGAGATTCCCGTTTCGGTCAAATGCGGGAGCGACAATTGTACGTTGCCCAATCGGACTTCCAGGAAACGGGCCGCCTAGCGCGATACTACCCGGGTCATCGTATTGCAATTCTCGTTTACGAATCCGACGCAGAACATCGCCACCAATGACTCCAGGGGGAGGGGGCGGAATCTCTCGCCGACCAGGCGCGCGGTCCACGGCCGACAAATCGATCGGTCCCGTTCGCTCTTCCGCTGGCTTGGCTCCATAGCGTTCGTCGAAGATCGAATAATGTGGGTCCATCACCGTACCCGATGTGAGCATTTGCGTATCAAATCGGAACAGTTGATTCATCGAAATGTCTGCAGGCCCGTAGCCAAAACCTTGTGGTAGGTTGTTCAAAGGGAAAGCTAATTCACTTCGGAAATACCCTGCGTTCGTCGCGAATGCATTGAAACTGGCGGCGTTGCCCTGGATCCGATCTCCATGCAGATTTAAGTTGATTCGGCCATCTAGATCCTCGATGAGAATAGCCGCCAAAGGCTTTAACATCCTTCCATCCGGCGCATGGATCTCAGGAAGATTCGGGTTGATCCAAACGCTGTCTCGAATGCCGTCTCGATCGTTATCCACATCCCAAGGACCTTCGATTAATGATCTAACGTAGGCCTGCAAATCAGCAACGCCTTTGAACTGCACTGAATCACTCGACGGCCTGAATCCACTGTTTTCGCTCAGACTCAACGGTCCAGCTTGAAACTCATAGCTTAGTACTCGAGCAGTAGATGAGTCGAGCAACAGCAATAATTGCCGAACATCGCTGGGCGAAAGTGCACTAGGGTCACCGAACAAGTGAGCGATGTAGGCTGCTAATTCGGGACGATGGAACGACGGGGTTATTTGAAGATTCGGAGTACCCTTGAAATCTTGATGTGCTAACCAGAAATCGCGCCAATCGGGAACATCATGACCTTCGTTGCTTTGACCTCGCAACTTCAACGGTCCAGAGAATGCATAATTAAATTGATCGCCGATTCCGGGGACACCCACTTGATTGCCAGCAACCTCCATGATCCGTTGATCTTGCAAATAGTCATAGTTCGGCAATAGGGCTGGCGAGATCTTGCGGGTCGGGTCGGTTGGGATCGCCATCACGCGGCGACTGTCCAGATTGCCATAGCCCTCGGAATTTGGGTCGTCTTCAATGCCGATGCCCGCATTGCTAAAAGGAGCGCCGTTGATCACGCAGCGGTAGCCTTGATAGCCCCGTGTGTTTTCGTTGAAAAAATAAAATAGGTTTCGAAGGCCAAAACCGTTCACGCCTGGGCTGTTTGGCAGCCCGATCCATTCGCCAATGGTGCCTGAAAAATTCTCTGTCAGTCCAGTGGCAGGATTTTGCCAACGTCCTGAAAGAGAACCAGTGATCGGTGAAAGGTCGATTGTGATCGAGTAGTCGTAATCGAACGGGTCTTCAGAGCTATTTACGTTGGGAAGAGTGTACGTCGGATTTGAAGGTGTATTTGGGTCTTCGAACATGCTATCCGCTACTAAACCGCTTCGCACAAAGCCAACATACTTGAGGATCCGGAACGAGTGGCCCGCCAATGGCCCCTCTAATACTGTCAGGATTCTCGCGTTGTACGCATTCTCAAGCGGATTCAATCGATAAAACGTTGGGGATTGATCTGGATTCAAAGCAAACAGATCCGGATTTCTAGGGTCTAGCGACAGCTTGACAATTTCAATTCCAGGTTGCCCAGCTGGCGTCAATTTAACGCACCAATTCGGGTTGTTGTTGAATGCGGCTTCAGGGAATTCAGCAATTGTTGCAGACGATGGATCGGGAGGAGTAGACCGATTTCCAAACTGAACTCGGATCGCCCTCGAATCGTAAATATCCTCAAGCAATGCATGTTGATAGAAGGCCGATTTCTGGTCTCGCGTGCCTCTCAACGCTTGATGCAATATATCGTCGGCCATCCCGACGGCCGTGCTATTGGATGTGTTGGCGCGGATCTTCATCGCCTGGGCGCCCGCCCTCGAATTGCTCGCCGCAACGATATAGGTTACCGCTAGCAAAGAGAACAGGGCCAGCATTCCCAAGGCCAACAACAAGACCAGCCCTCGCCTGCTTTGGTGCAACGATTTGTTCAGCATCAATTTATTCATTTTCCAAAATCCTCTCTCTCAATTTCGTGTGTGTGGAGAGTGGTATTCAAAGACTACTTACCGCAATTCGACTTGACGCTCGTAAACGTGTACCACGTCGCGTAATAGGACCGCGTGTGTTTCGATCGCACCCGGGGAGGGTGGAAGAATCGGGAGTGCCAAGTTTCGTTGACGACTATCGTTGATTTCAGCATCGGTCCAGTTCCATGGTTTGCCTGAAACTCGAATCGATCGCGGGAATGTGTCCTCGCCGCTGACTCCGACCACGCGGTACCAACGATGGACTTGCCGGGACACGAACGTAGCATTCAAACGATTCTGCTGCTTTGGTAGCAATTCCAGCGATGTGAATCTTGACATCATCAACCAGTCCCCAACTTTGATCTTGGCATTGATGAGCGGACTTGCGTCGACCGTCATGGTAAAGGAACCCGAAGTGAGGGCATCTGCCGAAATGTCGGAAACTCGAACGGTTCGTTCACTGACCGGGAGGTTTTGAAGAGCGGGACTAATCGTCGGGTTGAAATCGCGCACATCTCTTTTGGCGAAAACTACGACCGATACGTTGTATGTACGAGGGATCTTCACCGGACGGTTGGAGAGAACCGTAGGCGGCTGGCCGGGAGCTGGTAGTGATCTGCCGTCATAATTCTGTGCCGCCAGATTCAACGAGATGATCGGTGTATTCTCCGATGGAGTGACGGTCATCATCCACGACGTCGGAGTGGGAGTGGCTGGATTGGACATCAACGGCAATCCAACTTCGGACGATGCATAGACAGCTCGTAAGGGGTTGGCAGCTCGATTGCTCGTCGGAGTGGCTTGAACCAAATCGCCGCCTTCCATGGTGGCCACTCGAACGGACGTTGGCTGACTCAACCAGTTCGAGGGTGATCGCGGATCGGACAGCGAACCTCGCAGCAAGCGAGGCGTTCGCCTGGGGGTTGAATTTAATGACACAGGGTCAGCGAACTCGTCTAAGCCTGGAAAACGGTTTCGAACGAATGGCGGTGGCAGTGGATTGCCGGCAACACGTGGTTGATATCCCCAAAACAGCGGATCGATGCAAAACCCGATACCAATCACTTCATTCTGGGCGATTGCAGCGTCCAATTGATTGCTTGGGGCCGGAAAAGTCAGTGCGACCTGATCGTAAGCCGCCTGCATTGAACCTAGAGAATAGCCAACCCCCGCACTATCATCGATCAAACACCAAGGGGTCTCCACCGTAGGTTGCACGACGCGGGTGGTTTCCACCATTGCCAGCGCGCTTTCTCCTGCCGCCAGTCCTTGGGTAATTTGATAACTATCGGCGGCTTGACGTCCTGCCAGAGGGATCATCAGTCCGACGCCGACCATCCCGACCAGAATGACAACCATGGCGAAGATGACTTCGAGCATGGTAAGGCCGCTAGGAACACCGGCTGGTAGCGCCGTGCCGTTAACAGGGCGCGTTCCGCATCGGGAATTATGCATCAATAGTATTTTCATCATTACTGTGCCGTGACGTTGCTGCTGTAAGTTCCACGCCGGTTCAATTCAACCAAATCACCCAATGACAAAGTCGTCGGGTTCAAGCCTAGGATCCCGATCTGTGTTTCGATCGAAACCGCTGGCGAAGCCGTAATCGTCCCCGACTTGGGTGAAAGCCGAATAACATAGGAATTCGAATCTAATAGATTCTGACGTTGCCCAGCCAACAACATCGCATCGGTCGTTTCTTTCGTCCGAGCGGGTAAACCAAAAGGAAAGGCTACTTGATCAATCTTACCGATGTGCAAGAAAATATCCTGCGCGACATCGACCCGAGCGAGGTTGCCGACGTACCCGGGATCGTTTTGTCGTTCATTGGCCCACAGATGGGACAGGGTTCCATCGGGGCCAAACGTAATGTAAACAGGTCGCAACTGCGATGGAGACAGAGGTACCGTAGAATTGGCAATCCAATCTGATGCAAATCGAAACCGATAATCGGAAAGGGGGGGATCCATGGGAGAAGTCCCCGAATCGAACACTGGTTGCTGGTTGGGTGGCTGCGAATTATTATTCCGCGGCATGTCGTTTGCAAATCCACTCAACGATAAATCGATGCACATACCGCGAGGGAGTTGGACCATTTCCGAATAGATAGGTTTAGGCCGACTATAGATTTTGAAGGCTGTAATCGGAGGAGGAACTATTGGAAGAGGAGGTAGTAGTGATTGATCTTCGGTTAACTTGAGTGCACCATCGTAGGGTTCCAAGGCTCGCTCGCCCCCACCTTCAAATCCCCGTTCATTCATCACTGCGAACCAAATGGTCGAGTTATTGCCAGCCGCATTACAATGGTTAAGATGCACCTGCGGACTCGTTGGAGTAACAATACTGAACCGACGCTTGGAGGACCCGAAACTGATTTCTGAACCAGCAACCAAATACTCGCTGAGCATGCGATATACATCACCGCTGGAAGTTACTCGAAAGATTCGAACCTCACCAAACGCCGGATACAATAATTGATCCGGATCGATTAGTTCTTCCGTAATGCCGTAAGGACTGGGAATAGCAGGCGCCGACGCCGCGAAATCGTTTGGCCTACGAGGGAAAATGGAGACCGGTGCAGGAAGCATCTGTTCCGTGACCGGTAAAGGTTCTTCGGCCAAACTTAAACGGATGCACGCGTTGTATGGAACGAAATTAGTATCCGACGGTCCAATGACGGTTGTCGCCGTTTCCGAAACGTAGTTCGTGCCGTTGAAGAAGGTACGACCGGAGAGTCGCTCCACTACAACGGAAACAGTTCGGTTTTTTCCGATCGCCCTCGCTTGCGCTGCCTCGATGAAATTCTTAACCACAATTGCAGCTTGGCTCGACTTGCGATCGGTCAACACGGACTTGATCGATGGCAGGACGATCGCCGCCAACACACTGACAACACCGACCACGACTAGCAATTCGATGAGGGTTAACCCATGACGCAATGAACTGCTATTTCTGCATCGCAAACGACTCATAACGATGCTCCGTTGTTGTCGTAGTTGGTAATGTCATCCTGATTTGCAACCGGGTTTAGGATCGACCCCAGTCGCAAGTCGGGATTCGTACGGGGAAACCATGGGTCCGCAATGAAGACGGGGCCGAGCGACGCGTCGTAAGACGTTGGGAAACGGATATCGCCAGTTGATTTCGAGCCAGTAAAAATTGAATAGCTAGTCGGACTGGAGGGAATGCTCGACGGATCCAGTTCAAACGTTAAGCCAAATATTCCATCCGCGCCCGGCGATGCCACCAGCGGGAAAGTCGACAAACCAGGCCGCAGTGCAATCAAGTTCGGATCGTTGGTTTCACGGAAACCAGGATCCGATTTCATACGATCGAAGGAGTCTCCAACGAAACGGTTGTTGCCCGTTGCTGTGTCCAGCAACATGGGATCCATGAGGTCGGGATGATACCGAAGCGAGCCAGGGAACCCTGAGGGCCAACGTATCCATTGGATTGGACGACGAAACGCATCTAGAAACTCATTGAGCCCATCGCCATCCGTATCGCCGATCTCTGATTTGCCGAAAACTTCTATTGCTGACGAACCGTTGATCAACGAATCCTCGACAATTAAGAAGAGGAGTTCCGCGTTTGCATTTCTCGCTTCCCAATTGGGAATTGGGACTAAAGGAAACGAACCAGGAATGCTGAGGCGCTGAACAATTCGTGTTGCACGCGAAGTAATTCGAATTTGTAGCGGCGGTATGTTAACGATGTTCGGTACGGTCGTCGTGCCAACATTTATACCAAGTCCAGAGGGACGTATCTTCGTCGATGGATAACCATTTGCATCTACTGGAAATGGAATTGCGGACCAAGCTGTCGTCCACTTAATGTCATCGGGATGATCTGGCATCTCAATGCACATCATCTCTCGAAGGGCCAAAAGCCGGGCGCGATCCCGAAGAATGGTGGGAGACTCACCAAACAAAGTTGCGTTTGCGTTTCCAGAGATCGGGTTCAGGAACGAAACCGGAGTATACTCGTACTCCTGCAACCGCGACATCAGGACTTCGCTGATCTTGCGAATCGTGCTGCTGGTCCGGACGTTGGAGGCTTCGGTTGCCGCGCCGCGATAGGCTACCAGGAACATCGCAGCCACGGTTGCCATCAGACTGATCGTGACGAGCAGTTCGATAAGCGTGAAGGCTGAACGTCCCAGCGATTTGCGGTTGAGTTTTGAGTTCATGGAAATGGTGCTCCTGAGTGAATCGGAACGGAGAACGATCGTCCCTAGGGAGACTCTGCAAAGGTGGGGCCGTCGATGAAGTTGGATGTGTTGTCATCAACAGGAAACAATTTGTTATCCACAAACTCTTTCAACTGATATTTGCTCTGCGCTTCATACGCGCTATTCAGACCGTCTGCTACGGGGAAAAATCGCAATTTCCCATCTTGAGTATCGACCATAGGAAGGCACGGTTGTCCGGTAGGTGCTATGAAAAGCACTAGGTTCGTCAGCGGATTTGAAATTCGAGGCACAGCTCGCGAGCCATAAATATTATCGTAGCCAGCATTCATAATCTGAAATGTTCGATTATTCGCAAAAAGTTGACCGAGGCTTGATGTTGCTGTGTCTTTATCTGCACTTAGGTACGGGCGTGCGAAATTGAAGTTACCAGGATCTCCAACAGTGCCTGGACTGTAAAAATTATAGTATGCCCCCGCAGGAGTCGTAATCATGTAGGTGCGACTGTCAAAATAAACAATTGGTACGCCTCGTTGTTCAATCGAAGGCCCGGCCCCGATGTATACGGGTAACAGGTCATTGCCGATGCCCTCGTTGTATCTAACTTCATCGTTCGAAGCGGCTCCATCGGCTGTAAGTGTCAGACGGCCTGTTTTGAATTCGAAAAACGCATTTTCTCGCTGCGTATTGTAGATAAGTGTTCCAGATACGGCTGGATTTGCCTTGAAAGGCCCTCCGGGACCCGTCAACGGCCGTTGCGGGTCACTGCTGAAACCGCCCAGGAAAAATACCAGTGCTTCGGCCGGATCAAATACGCGGGGAAATCCTTGCGGAAAAGACGGAGTGTAAGACCCGCTAGGTACATCATTGTCATTGCGAACATAGGCGTTGTTTGCGCTGTTAGCAGGATTGAGAATGTTCAATTCAGTAATGAGGATATTCGGGAACGCTTTGCGCAAATGGGCTTCCATAATTGGCCACGAACTGCCGTCCGGTGGATAGTCCCCATACTTCTCACGGTAGCGCTCCACGGCAGATGCCAGGTTTGCCATCTCCGCCGTTTGTGCTTTCCTCAAAATCGCGACGCGAGCGGCGTTGACGCCCCAGGCTAACAAGCCAGCCAATATGCCGATGATCGCGATCACGATCAACAACTCCACCAACGTGAAGCCGCTGCGGTGCCGCAGCCTCGTGGGCCATGTGCGTTGCTGGGCTTTTGAAACATTGCGGGCCATCGCAGGTCTCCGGGAAAAAGGCTGGTTCGTGGTTCTTAGTTCGTTGCTCGTCAAAACGCGGTTGCCCGCCTCGGCGAATTCTCAACGTCCCATGGAAAAGTTTGCGTGACCCGGGACTTGCGCCCACAGTTCAATTGGTTACTTGCTCAAGCTGGTGATCAACGAGATCAGGGGCATGAACAAGGAAATCACAATGAAGCCGACCGCGACCCCGAGGAACACGATCAGCAGCGGCTCGATCAGCTTGGTCAAGCCTTCGGTCATGACGCTGACCTCTTCGTCGTAGTTGTCCGCAATTTTATAGAGCATCGTATCGAGCTCGCCGGTCTCTTCACCGACGTCGACCATGTTGACCACCAAGTCGTCGATGACCCGCGATCGCATCTTGAGCACGTACATCCCGCCGCAGATCAAGGCACCGATTCCGGTCCCCATCAGCGCCATCCATAGCAACTGGGCAGACCCACCGGCTTGCTTCTGGACCCCGTCGGCATTTTTTCCGGCTCCGCGGCCAGACGTTAACGCCACCGACAGGACCATGATCCCCGGAAACGCACCCATCCACATCCAGTAGAACAAAGCCAAGGGATGGAAACCCATGTAGGAATTATCCTTCATCGGCTTGGAAATCGTTTCCCCCTCGCGGATGGCTTCGCTGACCTTGCCGTAAATCCGCTCGAACATCGCATTGCCCGAGGTTTCCCGAGTGATGTTGAGGGCTTCCAAAATCGGTACGCCGGAGGTGACCAAGGTGCCCAGGGTACGCGTGGTTCGGGCCATGATGTTCTTCTCTACCAAGCCGCCGAAGACCGGCACCTTGATGATGAACATGTCGTATCCCATCCGACCATGCTTGAATTTGCGAATCAGCTTGCCAATCAGCCACAGCACGACCGGCAGCAGCATCATCAACCACCAGTAGTTCACCACGTAATCGCTCATGGCCATGAGCAGGATGGTGGCTGCTGGCAACGTCAGTTCGAATTCATCGAACATCTTTTTGAACGTTGGCACGATGAAGTACATGATCCCTGCCAAAATACCGGTCGCTACCAACACGACCGCCACGGGATAAATCATCGCCCCTTTGACTTTTCGTTTGAGCGATTCGGAGCGTTCGAGGAACTCGGCCAAGCGTTGCAGAATGGTTTCCAATGCACCACCGGCCTCACCGGCCTTGATCATGTTCACGTACAGCCGGCTGAAGACCTTGGGGCTTTTGGACATGGCCTCCGACAACGTCGAACCGGTCTCGATCTCATCGCAAATATCCATCAAGGCGTTCTTCAGCTTGCCCCCCTTGATGTTGTTCTCGAGGATCCGCAGCGAACGCAGAATCGGAAGACCGGCGTCCTGGAGGATCGATAGCTGGCGGGTGAAGGTGCAAATGTGTTTGGTTTTGGCTCCGCCCATGGCGAAGGGGCGCTTTTTCTTTTGCCCCTTAGCACCGACCTTGGCCGCCCCCTTCTTCAAGGAGAGCTTGGTGACAAAGTACCCCATCTGGCGGATGGTATTCTGGGCTTCCTCTTCGGTTGGTGCCTCGATCACGTCCTTGATCTCTTGCCCAGTCCGATCCATGGCTTCGAATTGAAAGATTGGCATGGCTGTGTTTTCCTGGCGAGGAAGTGGGTTGGATTCGGTTGGGTGGCGCTCGGCGCCGTGCATGGATTTGGACGATTGTGCTCTGAGAACCGATTACCGGGAGGGTTGTCGCCGATCGGTTCCTGACAACTTCATTGTTTGCAGCGGCGTTGTAGCGATCCAGTTTTTTCCGAATTTTCGGCACGGATCGTATTTTTTAGATTTGGGGAGCGATTGGGCAGAGAGTCGCCTTTCGCTCCTCGAAAGTGGCGTCCGGCGCTCCTTTCGCGGAGCGAAAGGCGACTTTAAGAACTCCGTTATGGATTCGCTGACGCGGAGTGGGTGGTCGGCAGAGCGGAGTGGGTTGTCGGCAGAGCGGAGTGGGATCAACCGTCGTGAACGGTTTCGCGGACGATCTCTTCGGCGGTCGTCAAACCCTCGAACACGAATTGCCTGCCGTAGTCGCGCAACGTGATCATTCCGTACTCGACGGCCTTGTCGCGCAGCTCGTCGGTGGTGACGTTTCGCATGATCATGTCGCGGAGTTCGTCGTTCATGACCATGAGCTCAAAGAGTCCGATACGGCCTTTGTAACCGGTGTTGTTGCAATTGTCGCAGCCTTTGCCTCGGTAGAACTTGGTGGTCCTGCCTACGTCTTCCGAAACATCGAGTTCCATCAGCAGCTCGAGTGGCGGTTCGACTTCTTCCCGGCACTTGGTGCAGATTCGCCGTACGAGCCGCTGGGCCAAGATGGCTTCGACGGTGGCCGTGATCAAGAAGGTCGGGATGCCCATGTCCTTCATTCGAGTGATCGTGCTGGGAGCGTCGTTGGTGTGCAAAGTGCTGAAGACCAAGTGCCCGGTCAACGAGGCTTGAACCGCGATCTCGGCCGTTTCCAAGTCCCGGATTTCTCCGACCAGGATGATGTCGGGGTCCTGGCGTAGGATGGCGCGGAGGCAGGACGCGAACGTCACACCGATATCGTGGTCGATCTGGATCTGCACGATCCCATCGATGTCGTACTCGACCGGATCCTCCGTCGTGATCAGCTTTTCCGAGATCTCGTTGAGTTCGGACAAGGCGGAATAGAGCGTGGTGGTTTTGCCGGACCCGGTCGGGCCGGTCACCAGCACGATGCCGTTGGGCCGCTTCATGATCTCGCGGAAATTGTTCATGGCCACTTCGTCCATCCCGACCTTGGTCAATGACAGGTTGACCACCGATCGGTCGAGGATCCGCATGACCACGCTTTCACCGAACATCGTGGGCAAAACGCTGACACGCAAGTCGATTTGGTGACCACCCACCATGAGTTCAATCCGACCGTCTTGCGGCAGTCGGCGTTCGGCGATGTCGAGGTTCGCCATGACCTTGATCCGGGTCGTAATCGCGAACGCCAAGTGGCGGGGCGGGGGTACCATTTCGTACAGCACGCCTTCGGCTTTGATCCGGATCCGAAACTCATCTTCGAAGGGTTCGAAGTGGATGTCGCTGGCGTGATCTTTGATGGCGAGCAAAAGGACGAGGTTGAGGAGTTTGCGGACCGGCGCGCTATCGGCCAAGGCCTCGGCGCCGTCCAAGTCGAATTTGTCGCCTGTGAATTTGCTGGCGGCCGCGTAGAGCTCTTCGTCCGCAGCCAATTCGGCCACGATCTTTTCAACGCTCATGCTCTCGGAGGAGTAGTAGCGTTCGATGGCGGCTTTGATTTCACGCTCGGTTGCAACGACCATTTCGATGCTGAGACCGAGGAAGGTCCGCAGTTCGTCTTGGATGGTCAAGTTCTGGGGGTCACAGGTGGCGACCGTCAACCGATGGCCATCGAACCGAATGGGGATGACCCGGTAGAGTTGGGCCATGGTTTCGGTCAGTCGGTCCAGCAATTCCTTGGAGATTTGCATTTCGGCCAGCGAGACGACCTTCATGTTCATCTGTTCGCCGAGGGCCTGGGCCAGCTGCTCGTCCGTGATCAAAGCCATGTCTTCGGCCAGCTTGCCCAGCAGCGCGCCGGGTTGCTGCTGCTGCTCTTCGAGAAGCAGCTGGAGCTGCTCATCGGTGATGAAGCCCATGTCGACAAAGATCTGACCGATTTTACGTGTTGCCATTGGAGGGCTCTGCTTCGGATTGCGTTGCGATGAGAAACGTGCGGATCAAGGATTCCGGTGGATCAACTTGCGTGGTCAAAGTCCTCTTCCTGAGATTCTTCTTCAATGCCGCGGCGGGCATTGACGATGCGTTTGGCCAAGTCGTCTGGTCGGTGGGATTTGGCCAGCGTGTCTTCGACCGTGACCTTGCCCTCCTTCCAGAGATCGAACAAGGAATCGTCCATGAGTTGCATCCCGAATTTCGCTCCGGTTTGGATGGCCGAGCCGATACGGAAAGTCTTGTTTTCACGGATCAGGTTGGCGATGCCCGGGGTTACCACGAGCACCTCGTAAGCCGCGCAACGACCGCCCCCGATCTTGGGGACCAGGGTCTGGGCGACGACCCCCAAGAGGCTGGTCGATAGCTGCGTACGGATCTGATCCTGCAGGTTTCCGGGAAATGCATCGATGAGGCGATTGACCGTGCCTTGAGCGCTGTTGGTGTGCAATGTGCCGAAGACGATGTGACCGGTTTCGGCGGCGCTAATGGCGGCTGAAATCGTTTCCAAATCGCGCATTTCACCCACCAGAATGCAGTCGGGATCCTGCCGCAATGCACGGCGGATGGCTTCGGAAAAACTCGGTACGTCGACCCCTACCTCGCGTTGGTTGATGGTCGATTTTTTGTGGTCGTGATAGAACTCGATCGGATCCTCGATGGTGATGATGTGGTGGTCGTGATTGATGTTGAGGAAGTCGATCAGACTGGCCAATGTGGTGCTTTTGCCAGACCCGGTCGGACCGGTTACCAAAACCAAACCTCGCGGTCGCAACACCATCTTGACCACCGACTCGGGCAGTCCCAATTGCTCGGGCGTCAGCTTGTCGTTGGGGATCTGACGCAACACCATCGAAATGAAGCCGCGTTGCTTGAAGATCGACACGCGGAACCGGGCCAGATCGCCAAACGCGAATCCGAAGTCGGCGCTGCCCACCTCCTGCAATTCCCGTTGGCAACGCTCGGGAGCGATGCTTTTCATGAGTTGCACCGTGTCGTCGGGCTCCAGAACCTTGGTCTCCAGCTTCCGCATTCGGCCGTGCAGCCGAAACACAGGAGGCTGTCCAACCACGATATGGATGTCGCTTGCACCTTGCTTTATCGCTGCTTGCAGCAGCTTGTCGATCAGAACTGTGGCCATATGGGTCGCTTGTCAAACGCTTGAGGAAGTGGAAGGAGTCGGCCAGATTCTGCTGGCCTTTTCGATTTTACGGTTGCGGTAAACTAGGGGGCTTTCTTCATCGGCTGGACCTTCGCCGGTTGCGGAACCTTCACTCCACCCGCGCCTTCGACCCCCAGGAATTCGTCGACGACGCGCTGGATGGCGATGTATTCCTGTTCGGTTTTCTTCGCCGACCGCAGGACCTCGTCGAGTGTGGAAATGCCATTAATGACCTTCCGCAAGCCGTCACTGTACAAGGTCGTCATGCCCCCCCGGATCGCTTCCGTCCGCAGGTCTGCAGACGATCGAGAGCCGAACATCATCTCCCGAATTTTGCCGTTGATCAGCATCAGCTCGTAAATCCCCAGCCGACCGCGGTAGCCCTTCTTTTGGCAGTATGGACAACCTTTGCCCTTGGCGAACTTGGCCACCGACAGGATCTCCTTCGGTAGCCCTGCATCGTCGAGCACGCTGTCAGTCAGGGCCAGCGAGTACTTGCAACGTGTGCAAATCTTCCGCACCAGTCGCTGGGCCAAGACCGCGATGACCGAACTAGCAACCATGTAGGAAGGAACCCCCATGTCCGTCATCCGGGTCACGGCACTGGGCGCATCGTTCGTATGTAGTGTACTGAATACCAAGTGTCCAGTTAGACTGGCCTGAATCCCCATCTGAGCCGTCTCGGTATCCCGCATTTCGCCGACCAAGATAATGTTGGGTGCTTGGCGAAGCATGGCCCGGATGATGCGGGCAAAGTCGAGTCCGATGTTGTGCCGCACCTCGACTTGGTTGATGCCTGGCAGATAGTATTCCACCGGGTCCTCAGCCGTGATGATTTTCCGATCCGGGCGATTGAGAGCATTAAGAGCAGCGTACAGAGTGGTCGTCTTGCCGGAACCGGTCGGGCCGGTGACCAAAAAGATACCATTAGGTCGCTTAATAAGACTCGAGAAGAGTTTGAAGTCCCGATCCCCCAGACCGAGCTGCTTGACCCCGACCCGGATGTTGTCTTTGTCCAACAGCCGCATAACGCAGGACTGGCCATGGTTGGTGGGAATGACCGATACCCGCAGATCGAGTTCCTTTTCGCCGACCGTGATTTTGATCCGACCGTCCTGAGGTCGCCGGCGTTCGGCGATGTCCATCTTGGCCAAGATCTTGATGCGTGACAGAATGGCTCCCAGCAATCGCCGGGGGGGGCTGTCCCGCTCCACCAGCACACCGTCGATCCGGTAGCGGATCCGTACCCGGTCCTCAAATGGCTCGACATGGATGTCGGAAGCCCGCAGCTGGACCGCTTCTTGAATCATTAGCTGTACTAATTTAACCACCGGTGCCGAGTCGTCGTCGAAGCCTTCGTCTTCCCCGACTTTGTCTTCCTCGGTTTCGGTAAAGTCGATTTGGGTGTCGGTGAACTCCTGCAACATCGAGTCAGCCGATTCGCCTTCGACCTGACCGTAGTAGCGGTTGATGGCTTCCTGGATGTGTTCCATCGGCGCGAGTGCCGTGTCCACCTTGCGATTCAAAATGAACCGTAGTTTTTCAATCGTTTCGATGTCGAAGGGGTCGGCCACCAAGACCTTGATCGTCTCGTTCTCGTCAGAAACCGGGATGATCCGATTTTCGCGAGCCACCGATTCCGGGACCAATTGGATGACGTGGTCTGGAATTCGTATGTTGGTCAAGTCGACGTATTCGAACCGATAGAACTCCGCCAATGTCTGTGTGACTTCTTCACCCGTGGCGTAACCGAGGCTGATCAAACAGTTCCCAACCTGCTTGTCCTCTTTTTTGGCCATGGACTTGGCTTCATTGAGCTGGTCGAGGGCCACAATGCCCCGAGCGAGCAGCAAATCGGTAAAATCCCGCATGGGTTGGTCCATGGGTACACTCCGGCGACGAGGATGAGGAAAATACGGGCGGTGGGTATTTTGGGTGGTTGATCAACCCGCCGCCGAATGAGTTCAGTATATCGCACCAAGTTTCCGCCCAACAAACACCTTTCATCAACTTTCACAACGATTTCCATGAAAATAGATCAGAACAAGGGCTGGGCTTTGGTAACGGGCGCCAGCTCCGGAATCGGCCAGCGGGTGGCCATCCGAATGGCCGGGGCTGGCTATTCGGTATTTGTCAACCACTTTGGCGATCCGGCAGGTGCTGGTCGGACGCTGGAGGGGGTGCGTGAGGCGGGTCAAGCTGGGTTGGCGTTGGAGGCCGACGTGGGCAACGCCGAAGACGTCGATGCGATGTTCGCGGAGGTCGCTCGACACACCGATGCTCTGTCCGTTTTGGTCAACAACGCGGGCGTTCAGACCTGGGCCTCTTTATTGGACCTGGAGGAAAAGGATTGGGATCGCACGCTCCGCACGAATCTCAAGGGAACCTTTCTTTGTACCCAGCGTGCCGGTCGAATGATGGTCGCACAAGGCCGAGGAGCGATCGTCAACATTGGTTCGGGTGCCAATCGCATTCCGTTTCCCAAGCTTTCGGATTACTGCGCGAGCAAAGGCGGAATTGAAATGCTGACGCGATGTGCGGCTGTCGAATTGGGTCCGATGGGGATTCGTGTCAACTGCGTCGCGCCCGGCGCCATCGAAAACGATCGCACGCGCAGCGAAAACCCCGAATACGCCAAAACCTGGGGCTCGATCACCCCGCTGCGTCGCTGCGGCAACGCGGACGATGTGGCCGATACGGTCCTGTACCTCTGCTCGGCTCAATCCTCATTTGTCACTGGCCAAACCCTATTCGTCGATGGCGGCTTGTGGACGGCCAATCAGTGGCCTTACGAATGAGCCATAGCGACTCACCCACATGAAAGCGGCGAGAAAAAACATGGCGGCGAGCCACTGAATGGCGGAGGTGAATTCGTACCATTCATGCAGGGTCGCGAATCGCTCGGGGTCGCGAATCGATTGTGTAGCAGCATCGATCCGATGATCGAGTTGCGCATGCAGCACAAACAAAACGCCTTGAGCGATCACCATGATGATCCAGGTCAAGCCTAGGAAAATTCGTCGATGGATGGCGATGTGGATGCTAAAAAGCGAAAGGGCGATGACCGCGATGATGTTTAGCCACCAGGTAACGCCTTGCGTCACGAAGCCTTGGCTCGAATCTCCAAAGACTCGGCCACCGACTCGGATAACCACTCCAAAATAGAAGCTGAAGCCACCTATCCAGAAGGACCAGGCGATCAAGGTTGTGTAGTGAAGAGCGGCCTGGGCAAGTCTAGTTGGCAGCGATGGGAGCATTGGCCAATACAGGTGGCATGGGGCAACCGAGCGCATCGGAGATGACTCGCAACAGTTCGATCTCGTTAATCGTCGAACGTCGATCGTAGGCAATGCATTCCGAAAACGCGTTGATCATGGCGCGTTTCCATGCGTTGCTAGCCCAATGCAGCACGTCGAGCGAGCGATCGAGTCGTTTGAGTGTGCACGCGTCTTTGTCCAGCATCGGCAGCTCGCTCGGACCATTTTTCCAAGATTGCCAACCCGCGTGATACGCCGATTCGGCCTGGGTATTGCCTCCCAGATGGGCGAGTGTTGCCAACACATCTGCAAACGAGGACACGATCTGCATTGGGTTGGGCTTTGGCCCGGAGGCAGTCGGTTGCGAGCGAACGATGCGGCGTTCGATAAACCGATGCAGGGCGTATTCGAAAATCGTCCATCGCTCATCGGCTGCGATCAATTGTGCAACCGTGGTGCGGAACGTGCCCAGTTGGGGATCGGAGAGTTGCTGGAGCGCCGGAAGCGCCATGCAGGCCAGCGGCAATTTCTGCTCGGGCTCCAGGGCGTCGGTTTTCCCCACCAAACGTTTGACTTGAGCCGTCATCGCCGGGCTCGCGAAGCGATCGATTTGCTTCCACTGCTGGTCGCGACTAGGGCTGGATTCGGGGGACATCAGCAATGCATAAACAACGGTCACGGCACCGAGTGGATCGTGCACTTCGTCAACGATTTGCGATGGAATCCCTTCGACTAGCTGGTGCGCGTGTTCAATATGTTCTTCGTCCGGGTGCCCGATGTGGGTAACCGCATCGTCGGGTTGGCTTTCAAAGTGATCGACGCCGGCCAAGGCTGCGACATGCGCGCTCAAAAATTCCTTGCGTTGCTTCTGGAGCGTTTGCGGATCGACGATTTCAGATTCCTTGTGCTGTCGCACAGAGGTGGGTGGCATCGTCCCATCGAAACTCGGATCGATCCGCTTGATGCGAACATTCAACGGCGGGTGGGTCGCGAACCAGAGCGACATCACTCCTTGGCCAAAGAACATATGGCTAGCTTCTCTGGCATACACGGACTTGAGTTGCGATTTCTGTTTCCAACCACCGATCCGCTTGAGCGCGCCTGCGATCCCTTGGGGATTCCGTGTGAATTGCACGGCCGATGCGTCGGCGAGAAACTCACGTTGTCTGGAGACAGCCGACTGAATCAGACTTGCAAAAAACACCCCCACATAGCCGATGCCGATCAAAGCCACACCGAGGGTGAACATGGCTGCGATGATGGCCAATGCGCCTTTGCCATCGTCCTTGTTCGAGCTTCTGGTCGGCATGTACATGAGCATTCGAATCAGAACGAACCCCAACATCGCCAACAGCAAGATGCCGTAGAGCAGTCCGATCAGACGCAGATTCAGTCGCATATCCCCGTTAAGGATATGGCTGAATTCATGCGCGATGACACCTTGCAACTCATCGCGTGACATCGTCTCTACGCAGCCACGAGTGACCCCGATAACAGCGTTTTGGGGAGTCGTACCCGCCGCGAAGGCGTTGATGCCTTCCTCATTGGGAAGCAAGTAAACCGATGGCACCGGAGTGCCGGAAGCGAGCGCCATCTCTTCGACCACATTGAGCAGCACGCGTTCATCGATCGAGCGTGTGTTGGGCTGAATCTTGACGCCGCCCAATTCGACGGCGACGCGATGTCCGTCACCGGCCAATTGCATGGTTTTGTAGAGTGAACCACCCGCGATGACGATCATCACGGCAGGCACAACGGTGATCCAAAGCTGTGGATTCCAGGCCAGGATCTCGAAGGGGACTTCGGAGTCTCGCGTCGCGAAGTAAAGAATGCCTGCGGCAGCAAAGTACACCGCAACAATGATGGTGACGACCGTGATCGCAAAGTAGATCACTAACCACCACGTGTTGCGGCGAGCTCGATCTTGATGGGAAAAGAAGTCCACGCTCGTCCTTCGAAGTAGATGCCCGTTAAAAACTCATTCCCGGAAGCCGAGGCTGTGATGGCTTCGGCCAAGCGATCAGAATTTGACCTGCACGGGTTCTCGCTGAGTTGGTTCGCTGAGTTCGAACAGGGCCGCGCGTTGGAAGTTTCCGAATCCGGCGACAATGTTTCCTGGGAAGGTTTCACAGGAGGTGTTGTAGTTCATGACTGCATCATTGAAGGCCTGGCGAGAAAACGAAATCTTGTTCTCGGTGCTCGTCAATTCTTCCTGGAGCGCCAGCATGTTTTGGTTGGCCTTAAGATCGGGATAGGCTTCGGCCAAACCGATGAAGCGATTGAGCGATCCGGCCAGCGCGACCTCCGAGGTGGACAAGTTCTTCATGGCGTTGGCTTCGCCAGGATTGGCAGCCGCCTGTTGGCCGGCCGACATGGCGCTGTTGCGAGCCCGGATCACGGCATCAAGCGTTTCCTTTTCGTGGGCCATGTAACCTTTGGCGGTTTCAACCAGATTGGGAATCAAGTCATACCGCCGCTTGAGTTGCACATCGATCTGTGCGAACGCATTCTGAAAACGATTCTTCAACGCGACCAGATTGTTGTACAAGCCGACGGCGTACATCAAGAAGAGGACGAGAATGACCCCGACCGCAAGAATTCCTACCAAAAAACCCGACATGGTCAATCACACCTTGGAATCGAGATAGCGACGTAAGAAATCGATGACACTGGGGAAAGGCATACCTACGTCCACGATGGTACTGGATCCGATTCCCTATGTCGATTAGGCGGAAAACGAACGCTGCGCAGGCGGAGATGCCTAGCCATTGTCATCAAATTTTCAAGAAAACTTCGATCGGAGACCTCTCGCGGTGCCAATTCAGAGCCGTTCGTCGGCCGATGCCGCCTTGGCCGCGACCGTCGAGATTGGAAACGGCGGAAGCAAATCGATGCGACAGCCAGGTTGCAGTCCGGAATGAAGCCACTGCGACGGACGCGGCGTTTGCGTGTGCATCGAGGCAGTTTCCAACCGGGGGGCCGACTGCCAAGCCGCCAGCAACTCCATTCCGCGTTCATTGCGCAGCAGGTTGGAGTCGCTATCGATGGAAACTTCTTCGCTCGACATCGACATAATTACCTGGACCAGCTTCGCGATCGACGGCACATCGTAAAGATTATCGAGGCCTCGCAGGTCGATCCAACGCCCGAGATCATCGACCCGCTTGGCTTGGGCGGTGAAGTTCCAGTCGCTGACGTTCGATGCATCCCATTCCACCAACGTGCTAGCACCGGAAAAAAGGGATTCGTTGGCCAGACGCACGAACGCCACTGGATACGGATTGACGTTCCCCATTCGGATCCGCGTCCATGGGCTGAGTGTGATGGAGGTGACGTGGTTCAGCTCGCTTCGGAACCCGGGTGATCGATTGATTGTTTTCGCTCCCTCGACATCGAACATCGAACCCGAGACCGCTGTCCAGCAGTCTTGGAGTCGGACATCGATTCGGTCGTTGGATTCGATTTGCACCACATCGCACTGACCGCGTAGGCTGCAACGGTCCATGTCCAAGCCGGAGGCCGCCGTGGGCAATGCTGCCGTGGCTGTGGTGGCAATTGTTGTTGCTACAACGGTGGTCGGACCTTGGAACCGGACCCAAGTTGGCAAGCGTTTGCTGGCGTCGGATTGCACCGACACGGTCGTGTCGGTAACCGACAGCCGGGCTCCGGCTTGAATTGAGACACATGCCGATGGGTATCCATCTGCCAACGTCGATTGCCACTCGATATCGACGCTTTCGATCGAGCATTGCAACCCGTCGAGATTCAACCAGCCTTTGGCGGAGCTGGGCACAGAACGCAGTGCAGGCTCATCGATGGATATGCGGCAACGCATGTTGGGGGCCGAAGCGATCCGAAGCACCGTGCGGTTTTTGGATCGGATCCAATCCATGGGGCGCGTGATCGATACACTGGGTACGGCCAGCACGACGCTCTCGATGGTTTCACTGGCGTTCCAACGCACGATAGCGTCGTCTAAGGTTCGGACCCCTTCGAACGAATCTCGAGCGAGTTCGATTGGGAGTGGACTGTCCCCCAATACCACGAGTGCCTTAACGACGACGGGACGGATCGCTGCACTTGACGCTGCACCTGAGGTCGCACCTGAGGTCGCTGTACCTGAGGGTTTGGAGACGGTGGCCAGCGGTGGGTTGGTCGGAGGTGAAGGTTCGGATGTTCGCGTCGAGTTGCCAGCGGGTTCGCGGGCAACCTCGGCTTGAAGTGCTGAGGTTGTGGCCCCATCATCGGGTTGAAGTTCCGCGATTTCGATCCTCGGGATCACGTACACAGCGCGGAGTTGATTGGCGTTGTAGAGCCAGAGGGTGACCATGGCGATGGCGAGTGTGCAGAGCAATGTCGGCAAGCTTGATTCCCACCAGCTGCGTTGCGACGTGAGGTGAGCGTTTTGTTCTTCTTGGATGGAGTCTCGCCAAGCCAACGAATCCACGGTTGCCAAGGTGCGGAGGTCGTTGACCAAATCGATGGGTTCTTGGTAGCGATCCCGCGGTTTTTTGGCCATCATCTTGCGCAGGATGGCGATCAAGGCGTCGGACAGATCGCTTCGGAAGCAGCGCGGATCCTCCGGCATCTTCGTGCCATGCATGAGCAATTTTTGCAACGCGGTACCGTCCGGGAACGGTGGCTGACCCGTGAGTAAAAAATACGTGGTGCAACCGAGTGAGTAGATATCGCTGCGGACATCCGCATCGCGCGGGTCATGGGCTTGCTCGGGGGAGATGTAGTCGAAGGTGCCGAGAGTGACGCCGCTGGCCGTTAGGTCCCCTGTCGAACGATCGAGTTCGGTGGTCCGGGCGAGTCCCATGTCGACAATCTTCGCCTTGCCATCCTTTCCAATCAGGATATTCGAGGGCTTGATGTCGCGGTGGACTACGCCGCGTTCATGGGCATGTTGGAGGGCTTCGGCGACTTGGCAAGCGTAATGCGTTGCATCGTCCACCGAGAGGATGCCTCGTTCGAGAACGAGTTGTCGAAGGTTGGTGCCTTCGATGAACTCGAAGACGATGTAGCTCCAACGATCCGTCTCACCCACGTAATGCACACGTGCGATGTTGGGATGATCCAATTTGGCAGCGCTCTGAGCCTCCATGCGAAAGCGGCGCATGGCATCGGCCCGCCGATGCGCCATCGGTACGACCTTGATCGCCACCACGCGATCGAGTCGCAAGTCGCGGCCGCGGAATACCGCTCCCATGCCACCGATGCCGACCAGGGATTCGATCCGATAGTGATCGAGATTCTGACCGACCAGCTCGGCCGCCGACTCAGCAGGTGACGTCGCATGGATGGCAGGCGACTCCGGGGAGAATACAGATTGCTGCCGAATCTCAGTCCGTTCCGCGTCTTCGTGGTAGGCAACCGATGAACCGGGATTCGGTTGACTAGGGTCGATCGGAACGGACATGCGTTATCCCGCGTCTGGCTACTTGCCGAAATCCCCGATGTCACCCCCTGCCGCCGACTCCGTTGTTTCTTCGGGCGGTGCGGGTTCGAGATCGGTGGTTCCGTCATCACCGACGACAGCCAAGCAAGCTTGCTGGATTTCGTAAATGGGACGGCGGGTGGTGGTGGACAAGGTCGGCAGGCTGCTGATCTTGTCATCGTTGAGCGCCTTTTGCAGGGCTTCGATTTTCAGAATCACCGTTGCGAGATTTTGCTTGCGATCATCTGCGACGGCTACGATAAGGCCTTTGCTGGCCGGGGCGCTGTTGGCTTTGCCGTAGCCGTTCAAGGCGTAGTGGATCTTCTCGAGACGTTGCTGCAAAATGCGACGTGCGTTTTGGACTTCTTTGGGTTGCTCGTCGTACGGATTCTTGGGACGTGGGGCGGCTCCCCCTCCCGGTCCCCCGGACTTGCCACCTTCATCTCCGCCTTCGGCGCCCGCACCCCCTGCCAATCCGCCACCGCCGGGTCGACCGCCAGCCCCAGGTCCACCAGGTCCGCCGCCACCAGGGTATCCACCCGTCGGTGCTGCTTCGGACGTCTGGGCGCAGCGTTGGTTCCAGCTCTTCAGGGAAGCTTGTAGAAATTTGATCGTACCCATTTCCAATTCACGAAGGTCTTCCGGCTTGACTTCGGGTTTGATCAATTGGCCGTAGCTCCAGACCGACATCTCCACGAGCCACTCCGACTCGGATTTTTGCTTTTGGATGGTGGGGGTGATCAAACTTAGGAGGAGCGGCTGTGCCAACTTGGCGGACTCGGTATCGCTGGAGGCGATGATGGCCAAATTTTCAATCATCAACTCCTTCAGATAGGCGTCTTCCTCTGGGCCGCGTTGCGCAGGCTTCTGAGCGGCTAAAAAGGTTTCCGTGTTGGAAATAAATCGCTTGCGGGCTAACTCCATGGTTTTCGCGTCCATACCGGGCCACAACCAATGGCGCCGCAATTGAGTCAGCGTGGCCGCGATCATGCCGTCGTTTTCGGTGGGGGTGTAGATCCGAATAAGAATCTTTGTTCCCTCAGGATCGGGCAATCCTCCGCCAGAGCTCGAGGCCGACTGGCGATTGAGTCGTCCGGCCGTGACCGCCGCGATGACGCGGGCCGAAGGATGGCACATTCGTCCTTCCTGATCCTTGCCCGCAATGATGTCGGTCAGTTGCTCTGCCACCATCCGGTTGTATTCTTCGAGCATGCGTGGGTCGTTGCGTGCCCGGCGTTCCACCAGCTCGATGTCGTTATTCAGCTCTTCACGGGCTTCGTTCATGGCGACTGCGTTTTCTTGCGTCAGTCGCGCGAAGAGGCATTCGCGGTAGTAGCGTTTCACGCCCGCCACATCGAATCGCTCGGGATTGAGCTGGTCATTCTTTTCCCTCGCACGCTGCGTATTGCAGGTGTTTGGGTCCAGCGGCAAGACACGGTATTGAGGGGCTGGATCTTGAGCCGAAGTTTCTGCAGGAATCCACGAACAAGCGAAGATTCCAGAAGGTAGCAAGGCTGCGAAAAACGCAGCCCGTATCGAGGCCGCGCGGGGCGAGGCTACTCGAACCGAAAGAGGATGAATGATCATTCCCACGAATCTCCGACTGGGATTGGGACGAGAAAAGAAGATTCCTGCTCTCTCCAGAGTACGACAACGGGACGCCAAGTGTCAACTTTCCGCCGGACGAAACGCACCGGAAGTGGATGAAAACACCATCTTTCTGTTTGGACACCCCTGGTTGGCGCAACGGAATTAAGCCGCAAGGGGAGCCCAGCATTCGGGACTGCGGACGCTCAACCCGGGTGGGAGGGTGCGGTTTGAGGGGCAGTTGGCAATTCCGATTGCAATTGGGACAGTTCCACCTGAATCGACTCCATGGCGGTCGTCTCGTTCCCCGAAGTGTCGTCGCAATCCGTCGCCGCAGGATGAACAAAACTACCCTCTTCCGAAGCTCGCACGGTTGCGAATAGGGACGCGAAATCGTTTTCAACCGCGGACTCCTCGAGCCCTTCGGCATAGATCGACCTAGGTTCTTTGGCCGGTGAATCGCGAAACTCCGGTTCCAGCGGACTAGGCTCGCCGCGACGTGTCTTTTGATCCGGCGACTCGTCCTCTGCGACATGGGGCCTCGAAGATGAGCCTGTTTCCGGAGTTGCTGCGTTGGTGTTGGGTTGAAGCGACGCGAAGAGTGTCGCAATATCCTCGGCGCTCGCGTAGCCTTCAACCGTACCCATCGCCGCTTCGGTGGCTGAATCCCCCGACGCAACAGGGCCTTCCTCGTGGCTTTCCGCCCCGAGGATTTCAACCTCAGCCTTGTCCGCATCGTGGCTTTCAGCGTCGTCATTTCGAACGTCGTCATTTTCAACGTCGGGGTTTTCCAACTGCGAGCGCAGGGAATCGAACGCCGGCGGCGGAGCAACCTGCAGACCAACGTCCGCGAACGACTCGGACAAACCAAGACTCGAATTGGCCATTGGCTGGCCGAGCGACACGTGGCTTTCGGCGGCATGGCTCTCGATAGGCTCGTGCGGCTGAGATTCGGGATCGCCGTCTTCGAGCAATCCGATGAGTTCTTCAGGATCGACCCGTTTGCGGCATCGCCACAATTGAAATTCGAACGTAAGCGGGATCGCCGCTCCTCTGGCTTCGAAGAACTCCGGTGCATGCAGTTGTTTTAACAACGCGTCGAAGGTTTGGTTCGATTCCTCGAGATCCGTGGCGAATCGCAGGATCAAAAAGCGGTTGGGTTGGTAGCGGCTGACAACTGCCCGACTGGAGAGTGTCTGGTTAAGATGATCTGCCAATTGGCGAAGTGCTTGCTCAGCCACCATCGCGCCATGATTAGAAATCGTTTGATCGTACGACGTCCAGCTGAGGAGTGCATAGCAGCTTGGATACGCCGCAGCGCCTTCCAACTCGCTCCAAGATCCGATAACGCGATCCATTCCGGTCGCATTGATCAAGCCAGTCCATCGATCGCGCCATGGCAATGGCACATTCGCGTTGATTTGCTGGAGGCTTTGAGTATCCAAGGGACCATAGGCCGACGCCAGGCACTTGCCCGTTGCGACGATCGCACGTTCGTACACGATTTGCGAGGGCCCCCAATCGCAGTTGGATTCTGCGACCGCGGGCTCCGTCGGTTCGGATCGGGAGGGACGCCATGCCAACGACAGAATCAGCAATACGGCTGCCGATTCGACTGCCATGTAGAGCGTTTCAAGATCTGTGGGAAGCCATGACTGCATTGCGAGCCACCGTCCATCATCATCGGATGATGCGACTGAGGGAGGATGTCGCGGCAGAAACCGAGTCTGCCGATTCCTACAACTGTAGCGCCGAAAGACGGGGCGTGCGTCCTCCACCTCCAAAACCTGGACCAGCCTTTCCGACCAGGCGATGGATGAATGCAAGCATAACGGTTCAATCGATTGTTCGAGTTTTGACGGTAATGCAGCGCAACGCGCGTGCCATTGCTTGACAATGGTCACCGCGATCCATTAGTTTTATAGATTCAGTATGGAAACTTGGAGGTGGACGAATGACTAGGAATAAAAGTCATGATTGATACTGGTTTTCAGGATGTGATTTCTCAGGCCCGACGGCTGCTTCATGAAAGTCCCTTCGTGGAACTTCATCGAATTGACGTCCAGCGCTCGGGGGAAACGGTTCGTCTCCGGGGTGAGGTGGGGACGTTTTTCCTGAAGCAACTCGCTCAGGAAACCGTTCGCGAGGCGACGCGTGGCATGGAGGTGCACAACGACGTTTTGGTACGTCTCAGACGACGTATTCACTGAATCGTATTCGCGGAATCGTATTCGCGGAATCGATGCGTCGGTTGTTTTGGCGACTTTGGTGGATCTTCGTCGGTTGGCCGGCCAGATCCATGCGGGCCAATTTGCCTAGAGGCCCTGTTTTGGTCTTTCGACCTCCGGGGTGAATATGCTAGTTCCTCGCACTGGATCTTTTTTTTCCAGAGGCGAGGGTTAACAGGAAATGTCGCGATACGTATTCATCGCCGCAGCCACACTCTTCGCTGGCTTGTTGTTGGTGCTCGCATTGGCGGTCGCACAACACGACGCCCGCATCGGTCATTCGTTGACCGTGGACAGTCAGCCCGAGTACGCGGACCAACTGGTTTCACCGATCTCCATCGAAGCGGACGCTGCAACCGAGGTCGCGAGGGTTACTGAAACCGTAGCCGATCGCCAAGCCTTCGATTCGTCCCCGATCTTGGCTTCGTACAACGAGCCTGTTTTCCAAGATGTCGGCCAAGAATCTCCTTCGACTGCGCCGCGGAAATTGGCCGAGCCACCTCGTTTCGATGCGTCGCGCATTATTTCCAAACGCCCGAACGAGCGTGAGTCCTCGGCCCGATTGTTACCGCCCATCGAACCATCCAGTTCGCCGTTTTCGAGTTCGCCGTTTTCGAGTCCCCCGGACTTGCCTTCATCAAGTCCAATAGCCACTCCTAGGCAGCTCGACGTGAATGTCCCTCCGGTGCACCAAGCCGATCGACCGTCGGCCACGCTGGGCGCGCCGATGCCTATCCCGGTTTCCGAGCCACCCGTTCTCACGGAACTTCCAGGCGCCCCTCAAACCGAGTTGTCAACACCGGCTTTGCCACGGGCCGCTTTGCCAACGGCCATGATGCCGCCGACCACGATTCCGGGGAGCAGCCTGCCCGTCGCGGGTACGTTCGGCGCACCCCCTGCATTGCCGGCATCACCTCCGCGCTCGGACGCTGTTCCGCGCGGGGCATGGGCGCGATCGAGTGGTGCTCCCGGTGCGAGACAATTCGATGGTTCGCAAAATCCAAGTTTGGAAATTCACAAGCGAGCTCCCTCGGAAGTTCAAGTCGGGATTCCAGCCACGTTTACCGCAGTTGTCCGCAACGTTGGCAATGCAACCGCCTTTGATGTACAAGTTCTCGATACCATCCCTGAGGGCGCCAAGCTCATCCGCACGGTACCAGAAGCCGATGCGGTGGACCAACGAGGTTTGGTATGGAATCTGGGCGAGTTAGCCGCCGGTCAAGAAACGACGATCAGCATGGAATTGGTCCCCGAGACCGAAGGCGAACTGGGCTCGATCGCAAGTGTCAAGTTTGCCGCACAAGCGTCGGTTCGCACGGTAAGCACACTCCCCAAGCTTACGGTCAAGCAGGTTGCGCCGACCGAAATTCTGGGAGGTGATTCGCTGAATCTCGTGATTGAAGTCAGCAACACCGGTACCGGCACGGCCCGCGACGTGCAGCTAGAAGAGGACGTACCGAGCGTCTTTCGCCATTCCTCAGGCGCTCGCTCGCTGGGACTATTGGTCGGCGATCTTGCCCCCGGGGAATCGCAGCGTTACGACATCGAACTCGTAGCTGTGGATCCAGGCAAGACGACCAACATCGTTCGCGCCACGGCTCAAAACGCGGCCACGAATGCGTCAAGCTTTTCCGTGGAGATCAAAGCCCCGAAGTTGCATCTGCAAGTCGTCGGACCTCGCATTCGGCACCTCGAACGACCTGCCCCCTTCGAAGCCGTCATCGAAAACACGGGAACCGCTGCCGCCCGCGACCTTTACATTGTGGCGTACTTGCCACGCGGGCTGCATTATACGAGTGCGACCAACGAAGGAACCTACCTGCCTAATCAGCATGCCATCGCCTGGAATCTGGCAGAACTAGCGGCTGGAACCAAAGCCACGACCGAGTTCACCTTGCTGCCCGTTGAAGAAGGGCGCTTCACGCTTCGAATGACATCGGATGCCCAGGGCCTATCGGCCGAAAGCGTTGAACGGGATGTTCAGGTCGAAGGTCAGAGCGAGTTAACCTTCGATATCGATGACGATCATGATCCGATCGAAGTTGCAGGAGTTACGACCTACAGCGTTCATCTGACCAACATCGGTACCCGATCCGACCGCGACGTCCAACTCACACTCGAAATGCCGGACGGATCTTCATTGGAAGACGTTAACGGACCGACCAAGTATCAAGTCCAGGGGCAGACAATTCAGTTTGCACCGTTGCCGTCGATGGATTCCAAACAACAGATGACGTTCAAGGTCAGTATCCGCCATGCTCGCGAAGGAACCCAAATCATACGAGCGTCGCTCAGGAGTGCGTTGCGAAGCGTGCCGGTGATCAAGGAGGAAAGCACGCAGGTCTACGTCGACCGCTAGATCGTTTCCGGTAGCTTCAAAGCCGACCACGTCCTCACCAACGAAAAGCTCTTGGTCATGGTCGATCTCCCGGACCCTCCAATCCAGGATTTTTCTGGGTGTCTTAACGGATATCCAACCGAAAATTAACAATGCGACGGCTTCTTAACCGATCCGTTGCCATTTCTTCATTCTTTCTTCATACGGTTTCCTAGGGTCCGACCTACACTCTTCGCAACTTACGGCGGAGTTTGAGACGTGATTTGGACTTGGTGTCCGAGCGTCCCTGGATATGTTGGCAGCGGTTAGAACGCCGAACCGTCTCCTAAAAGGAACCCCCTCTTATGAAGAGGAAGAATTCACGATCGGCTCGGGTAGGTTTCACGTTGGTGGAGCTATTGGTCGTCATCGCTATCATCGGCATTTTGGTTGGTCTGCTGTTGCCTGCAGTGCAAGCGGCCCGTGAAGCAGCACGGCGGATGAGTTGCAGCAGCAACGCGCGTCAATTGGGATTGGCTCTCCATAACTACGAGAGCGCCTACAAGCGATTGCCACCCAGTCGAATTAATCTGCCAAATTTTCAGCAATCCTGGCCTGCCATGATCCTGCCGATGATCGAACAGGGTCCTGCGTTCACCCAATACAACTTCAATGTGCCATGGTTCAGTCTCGTCAATGATCCCGTGACCACCACGCAAATCCCAATCATGGTTTGCCCTTCGAGTCCTGGCCCTCGCGAAGTTCCGCCATCGAATTTGTACCAAGCGATCACTGGCGGTGTTCGTAGCGACATGCCGATTTGGGGTTTCTCCGATTACGGTTCGGTCAATGCTGTTCGCAATGCTGCATTCGTATCCGCCGGCTTGCCGAGCATTGGGATGCGTGAGGTCTTCGGTGCGATGGGCCGCGGTCCTGAGGGCGTCAAGTTGGCGGCCATCACCGATGGTCTTTCCAACACTGCGGTCATCGGAGAAGGTGCAGGCCGCCCGACGATTTACGTCAGCGGTCGACGCGTGAATAATCCACGTCCGGGTGCCGCATTCGGGCTTCGCGTGGTTGTCGATGGTTGGGGGTGGGCAGACATCAACGGCGGCTTCAGTGTCGACGGAGCCAATGCGGCTGGACTGATCAACAATACCAGCAGCTCGGGCGCGACTACCATTGTCGGCAATTGTTTCATGAACTGCACGAACGACTCGGAGTTCTATTCCTTCCACACCAGCGGAGCGCACTTCGTTTTTGGCGATGGCTCCGTTCAGTACCTAGCCCAAAGCATCTCGGGTCCCGCCTTCGTCGCGTTGTGCACGCGTGATTACGGCGATATCCCCGGTGAGTTCCAGTAATTGATATCGATGCCGGACAGCGATGCGCCGCATCGTCTGACCGCCACGGATAGAGGAACGATTCAAACTATTAAAAGAAGCGCCTGCCGCAATGCAGGCGCTTTTTCGTAGACCAACCCACCATTCGTTTGGACCAGGCTTTGAGAGGAATACTTTGAATCGAATTTGTTTTTATCGCAACCTTGTTGCGCTCTCGACATGTTCCTTAGTGTTGGGATTTGCTGCCGAAAATGCAGCGGCTCAAGTGACCTTTTTGGGCTCAGTTCGTGCCCCGGGGGACACGATCGATCGATCCGGGCTTACCGGTACCCTCGAGACAGGTACACCGATCCAAGCCTTTGGTGGACTGTCCGCTATCGATTACACCGGAATCAAGAATCGCTATTTGGTTCTGTCGGATCGCGGTGCTGGCGATGGCGCAGCTTCCTATCCATGCCGCTTCCATGAAGTGGACATTACCGTGTCACCAAGTGATGGGCGGGTCGCCATGGAGTTGGTGCAGTCCACTCTGATGACCGATGCGCAGCAAAAGTTTTGGACGGGCAACTTAGCGCCGCTCAAGGCATGGGATGGATCGGGGCATGCGCCTTGTTTGGATCCGGAGGGCATCCGGGTCTTGGACGATTCTCGTATCGTCGTCTCCGATGAATACGGACCCAGTCTCGATGTTTTTGATCGCTCTGGCAAATTGCTTCGCAGTATCTCAATTCCAGAGCGTTACCTGCTCTCGGAGTGTCGGCCAAATCCTTGGACGACTGGCACCTATACCAATCGAGGCATCGAGGGGGTCGCTATCACACCTGATCAGAAATGGGTCGTAGGTGTGATGCAAGGACCATTGGTGCAGGACGGTCGCATTGAGAATGCCAAATGCTTGGGTGTCATGACCCGATGGTTGATTCGATCGCTCAGCACAGAAGTAACCAAGGATTGGATCTATCCACTGGAAAATGAGTCCACCGGAGTTAGCGAGGTACTCGCGATCGACAATCAACGCTTCTTGGTTATCGAACGAGATAGCAAAATCGGTTCTGAGGCGAAGATCAAGAAAATTTTCCTGGCGGACGCCTCCCAAGCAACCGATGTTTCTGAGGTTGCGTCTCTGCGGGATGGAATTCCTACAGGGCATCAGGCCATTTCGAAAACGCTGCTAATCGATTTACTCGATCCCGAGTACGGAATGTCTGGCGCAACCGCGCCGGAGAAGCCTGAAGGGTTGACTTGGGGACCTCGATTAGCGGATGGTCGGAGACTGCTGTTGGTGTGTTTCGATAACGACTTTGAGCCGACCATGGACACCATTATTGCCGCCTTCGCAATCGATGGTCTATAGTCCGTTTGGAACTAGCCTAGGGTTAGCACAGCATGATGCGAGGTGCGCGCTGTTCTTGCTCTTCCGGGATATAGGTCTAGACGAGCATGCGATCGCTACGAGAAGCGATAGCGGAGGATGCACCAAAGCGCGTTGATCAAATCGCGTAGACCGATCTTCTTGCCTTCTTTCCATGAGCGACTTTGGTAGCTCACGGGCACCTCGAGGATTCGATGGCCCTGTCGTGCGAGTTTGGCGGTAATTTCCGGTTCGAACCCGAAGCGCTTCTGTTGGATCGATAGGCTCTTCAACACATCGCGACGAATGGCTTTGTAGCAAGTCTCCATGTCGGTGAGACGGTTGCGAGTCATGCAGTTGCTCAAGAGGGTCAGGACTTGATTTCCGAAGCGATGGAACCAAGAAGAATCCTGGCCATGATTCTCGAGGTATCGCGATCCGTAGACGACGTCGCTGCGTCCATCGAGGATGGGTTGGATCACTCGCAGGATATCGCTAGGGTTGTATTCTAGATCGGCATCTTGAACGATCACGACTTCCCCCATCGCGAGCCGAAACCCACTCTGTAGGGCAGCTCCTTTGCCTTGGTTGCCTACATGTAGGAATACCTCGACATCGGGACAATTTGCGTAGCGTTCGAGAATCGACCGAGTGCCATCGGTACTGCCATCATCGACAACGATGATCTGTTTGACGATTGGCAGTGCTCGCACCGCATCCAGGACGGCCGCCACAGTGGCCTGTTCGTTGTACACGGGAATGATGATCGACAACGGCAAATCGATGGGTGGTGCCTCAACCCCGATGGATTCATCAATCCACTGGCACGCTTGATCGAGCCGGTCGAGGGATGCTTGAGCCAACATCGACGCAGCCGAGCATGGTACCTCAATAGGTGCCGAACACGCACCGGTGTCCCCTAACTCAATGCCCCTGGAAATTTCGATTGCCATGATCCCCCGCCGTACTTCTATCAGTGGGATTGAATTCCACTCGTGTTCTGCAAGGCATGTACATCGAGATTGGCAGGCAGGCCAGGAGGATGCTAAGAAATACCGGTACAAAGGTCCTGGACGTCAAACTCATGCAGCGGGTTTGTCGATTGTACGGCCGAAGCTTGTCGCGCTACTTTGTTTTGGTCCGCGCGTTTTTGCCGGGCCAGAAGTTGAGCCAGTTGCCGGCTGCCGATTTGTCGGCCATGGATTTATCAGCGTCGGCGGGATTTGTTTCCTGCGAGCCGGCCAGTAAGTCGGTGAGCTGTTGGACAGCGTTTGTGATCGCCGCCTTGGGTGCTTGCTCGATCAATGGCTGACCATTGTTCCGCATTTCAACCATGGTTCGATAATCGTTAGGGATTTGGAAGTAGACTTCCCGACCGATTGTTTCCTTGGCTTTCTTGAGACTGATCTGGCCACTTTCAAGACCGACGCGATTGACCACCACCTTGATCTTCTCGCGAATGGTTTCGATTTGTTGCAGGCTCATTAGGAGTCGGACCATGTTCCGTAGGCACGGCAAGTCGAGTTGCACCATGAGCACGATCTCATGGCAGAGTTCGAGGGCCGTCAGGTCGACTTGGCTATACGATTTGGAAAGGTCGATCACGACATGCGAGAACGATGCTCGCAGCAGACCGAAAACTTTGCGCAAGTTTTCCGGGGTGATCAGATCGAGATCTTGCAACTGCACGGGCCTCGGCAATAGGTACAAGCCCGACGAATGTTTGGTCAACGATTTTCGGAGAAGTTGAAAATCCAGTCTCGCGACGTTTTCGGTCACATCGACCAAGCTGTAATCGGGTATCGAATCGAGAAACACGTCGGCATCACCGAGTGCGAGATCAAGATCGACAAGGGCCACCGTGTTTTCAGGCCTGCGGGCCAAATTGCATCCGACGTTGACTGCAATCGATGTGCACCCAACACCGCCTGTTGCACCTGCGATCGCGATCAGTTTGCAACCCCGCGTTCGTCCGTCGGATCCCGAGTACTTGTTCTGTAACAGCCGCTCGAGCGCGATGTAGAGTTCGTCTACCTCAACCGGCAAAGTTAAAAATTCTTTTGCGCCAGCACGAATCGTTTTGAGGATCAATTGACCGTCGGTATTCTTCGATACGGCCAGCAGGTTGCACTCCGGCGCAGAGGTGCGCAATCGCTCCATCAAAGCGATCGCGCGATCTGGTCCACCGTCCATGCAGATCATCGCCACGTCCGGTTTGGATTCAGCAATGACGTCCGTGAAGAACTCGTAACGCGAACATTCAGCATCGAGCCAGACAATATCCATTCCCAACAACATTGCCTTCAGGCTGTCGCGGGTTTGGTCGTTTGGATCGACGATGGCTACTCGAAGTACATTACTCATACGAAGTCAATCAATTCCTGAAATGGCCTTAGGATATTTGTCCCCGGCGATGAGGCCGTGGATGGGATCCGGGCGGACATCGCCCGATGGCGAATTCACTAACGACGTAAATCGGACGATAGTCTGGGACTGGGCGAGGACATGGGCGGATAAGCCACGGCACCCAATTGGGACCGACTGCCATTGCTGCCTGGGGCTTGCATGGGAGTCATGGACGCTCCTGGGATTCCGGGAACCGTGTTTGGAGCGGGTAGCGTCATCGGTACCGGCTGGTTTGGAACGGACTGGATGATTTCCATGGAGGCCCCATTTGCCGGTGGGCAGTTGGGATCCACCAACGGCAACCCGTCAGGTCCGCACACGTTTGGAACTTCCGTGTATCCATTCAGGTAGAGTTCTTTATCCAGAGGAGAAATGCTGTTGTAGCCAGGACCGCCGTGCGGAACATCCTCAGGTTGCATGGGGCCAGCGAAGTTCGGAGTCACCATGATCAGCAGTTCCACCTCATTCTGGACTTCACGATTGCTTCGAAAGAGGGCCCCTAGGTACGGCAGATCTGACAGCCATGGCAAGCCGCGGGTCTCCGATTCTGTGCGCATCTGAAGCAGCCCCGCCAATGCCAGTGTCTCTCCCGCTTTGAGCTCGACGGCCGTTTCCACGAATCGGCTGCGCAGACCTGGAATGCTGGTTCCGTTGAGTGTGACACTGCGGCCGGGATCGATTTCGCTGATGGTGGGACGAACCTCCAACCAAATCCGGCCGTCGCCTCGCACTTTGGCAACAAAGTCCAAGCGAGTACCGAATTCTCGGAACTCCACACCGACCTGCCCCAAACCAGCGGGTACCAAAATCGGAAACTCGCCACCGGAATTGAAACTAGCAGGCCGACCGTCGATGGCCACCACCGTTGGATCGGCAAGGATTTTCGCCAGGTTGTTTTGTTTGAGGGCGCGAATCAGTCCGAAGAAGCGATTGTTGCCATCGATCACCCCGAATTTAATCGTTTCATTGCCGGTGCTGAGCAACGATCCATCGATCGACCCAGGTGCAACCAATCCACTAACCGATTGGGTCACAAAGTCGTTTCCAAAGCCGGCGGCCCAATCGACCCCTAGCTCCCGTAGTTTCGTTCGAGAAACTTCCATGACCTGGGTGTGCAGCATGATGGTGTGCACGCCGATGACTTCGATTCGATTGATTACGGTTGGATAGTATTGTTCTGCGATCGCGACGACCTGCTCCACATGTTCGTCAGAAGTGACCTGGCCGGAAATCACGATGGCCTGCTGAATAGGCATGACGTCCAGTGTTGCGGTAGGGAACTGTTGACTGAGAATCGCCTTGAGCTCACGAGCGTCTCCGGTCACGACAATCTCCAGCGAGTACACCTCGTCATCCCGCGTCTTGAGGTCGACTTGCGATACCCCAGTGGCCAGGGCGGAAACCAGAATTTCAGAACGGCTGATCGGCTTGGCGTGCACAATCGCATCGTTGTAGATCTGGACGGTGTCGATCACCTTGTCCAACACGATGTTCTGCGATGTGTTGACGATCAGCTGGATTCGTTCGAATTTCTTCGTTACCAACTTCCGCGTTTTCGGCGACAAGCTGGTTTCGTCCTCGCCTGCATGAACCAGCCCCAGACATAAGCAAGGCAGGAAGAGAAACGCTAGCAAGAAAGACCGGCTGGGTAGAGAACCGAGCCGGTGTCCAATGGGACGCAGGCCGTCGGCCCGTCTCCCGTTCAGAGAAAGTCGTTTTCTGGACGTCATCTCAGTCTCACTTCCCTGTGATTCACTGGTAACCAATGCACCCTCGGTGAGTCTCACGACCCACCGAAGCAATCGATTCCTCATTCGCTGAAGTGCTATGAGAGTTCGACTGCTGATCTAGCCAACGTGTCTTCCGTGACCTATTGGCAAGTCGGAGAGGGACTCGGACCATGAGGCCCGAGGTATCCACCATGCGAGATCGTCAATTCTCGGCGGTGTCCTTTACTGAGACTGGGGATATACGGGCTTAAATCCGCTAGATTGCCAGGTTCCACTTTGCGGGTCCCAGACCATGTTGGATTGGCCAGCATTAGCGCCGGGGGTTGCGATGCCCGGAGTCTCCCCATTCAAGGGCGTTGCGACCGGAGGAATCGCTACCGTCGACGGAGATACCCCAGCTTCGGGAAGGAAGCGATAATCGGAATCTACCGGCGAGCTCAAAGGGTTCCGTGTCGATGCGTAGTATTCCTCGGGGGTTATCAAGACAGGCATTTTTCGCCCTTGAACCCATCGGTATACCGAAACCGATCCGGGCGTTAGCACCATCATCTCGCGTTGGGCTTCCACCGTGGCGGTCGGCTTGAGGGCATCGAACATTCCCTTGATCATCGACATTGAGTCGACGCCTCCCGCGCTGGAAGCGATCCGATCCTTTTTGGTTTCGTTCTCCTTGAGCCATTTCAGAAAAGTGTCGGCATCGTCGATCGCATCCGGACTATTGGTTTCACTCTCGGTATCTGGGGCTCGCAGCGACAGTTTTAGCTTGCCAAGATTGCACGCCGTATCGAGGGCTTCGTACTGTCGGTCTTGAACCAACAACTGAATCGTCGTCGCTTTCTTTAGTGCGGCTTCTGGATCTCGGAAGGAAACGCCATCGACCATCGCAACCTCCATATTTCGCATCACGCGAACGCTCTTCGATTTAGGGAAGCGCGTTCCTTTCTCGAAGAATCCGGTAACGTCGACGCGATCGCCAGGTCCGATGTAACCGCTACCACCGTTGGAGTCATCTACTTTCAAGTCGAAGATTCGATAGCCGGCGGGAACCACAAGGTCCTTGCCACGCGACGAGAGCTTGGCCTCGATAATGGGTTCCCCGGTGTAAAGCCGTTGCTTGGCGTACTTGCCCTCAATCTCCTTGATGTCCGTCAAAGCCCCGACGGGTACTCGATCGATAGGCCACTGTTCGGTGCGAATCAGTTCTGCGGCAATTTTGGTCATCGGCGAGACATCTTTGGCGGTGACCAAAACGCCAATCGTACGCGTGGGCTCTCCCTCTTTCTGGTCGAGCATCACTTGGCTGACGGCTACAGATGCGATGACACCGCAACCGATTGCAATGATCAATAGTATGAGCGATTTTGTGCGCATGGATGGACGCCTGACTTTAGGAAATCAAAATGGGGTCTCGATCAGACCGCCGGAAAGTAGTCAGCGTCCATGCTGCAATTGGGCCAATAAAACGACACGTCTTGTCGAATCCTACGCCAAGAATGGTCGAGTCTCTTCGGTCCTGAGAGACCTTATCGAAGTTCGTAGTGAAGTCCTAAAGAATTCCTTATTCTCTTCCTGCAATCGCGCCGATCGCTACCACGCTTGCAGGCCGTACAGGACGTGCAATTGCCAGGGCATGTACGATTCCATCCACGTCGATCAGTGGTGTCCGGAAGTTTTCCCGTGCCCTGATTTCTCTTTGGCAGCGGGGGCTGGTTCGCGATGAGCCATTTCGCCCGACGAATCATCCGCTTCGGTGGCTTCGTGGTCCTCGCTTCCGGTGTGTTCTTCGAGTTCTTCACCCTCACCCGCCGAATCCTCTTCCCGAAGAGTGGCCACGAGTTTACGTGGTTCGGGGCGAGGCATATTGCCTAGAAATTCGATACCGCCGTTGGTTCCGACTGTTCGGATCCTGGTCACCACGATGTCCTCGACCGACGACGCGCCTAGGGTCTGAGTGAGGATATCTAGCAATTGGCTCCTCATGTCCGTCAGGTAGGGATCTGCCAGTAGTCGACCATCGAATTGCCGTAGATGCTCTTCGAGCGATTGTCGAATTTGAGCCTCGTTAAGCTCGATCAATTGCCGGCTCTTCATCCGATGCTTCAAGGGCACGATCGCATGAAGATTCATTTCGATCGGCGATTCGCTCTTAGAACGGTACGCGAGGTACTCACCCAGCGCGACTTCGCAGGATACATCCTTTTTGGCCAAGGAGGCTTGGTAGCGAATCACGCCCACGATACTCGCGTGCAAAACGACCAGTACGAGAACTAGGGATCCGATCCAGTATCGGCGAATTGTTTCCAACATAGCGGCAACATACAATAGGTGGGTGTTCAACGGACCGAGTTCGGGACCATGGTCCAAGCCTAGGTTCAGTTTTGGTGGCCGCGGGAAGAGTGGTCGCAATTTTCCAATGCAATTTTGTCGCTAGGCACCTGATGATTGTCTATCTGCTCGAGAATCCTTGGCCGATTGCACTCATTGGGGCGGTTGTAGCGGCGTCGTCTGGCTATGCATGGCTTCAAACGGGTCACCCCATGGCTTTCCGATTGGCTGTTGGATCGGTTGTCCTGGGCATTGTAATGGTCGCCGTCAGTCTATGGATTAAGACCGATCGTGAGCACGTGATCCACTTCCTTTCGGAAACCGCGGGCGAACTGGAAAGGAACGAGTACGACAAAGTCATCGCCAAAATTCATCCGCAGGCGAGCGGCGAACTGCTCGACGCTCGAAGCCAGTTGCCTTCGATTCAATTCATTTCGGCGCGGGTGAAAACCATCCACAGTTTGGAAATCAGTAGCAATCGCATTGGCCGAACGGCGGTGGTTCAGTTCAATGCCTATGTAGAAGCCGAACAACAAGGCTATCGTCGGAGCGCTCCGCGTTGGGTGCAATTGTCCCTGGAAGAATCCGATGGCCGTTGGATGGTCGTCGCCCTCGAGCAACGCGCACCCCATTTCGGGCTTCTCAATGAATCCGGCCGACAACGGTTTGAATCATTAGGCCGTTAAAAATCTGCCAAGCTTCCGCGGTGGGTTTTCGGCTTCTGCTTGCGCAGACTTCTAGGGTTGCAGAACACGGTTCCGGTTGTAAGGACGCGCGTCAGGTAATTTTTACCCAATGCACGACCTGAGCCAGTCGCACCGGCAAATCCGACCTAGCTTTCTAACAGGGAGCATTCCTTGCAACCTTTACCAGTCGTGTGTCGAACATCGCGAGGCTAGATCATGAAAAAGACTTTTTGCGGAATCGGTTTGGGTCTCATAACCCTGTGCACCAATGTGATCGCAGGGACGCCGGCGTCTCCACAGGCGACCCCACTCCCCCTGGACATTCCGATCATCGGCCAGGTCCAGGTCAGAAGCTCAGATTCGCGGGCTGCGACTTTCAACAGTCAATGGCTCCCCCAATTCAATGCGATCATCAACAGAAACTTGAGCGAGTCGGTCAGGTTCACGGGCGCATCGGGCTTCAAGCTCGACGCCGACCGTTTCTTTTTGCGTCAGCGCGCCAACGAGACGATCCGCGTTTACTTCCTCGCCGAAGGCGCCGCCTACCAAAATGTTCTCGGCTTCACCTTCACGCCCGCGGGCAGTCCGACCCCGGGTACTCCTTATTTGATTTTCCCGAACGCATCACTCCGATCGGGCAGTACGAGGACGGTTGATGATCCGCTCAAGCAAGGCGATTTTGTCGATATTGGGCATGGAGGCAATGGCTGGCAACTCGACTTCTTTTTGCTCTCGGATGGCTTTCGAAAGTGGAAGGCGTATCGTACGCAAGCGAACTACCTCACCAAGCCCCAGCCAGCCATCCAATGGTTGTGGAATGATGCTCGCAAGAATTCTGATCGGCTCCAACACGTCGTTGCATTCGTGATGCCGGATTCGCCATATGTTCTGATCGGCATCGAGGACATTATCGGTGGCGGTGACTTGGATTACAACGATGCGTTGTTCGTGGTTGATATCGGACTTGAGAATGCAATGAACCTCATCAACGAATCCACTTTGCCCCAGTAAAGATCGAACCACCCCTTGGAATTGAACCATTTCATCATGACCACCACGAACGTGAAATCGATTGTCGCAACACGGGCACGCAGAATGCGGCGGCCGTTGCGCCATGGTATTGCCACCGTGGAATTGGCGATGGTTCTACCAGTGTTCTTGATTTTGGTGCTGGGAACGATTGAGGTTTGCCAATACATGTTCATGCGGCAATCCGCTGTCATCGTCGCGTACGAAGGTGCGCGGCTAGCAGTCCGGTCGCGAACAGCTTCGATCGACGTCGTGGAACGATGCCAGGAAATGTTGCAACAGCGTCGACTTCAAGGGGCCGTGGTTACGATCACCCCTACCGAGATCTTGACGGCACCCACGGGCACACGCATCCACGTTCAGATCGAAGTGCCACACACAGGAAACTCGCCAACTTACTTCGTGCTTCGGAATCAAGGTCCGATCACGGTCAATGCGTACATGCTTCGTGAGTAACTCGTCACGGCCGTGTCACGGCCGTCCCTTTTTTGGGAGATGAAAGACATGCAACCGAAAATCCGAACTTGGAACCGTTACAAAACATCTGCCCAACCGTCGCGAAGTCGCCAGGTCAAGGCACGTCGAGGTGCATTGGTGCCATTTGCCTGCATCGTGCTGGTCATGATGGTGACCTTGGCTGGCCTGTGCGTGAACATTGCCTACATCGAACTGGTCCGCACCGAACAGCGACTCGGAACAGACGCGGCAGCGAAGGGAGCGTTGGTCGTGCTCGGCCAATCGCAGTCGGTTTCCGAAGCGCGGGCCAAAGCGATTGAATTGGCAGCCTTGCATCGCGTGGCGGGAGTTCCCCTCTTAGTTACGGATGCAGACGTGCAAATCGGTACATCGATTCCACAAAACAATGGATCGTATTCTTTTCAAGCTACCCCAATCGACAGCCCAAACGAAACCACCAACTCCATTCGCGTGAACTCCGACCTGAGCCGTCGTTCAGGTGGTGGGGTGACACTGGCCATGGTCCCGAATCTGATGGGCCGCAACTATTTCGCCGCCACCCAGTTTGCGACAGCGACGCGGATCGAAATGGATGTCTGCCTTGTGGTCGATCGCTCGGGTTCGATGGCTTGGGACATGGGTAGTACCAAGTTCACTTACCCAGGCGAATTGCAAGGCAAATCGGCAATTCAAAACTACTTTCAATTGCCACACCCTACACTCAGTCGCTGGGCCGCACTGCGAGGCGCGATTGACGTCTTTCTCGATGTGCTTGATGACGGACCCGTGGAAACTCGGGTTGGAATGGCTTCCTACTCCAGCAATTTCACCTTCGGTGTGTTTGAATCGACGGTTGCCTCGCTCGAGCAACCGCTAACCCGTGACTACTCCACGATTGCCCCCCACATGGTGAATCTCGCTTCGCAGCCACTGATTGGAAATACCAACATTGCGGCCGGACTGAGAGAAGGCATCAATGCCCTCCGAGATCCTTCCCTCGTGCGGATTACGTCCTCGAAGTCAATCATTCTCCTAACCGATGGGATCCTATCTCAAGGAGACGATCCCGTCGTGCTGGCACAGTACGCAAGGGGTCTGAATATTCGGATTCATACGATTGCGTTTAGCGATCAAGCGGACGTACAGCTCATGCAACGGGTCGCTCAAGCGGGCGGTGGCCAATGCTACGTCGCTCCCGATGCTGCCACGTTGACTTCCGTATTTCGTACCATTGCTTCGACCCTACCTAACATGTTGACGGACTGAGAACGATCATGCGCGCGTCCACACCAAACAGCTTGATGATGAAAAGGATTCGTAAGAACACGCGTAGCTATGGTCGGCTAGGCGCTTATTCGGTCGAGTTTGCTCTTTGCGGCGGGCTCTTCTTTTTTATCCTGCTCTCCGGCATAGAGTTCACCCGATTTATGTACGCTCGGCACTCGGTGGATCAAGCCGCGTATGAAGCGGCTCGTATCGGGATCATTCCTGGTAAGTCCCCCGACGATGTCCGCGAACGAGCCCAGCAGATCTTAGGGGCGACTGGTATTCGCAATGCTGTGGTGACCGTTTCCCCGTCCGTGTTCAATGATCAAACAGGCACCGTAACGGTTTCGATCCAGGCACCCTTCGCGGCCAGTTCCTGGCTTCGCCCCTTATTCCTCGCCACCTCCGATTTGGTCTCATCCATCACGTTGGATCACGAGAACCAAGCCTATTTGACGAATGCAACGGGTGACAACATTGGCGACAACGATAACGAGCCCATCGATATCTAGATCTAGATCGCGCGAATAATGGTGCGTTCTATCAGGATCGCCCCAGAATGAGATGATGAAATGAAAAAGGATCGCAGCAAAAGCCGCGATCCTATTTGGTTTCCAGTCTAGACTCTACGGTGCACTACCGTACCGAGATCAACTTTTCACTCTCCGCATTACGAACCACCAACAGCAGGGCCTGACCCTCGGGAACATCGGCCACTGCCTCGACGAACGCGTCGGGATCATTGACCTTGACCCCATTGACGGACAGGATCACGTCTCCAACGCTGATTCCGCTAAAGCGACCGCGTCGGGCGACCCCGGCCACCATGACTCCCTGACCATCCTCGAGACCGTAACTTTGCGAAATCTCTCCGGGTACCGACTCGACGGCGATCCCGAGGCTCTGCATGGCTTCCATTGAGTCCTGTTGGCTTTTTGCCAACGCCGTTTCATCGAGGGCGGCAATGGTAACCGGAATTTCCATGCTCTTGCCATCGCGAAGGACACCCATGCGGACAGTCGATCCAGGCTTGGTTTCACCGATCGCGCGACGCATGGCGGAATCGGAATTGATGGTCACGCCATCAATTTCTACGATCACGTCACCGACTCGGATGCCGGCCTTCTCTGCGGGCATACTCTTGGTGACTTGCTGAACCAGTGCACCGCGTTGATTTTCAGGCAGCGACAATTGCTTGGCGATGGCAGGCGTAAGATTGGTTGGAAGGATACCGACAAAGCCCCGGGATACCTTGCCTGACGAAATCAAGTCCGACAAAACGCGGGCTGCGGTGTTGCTGGGCACAGCAAAACAAACGCCGTTGTATCCACCGCCACGCGACGCGATTGCAGTGTTGATACCGATGATCTCACCTCTGAGATTGAGCAACGGGCCACCGCTGTTGCCAGGGTTGATGGCAGCGTCGGTTTGGATAAAGTCATCGTACGGAGTGATGCCTTGATCCGTCCGCTTGGTCGCACTGATGATGCCTGCGGTCACGGTTTGAGCCAGACCAAAGGGGCTGCCGATGGCAATCGCCCAGTCGCCAACCTCAACCTTGGAAGAATCACCGATAGGAGTTGCGACCAGACCGGTGGCGTTGATTTTCAGAACCGCCAAATCGGTGCGTGGATCCGTTCCGATAACCTCGGCGACGTATTTCGTATCATCGCTCAAATAGACTTCCAATTCGACGGCGTTCTGAACCACGTGGTTGTTCGTCAGAATGTAGCCATCGGGACGCACGATCACTCCGGACCCTAGTCCTGCTTGAACGCGTTCACCTGGGCCAACATCTTCGTCTTCGGGATTGGCTGGTGAAGAAAACCGATCACCAAAGAACTGTTCAAATTCTGGTGGCAGCCCGCGAAAACTCTGACGGTTGTTCGGTCGGTCCACGAGCGATTTGACACTTACCACCGACGGCTTGACCGCCTTAGCCACATCGCGGAAAGCTCGCGAGAGCGAATCAGCGTGGGCCAAGGCTTGCGGGTCGGCTTGGGCTCGAACCTGATTCGACTCGGCAACTTGCTGCGCGTACACGCTGCTCGGTACGACAGTAGAATGGGGCATCAGCCAGTAACCCACTGGCAGCACGGCGGCGATGCCTAGCAATAAGAGATTCCAACTTGATACGGATCGGTTCATGTTCGGTTCGCTCCAATTGAGGCTGGGGAAAGGATCGGACACTTCCTCCTTGAAGGATAGGTAGCGAGCAAGGCTCACCACAAGGCTGCGGTGCCATATTGGCTTACGCAACACGTGACTCGTCGGATGACAGTACAAATTTCATGCCAAAAACGCGCTCAAGGGCGAAAAAATTAATTCGCCTAGAGTCGTTCGGCACGGCGCACGAAAAAACCCGCTTCGCTGAACCCTTCCGTCCTTTTTGAATAGGACAGTTGGATTTAGTTGGGGCGGGTTGACTCGTCGAAGCAATTCTATTTTGCGTTAAGCACTCGCGGAGTTCAACGCAGCTTCTAGTCGCGTCCGCTGAGGAACTCCCTGAAAACGCTCCACAACTTCTCCGTCTTTGAAAAGGAGAAGTGTTGGGATTGCATTGATCCCGTACTTGGTGGACAGCTCGGGATTCTCGTCCACGTTAACCTTGCCAATCTTGACCGTACCCTCGTACTGTTGTGCCAGTTCATCGATCAGGGGAGCGATCTGTCGGCAAGGACCGCACCAGGTGGCCCAAAAGTCTACGAGCACCGGTTGGCTGGACTGCAGCACATCGGCGTCAAATCCTGTATCCGAAAATTCAGCCGCGTGACCCATCGTTGATTCTCCTCGTCCTGACACTAATTGGTATGGAATGGAATGCTTGTTGCCTATCATGCAATAACGACCCGAGCCCAGGACTGCCAAAAACATCCGGTCGAACCAAGCGCCTTCACTCTACTGCACGCGGCGTGCCAAGCCAAGTATGCACGCGGCGTGCCAAGCCAAGTAGCAGGCCGTTCCCACGGCACTCCAATCGGCTCGCCAAAAAACACAAGAATACGCTTCCTGAAACGTAGATAGGGCATGATTGGGCGCAATTTTCACCCATCATGGGTTGGGGAATACGGCCGCGAGGATTGGTTGGAAGCACGCTAGCGACCAAGGTTGCGTGGTTGGAAACTTGGCCAGCGCGATCATTTTTTCACCCGTCTTGGGATGAAAAAAATCCAGTCGTCGCGCATGAAGTGCAATCGCGGGTTGGCGTGTCTGGGGCGCATCGGGCGAGCGAACGTCTGACGCACCGTAGAGACAATCCCCCACGATGGGGTGTCCTCGCGATCCAAACTGAACCCGAATCTGATGCATGCGTCCGGTTTCAAGTCGGATTTTAACGAGACTGACATGTTGCCCAGGTGAGATAAAAGCCTCGGCCAATTTTTCGAACGAGAGTATCGCATCGCGTGCGCCAGGCATGGCAGCGTCGACGCGTTCGGCTCGCGGTTCGTCGGGAACCTTTCGGATGGAGTCTTTCCAATCACCCGATGCATCGATGCTGCCCTCGACCCAGGCAACATATTCCTTCCCGATGGTGCGTTGCGCGAACTGATCGCAAAGCCGGCGGAGGGCGCGTTGGTTGCGGGCCACCACCAAGACTCCGCTCGTCATCCGGTCGAGACGATGAGGGATCCCAATGAAGGGCTTGTTGTCCATGCTCGGCGCGAGTTGTTGAACCAATTGCTGCTGAAGACTCGGAATCTCATCGGGAGCCTGCGTCAGCAAGTCGATGGGTTTGTTGATCGCAAGAAACCAAGGGTCATCCAGGATGATTTCGATCATGGTTGCCTTGTTGCCATCCGGTCTCGAATGGAACTCATGGGGGGCTGGCTTCGATGGTCCAGCGTAGTCGGTTACCGTCGAACAAACATGCAACGCATCGTTGGACGCACGCGCAAAAAAAAAAGCGAGAAACACCGGCCACGAATTCAACGCATCCTTTGCGTCTCTTTCATAGTGCTTCTCGCAGTCGTCATGTTCTAGTAAAGTGCAACACGGGTCAAGAGGGAAGCTGACTTCCCGTATCTACTTGGACCAAAATACTCGCAGCGCGAATGAGCGATGATGTCGAACCCCGAACGAGAGTCGATTCACTTTGTCACGGGACGACTTGCCGAGTCGGCAGTGCGCGAGATCGTCGCCCAATTGGCAACCTCCCATTCTTTTGACTACACCATCGATGTACTTCCCATCACTGTGGCGGCTTTGATGACCCCGACATGGTTGATGCGCCATTTGCGTGTGCCAGACACTGCAACGCGCATCATGCTGCCCGGATATCTCACACCGCATTTAGAAACCATTCGTGCGATGCTTTCCATCCAGGTGGATTGTGGACCGAAGGATGTGCGTGATCTTCCTGTCCTTTTCGGCAAGAAGCGACACAAGTCGAATGATTATGGACAGCATTCCATCGAGATCATCGCTGAAATCAACTATGCCCCACGGTTGGAGGATTCGGCACTCGAACTGGAAGCGTTGCGACTGATCGATCAAGGAGCGGATCGAATCGACCTGGGATGCGAACCCGGCATGCGCTGGTCGACGGTCGGTGACGCAGTGAAACGATTGATCGACCTCAACGTGCGTGTTTCCATCGATACGTTCGATCCATGGGAAGCCGCAACGGCCACGCGGTCTGGTGCGTCTTTGGTTCTCTCAATCAATCGTCAAAATCGCGAGGCCGCACTCGATTGGGGGGTAGAAGTCGTCGCGATTCCCGACGAGCCCGATGATTTTCGAAACAGTATGTTTGAGACGGCAGAGTACCTGCTATCCCATGCGATCCCGTTTCGACTCGACCCGATTTTGGAACCGATCGGCTGCGGATTTGCTAAGTCGCTCGGAAGGTACCTGACGACGCGGGAACTCTTCCCAGATGCGCCGATCATGATGGGCATCGGCAACATCACCGAGTTGACCGACTGTGATTCCGCGGGCATCAACACACTGCTACTCGGATTCTGCGAAGAGCAGCAGATCCAAAGCGTGCTTACAACCCAAGTCATCCCCTGGGCCCAAACTTCGGTTCGCGAATGCGACCTGGCACGCAGGTTGGTCAGTTATGCGGTCCGACATCGCATCCCGCCCAAACATCTCGAAGAACGCTTGGTCATGCTTCGGGATCCCAATACTAACCATCCCACACCCGCGTCCTTGCAGGATCTCGCCAGTCAGATCAAGGACAATAATTATCGGATTGCAGTCGATGGTAGCCAGATCCATCTGATGGCCGCTGGCGTTCACATCCGTGGGACAGATCCGTTTCAAATGATGGGGGAACTAATGGCCATGCCGGAATCCAAGAATGTCGATTCATCGCACGCATTCTATCTTGGGTTTGAATTGGCCAAGGCGATGACGGCACTGACGCTCAACAAACGCTATGAACAGGACAACGCCTTGACGTGGGGCATGCACACGCGACCCGAAAAGCACCACCGATTGGTTCGCAGTCCAAGGGCCACCCGCGAACGATAAGGCGGTCTCGGTTGCTGTACGGACTCGGTTGCTATTCCGTGTGGCTGTTCTCCCGTGCCACTGAGCACCCGCCCCTTTACTCGCGGATGCAGGTGCAACTGCAGCTCGCTCTCGCGATGGAACGGCCGCGATCGTCGACTATCTCGCATTCCACAAACCCGATCCGCAGTCCGCGTTGCTTCATGATTGCAGTCGCAATCAATCGATTGCAGCGGACTGGACGCATGAAGTGAATGTGCAGATCGATGGTTGAGAAATCTTGATTCGCATCCAACGTGCGACCAAAGGCGATGCCCATCGCGGCATCGGCCAACGCTGAGAGGATACCACCGTGCATGCGTCCCATCGGATTGTGAAGCCTCTCGTCGACTTCCAATGCCACCACCGCACGGCCCAAGTCGCGGTCGTCCTGCACCGCATCTTGGATTTGAAAACCAATCAACTTGGACACAGGCGCATCCGCAAAACGGTCTCGTTCGATCATCGTAGTCTCAGACTTGCGGTTCTCATGGGTCCGCAAAACAGGTTGGAATGGCCAGCAGGGACGGTGGTTCGTAGCGCGTTGGAGCAGCATCTTCGGCTATAATACGGTTTCCTTCCAGCCCGAGTCGGCAGCCCGAGTCGGCCAGCCCTAGTCGGCCAGCCCTAGTCGGCCGGTGTACCACCGGCCTCGTATCCCGCCTATATCCTCCCTCCAGCTCTCAAAAGTCCCATGGCATTCCCATCGATGGACCTCATCGCGTTCTTTCGCTCGTCGATCGTCCTGACACTGCTCGTTGGATCGATGCAGGCAATCGCCCTATCCGAAGTTGCCGTATCCGAGGATTCGGCTGCGACCCCCGCGCGAAAATTGCAGGTGCTGCCATCGCAAGTCGTGGTGACGCCCGAGTATCCTGCGGTCCTGTCGGTCTGGTACGTCACGGAGCAAGGGCAATCGATGGATGTATCCCGAGATCCAAACCTTGTGATTCGAGGATTCGATCCGGCGGTTGCCCATTTCAGCGAGGGTTGGGTACGCGGCATTGAGCCTGGCACGCTAGACGTGACGGTCGAGTACGCCGGATTGTCGGATAAAGTGCATGTGGTCTCCGAAGTAGATCTGCCCCTCACGTACACGCGTGAAATCGCCGCGACCTTGACGCGAAGCGGCTGCAATCTAGGCACTTGCCACGGAAACTTGCACGGCAAGGGTGGCTTTCGCCTAAGCCTGCGTGGAGACGATCCGCTATTCGATCACTACCGACTCGCTTACGAATACGGGCAACGGCGAATTGATTGCTGGGAACCCGAGTCGAGTCTGCTGCTGCTCAAGGCAACTGCATCGATTCCTCATCAAGGGGGCAAACGATTTTCCGATGACGATCCAGAGTACCGATGGTTGCGCCGCTGGATTGCGGAAGGCGCGCCGGAATCGCATGGACCAGAACTGGTGTCGCTGAATGCATTTCCAAAGAGCCTGCGGCTAGCCCATGGTCAACAGGAGGCACGCGTTTTAGTGCACGCCGAATTTACGGATGGATCGATTCGCGATGTAACGCGATGGTGTCGCATCGAACCCAGTTTGCCTTCGGGCGTCCGTGTCTCGCCCGACGGCTTGGTAGTGGCCGACCGACCACTGGACGTCAGTTTGGGAATCACGTATCTGACCGGCCGTGCCGCAGCCCATCTCGTGTTCTTAGGCCCGGGCTCCGAAGAATCGACAGCCTCGATCACCGTCAACAATCCAATCGACGGCTTCATCCAATCGCATTGCCGCGAACTACAGATCGCTCAAGCAGGGAGAGTGGACGATTGGACACTCGTGCGACGCTTGTACCTGGCGACCGTCGGTCGATTGCCAACCCCTGAAGAAAGTATTGGCTTCGTAGAAAGTAACGAGCCAACGCGCGTGGAGCGATTGGTCGATGAACTGCTGGCCGATCCGGGATTCGATTACGCTTGGGCACTGCGCTGGTCCGATCTGCTACGGAACGAAGACAAAGTCATGAGTTCGCGTGGAGCCGCATCGTTTCACGATTGGCTGCGCCAGCAATCCGCATTGGACCGCTCGGTCCGTGACTGGGTCGGTGAACTCGTCTCGAGCGTCGGTAGCACGTACGACAATCCTCCCGCTTCGTTTCATCGCACGCATCGCGATCCATTCGTGACCGCGGAGTCGACTGCGCAAGTATTCCTAGGGGTTCGATTGGCCTGCGCGAAATGCCATAATCATCCCTTCGACTCATGGCGACAAGACGATTACTACGGACTGGCAGCCTACTTCACCACCGTCGAGCGGCAACAGATCGACAACAAGCCGAAGGATGCGCTCGACAAGCATATCATCACGGGCGACGAAATCATCTCTTTGGCCCAGCGGCCTCCACAGATCAAACATCCGGGCCGCTCCAAAATGGTGGGACCGAGCCCATTGTCGCAGCCGACCAACCCATTGTCGCAGCCGACCAACAGCGCTCAGCGCGATCCCAATAGCGACGACAATCAAGTCGATGGTGAGCAGGTGCTCGAGCGATTCGCAAACTGGCTGACCCACGACAACGCTCAGTTCGATGCGAACATAGCCAATCGTATCTGGTACCAGTACTTCGGTCGCGGCATTGTCGATCCACCGGACGATTTCCGCAGCTCCAATCCACCCAGCAATCCCGAATTGCTCGCGTACCTCAGTCAATCATTTCGCGATTCCAATCACTCGATCAAGACGCTCTCACGTTTGATCTTGACCAGCGATACCTTTGCGCGCCGTTCCATGAACGATGGCGACCAACTCGACGCATTGAATCCTGTACCCTACTTTGCGAGTTTTCCCGTCCGCCGATTGGGAGCCGAAGTCCTTATGGATGCGATCAGCAACGTCACGGGCGTGGCCGCCAAGTTTCAAGTCGAAAGTGACGAGGGAACCATATTGGTTCATCAAGCCATGCGGATGCCGGGCATTCCCAAGAAGTCAGGATTTCTCACCGCCTTTGGCAAACCGAATCGCTTGCTGGACTGCGAATGTGAACGCACCAACGCCGTCTCGCTGGCCCAATCTTTGGCCTTGGTCAATGGCAAGGAAGTACGCGAACGACTGACAGCTCGTGGCAATCGAATCGATGGACTGCTTTCATCGCAGATGGAATCGGAAGGCATGATCCGCAGCTTGTTTCTGACGACGTTGTGCCGGCCACCGCATGCGTCTGAATTGCAGGCATCGGTGGCGTTGCTCGAGGAGGCACCCTCACCACGAGACGGCATGCAGGATGTTCTGTGGGCGCTCATCAACAGCAAAGAATTCGCTTTGATGCGTTGAGCTCGACGAGGCCGTCGATTGATATGGGAATGGAATTTGGGATAGCAGTTGAAATCGGAATAAAAATGGGAATGGAAGTAAGTTCCGGACCCCATGGAGAAATGCAATGAGCTTTAGCTGTTCGGAATTCGATCGGATGATGTTGACGCGTCGCTGCGCCCTGCGAACCGGGTTGATGGGGCTCGGAGGGCTCGTCGGCGGTCAAACGCTTTCTCGCCTGTTGCCTCGCACGAACGCAGCCGATGCCGTGGTGCCGACTCGGGCGGCGCGGGCCAAAAGTGTCATTTTCTTGCATCAATACGGAGGGCCGAGTCACATCGATACCTTCGACATGAAACCCAAAGCTCCCGATGGAATTCGCGGTGAGTTCCAGCCGATCGCATCGGCCGTTCCCGGTTCTCCGATCTGTGAACACCTACCGCGATGGGGGGCGCAGCTAGATCGATGGGCGCAGATCCGTTCGGTGCATCACGACATGAAGAACCATAACCCGGCATGCTATTACTCGTTGACTGGCAAGCGACCGCCGACCGATGACATTCGACTCAGGGATACTTTGGAGTTGTACCCCGCCTACGGTGCGTCGGTGGCCAAGTTCACGGAGCGGCTTCCGGGCGTTCCTCCGTTCGTGTCCTATCCGTACATCCTGAGCGATGGCGCTATCTCGCCCGGTCAGAACGCAAGCTTCCTCGGCAAGCAGTGCGACCCCTACTTCTTTCAAGGCGACCCCAACGCTGCGGACTTCTCGTTGCCGGAACTGCAACTCCCGAGCGACATTGACCTGCAGCGGTTGGAGCGTCGACGCGATCTCGTGCGGATGATCGATGAACAACAGCGGTTGATTGAAACCAGTACGGAAGCCCGTGGGCTCGACGCGCTCCAGGACCAGGCGCTGCAAATTCTGTCATCCACCGGCCTGCGCGATGCGCTCGAATTGGGACGCGAAGACTCCGCCCTGCGAGACGCTTACGGTCGCAACACGTATGGCCAATCTTGCTTATTGGCCCGCCGATTGGTAGAAGCAGGTGTGCGTTGTGTCACGGTATACTTCTCACAAAATATCGGTGGAAACGGGAGTCAAGGTTGGGACACACACCAAGAGAATTTCAAAGATCTGCGCGAACGATTGCTACCGACCACCGATCAAACGGTCCCCACATTGATCCATGACTTGGAATCACGCGGACTATTGGACGATACGTTAGTTCTATGGATGGGAGAATTTGGGCGCAGTCCACAGATTGGCGATCGCGATGGCAAGGGTCGTGGCCATTGGCCGGACTGCTACACCGTCATGATGGCGGGCGGCGGCATCCGAGGTGGTAGCATATTTGGTCAGAGCGATGCCAAGGGTGCATACCCCGCTGTGGATCCGGTAGGGCCCGAGGATATCGCCGCGACACTTTTCTGGGCACTGGGAATCGATCCTCAAGCCGAAGTGTTCGACACCCAAGGGCGACCGTTACCGATCTCCAGTGGTCAACCCATCCGATCGATTTTTGGCTGAGCGAACATTCATCGTTTTGACGATTCGATGGCTGAACACAATACGCCTTCGATCGCTACGGCGGGTGCATCACCGACGATTTCCACCTGTCCGAGCCGTGCGGGCAGGATGAGATTCAGCCGTCCGTATTCGGTCTTCTTGTCGAGCATCATGGCCGAGAGGAAGGATTGCGGCGTCATGTCCGAAGCGAAGGATGCCGGGAGCTGTGTCGGTAATGCGAACCGGTGTAGCAGCAGCGTTTGACGTTGCAGATCCTGGGTGCTCCAGCGGCCAAGGTCTACCGCCAACTGCCCGGCCATGGTCATGCCGATGGCGATAGCTTCGCCGTGCAGCAGCGCACCGTACTCGGTCAACGCTTCGATCGCATGCCCGAACGTATGACCATAGTTGAGAATCGCGCGACGACCCGTGGTTTCACGTTCGTCATCGGCCACGACCTCCGCCTTCAATTCACAAGATCGTCGAACGATCGCAGTCAACGATTCTGGGTCGCGGGCCAAAATTCGATCGGCGTGCGATTCCAGATATTCAAAGAAATCATCGTCCATGATGACGCCATATTTTAGAACTTCCGCCAAACCACTTTGAAACTCGCGAGAGGGAAGTGTTTCCAGGGCTGCAAGATCCATCCAGACCAAGCTCGGTTGCCAGAACGCACCAATGACATTCTTGGCCTCAGGCAAGTTGATGCCCGTCTTTCCACCCACACTGCTATCGACCATCGCCAATAAAGTTGTCGGGATTTGCACAAAGCGCACCCCTCGGTTCCAGGTCGCAGACGCAAAGCCCGCGAGGTCACCGATGACCCCTCCTCCGATGGCCACGATCACTCCTTTGCGATCGATCTTGTTGGCCAGCATGCAGGACCACAAACGTGCCAACTGTGCTACGCATTTACTCGCCTCGCCGCTCGCGACCGATACCATCGAAACGTGGGGTACCGCCTCGGCCATGTCCGAAGCCACACGATTGCTAAACGCAGCCAACTTTTCATCGTGAACGATCAGGACGGAGGAGGGTGGAGGTGCTAAACAGCGCAGGGCTAAGCCCAGCTCGCTTGGTTGAGGAAGACCGATATGTATTGGATAACTGCGTTGCTCCAGCGAGACTGAGAGACTTTGCATGTATAAGAAGTTCAGGGGACAGAGGGCAGGTCGGACCGCGGTGAATTGAAACGGATCTTACTTCTTGTTGACTTCGAGCACCACTTGGGAGTGGCACAAGTAATCATGCAATGCCTTGCGGCCACGGAGCAGGAGCAGCGTAATGGTATTGATCGAAAGAAACGCGATCAAAGCGAACTCGATCACTCGGGCGGTCGCCTCGGATTGCAAGGAGATGTACACAGCCAGCGGAATACACCATGCGAAGGCGTTCCTAAGTACTTCGCGTGGTACGAGTTGCTCGCGCCGGGGCACCAGTCCATGCTCTTCGACGATCCGGAGCTGGAAGAGATAGCGACCGAAGGACGACCAGCCACGGTAAATCGCTAGCAAGTAAATAGCCGGAACCATTAGCGAAGCGAAGGCGACGATCGGCGTCAACAGATTGATGCTGCGAGTGCCTGCCGCATCCATGCCATTGATGGCGTAGATGGCCGCTGCGAACGGCGAAAAACACAACAGCAACATGGTTTGATCGACCAAATAAGCCATGGCGCGCGGCGCGTAGCCAGCGGGTGTTGTGCTGACGGGCTCGATACCTTGGAGTTCCTTCAGCAGCGCGTTGTAGTCCGGAAAGCGATCGCTCGGATTCTTGGCCATGAGGCGTTCGATGAGTGGACGGAACTCACGCGGCACGCGGCTAGGCCATGGAGTCGGAAAATCGATTTCCGCGGTCTTGTGCGTTTCCAGGCGTTCGCGAACGTTCGTGCCGACCAACTTGAAGGGGACACGACCGAATACCAATTCGAAAAGTGAAACCCCGAGTGCATACATATCGGATTGGATACTCACGCGACCGTCATCGATGAGCTCCGGAGCGACATAGGCGGGGGTTCCAGAGATCGATTCATCGCGATCCTGACTGCTCGGAACTCGCGACAAACCAAAATCCGATAACTTGATGCGTCCATCCCCGGTGCCGATCAAGTTCGCGGGTTTGATGTCTGCGTGCACGATGTCGAACGATGCAGCATGCTGAAGCGCTGACACGACCTGAATGCCCACCTGAATGGCTTCGTGGTACGGGATGGAACCCTCCGAGACGAGACGCTCGGACAAGGTGGGTCCGGGAAGGAGTTCCATGGCCAGAAACGGTTCGTCGTCTTGACGTCCGACATAATAGATCGTCACGACGTTGGGGTGATTCAAGCGGGCCTGGGCCACAGCTTCGCGAAGGATTGCTTGCAACCGCGAATCGGTCCCTTGATCGCGTTGGTGGATAACCTTCACGGCCACATAGCGTTGCAGGGACATGTCCAGTGCACGGTACACGACCCCCATGCCGCCACCACCGAGTCGGCAATCCAATCGAAAGTGACCAAACACTTGGTTTGACGGGCCATCTCCCGGTCCGATTTCGAAATGATGTGTATGCTGCACCGCGTCGATCGCGTCGATGCTGACCGTCGCGGTGTTCGCATTCTGGATGGCTTCGGCGCTCACCAGTCGTTGACAGGTTGGACAACTGCCTCCGTGTTGCAAATCGATGGAGAACACGCTGCCACAAACGCAGTGGTAGCCAGGTTCAAGTGCAGATTGGCCTGCGGCGACGATTTCGGGTATGGCTAAATCCGGTATGGCGGGATCGGTATTCGGTGACGCGAGATCGGTCGAAGCGAGATACTGCGTGACGTCGTCGTGGGAAGCGATTCCATGCGAGGACACGTCAGGCATGGCGATGCCTTCGGGATGGATTTCATCGGCAAGAGGACTGGTCTGCATCCGATCCATTGTACACACTAGGTTTTTGAGCCAAAACAACAACCAGCGGGTTCAAACGATCCCGGCGGAAACACCGCCTTCCCCCCTAGCAACCCACTCCTTCATGTTAACTTCTCCTTGCAGTTTAGACCATTCAATCGCCTGGCCATGTCTGCCAGAAGATCATCCAACTCCATCGTTGGTGGTCCATCAACCCGTTATGCAACGCAACATCGATCGATTGCAAACCTATTGCGATTCGCATGAATTGCAGCTTCGGCCACACACCAAGACCCATAAATCGAAACGCGTCGCCGGGGCGCAAATGGCATCGGGTGCATGCGGGCTGACGGTGGCCAAAGCCGGAGAAGCAGTGGTCATGAGCGAGGTGACACCGGACATTTTCATCGCCTATCCCGCCGTCGGTCAACGTCGCTTGTCGATCCTGGCAGAGCTCGCCCAGCGGACGCGATTGGCCATTGGGGTCGATTCCTTGGAAGCCATCGAACAGGTGCATGATGCATGCCGCCGAGCAGGCTCGACGGTCGATCTCGTGGTGGATTTGGAAGTCGGCTTCTTTCGTACCGGTGTCCTAGATGCCGATCATGCGGTCGCCCTGTGCGAAGCGATTGGACAAAAATCACATCTGCGTTTTCGAGGCCTTATGTGTTTCCCAGGCCATTTGCTTCCCGAGTCCGATGCGGGGAATTGGCAACGCTATGCGGAGGCTTTTCACACCGTGCTTGTGGAACTCGAGCGACGAAGCATCCCTGTGGAAACCGTTTCCGGAGGTTCGACGCCGACGGCTCTGCACTCCCATCGCAATCCTTTTCTGACCGAAATCCGTCCGGGAACGTATGTTTACAACGACATGAATGAAGTTCGGCTTGGCGTGGCTAGCTTGGACGACTGCGCCGCCCGGATTCTGGCCACAGTCGTCAGTGTCCCTTCCGCCAACAAGTTCATTATCGACGCGGGGAGCAAAACGCTTTCCAGCGACCGCAACTGTGTCGAACCAGATTCCGGATTTGGGCACGTGATCGAGTTTCCTGGAGCCAAGATTTCACGCTTGAGCGAAGAACATGGCGAAATCACCTTTGCCGACCCGGAGGAGACCGATGGCGAACGGCCGAGGCCGCCCAAGGTCGGCGATCGCGTTTGGATCGTTCCCAATCACATCTGCGTCAGCGTTAACTTGCAGAACACATTCTTCCTCTGGAACGAGAACGAAATCTTGGAGCTTCCAGTGGACTGCCGAGGGCTGTTGGTTTAGTGGTCCAATGGCTCGGCCATCGTTAAGAAAGCATCGGTTATGAAAGTGTCGGTTCTTATCCCCGCCTACAATGAGCAAGCGACCATTGGGGCGGTATTGACCAAGTTGCAGGCCTTGAACATGGAGTCATTGGAAATCGTGATCGTCGACGATGGCTCGACCGATGGCACGGCTGAAATCGCAGCTCAGTTCGCCGTCCAACACGCCAACATTCGTTTCCTGGCACAGGAACGGAACATGGGCAAGACGGCTGCAATTGCCAGGGCCATCGCCGCTTCGACGGGTGACATTTTGATCGTGCAGGACGCGGACTTGGAATACGATCCACGCGAAATCCCGGATGTCATCGCACCGATCCAAGAGGACGTGGCGGATGTGGTTTATGGAAGTCGATTCCTCGTAAAACGGGCCTCGCGCGTCCTGTATTTCTACCACTACATCGCCAACAAATTCTTGACGCTGCTCAGTAATTTCCTGACCAATCGCAACATGTCCGACATCGAAACCTGCTACAAGGCATTTCGGCGCGACGTGATCGCGCCTCTGAAGTTGACGAGCCAAGGCTTTGGGATGGAGGTGGAGATCACCGCCATGATATGCAAGACGCGAGCACGTACTTACGAAGTTCCCATCTCCTACTATGGCCGCACGTACGACGAAGGAAAGAAGATCGGTCTTCGAGACGGTTTGGCAGCCATTTGGTATATCCTTTATTACAACCTCGTCTCACCATGGACCCGTTCCGGGCAGCTATATATCCAGACGGTCAATGCATCGCTAACCCAGCGGCACGTGAAGCTTTCTTGACGATCACCACGTTGTGAGATCGAATGATCGCACGGGTCCAGCCCAGCTCACCGAAACCTTTTCCCTCTCCCGTTCCGCCTACCCTCCGACGACAACTCGAGTATCCTCCGATGAAGATCGAATCCTATTCCGACAATTGGTTTGCGTCACCGTGCGATGCGCTCGTCGTGGCCATCGACGAAGCGGGGCTCGAACGTCCGGAGGTTCAGCTCCTGGATCAAGCCACCGGAGGGTGGATCTCCGGAATTCTCAAGAGTGGCGAGGCATCGCTCAAACCTGGCAAGGTGACACTGCTGCATGCACCTCCGCAATTGAAGTCACCGCTCCTTGTGCTCGTTGGATTAGGAACCAGGGGATCGGCCCCTACCTCAACTCCTTTTCGAGCCGCCGCAGCCGCCCTGAAGGCCACGATGACCCGCGAGCGTCGCATCGTGCGCTTGGTGGGTTTCGGAGGCACCGATATCGAGCAGCGCGGTGCCATTTCGGGAGCCATGGCGGGCTGCGTCGGACAAGACTTGTTTCGGAAGGAAAGATCCCTTTTCGCCCCAGCGAGTTTGCAATGGGTGGGGATGAGTGAATCGAATCTGCAAAGCGGGCGAGCCATCGGCGACTCCATCAATCTGACGCGTCGATTGATCAATCTTCCGCCCAATTACATGTACCCCGAGTCGTTCATGGACGAAGCCCGGCAGGTAGCGTCTGCTTGCGGGTTGTCCATCGAGATCTGGGACCTCGAACGATTGCAACGCGAACGCTGTGGCGCATTGCTCGGTGTCGCCCGCGGATCGGTCCGAGAGCCGCGGTTAGCGATCCTCCGCTACCAAGGTGCTGAGGTCAACCAAGCACCTATTGCTCTGGTCGGTAAAGGAGTCACGTTCGATAGCGGCGGGTACTCGATCAAGCCCACCGATGGGATGTTGAGCATGAAGGCGGACATGGCCGGAGCGGCCACGGTTCTCGGTATCATGCAAGCCATCGCGCACCTCAAACCCAAACGGAATGTGGTAGGGGTCGTTGGGCTAGTCGAAAATTTGATCTCGGGCGATGCGTTCAAGTTAGGAGACGTGTTGACCGCTCGCAGCGGAAAAACTATCGAGATTCATAACACGGATGCGGAAGGCCGATTGGTGCTGGCCGACTGCTTGAACGTCGCCCTCGATCAAAAACCATCCAAGATTGTCGACTTCGCGACATTAACCGGCGCCTGTGTGGTCGCCTTGGGGAACGATATCGCAGGTTTGATGACCAACGCACCCGAGTGGCAGAGCGAGATTCAACACATGTCCGATCGGTGCGGTGAGTACACGTGGCCGTTGCCGATGTTCTCGTATTTCACTGAGCAAATCGCCGGCAAGGTCGCAGACATCAAGAATGTGGGTGAGGGGCGGTACGGCGGTGCCATCACGGCCGCCAAGTTCCTAGAAGAGTTCGTGGACAACTGTCCTTGGACACATATCGACATCGCCGGGCCGGCCTATTCCGACTCGGGACGACCTTGGTGCGATGCTGGGGCGACGGGCTGCTTGGTTCGAAGCTTTGCGGAACTACTGTCCTCATGAACATGCATTCCGAAGAGCTTGATCGCCAAGAGGACTTAGAAAGGATCCGCAGGCAGTACAACGAACTGGCCGAACTCGCCGGTTCGTTGGCCCATGAGATCAAGAATCCGTTGTCGGTGATCCACATGAACGCCGATCTGCTGTGCGAAGAGCTCGACGAAAGCCAATGGCCGGGGAAGCGGCGAGCCATGGCCAAAGTGGACATGGTGCGGCAGCAATGCCATCGCATGGAAAATCTCCTGCACGACTTTCTGCGCTTCGCGCGAATGCAGGATATGGAAATGTCGATCGCGTCACTCAACGATCAAATCACCGTCGTGCTTAACTTGTTCCAAGCCCAGGCGGACAAAACAAACGTGCGCTTGGAACGGTTCCTGGATCAAAACCTCCCCAACATATGGCTCAATAGCAGCGCCCTCCAAGCCGCACTCATCAACTTGGTCAAGAATGCCATGGAGGCAATGCCCGATGGCGGCGAATTGATCGTGCAAACCTACACCACGCCCACCGGGGTCGCGATCGACATGATCGATACCGGATGTGGGATGGACGAAACCACCGCCATGCGGATGTTCGAGCCCTTTTATTCGACAAAATCGCAAGGCTCAGGTTTAGGTCTACCGACCACGCGCAAAATCATCGAAGCCCACGGCGGACGTATCATCGTCCAGAGCGAAATGGGCCGCGGTACCAAATTTGTCCTCGAGTTCCCAACCCCAAAACGTTTGGGTTGAGGCCCGTAGGCGAGTCTCTCCGAGACTCGCTTCACCAGCCTCGGCGCTGGAAGAAAACGAGAACGGTGGGCTGTGATAACTTCTCAAGTGACAACAATCAACTTTGTATAGGGTCCGAACTCCTGTTTCGATAGCGTTGCTGGCGGACTCGCCAAATGTACCAACCGAATATCGCCAGGGCGGGCCCTGCAATCAACCAACCTCCCCCATGAAGAAAATCTCGAACAGGGAGCGGCAAATAGCGAGTGACGGGTCGGGACAATGCATACATCGGTTCAAAGAGACGATTGACCGTTTGCCATTGTTCCCACGCCCAATTAAGAAGTGAGCTTTTTTGTAGCCCAATCTCACGAGCGCGGTCTTGCATTTCGGGCAATCCACTAAGAGCGCTACTGGCATCATTTTTTCCAAATACACGATCCTCTGTGTTTTGGTCGCGCCGCTGTGTTGCCGTAGCACCTTCCCTCACCCCAACGAAGAAACTAAAGACGAGCGACAGCATAGCCATTGCAAAGACTGTCAGGATAATCTGGCAGATGAAAGCCAGAACTGCTTGACGGAAGGGCATTTCCCACAACCACATCAGAACCGTACCACCAGCCGTCACGGCGAAAAGCACTGGCAAGTAACGAATCGTCGGGACGAACCCGAGAACTTGCCGTTTCAGACTGAGTGACTCTTGAATCCAGTTCCAGTAAGTATAACCTTCGGGAAAGACGAATCCCAATTGAGGCATTTGCGTCAGTCGGGCAAAGAGATATCCCGAAAGGTCATAGGCCAGAAATACTGCCAGACCCATCAGAAAGACTGCCCGTACTGCTTCCAACACAGTACCCTCCCCGTCATCTGCCCAGAAATTGGTCACGCGTAACACCACCAATACGGCGACAGGAAACATCAAGATCCAGTACGCCGCGATCATCCAACTGGTTTGTTCCACTTCAGGAATCATTCTACGTCTCGCCAGAAGTCTCAAAGGGTGGGATGCCCCGGGGTGCAGTTGCTAGTTGCTTCGGGAACCCTCGTATGGACAGGCTTCCCTCACGCGACTAGCGACTGCGTGTAACTAATGAAAACGCATTCTTACCGAACCTTCGCGTGCGTTTACTTTGGAAAAAGTTCCTGTTTCAGGAATGTATACGCCAAGGCTTGCATAAACGCCGATTGACGGTTGTTGGCCGCGCCTCCGTGTCCTCCCTCAATATTCTCGTAGTACCAAACCGGATGGCCTTGTGCTTCCATCTTGGCCATCATCTTGCGGGCATGTCCTGGATGCACGCGGTCATCGCGAGTCGAGGTCGTGAATAGTACATTCGGGTACTGAACCCCTTCACGTACGTTTTGATAGGGCGAGAAGGATTGGATGAATTTCCAATCTTCGGGAACATCGGGATTGCCGTATTCGGCCATCCATGAGGCGCCCGCCAAGAGCTTGTTGTAACGCTGCATGTCTAGCAACGGGACCTGGCACACCGCAGCTTTGAATAGATCCGGGTAGAGCGTGACCATATTGCCTACCAACAATCCGCCATTGGATCCACCTTGGATACCGAGTTGTTCCTTGCGCGTGATCTTACGGTTGTAGAGGTCTTGTGCAACCGCAGCAAAATCTTGGTAAGCCTTCAGTCGATTGGCCTTCAACGCGGCTTGGTGCCAACGCGGACCGTACTCACCACCGCCGCGGATGTTCGCGACCACATACACGCCACCTTGCGTCAACCAAGCGCGACCGACACTTGCGTTGTAGCTAGGCTGCAACGAGATTTCGAAGCCGCCGTATCCATAGAGCAACGTAGGATGGTCGGCAGTTAGCTTGATGTCCTTGGGACCAACCATGAAGTAAGGAACGCGCGTGCCGTCTTCGCTGACTGCGAAATGCTGGCTGATCGCCAATCCTTTGGAATCGAAGAAGTGCGGCAATCGCTTGAGAACCTCAGGGTCTTTGCCAATCGTTCCCATCGATAGCGTGGTGGGATTGAGGTAATCGGTCGACGTCATGAAGTATTCGTTCGATTCATCCGAATCGACGGCGCTGATGTTGATCGTGCCAAAGGCTGGAGCGCCCTGGAGGGGCTGCTGAACCCAGCCCTTGCGTGACCAGTTCAAGACATAAATGCGATTCTTGACGTCTTCGAGCACATTGAGCAGCAGGTAATCTTTGGTAAACCCAAAGCTTGATAGGGCGGTTGAATCGGTGGGTTCGAAGGCCACGCTAAAGTTGCGGTCCCCTTGCATGAATGCATCGAAACCGATGACCAGTAGTGCGCCCGCGTTGTAAGTTTTTGAGCCAACGGTCCACGGTTCACGCAACTCGACGGCCATCCACTCGCGGTTCACCGATTTGTTGGCCGTGTTGGGGACATCGATCTTGACGAGCTCCGCATCGCCTTTCAGAAAGTACAGTTCATCGTTGTAGAAGGCGAGGTTTCGGCTGACGAAATTGCGTTCGAAGCTCGGTGAGTCATCGTGCACAGCCGAGACGGACATGTCGGTGCTCGTTCCTTCGTAGACGATTTTCGCGGATTCCATCGGAGTGCCGCGTGTCCAAATCTTTGCGATCCGAGGGTAACCGGATTCGGTCATCGTGCCCGTTCCGAAATCGGTGGAGATAAAGACATGATCGATATCGATCCAGGACATGCCGCCCTTGGCCTCTGGGCGTTGGAAACCGTCTTTGACGAATTCCTTGGTTACCAAATCAAATTCGCGGGTCACGTCGGCGTCCGCCCCACCGCGCGAAAGAGAGACCAGTGCCCGTGAGTAGTCGGGACGCAACAGCGACGCTCCCTTCCAAACCCAATTTTCGTCTTCGGCCTTTCCCAACGCGTCCAGGTCGAGCAGGATCTCCCATTGGGGTTCGTCCTTTTTGTATTCCTCAAGCGTTGTACGACGCCACAGACCGCGCTCGTTGGTCTTGTCTCGCCAGAAGTTGTAATAGAACTCGCCACGCTTGGAGACGTTCGGGATGCGGGCGCTCGAATCGAGGATTTCCAGCAGGTCGCTTCGCAAGGCCTCGAAGCGAGGATCCTCTTCGATCCTCGCCTGGGCCTTGGCATTGCGGGCTCGAACCCAGTCCAATGCTTCCTCTCCCGTCACATCTTCCAACCATCCGTACGGATCCGCCAAATCGATGACTTGGGTCGCTGCGACCTCAGGCTCTTGAGACATAACCGGTACGGTTCCCATCCCGACGAAGAAAGTGAGGCTAAAAAAACAACATAGGGCGTAACTACCGTGAACGCGGGGGCTCGTTCTCCAAGTCTTCTTGGTGCGAGTCATCGTGGATCTCCGACAAAAATGATTTGAAATCAAGGCATCGCCAGTTGAGGCTGACGGTCGACTAGTGTAGCTCAATGTCCACCCAGACCAACCGATGGTCTGAGGCCTGAACCAGTTCGCTCGAGGCTTTCGATTCCTCGGCATCGGGCCAATACACTCCACCAGCCACCACTGAGCAGTTAGCCGACGGAAGGACGTAGTCGATGCGCAGATTCCCGGGACTTTTGTCATTAAAGTCGCCTGTGTCATGTTTTGGATCGCCACGATGTTTGGCGTTGGCCCCCCCCGATTCGTGGGCCGCAGCCGTCGCGCCGCGACTTGAGGGTGCCGGCGAACGGGCGACTCGTGGATGCGCTAGCAACTGCTTGATGGACGCATGAATCCCATCTCCATCGCTGGGATCGGCATTGAGGTCTCCCAGAATGACGAAGTGCGCGTCGGCCGAAAGCGGTCCCGATCGCCCTTGATCGTCGACCAAATAGTCGGCGTCGCTCGTGGTGGAAATCAGATCGTGCAGCAGGCGGATCTCGTCGTGGTTGCGACGGCCATTGCGATCTTCTGGTCCGTCGAAGACGGGCGGTGTTGGATGCGAAGCTAACAAGTTCAAAATTTTTCCGTCGACCGAAATGGGCACGATTGAGTGCGACTTGGAACTCAACCGCAACGCTCCCCAAATTGCATCGGAATGATAGAACAGATCGCCGCCAGTCGCGGGATCGACTTCTTTGGGACGCAGAGCGCCCGGCATCCGACTCCACAGAAAATTTTGAAAGGTGCGAACCGAACCTATATCGATCGGATATTTGCTGTAAATAGCCATGCCATACTGGCCCGGGAACGCGCCGTATCCCCACGCATCGTCGCTCTCGTGAAAACGCCCGTTGCGATTGAGGTCCAACTCGGAATCGACTCCGGTATTGACGGGGCCTGTGTACCAATACTTCCATGTGCCATGGCTACCCTCAGGTGCTCCGGGTTGGTGTTTGCTGAGATAGCCCTTCAAAAACAGCTCAGCCGTCGTTCCGTCGTAGTCGAGTTCGTTGACCAGCAGAATATCCGGACGAACGCACTGGACGATCGTCGCGATCTTGGCGGCTTGGTCGTCCCCGGACTTCAAGTTCGCCGACAGTTCACCCTCGGCCTTGCGATTCAAGGCAACGTTGAACGTTGCGATGCGGAGCGTGCCGGGCGGAGCGGGCGCGATCGTTAGGTATTTCGGTTCGTCTCCCGTGCCAGTCTCCGAGAAGGTGATGGCGATCAAGCAAGTCAAAAGCGTTCGCCAGCCTGCAGGTGCCAGCCAATTTCTTCGGTGAATCGATCGAAACATGAGCAAACTCCAACGCGTTCCAGTGCTTTGTTTGTGCGCCCTATTTTACTCGTACTCAGTCAAGCGTGGTGGACTGAGTGCGAGCAAGGCGTTAGCAATTGCATGCATTCACGGCTTCCAGAGCGAGCTTGACTCAGTAATCTGGGCTGTGTTAGCTTCTCATTCTGTCGTCACGGAAAGGCGGCTGCATACGCATTCGCGTTGATACGAGAAACGCGATCACGCGAAACAAGACTCAGGGAGGGGTCACGCAAGTGAAACTTGATAATCTACGCATTCTTCATATTTCCTCTTGGAAAGTCCCATGCGGGATTGCGACGTACTGCGACAATTTGGTCCGGACGTTGGCCGATGCGGGAGTGCACAATTCCATCGCAGCCCTTCATTCGGCCGATTGGAAGCATTGCTTGCCCAATGACGTGACACGCTGGCGTGAAACGATTTTCGATCAAGCCCGCGAAGTGGATTTAGTCCACATCCAACACGAACATGGTTTGTTTGGTTACTCGATTGGCAATCGCTTTGCAGTCAAGCGGTACGGTGAATTGCTGGCTGGATTCCAGAGCATGGGCAAGCCGGTGGTGACAACTTTTCACACCGACATCTGTACACGGACGCGTTCTGGTCTGCGGGGTAAATGGGATCGCATGCGTCGCCGTCGGCTTTGGGGACGCTACGTGACAAAATTCTTTGGGGCCGGGCCGATGCAAGCCAAAGCCATCGTGCACTCCAACGCCACACGCAAGTCATTTGTTAAACATGGGTTTCCTGTAGAAAGTGTGCAGGTCATTCCGCACGCCTGCTTGGCACCCCGCACCTTTGCCCTCTCGAAGGAAGAAGCCAAGCATGACTTAGGGTTTGCCAAGGAAGACGTGTTGTTGTCGATTTTTGGATTTGTCGGAAAATACAAAGGACACGATTTGGCAGTCGCGGCCCTTGAGCGGCTACCAGCAAATTATCACTTGCTCATCGTGGGTGGAATGCATCCAGAGGCAGATGACGATTTCCTCGATCGGCTGCTGGCCTCGATTCCCGAGAGCCTCCAAAATCGTGTGCATATCACCGGGTGGGTGGACCGCGAAACGGCCGACAAGTACTTTGCGGCTACCGATGTCTGTCTGGCACCGTACCGACGTGACACGCAACTCTCGGGCTCGGGCGCGATCACATGGGGGCTGAGTTCCGGACGACCCGTCATCGCCAGCAAGATCGAAGCCTTCCAAAATGTGGACCGACTTGGCAATTGCCTCTTCTTGGTAACCCCAGAAAAAACGCATGAGCTGAGTTGGGCCATCGAAAAATTGGTGAGCAACGCTCCCTTGAGCGCTCGACTGGTTGAGAACGCCACACGCTTTTCCGAGGGCTACTCTTGGTCCAGCACGCGCGACCGGATCGCCGAGGTGTATGGTTCGACGCTGCTAGATTCGAACTCCGGCCAGGAATTGTCGGTCTATCCGAGCTCCAAAGCAGCGTAGGCTGCGCATTGAGCACGTTCTAAGGAGAAGAAGGGAGCCACACGCGCGGTACTATTGCCGCTCGGGTCGCTTATAATGGATTGCGGGCGATCACGTCCTAGTCGATCCTTCCCTTCCAACCCCTGCGATCTCTATGCCTTTCTCTCCTCGTGGCTTGTCGCTACTTCACGGCGCATTTGCGCGTGCTTTCTGGGTATTTGCGTGTGCTTTCTGGGGATCCATGGCGCTCTGTGGCTCCATAGCGAATTCGACAGAACCAACGGTGCATGAGGAACTGCGGATTGAGCCCGAGGAAATTCGGCTGTCACAATTCCAGCCGCATCAACTCGTCCGTATCCGCGGCCTTTTGGCGGATGGTTCACTCTCCGCAGCGTTGCCGGTGGGCGCCACCTCCGATGCCGAGATCCAAGTCGTTATCGAAGCTCCCGAGGTGGCAAAGTGGATTGAGGATGACCGTTATGGGGCTACGATCCATGCCATGCGTTCGGGAACCACGCGGCTGGTTGTGCGATGGAAAGATAGCCAAGGAGCGGAGCGATCCACCATGGCACGGATCGTAGCCACCGGGATCGAAGAACCCGTCGATTGGGAGTTCGGAAATCACGTTCAGTCTGTGCTGTCTCGAAGCGGATGCAATATGGGGGCGTGTCATGGCGCGCTCGCTGGCAAAGGTGGATTCCGGTTGTCGCTGCGTGGTTACGACGCAGACACCGATCACTTCAACATCACACGTCAGGACTTAGGTCGTCGGGTCGAGTTGTCCGCTCCCAGCATGTCCCTGGTCGTATCCAAACCTAGTGGCGTGATTGAGCACAAAGGTGGCGTTCGATTGCCCACGTCCGCTTCGGATTATCGACTGATGTTGGACTGGATTGCCCGCGGTGCCAAAGGACCTCGAGAGAGTGATCCAACTCTGGTCAAGCTGGAGGTTCTGCCAGAAGCGGTGCAACTCGCGCGAGGCGACCAGGAGCAATTGATTGTGCGGGCCCATTATTCCAACGGTAGGATCGAAGATGTTACCCGATGGGCGAAATTCAATTCGAGCGATGAATCGATCGCGCTGGTCGATGAGTATGGCAAACTCAAGATTATCGGACCTGGCCAAGGGGCCGTGGTGGCTTGGTTTGCCAGCCGTATCGTGATGGCTCGCGTCCGAGTCCCTTTTGTGGATTCCACCCAAGACCGTCCGAGCTTGCTGGATATTCAAACGGCCATGGGCCGCGCCAATGCCATTGATGATCATGTCGCCAATCAGTTGTTTCTACTAGGGCTTATGCCCAGTCGTCGGGTTGGGGACGCTGAGTTCCTGCGTCGATCGAGTCTGGACGCGACCGGCACATTGCCGACCCAAGCTCAAGTCGAAGCCTTCCTCGCGGACTCTTCGCCGGACAAACGAGCCAAATGGATCGATGGCCTTTTGGCCAGCCCCGAGTTCGTGGATTACTGGGCGTATCGATGGTCCGACATGCTGATGCTCAACAGCAATCTTCTGAGAGCCGACGGTGTCCGAGCCTACTACCAATGGATTCGGTCCCAAGTCGAACGCAACACACCGTGGGACGTCCTGGTTCGTGAGATCCTGGTCGCTCGAGGAGAAGCCTTGGAAAATGGTGCCACCAATTTCTATGCGATCAATCAGGATCCCGAAGGTATGACCGAGAACGCTTGTCAGGCATTCTTAGGGTTATCGATCGGCTGCGCGAAATGCCATAATCATCCGCTCGAAAAATGGACCAACGATCAGTACTACGCCATGGCCAACATGTTCGCCCGCGTTCGAGCCAAAGGTTGGGGTGGCGAAGTCCGAGATGGCGATTCAGCCCGGACCGTGTATGTGGTGGACCGAGGCGACTTGATCCAGCCCCTCCGCGGTAAACCACAACCGCCAGCGCCACTGGACGCAGAACCCATCGATAAGGATTCGCCCGAAGATCGACGTGTGGTGTTGGCCCAATGGATGACTGCGCCCGAGAATCCTTACTTCACCGACGCGATCGTCAATCGTGTGTGGGCTGCCTTTTTTGGTATCGGCATTGTCAATGCGGTCGATGACCTTCGAGCCAGCAACCCCGCCAGCAATCCAGAACTGATGCGAGAACTCCGCGAATCACTTATCGCTGACAAATACGACCTCAAATCCCTGATGCGCAGGATCATGAACTCCGAGACCTACCAGCGATCGAGCGAGGTCGCCGATGGAAACCGCGACGATCAAAAATACTTCTCGCGGTACTATCCTCGGCGGTTGATGGCCGAAGTCATCCTCGACGCCATCACCTCGGTCACCGAGATTCCAAGTGACTTCACCAAAGTTTCGTTCCTCGGAGGAGACAAACGCGATACCAAGTTTTACCCCAAAGGTACACGAGCCATTCAACTGTTTGATAGCAGCGTCGACAGCAATTTCCTCAAGACCTTCGGTCGCAATCAACGCCGCATCACCTGCGAGTGCGAACGCAGCGACGAGCCGAGTATCATCCAGGTCCTCAACCTGAGCAATGGCGATACCCTCAACCAGAAGCTATCCGAGCCCGGTGGAATCGTCGATGCATGGATGGAACGTGGCGAAGACCATCGGTCGCTGATCCGAACCGCCTACCTGCGAGCCTTGTCCAGATTTCCAACCGAAACGGAATTGTCCGATTTGGAAAAGGAAATGAGCCAACCCGATCTGGATCCCAGAATCGCCGTCGAAGACTTGTTGTGGAGCCTCATGGCCTCCAAAGAATTCCTGTTCAATCACTGAATTCCAAGGCACCTTTCCAGGGCAGCGGCGATTCCCGGTTGAACCGCGGGAAAAAATGCTAGCTACCGGGCTGTTAAGATTTGCCAAATCACCCACTCGCGGCACAAAATAGTTTAAGCTGGATCAGCATTCAGCTTCTGGATAGTGGTAGCGAACACCGGACGACTATAGGTTCTAGGAGGAGGAAACAGAATGAGCGAGAGCACTTCATTGGATTGCAGTGTGCTCGTTTTGAATCGGTTTTACATGGCCATTCGCGTGGTCGACGTCCGACGCGCCATGACATTGCTGTACCGAGGTTGCGCCGAGGTCATCATGATCGAAGATGACCAATACACCAATTATGACTTCGAGAATTGGTGCGAATTGTCCGAACTCAAGGCGCTGGAAAAGCAACCTGGTGAGGACTATGTCAAAACCCCAACCCGCGATTTGCAGGTGCCTCGCATCGTCCGATTGGTGCTTTACGATCGGATCCCTAAGTCCACCGTTCGCTTCAATCGAAAAACGTTGTTCGCGCGCGATGGCTACCGGTGCCAGTATTGTGGACAAACCCGACCCATGAGCCAACTCAGCTTGGATCACGTCGTTCCCCGCTCTCAAGGCGGACGAACGACTTGGGAAAACGTGGTCTGCTCGTGCACGGGCTGCAACAGCAAAAAGGGGGGCCGCACTCCGCACCAGGCCAGCATGAAACTGCTGACCGAGCCAGTGCGACCGACCGCCAATCCGGGCATTGCAGTGACTCTCAAGGATCCTCGCTATCAATCCTGGAAGACATTTTTAACCAGCGCCGGCACCGCGGGCTGATTTGGATTGCATCTTGAAGAAACGCCAAGCGCGAAGCACATCGCCCTGGCGTCGCTGAGCTAGGTTTCCTATCCTGCCCCAAGGGACGATTCGGTGACCTGTTGGGTCGTCGGTCCGAGCATGTGGTCATCGGATGCGTGCGGTCCTCAATCGCCCCGCTTAGGTTCATGGATTGAACTCCGAATGGATGGGAGGATCGGGATGCCTTCCCGAGATACAACATACAAAACAGGCACAGGCCTACGTCCCACAATACGATGCTTCGGCCCGAAGACTCGGCGCAGGAGGGCGTGTTGCTCCCGTGTCGGCGTCGCCATAGTGAGCTTTTGGTTGGTCGCGGGACATGCGGCAGCCCAGGATGCCCGGCGTTTGGACGTCTCATCCACGCCACGAACGCCGGTCTCATCGGAACGCGTACCCGGTGTGGCCGATGCATGCTTGCGTGACTGCGTCATGCGATCCCTCGATCGCGGGTTCGCAGTCGGAGATCGCGGATTAATCCTCAGTACGGAGGATGGTGGCAAAACATGGCAAGTTGCCGCGCCGAGAAGTGATCAGGCCTGGTATGCGATCGGCTTTGATCCGGTGGATCCGATTCGTCCTAGTGGCAATGGGTTAATCGTCGGCGGTCTTGTCGAACCAATAAGTGGTCGAAGTCATGGAACGATCACGATCACCCAAGACGATGGCAAAACCTGGAATGCCGTGTCGGTTCCTGGATTGCCACGTCTAACCGGAATTCAAAATTTAGGCCCGCGGCATTGGATCGCTTGGGGGGATTGGTCGGATCATTGGCAATCGGCCTTGTTCGAGACCACCGATGGAGGCAAGACATGGAGCGGACGACCGAACCCATGCGGCCATTTGCACAGCGCCGCCGTGGATGCGCAAGGCACAACGTTGATCGTCGATCGTGGGGGCCGCGCCTACCGCTCAGATGATGGCTTTGATTTTCAGCCTTTGAACCTGACAACCGATCTATTTCGACCGATTCGTTTTTGCCGTCGGACGCCCGACGGTTGGTGGATGGGAGGTGAACATGGCCAGCTCTATTTCTCGAACGATAGTCTCAATTGGAAGGCAGTCTCAGTTCCAGGCGATGCGTTCGATCGTGAGTTGATTGCGCTGCGCGACTTGGAGAGTTCTGGAGACCATCTGTGGCTGATCGGCGAACCAGGCACGGTAGTATGGCATAGCGCTGATCGAGGCGTTTCCTGGCAGACAATTGCGACGGGGCAATCCACACCCCTGCTTGCGATCGCAGCATGGGATGAAAATGTGCTCATGGCGTGCGGTGGATTAGGGACAGTACTGATCTCACGCAACACGGGACTAGCATGGTGGCCATCACATCGCAGTGGCGAGCGTCTCGCGTGTTTGGCCATCGCTTCGACCGAAGGAAATGTTCCGTGGGATGTCCTGGCTTATGTTACCCACGAAGGCAAACGCCGCGCCAGTGCCGTGGTGCTGCACGACCAGCACTTTCATCAGGCCGTCAGGAATCAGCCCGAGATGTCTCAACGCATTGCGAGCGTCGGATCGGCTTTGTTTCTCGAAGACGCAAGGGTCCTCAATGAATTCCCCATCGGCAATCCGAGGATTGGAATTCGAAGTACCGATCTTGGTTATTACCGCGAGGATCATCTTCCAAGCGCGCCGGGCGTTCTGTCCCCTGCCGTAACCGAAGACCGTTCTAAAGCGACCACGGAACTCGTACGACGCTTGGTGCTCGAGATCCGTTCTTTGCGGCCCGACCTTATGGTAGTTGAGGATATCCTATCGAAACGCTCGCTCGAAGCGGCCAGCGCGGTCGCGACTCAGAATGCCATCCAGTTGGCGGCATCACCTTCGTTCCGTTTGTTCAGCCCCGCCAGCGGTCTGGAGATGCCCGCCTGGACTGTGCAACGCGTGCTCGCAAGAAGTTCGGAGCCTGGCGGATTGGTTCTGCCGCCATCGATGCTTATGAATTCTACTGGCGTGCTACTCGGTGAAGCCATGCACACCACGATGTACCTAGCCGAGGACGATGGGATCGCTGGTGCGATGACGCGGTCACGCATCAGCTACCGACCCATGAACCACCGAAGCTCGAGCATGACCCAGCCACTCGATGGCCTAATCCTCGATTCCGCGACCTTGAGAATCGAGCCGGTGACCCATCGACGCAAACTCTCCACCACCATGGCTTCGGCGAGTGCTCCGACCCGTGTTGCGCAATTGCTCAAGACTCGGGGAGCGGGACTGCGCATTGAGAATGCATGGGACGAAATGCTTCGTGAGCTGGCATCGGAAGTAGTACCCGATGTGATGATGGATGAGCTGTGGTCGGTAGCGATTCAGTCGCGGCGAGCAGGCAATTGGCACCGATGGAACACCGCCATCAACATGCTGCTCGAAAAGTCTCCGGAGGGGCCAATGGCAGAGTTGGCGTACGGCGAGCTGATGGGATTTTTTGGAAGTCCTGAAATCCAGCGCATGCTTCAAGATCAATTGGCCGAGCTCCAGGCCAATCGCATCGATCCGGCGGATTCCAAAGCCACCCCCTCGGGCAATACGACATCACCCTTCGCCACGCGTGAAACCAACATAGCGTTGGCCGCGTATGAAACCCAGAATCGACTGACCCCCATCGCTCGCTTTCGAGGGATTGAAACATTCACACGTATCCTGACACGTTGGCCTGATGGCTGGCAGTCCATGCGCAACGACCCGCAATGGGCCTGGTTAATCACCTCGCGGTACCGTACCCGAATGTTGCTGCGAGGATCGAATCTCGAGGACTCGCGCCAATCCCTTTACTGGCCACCCTTCACGCCGCAAATCCAAGGTTGGTCGGAGTTGCATGTCCAGGAACGCGCGTTAGTGGAACCCAACGCCAACCCGATTCCCTTACCGAACATTCCGTTCGTCACCGATCGTCCCTACTTGGATGGTCAGGCGGATGAACCCTTGTGGAACGATGCCCAATCGTTGTATCTGAGCTCCTTCTGGGCCAGTGAAGCACCCGGCACTCGGATCCGGCTGGCTCGAGACGCCGATTTTCTATTCGTGCATTGCCACGCGCCGAAACGCATCAACGCCGCTGGAGAGAACGCCCCCAAGATTTCGAAGAAACATCCAAACCAATCCAAGCAGCGCGATGCATTGGACCCCGCCCTCGATCACGTGCGCATGCGATTGGATTTGGACCGTGACTATGCGACTTGGTTCGAGTTCTCTTGGGATTGCGAGGGAGAGACACTCGAACGCTGCAATGACATGCCGGGCTGGAATCCCACCTGGTTTGTCGCCTTCGACACGCAGAGCGATGCTTGGAATGCGGAGATCGCCATCCCGCTGTCGAGTATCTTGCCACAGCCTTTGATCCAGGATTCGGCCTTGGAGTCGGGTGAGGCAGTGGCCGACGAGGTCGTCACCGCGGTTTCGACTCGAAGCGAAGATGACTTGTCAAACATCGCTTGGGAACAACAGGTCTGGGCGCTGTCGATCGTCCGTGAGCGCCCCTCGGAACCCTTGGAATCCCTCATTCCATCTGCGTCGGATCGCTGGTCACGTGACCAATGGCAACTGATTTCTCCTCGTCTCGAACAATCGTTACCACCCGCGAAGTAGGAATCTTCGCGCGATTCTTCCAGTTCCTTACACTGCGACTTCCCTCGATTCGCGGTGCGTCGGTCTCTAGCGAGCTATATAGCTCGGGCTTACCTTTTTTGAGATCGAGGTTGAACGATGGTTGTAATCGTTGGATTCATGGTTGTAACCGGATGTGTTTTGGGCGGATTTATGTGGGCCGGTGGTCACATTCATTCGCTCATTCACCCATCGGAAATTTTGACGATCGGCGGCGCGTCTCTCGGGGCGTTGATCATCATGTCTCCCGCGAGCGTTCTGAAGAACCTCGGCAAAGGCATATTGCAGGCCATCAAAGGCACTCCCTACAACGCCAAAGCCTACGAGGAAATGTTCAGCGCACTCTACGAATTATTTCGCATCGCCCGGCGCGATGGCTTGTTGGCACTCGAATCGCACATTTCTGACCCGCACAAGAGTGCCGTCTTTTCCAAATATCCCAAGCTCGCTGCGGACCATCATGCGACGAATTTTATCAAAGGTGCCTTCGGACCAGTCATCGACGGTTCGATTCGACCCGAGGACATCGGCAGCCTGATGGATATCGAAATCAACGCCATGAATGAAGAGCACCATCATCCGATCGGCGCACTGAGCAAGACGGCCGACGCCCTCCCAGGATTTGGCATCGTCGCTGCCGTTCTCGGAATCGTGATCACCATGGGACACATCGATGGTCCGCCCGAAGAGATCGGCCATAAAGTGGGTGCGGCACTTGTCGGTACGTTTCTAGGTATTTTGGCCTCCTACGGATTCATCGCGCCTCTGGTAGGGAAAATGGAAATCGTTGGCCACTCGGAAACGGCCTACTTCAAAACCATTGGTGTCATCCTGCAAAACTTCTTCAACGGAATGCAGCCCAAGATGGCCATCGAGACGGGGCGTCGCGGGTTGGAACAGGATGTCCGGCCGTCCACCGAGCAGTTGGAAACAATGTTCAAAGCCGTAGAAGCAAGCGGGGCATAATCGATGGCTAAAGGTGGCGGAGCATGGAAAGTAGCGTACGCGGACTTTGTGACTGCGATGATGGCCTTCTTCATGGTGATGTGGCTCACATCCCAGAAATCGGACGTCAAGACAGCCATCGCTGAACACTTTCGCAATCCAGGCGGAAAACATTTTTCCGGGAGCGAAGCCCGTTCGATGATCCCTTCGAGCAAAGTCGGAAACGGCAATCGGAGAGTCGTCAAATCGAAGGGACGCCAACGCGCAGATGGTGATGCCATGTCCCGAAAAATGACCGACGAAGGGGATCGCTCCAACATTGGAAAAATCCTGCCATTCGATGTCAATTCGACCGACATGAACGACGACGCGATCGCCGAACTCGCCGAACTCTTGCCCGAGTTGGCCGGCAAGCAATACCGAATCGAAATCCGAGGACATGCGGCTTCAAGCGGTGGCAAGTCCCTACAGGCCAATCTCGATGCCTGGACGATTTCGTACCAACGCTCACTCTCGGTCATGAAGTATTTGATCGATCACGAGATCGAACCCCAACGTATCCGATTGAGTCAAGCCGGAAGCTCAGAGCCGCGTGAATCCGCAGACTCGGACCAGCCTGCATCCGAATCTCGTGTCGAAGTATTTGTGCTCCGAGAAGTCTACGAGGAAGCGGAATCTCGGGCGCAACGACTTGTTAATACCAAATCGCTCGACGAGCAAGCCAAAGTTTTGGCCGAAGCAGACGAAGCGGCTGCGGCTGCAGCACCCGACAGCGGTGCGCATTCAGGCAACGGAGCGCATGCGGGCAGCGGGAAATCCGCTGGCGGCCATCATTGATCGGTGAAAGTTGCGACTCAGATTCGTCCAACGCTCGCACTCAACTTCGCTAAAACGCGCCATTTGCCTGGGCGATGCAATCGGATTTTTCTTCGCGAATCGTTCAACCGCCACATTCGGATCGGTCGATATCACTACGACCTGTCGGCAAATGTTTCTTGGACTCATCCCGCAGGTATGGAACCAAGCTAGCAAACCCGATGAGATGTCGCCATGGATGGGACTCAGTCGATCACTGCACACAGGCGTGAACGCAAGACGCTGATGTTGGTAGCTCGCAAACGCCGTGGGCACGACTCTGACTTTCCAATCATCGCCGGTTGGATTCGGCGGATGGCCCCGGAGATTGAGCCGGTGCTCGTGCGAGATTTTCCACTCTCCGCACTGCACCCTTTGGCTTTGCTGCGTCCCACGCTCAGCGTTTGCTTCGATTCATTGCGACGCATGCGCCCTCTTCGCGGAACGGTCTGCCAAAACAAACTCCTTCCCAAGAGCGAAGAATACCGCCGACTGGAAGCCCTCGACATCCCCATTCCGAATTGGTGTTTGCTGCAACCAAATGCTCAGCCGGATCTCAGTGAGTTCGATAAGTACGTGGTGGTCAAGCCGGATGTGGGTTCACGGGGTGCAGATGTAAAAATCAAACGCCGCTCGCGCGTTCGATGGACTCCCCCCAAAACCGATCGAGCTGCCAAGCTAGGCAACAACGATAAGATCGTTCAGCAATTCATTTACACGGGCAAGTGGCCGACGAGTTACCGAGCGACGACATTGTTCGGAAAAGTCCTCTTTGCTTGGAAGGTCGAAGCGTCCCGGGAACGCCGGGAACTTCGCAGCCATGATGGTTTCGGCGAAGGAGGTCATGACGGTGGCGGTCTCTCCATCGCTTCGAGCGGTTCGGGAAGCCGGTTTACCCTTTGTGACGAGACGGATGTTCTCGCGCTCGGCCAGCAGGCCCATGCCGCTCTACCGGATCATCCCCTTCTCGGAATCGATATGGTTCGCGATGCGAACACTGGAAAACTCTACGTGGTCGAGCTCAATTCCTGCGGGACTGTTTGGCATTTTTCATCCCAAACGGGCAAGAGCATTCAGCGAGATAACCAAATTGACTTTGCAACTCAGTTCGACGGCTTACGGCTCGCAGCCGAAGCCTTGGTCGGCGAAGTCCATCGGAGGGCTGCATGAGGACGCTCTTCGATGAATTTGTTTTGCAGTCTGTCTCGGGAAGCGATCATGGGTCTCTACGCCGTATCGCGAAATTTCGAGCAGATACTTGGCGAAGCACACTCGCAGCCGACGGACATACATTCCATTCCTCCGAAATCGGGGATGCATGGGACGAAGAAGCGATGCACTGGGTTGTCCTAAAAAGCCCGCCAAATGACTCCGAACCACGTATCGTGGCCTCGGCCAGACTGATCGTGGCGAATTCGCTGCAAGAGATTCCTGAATCGGAACAGTACATCGGGCGAGGCCTGCCAAATCTCGAAGGTCCGATTGCCGCTCCTGACCGCGTTGTTGTCGCTCCTGTTTATCAGGGTCGAGGCCTTGCGGCACGATTGCTGGAAGTCCAAGAAACCACGGCGCAATCGCTCCATGCGAAATGGGCGGTCCGTCAAGCATCACCCAGCATGGTACGACGCCTAGCAACTCGCGACTGGTCTTTAGTGGGACCTGCCGACGCGGATGCTAAGTTTCCGGGAGTCGTATTTACGATCGCCTACAAAATCCTAATTGCCGATCTCGTCCAGCAATGCCGATCCAAAGGTGCAGCATGAAGGCTTGGAAGTACCACTGGAAGTCTGCATTCATGAGGCTGCCCTGCACGCTCGCGGACGCCTGGTGCAACCGTGGGCAGGCTCGAAGCTCGAAGCGCGTACTCATCGCACGGCATGTCGCAAAGCGATCGTACACCTACCGTGACTTTCTAGCATGGGTTTCACGTCACGTACCTGAGCTGAGAGCTCGGATGGAATTCCGACATCTTCCTATCCGAAACCTACAGTTGGAAGACATTGGACTACTGGCGAGTTGGACATCGGACACGATGGATACCTGGTCACCCAGCGGTCATCGACAAGCCATGCAGTTAACGCTCAATGCCCGTTCGCTGGGCATACCGATCATCAATGCCACCGATGCGATCACGCAAGCGACCAAAGTGGCCTCGACCCAGGCTTGGCGCTCGGCTGGATTGCTCGCTCCGCGCTGTGAGCTATTGACAGGTGATTCTTCCCAATGGGCTTCGACACTGCAAAGGTTTGAAACGCCTTTTCTGATCCGCGATGCTCGCGGTCATGGTCGACCGTCTTTTATCATTCGATCCGATCACGAACTTCACCATTTACCCTGGTCTCTATTCAATAGTCCCATGGCATGTGAATTCGTGGAGACTTGTTCCGAGTCGGACGGACTGTACCGCAAGTACCGCTGCATTGTGGCTGGGCAACACGCCATTCCGAGACACATGATCGCCAACGATCATTGGGAAGTTAGGCCCGAGCAGCGAGTTGCAAGCGATCGACTGCGCTCCGAGGAATTGGCGTTTGTCAATTCCAAGCCGGTGCACCATGACCAACTGGTGTATGCATGTCAATTGCTCGATTTGGACGTTGCTGGCATCGATTACAGCATCGACGCCGACGGACGCATGATTCTTTGGGAGGCGAACCCCGTCCCAAATCTCAATGCTCCACCCTCCCATCGGGCGGCCCACATTATGCCCGCCGTCGAGCGATCGTATGCAGCGATCGCAAAGCTCTATTTGAATCGCTTAGAAGTCAAGACGCCCGTGCTGCTCGAACGACTGCTCGATTGGCCTCAGGATTGCTCTCCGACTCACGTGCCGAACCTTAGCCGAGGGATGACGCCATGGAGCCACTGATCATCAATGCAGCGCTGACGGGGATGGTTCCGCAACGCAAGGATAGTCCCTATGTACCGCTGTCACCTCAAGAAATAATCGAGGACGCCAAACGCTGTGTTGAAGCCGGGGCCACGATTCTGCACTTGCACGCGCGGGCGAGCGATGGATCTCCAACCTACCGCGCGGACGTGTATCGTGAAATCTTTGACGGTGTGCGTTCAGCTTGCCCAGACGTTTTGATTTCAGGTTCATGCAGCGGTAGAGTCCACGGAGAGTTTTGGCAGAGAAGCCAAGTCCTCGATCTCCAACCTGATCTTGGCTCGCTGACCTTGGGATCTCTAAACTTCGCCAAGCAGCCTTCGATCAACTCGCCCGAGATGATCCAATTACTGGCCCTGCGCATGAAGGAACGAGGGATTCTGCCCGAGTTGGAAATATTTGATCTTGGCATGGCGGACTACGCTCAATACCTCGTCGATCGCGAACTCGTCCAATCACCCTTGTACGCCAACATCCTCTTGGGATCGCTGGGAACACTGGCGGCAACCCCCGACAATCTGTGCAGCGTCGTACGTGCCTTGCCTCAAGGCACGCTGTGGGCAGCAACGGGCATCGGACGCTTCCAATTCCAAGTGAACTGCATGGCCATCGCGATGGGTGGGCACGTCCGCGTCGGTCTCGAGGATGCACTTTACTACGATTGGATCGATCGAGAATTCGCGACGAACGTGGGTTTGATCGAACGTATCGTCCATGTGTGCCACGCGGTCGGCCGAAGAGTCGCCACGGCTCTGGAAGTTCGCGAGCGTCTCAAAGGACGTTCAACGACCCATCCCATTCCATCGCGCGAAGGCATGTCCCCAGGAACCAAGAATCATCCATCGCTTGCGTGCGATCTGCGATTGAAGGAGGCCGCATGAATCCTATTTCGATCATCGTCACCACCTACGAGTCCCCGGCCTGGCTTGAGAAAGTGCTTTGGGGATACGCCGCCCAATCCTATCCCGAGTTTGAAATCCTCGTTGCGGATGATGGCTCGAGTCCGTTGACGGAGGGACTCATCGATCAAATGCGGTCCCAGACCAGTTTGAACATTCGGCATGTGTGGCATGAAAGGTCTGGGTTCCGTAAGTGCAGGATCCTCAATCAAGCCATCCTGGTGGCGCAGTATCCGTACCTCTTGTTCACCGATGGCGATTGCATTCCCCGCAACGATTTTGTTGAGGTACACGCACGTTATGCACGATCGAGGTGTTTCCTTTCCGGTGGGATCGTGCGACTCAGCCGACTATTGAGTCATTCGGTTTCGCAATCAGAAATTATGGATGGATCGCTCTTTCGAATGCGGTCGCTGGTCTCACGAGGACTGCCGATCGATCGCAAGTTGCGATTCCTGTTCCGTTCAAAGTCGATCGCTCGGATTTTCGAACGTGTATCGACTACACGAGCTACGTTCAATGGCTACAACACCTCTGCCTGGAAAGACGATCTCCTGGCCGTTAATGGGTTCGACGAACGCATGCAGTACGGCGGGCTTGATCGCGAATTAGGAGAACGATTGGTCAATGCCAAAATCAAACCAGTCTCCATTCGTCACCGAACGGTGTGCTTGCATCTGGATCATGATCGCGACTACAAACGGCCGGAACTGATTGCGGAAAATCACCGCATTCGAAACGTCACGCGGCAAAGCGAATCCACTTGGACTCAATACGGGATCTACCAGTCGATCTCAAACATGCAACCAGAAACCTCACCTGCGAGCGATTCATGTGCGGAATATTCGGTCTACTGAGTTCCCGAGCCGATATTTCTAATCGGTCGCATGACTGGGGGGCGATCGCAAGGTCCATGGAGCATCGAGGACCCGACTCCCAACGTATCTATCGAGATGATCACGCCGTGCTGATCCACACCCGGCTCTCGTTGGTCGATCTGCACGAGCGCAGCGACCAGCCGATGTGGGACGCAAGCGGTCGCTACTGCATCGTCTTCAATGGCGAGTTGTACGGCTACCAAAAAGTACGTCAGCGACTGACCGATCGCGGTGTCGAGTTTCGTACGAACTCGGATACGGAGGTTCTGCTAAATTCCGTTTTGACATTCGGCATGGAGAACGCACTCGCGGAACTCGACGGCATGTACGCGTTTGCCATCTACGATCGAATCGAAGGCTCCTTGCTGCTGGCACGCGATCGCATCGGCATGAAACCTTTGTTCGTGATGCGATCCGGTGACGACTTCGTCTTCGCCTCGAGCGTTCAAGCCTTACGGGCCTTGCACCCCCTCGAACCGGACTTGCTCAGCGTTCAATCATTCCTCAGTGGATACGGTGGTCCAATGACCGGGCGCAGTTTCTTCAAAGACGTGCAGATACTACCTCCAGGCACAATGGGAACAATTCTACCTGGTGGACGTCTCCAACTTCGCAGCTTTGCCTCGTGGCGCGATCTGAACTCGGATTCGCGGCAATCAGAGTTAAGATCCAAGAAGCCCGAGCAGTGGGTCAATGAGCTCGAGGCACTCCTGCTGCGAAGCATCGAGTCTCAAATGCTTGCCGATACGCCCGTCGGCGCATTATGCAGCGGCGGTGTCGACTCCTCGTTAACACTTGCGATGGCAAAGAAATTCAATCCGGACCTGCGTGTTTTTCACGCCGATGTCTGCGGGCCGCTGAGTGAGCTTCAAGCAGCAAAGCAAGTTGCCGATCACCTCGATTTACCATTGAATGTCGCGCAGGTCCGAGACCAAGACTTCCTACACCTCATCCCCGAGCTCACCGAAAATTATGGATTTCCATTCCTTTACCATCCCAATGCGTTTCCGTTCTTAGCCGTTTCAAAGTTAGTGGGCTCGCATGGAATCAAAGCCGTGCTTTGCGGTGAAGGGGCGGACGAACTGTTCTTAGGCTACGAATGGCTGATGCCCAACATTCGTCGTACCTTGACGCGTTTCCCACGCGAGGTTTTTCGATTCAGTAAAGAGAGATTCAATGCCTGGGAGCGCAAGATGCGAGGAAAGGGACCTGGCAATCGCAGGGGGCAAAACGATCTGCAACTGGTGCGATCGTTACCGCACGCATTCGAATACGAACTCGGAGTTGAAGATCATTCGATCGATACCGATCCGCTGTCTTCCTGGCCGAGCCTGAGCGACCATCGAAGTTTGGTGCATAGCGGCGAACTTTCTTATATCCTTCGCACCTTGATGCATCGAAATGATTCGCTGGGAATGTCAGCCAGCATCGAAACTCGCTATCCACTTTTGGATCGTGATATTCTACGCTTTGGGGTCAATCTACCTTTGTCAGCCAAATGTCGCGTCACCTCCCAGTTGACCGATTGGCACCACCCTTTCATTCGAGATAAATGGGTTCTTAGACAAGTCGCAGCCCGCTATTTGCCTAAGGAGATTGCGCATCGGGTTAAGCGGCCCTTCAGGACGAACGCACTGGATCGACTCCAGATCCAACCGGAATACTTTCAACGCTCTATCCTAAGCGAGTGGTTTCAAGTCTCATCGCAGCGTTTGCGGTTCATGGCGGAACAAGCCAGCCCACACCTGCGACTGAGAATGCTCGTGCTAGACGTCTGGGGCAGATTGTACTTCGATGGTGACACCCTCGAACAATCGCGCAGCAGGCTGAAGCAGCACGTTGGATTCGGCTCGCATGGACCAGTACCGACCCGACTTGCGTGGAACGCGAGTGATGCAATGGTATCCGCGGGAACCGCCTGATGCATGTCCTTGTTTTCGTAGATTACGTTGATAATTAACGGGCGAGAATTCAACACAGATAGAGGCGAAGAAGATGGCTGAAACAGAGAAGTTTCTCGAAAAATGTATTGGCAAGTGGCAAGGGACAGTGAAGACCTGGTTTGAGCCGGACAAACTGGCCGATGATTCGAAAGTCTCCGGTGAGTTCGTGTCTTTGTTGAACGGAAATTTCTTTCGCCACACTTACAAAGGATCCATGAAGGGCAAGCCGCGACATGGCGAAGAGACGCTGGCGCTGAATGGCATCACAAAAAAGTTTCAGGTCTGCTGGTTCGACGATTTTCACATGAGTGGTGCGATCATGATCAGCGAAGGGGATGCGATCGAGCGGGGTTTTTCGGTTTCTGGCAAGTACGACTGGGCGGCTGGAAAACCACAGGGCGGATGGCGTACCGACTATGAGTTGATCGACGCCGATCATCTGACGATCACAGCCTACAACATCATGCCCGACGGACAGGAGTCAAAAGCGGTCGAGACGATTTACGAACGGGTAAACAAGTAAACGCACAGTCGGTAGGGAAAAACAAGGAACGGTATTGCGTTCTGCTTGCCTTTTTATGTGTTGCGAACGCGTACAAGTTTCGGTTTTGACGGTCAGTTGAAGTTGCCGTTCGACGTCCGTATGGGTAATGTTTGCAGCAACCAAGTGTGGACTCGAAACCTACGAGTCCCAGCACGCTTGGTAGCGACCACTCGAACTCCGATTTGCAATCATGCCCCGAAAGAAGCATCAAACCGCATCCAAGAAAGTTCCCATCGCACCCGTAGAACGGTGGATGGTGCCGGTCAGAAGTTTTTTGGAGATCGAGGCTGCGAGCGGGGTGACACTGGTCTTGTGTGCCATCCTGGCCTTGGTCCTTGCCAATTCTCCATGGGCCTCGTGGTTCGCGAATTTTTGGAAGATGCCGGTGTCATTTTCCATTGGCGGGTTTGAGATCGAAGGGGATCTAGGTCATCTGATCATCAACGATGCGATGATGACTATTTTTTTCTTTGTCGTGGGCCTCGAGGTCAAGCGGGAGATCGTTCGAGGGGAACTGCGTGACCCGAAAAAAGCACTATTGCCGATTGTGGGCGCCATTGGCGGAGTGGTTACCCCATCGCTTCTTTATTCTATGCTTCAATCCGGAGAAGTCGGGCAACGCGGATGGGCGATTCCCATGGCGACCGACATTGCGTTCGTGGTGGGAATTCTCGCACTTTTCGGTTCGCGGATCCCCTTTACATTGAAGATCTTTCTGTTGACGCTGGCCATCGTGGATGACTTGGTGGCGGTAATTGTGATCGCCGCGTTCTTCACCAAATCGATTTCGATGGGCTACTTGGCACTAGCATCACTCGGGCTGGGTGGGACTTACCTTCTAAATAAAATTGGAGTCCGATCGATCGCCGTGTATTTTGCACTTGGCTGTGCGATATGGATCGCATTTCACCTAGCAGGTGTGCATCCGACCATCGCCGGCGTGCTGCTGGGATTGTTAACGCCGGCCACGGCTTGGATTGGCAGGCGGACGTTCATGGAAGTCTTCGCTGATTTCTGGGACAGTATTCGAGATGACGATAACAATTCGGAAAAACTGCCCGTGGATGTTGAGCAACTGCAATTCGTCGCGAGGGAGTCACTCTCGCCTTTGCATCGACTGGAATTGAGTCTGCATCCTTGGGTTGCATTCTTCGTCATGCCGGTCTTCGCGCTCGCCAACGCGGGAGTACCGTTGGAGCCGACCGCGATCGGCCATCCGATTGCGGTTTCCATTGCGGTGAGTTTGGTAATTGGAAAACCAGTTGGCATTCTTGTGTTTTGTTACCTTGCTATTCAGACAGGGTTGACTCGATTGCCTGATGGAGTGCGTTGGTCGACGTTCATCGCCGGGGCCTTCCTTGGCGGGATTGGCTTCACCATGTCCCTTTTCTTGAATGCACTATCGTTCCCCAGTGCCGATTTTCCCGACTTGGAAGCCGCAGGCAAGGTCGGGACGCTCATAGGGTCGCTTATCAGCAGCGGAATCGGCTGTGCACTGATGCTGTACTCAGTTCGAAAAAGAGCTGACCCAGAAATGTGAATGAGAGAAAACAAGGACGATCCACTTTCAACTCAATTGATACGGTCACTGGACTTTTTCGCACCGTTTTCTTGCGAGCGATATCGGACCTTCTTCGCAGAAGGGCTTGAAGGATGGCGTCTAGTTCCTTGAGCCGGAGCGGGTAATGCTAGGATCGACGATCTTTGAGCGTGGTTGGGTCATGGCAAAACCTCCATTCGAGCCAAGGTGGTTTTGAGAACACCATCAACCTAGTAAATGCCGTTTGCACCTGCAACAATGCCATGCATGTGCTTGTTTTCTTTTTCTAGGGGAGGAAACAAATGGCGATTCGAAGAAGTGGCGGTTACCGCAAACTCGCATCGTTTCAATCGGCCACGCTGATCTACGATGCGACGTATGGGTTCTGCGGAAAATTCGTTGATTCGCGATCGCGGACCGTGGATCAAATGGTACAGGCCGCCCGCTCGGGGCGTCAGAACATAGCCGAAGGCAGTCGCGCCGCAGCGACGTCATCGCAAACCGAATTGCGTTTAGTCAATGTCGCCCGTGCCAGCCTGGAAGAGTTATTGCTTGATTACGAGGACTACCTTCGGCATCGCCGCATGCCGCTGTGGACCGTCGATTCGCGCGAAGCGTCCGAAGTACGCAGTGTTCCGAGACCCTTCCGAGAAGATCAGTCGAATCCGACCGATATGACCAATCTTTCGGATGAGCAACGCTGGGCGTTGTATTCGCGGTGGCTCGACAGCGACACCCCTGCGGTTCGAGCCAACGCAATTATCTGTCTGATTCATCAGTGCAACTATTTGCTAGACCAACAGATTGCGGCGATGGAACAGCAATTCATCACCGAAGGTGGCTACAGCGAACAGCTCGCTGCGGCTAGGCTTGCCCATCGGGCCAGCGCACGTGAATTGTCGGGCCCGTCTGCTTCGACCGATTTGATTCTACCTTGTCCAAAGTGTGGGAAATCCATGTCGCTTCGCACCGCCAAGCAGGGCAAGAACGCAGGCCAACAATTTTGGGGCTGCACCGGATACCCCGATTGCAAAGGGACCAGTGAGGTATGAACAGCAAAGCAAGGACATTCATTGCGTTCTTGGGCGTGAGGCATTGAGGAAGTGAGGGTTTCATTTCGCCGGTCCTTCAACAGCGGTTGATCGAAGCGTGAACGAGCGTCCTTGATCCTCTTTCAACTCATTTGATACGGTCACTGGACTTTTTCGCAGCGACTTGAATCACCGCGTGGAAGGCTGGCTTGGCCTGGTTGCTGCCATCGAACAACAGTGGTCGACCTTGCGATCGCCAGGAGACGGCATCGTTGACACCCCAAAACGTGACGACCTCAACGGCATCGCGATGCTTGACAAACGCGCGGAAGAGCCCTGCATAGGCTTCCGCCAAGCGGTTGTCGGCATCGGAAACTAAGCCACCCTGCGTGCTCGCGGCGTTGGCTCCAATGTCTGCCCCTGTTCCGCGTTGACCCGCTGCATTCGAGTTCACATCGAGTTCCGTGACGTGGATCGGTAGGCCGAGCGACTTCATTTCTGTCAGCGATTGATCCATCGTTTCGAAGGTGGTGGAGACATTGCAGTGGGCTTGCGTGCCAATTGCACCGATTGGAACCTGTTGGGCTTGAAGTGCTTTGACCAATTGGATCAGCTTGCGTCGTTTCTCAGGGTTCTCCAAGCCGTAGTCGTTGTAACGCAGGATCGCGTCAGGGTCTGCTTCATGCGCGTACTCAAAGGCTTTCGCAATGAAATCAGGACCGATGATGACCGACCAAGGAGATCGCCTCAAGACTTCGGGGCCGGAATCTGAAAGGGCTTCGTTGACAACATCCCATACTTTGACCTTGCCTTTGTAGCGCGCGACGACGGCGTGGATATGCTCGCGCATCCGTTCGAGCAACTCTTCGCGCGAGGCCTGTGGACCGTTCAGATCGAAGCCGCGAAATCCACCAAAACCTCCGCCACCTGGAGGTCCTCGGCGCGTGCCGCGGTTGGGCGGTGCGTTGGGCGGTGCGTTGGGTGGCGGGTTGGGCGATGGCGACGCATTGGCTGTGTCAGCTCGGGGAGCGCGAGGCGGACTGATCGTCAGTTGGCTATACGGCGACTGACTGGTCGCAGCGGTATCGGTTGGTACTGTGGTTGAGCTCGCTGGTTGATTTGTGCCTTCGAATACCCAATTGGGAGTTTGAGCATGCCAGACCAGCGTATGTCCGGCAACTTCCATGTTGTTGTTTTGCGCGAACTCGATCATTGCGTCGGCGGGTCCGAAATCAAAACCGTCGGCACCGGCCCGGGGATGAATCATTTGCCACTTCATGTCATTCTCGGCAACGACATGATTGAATTGCTGCTTCACGCGTGCGATGTCTCGCACCACATCCTCTTCGGATCGACGAAAGGCTTGACCCATCGTCACCGACCGATTGACGGCCACGCCGACTCGGAAGTCGTTTTTGAAAATGTCTTTCAAGGCAACGACTGGGGCCGGCTGCGGGTTCTCAAGCGGTTTGTTCGCATCGCTGGACTCTGGTATAGGTGCAACTCCCGGTGCTGGTGCTGCAGCCGGTGCAACTGCCGGTACAGGTGCGACGCCAGGCCGTGGCGCTTCGTTGTCAGGCGTTTGGCGTTTGGCCACAGAGTCGGACGAGCCGAATTCGCCGACGGCGCGTTGGAAATGGATCTCGTCATCAGATACTTCGCCCGTGTACACAATTCGAATTTCCCGTCCTTGTGCGTTCAAGACTTCGACAAACGACAGCGTGTTCTCCGTGAGTTCCACTTCCTTGAATTCGATCTCGCGTGGTTGTCCGTCCATTTCTGCGGTGCCCTTGGCGATCAGTTGGCCACCATCCTGTTGGAAATAGAAGGTGTACTTTTGCAATCCGCGTAGCGTGTCGAATTCGGCCTTCCAGGGTCCAATGAGTCCCTTGTCGGACTTGTCTTGAAACAGCAGCGGTGCCATGTGAACTAGGCAGCGTCGCCAGGATTGCCACTCATGGGCGGTATCTTGCGATACGTAGAAATGAGCGTTGACGCCAGCGGTCTTCAGGCCCTCCGTTGCGAGTTTGGGGTCGCCACCAAATCCGCGTCGATTGCCCCCTAGTTCTTTACTGCCATAGCCAACAAATACCAGTTTGACCTTTTGCTTGAACTCATCCAGGTCGGAAATGCCGTCGATACCGATGCTGCCCCCGCTGAACAGTCCTATGGCGGAAAACGTATCTAGGTTTGCCGGCGCGATGGTTCGCGTCTGCATACCGCCCATCGACAGGCCGGCCATCGCGCGATTGGGTTGGTCGGCCAGAGTTCGGTACGTACTGTCGACGTACGGAACGAGATCATCGAGCAAGACACCTTTGAACTTATCAAAGTTGAACGCAGGTCGTTCACCCGATCCAGACCGCGGTGGCCCCAGCGGCACGTCGTTGGTCATTCCATAGGTCATGACAATGATGAATGGCTTGGCTTTGCCTTCGGCAATCAGATTGTCCATGATCAGGTTGGAGTGGCCTTGAGCCCCCCAACCATTCTCATCTTCGCCCCAGCCGTGTTGCAGGTACAGCACAGGGTAACGCGTCTCCGTATCGGATTCGTAGCCGGGGGGTGTGTACACAAAGGCCTTATGGTGCGAGTCCGTTGTCTTCGAGAAGAACAGGACTTGTCGAAGCTGTCCGTGCGGAACTTGCTTGAGCGCGTAGAAATCCTGATCGGCGGCCGGGACTTCAATACCGCTGCCCCATCGCATCGCACCAAAAAAGTACAGACTATTGGGATCAGGCACGTCCGCGCCGTCGATTTTCAAGCTGTAGTAGTGAAAACCTTCATCAAGTGGAGCTGTGATTCCAGTCCAGACTCCATCGTCGCCTTTGGTCAGCGCCACCTTGCCCAAACTGACCGAAACACTCTGGGCTTCGGGGGCAACGACACGAAATCGGGCGCGACGTTCTGAATTGACTTGCGGATACTCCTTGCCCTTCTGATTGAGCGTAGATGGCTTCCAATCATCGGCTGGTGCAGCGACGTCGGCGGATGAATCAATGGCGGGGGCATCTGCGGCTGCCGTGGCAGGCGGTGATTGCTGGGTCCAACCGACCGACGTCACGGACCACAGCAGTATCGCGAGACTTGTGAATCGAGTTTTCATGATTGATCCTCAGATGAGTGTTGGACAAGGTGAGTGTATCATTGACTCCATCGGATTGCATCGACCGCGATGAATCCGCCAGGTTGCGAGCCGCTGACTTCGATAGAGGCGATCCCATCGCCTTCCACGACGAGTTCGAAAAAAGGAATATGCTCTTCGGGTCGACTGCGGACTGGCACTTGGCCGAGTTCGGTCTTCGCAATACGTTGACCGTCGGTGTCGAATGCTTCGACGATCGCAGAACTGGTCGTGGAGCCCCAAAGTGTTAGTTCGATCTTTTTAATTGGCTTGTTGAACGTCGCACGCAATGGAATGGCCTCGTTCGCCATCGCATTCACGATCCCTTTGCGATCGGTACCGAGATGCGGAAAGAAAGTCATGCGTCCAATGGCTTTGCTCTTACTAGGCTGATGTGCCAATTCAAACGTGACGCCATTTTCGGACCAAGTGGGAATCGGTTTGCCAACAATCGCCGATTCAAAATCAATAACCGAGTCTTGAGACAAGGCCACTTGTAGACTGCTGAACGCAAAGGCGATTGCGAGCATGGAGCGACGTATTTTGACGAATTCAATGGTCGGTATCATGTTGCCTCGAGGCCTCGCATGGTCCCAGTCGACGAAGCGAATTTGTCCTGTTCGATTCCCATGCGCTGGAGAATGGATACAAACAGATTTGGCAGCGGATAGTTCTGTTTCTGGTTGAATGCTAGATGCTGACCATGTCGGAATCCACCACCGGCAAACAAGATCGGAATGTTGATTGTCGAATGCGCATTGGCATCGCCGAGATTGGATCCGTATAAGATCATGCTTCGGTCGAGCAGAGATTCGCCTTCTTCACTGACGTCCTTGAGCTCGGTCAGGAATGTGTTCAGCAACTTCATGTGTTCCAGGTCGATGACCCGCAATTGCGCGAGCTTCTCCTCAGATTTGCCATGGTGGGAAAGGTTGTGGTAACCATCGCTGATTGTCTCGCCAGGTATTTCTACCACGGGTGTACCAACACTGTTGAGCATCAACGTGACGGAGCGCGTAGAATCCGTTTGGAAGGCCAGTTTGACGGATTCGTACATCAAACGAACTTTGGACATGTACTGAGCTGGATTGGTTGGATCGATCGGAGGTTCGACATCGATTTTGGGTTTGGACTTGCTTTCCCATTGCCGCGAGGCATTCAGTCGCGATTCGAGATCCCGAACGCTCGAATAGTATTGGTCCAATCGACCGCGATCACCATAGCTGGCGCGGCGCTCTAGGTCTTTGGTCTGGTCCGCGATGGCATCGAGGATGCTTCTACCCGTTTCTAGTTTTCTGATTTGAGCTTCGACCTGAGCGGCATTGCCTTGCAGAAAGAGTTGCTTGAATAGGGCGGCTGCGCTTTCCTCAGGTGGGATGGCGACGCCACTGCCCGTCCACGAGAGACTGCGGCTGCCAGAGTTGACCGCCAATGTCAAAGATGGAAAGCGAGTTTGGTTACCAATCCGCTCCGCGATATGTTGGTCGAGTGAGATTGTGTTTCGAAAGGAGCTGCTGGCCGGATGCGGCGCTGCCGTTAAGAAGCTGATGTCCGACGGGTGGCCACCGTCCACATTGGGATGCGAAACGCCGCTAAAGACCGTGAAGTCGCCACGATGTTTTTCCAGAACACGGAGATAGGGAGACAGGTCATAATCACGGCCGGCCTGGGTCGGAAAGAATTCATCAGGGAGCAGACCCAGGTTGTTGCAGATGCCCAAAAATCGTCGAGGCTTGGATGGAAGCGGACTCGAATGAGGCTCGGCTTCCTGAGCGAATGAAGTCGAGCCACGGATGGACTCGAGCCACGGCAGGGCGAGCGCCACGCCTGCGGCGCGCATGAAACGGCGTCGAGCGACCTGGTGCTGAACGGATTGGCTCATGACATGTTCCCGTTTCACTTGCTTAAAAATAACTCGCATTGAACGATGGAGTGAATGATGCTGCGCATACCCCATTGCGTCGATGAGGATTGATCGAGAATTCGTTCTATCGATTCACGGTCCGAAAATGAAATCGGTGCACCGGTTGCATAGGTCATCAATTGACAGGCCAAGTTTCGGGCCAACGCTTCTTCGTCGCGGAGCAAAATTTGTTTGAAATCGCGGATGTCGTGAAAATAGATGCCGTCTGCTAGAGTGGCGGAGCCATCGACAGGCAGGCCGTAATGAAACGCAAACGCTTGGCCGTTCAATCCGACCCCTTGTTCAGGTGACGTGTTTTCGTTGATCGCACGGTAACGATCGCGAAATCCGCCCATGACATCAAAGGCTTCGAGCGCAAATCCGGGTGGATCGATCTTTGCATGGCACGTCGCGCAGCTTGTGTCCGAGCGATGCTTTTCCAACTGTTGTCGAATGGTGACAGCGCCGCGAATGTCTGGTTCCACGGCCGGCACGGAGGGGGGCGGTGCAATCCGAACACCCAAAATGCGTTCAGTAATCCAGCTGCCTCGCACGACGGGCGAAGTGGTCGTTCCATTGGCTGTCACCTTCAACACACTGGCTTGTGTCATGAGTCCACCCCGCAGGCTGTCTGCGGGCAGCGTGACATACCGCATCTGGGCTCCTTGAACGCCTGCTACACCATAGTGGTTTGCCAGTCGCTCATTCAGGTAGGTGAAATCGGATTCGACGATGTTTCTGGCTGGCAGATTGGCGGACAGGAGATGGGCCACAAACAGTCGCGTCTCCTGGATCGCGGCCAACTTTAAGGGCTCGTCCAATTCATAGTCGTTGTACAGGGTTGTTGAAGGCGATGTGTCATCGATCTTGCGAAGGTCGAGCCAATAGTCGGTGAACGCTTCGACAAAACGACTTGACTTGGGATGATCGAGCATGCGATCCACCTGCACCCGAAGAACTTCTGGGTCACGAAGCTTTCCGTGCTTGGCTAAATCTCGCAGCAAACGATCGGGCTGAGAGTTCCAAAGAAACAATGCGAGGCGCGTGGCAATCGCGACATCATCCAATTCCCCAGGCTGCTCATCCAAGAAGACAAGTCCTGGCGATGCAAGCACGGCCGTATAAGCGGACAACAGAGAGCTTGCGAATCCAGCGCCCTGTGCATATTCATGCTCAAAGAGTTTTAGAAACCGCTCGAAGTGTTGCGGTTCAACGTCACGTTGGTAGGCGTTCTCCATAAAGTTGCGAAGCAAGCGTCCCGCATCTTCGTGTGGGGCTTCGCTAAGGACTTCCACTCGAACATTGGCTAGGGGAGGTGCACCGAACCCACGTCGGGGCCGCGAGCCAGACGTGCCCCGTGCGCCGGGCGTGGGTGCTCCGGGAATGGGTGCTCCGGGAATGGGTGGACCCGTCGACACAGGTGTGGCTTTTGCGGGGACCTGAAGCACCAATCCCATTGTCGATTGCGTTTCGATGCGCGCGAGTGGGAGCTCACCGAACAAAAGTCGGTAACCGGAATCGGTATCATCATCGTCGAGTGGCCCTTCCACTTCCATCCATTGGATTGCGTATCCAGGCATGCCGGCCTTCGTCGCGAGCGGATTGATGTACTGTTCATCCGTTCCGTTGACGCGGGTTCGAAAGAGTCGGAGTCCATCGGTTTGAATCACTTCGTTGGCAACCAACGTCGCTTCGATCTCACATTCGGTTGGTTCGATTGCAAAATCAAATTCACCAATCGGTCGACTCTTTCCGGAACTCTGCGCGTACACCCCGATAGGTTCCGGCTGGCGGCCTGGCCATACCTCATCGGCATTCGGACGATGCCATAGCGGTAGATGGTAAACGGGTGCTTTCTGATCGCCAAAACCTTCGTAGAACCATCGGCCGATGCCACCACCGCTGACCCAGATTGAGTAGCCCTTGAATCGCAGCTTGTACTTACCGGAGGCAGGCACGCGAAACTGGCCCCAGCTATAGCCGCCCGCATCGCTAAAGATGCTCGATACGCGCCCAACCGCTTCGCGTTCTCGGGTTTCCGGTAACGACTTCGGAGCCTTGCCACTTCGTACGTCTGGCTGCGCATGTGAATCCAAGACAGGAAACGAGAGGCGATCGGGCAATGTTCCGTTTTCGCGAGGCAAAAAGTTGCCTGCCAACGAAAACTCATCCCGCGCGTAATAGCGTTTCACCGCCCGCTCGGGACGCTCCAGTTTGACAATCATGGCTTGTCGAAGCGCATCATCCGCAGCGCTCATGTAGCGTGACAACTGCACGTGCGATACATCCAATGCTTCTCCTGATTTGTTGAAGCGGTGCAGCTCGCCGTCTTCCGGAAACATGTTGCGAACTTGAAGCCACGGTACATTCAATAAATCGCGCAATGTGTTCTCGTATTCGTATCGGTTGAGTCGCCTTTTCATGGCTCGTCCAACACTTTGGATTCGTTCCTTGTCCAATCGAATCAAGCGGTCAGCAAGTTCCGACAAGAACTCGGCTTTGAATTCCGCAGGTGGGGTCGGCTCGGTGATTGGAGGCATCTCGCCTTCCGCCACGCGGTCGTACATCCGAACCAGTTGCTGAAGATCGTTGGCAGACTCCCAGTTCAAGCCCGTGATGTCGAACGCCTCGTCTGAGGAGCTATCGCTATGACAATCTGTGCAATGCGAATGGAGGAACGTTTCGATCAACGAACTGGGTGGCTGGGCACATAGACCATTGCCAAATCCCTGTACCCAAACACACGCAAACATCATCGCCACAGCGAGCGAAGCAAGTTTGTTTGACATTCGAGGGTACATGACGCAGTCAGCCTGAAGAGAAAGGAACGCGGATGTAGGAAGTTGACTCTGAACCGATCGGCGCTAGCCGCGAGTGTATTTTGATTTGGGTTGTTGTGTGGTTCCGATAACGCTGTGAGATACACCCGACGCTAGCGCTTACCGTCCCGGGCACCCGCAAACATGAGTTGGGCGGACTGCCAAAGGTAGCGTCGCCAGTTGGTCCAATCGTGTCCACCGTCGCTCAAGACCGAAAAGGTGCGGACGCCAGCGCCGTTAAAAATGGCCATCGTTTTGAAACTGTTGTTGAGCGCAATGTCGGTCTCACCCGCAGCAAAATAGAGTGGAACGTTGAACCGCTGGTTGGCCGAAGGGTCATTCAGCAGTTCCGAAAAATTCTGCTTCATGGCAGCCCGATTCTCATCTTCTATGTACCCCGAACTGAAGACGTAGAGTTCGCTGAACTTGTCCAAATTGGGAATACCCGTATTGAGCACGACGAATCCACCCATGGATAACCCCGCCAAGGCACGTGAATCGCGATCGGTCCGCGCGCGATACGTTTTTTCAACGTGAGGCAGAATGCATTCGAGGAACTCGCGGGAGCATGCGTTTGGTTCACCGGGTGCCGGTGACTTGAATGCCGCCAACCCACGCGTGTTGGGCATGACGACGATCATCGGCACAGCCAGTTCGGCTGCGAATAAGTTATCCAGAATGACATTCGCATGACCTCCGTTCTTTTCGGTAGCACTCCAGCGCGAATCGTCATCGCCACCTCCATGGTTGAGATACAGTACCGGATACGACTTCGAATCGGTGGGGTAGCCGGGTGGCAAGTAAACATGCATTCGCTTCACGTTGCCGGCTACATCCATGTACGTGGTCTTTTCGATTGAACCATGTGGCACATCCTGCGGCGCATAAAAACGGGTGTCATCTCGGGTTGGAAGTTCCGCGAGAATTGGTAACGGGAACGGTCCAGTGACCATCGCCGGACGTGGCGGCCGCGACTGAGCCAGCGTGGCATTTGGAAAGCAAACGCATATGGCCATGAAGGCCATGAGTAGTGCCAACCAATGCATGGAATGCACGATCCGGTCGAACCCATTCATCGTAAGGCCTCTTTGCAATCGACGTCCCGTTTCTGCGCCCCTGTGTGTTGTGGATAGGCGAGTGCCCTTCCGACAACGATCGACTTCAATCGTCCATTCGCTTGGCTACGAATTCCTCCGTTGCGATGTCGCCCACTTTCCGGGTCAACTGGAGTTCCTTGCCGTTGAGTTTCCCGGTGTAGTTGATGAGCAACTCCCTGTCCTGAAAGGTGAGTTTCTCATCGAACGAAACGGAGTCACCTTCAAGACGCAGGTTGGAAAGCTGGCTGGAAAAATCGGAATCGTTGAGCTTCATGACAGCCGTTCCCACCAATTTGCCTTGTTGGTTCTCAATCGAGTACACGTAGGCCTGACTTCCGATCTGGGTGTCGATCGTACCGGTCCACTTGCCAACGAGCGCACTCGAAGCATCCATGGCTTCGGTAGATGCAGGCGAATTCTTTCCGGAGGCTGCTTGCTTGCTAACGGGTTTCTTGTCCTGAAAGACGCTTTGACTGAACCAGTACAGGCTGCTGCTCCAGTGAGCTGGATCGTGACCGTGACCATCGACGTGCCAGACGTGTTCGATCCCATTCTTCTTCAGGAATTGATGGACGTTTTGGCTGATGCGGATCAGTCCGTCTTTGTTGCCGCAGGAGATCCAGAGCAACTTGAGTTTGGCCTTAGCGTTTTCAACATCGGGGATGAGCTGCTCGGCGGGTTTCGTATTCGGAGCGGCTGAGAAGGGGCCTACCCATGCGAAGAGGTCCAGATTGCCGAGCCCAAAATTGAACGATTGACCACCACCCATCGATAGGCCGGCGATGGCGCGCTGTTCACGATTGCTGTCCACGGAGTATTCGGCTTCGATGGCCGGAATGAGATCATCGATCAGGTCTCGTTCGAAAACGGCGAATGCTGGAGCGCTGGCCATGACATTGCCTTCGGCCCGATCATTTGTTTGAGCTCGGCCATTGGGCATGACCACGATCATCGGAACCGCTTTGCCATCGGCGATCAAATTGTCAAAGAGAACGGCTGGATTGGCGAACCGTACCCATTCCATCTCATCACCACCGATGCCGTGCAGCAGATACAGAACGGGATACTTGGTGTCAGGCTGATAGCCCGGCGGTGTGTAGACGTTGGCCTTGCGCTTGGTGCCTACCGTTTTCGAATCGTACTCGATCAGCTCAATTTTTCCGTGAGGAATGTTCTCGCGCACATCCTTGAAACCCTCGGGCGGCGCCTCATAAAAGGCAACGTCCTCTGGAGCCAGTTCAATCGGTCCCCCGAATCCTCCCGGTCGTCGAGGCCGTTCGGGATTGTCTTGAGCGACACAATACGGTGTCACCGTGCAAAGCATAACAACCATGCACAAAAGTTTTCTCAATGAACAACGCATAACGATCCCTCGTGATTGGAAGAGGAGGTGATTGGGAAAAAAGGTGTTTTGAAGTGGAGATGCAGCGAAGGAACTAGTGAGCAGCGTTGTCCGTTGCCTCGACCGTGACCGCAAAAATTAGTGGAAGCGAGAAATCGTCGCCTTTGACAAACTCGATATTCTTCAAAGGTTTGTCATTGGCAAGTTGGATTTTTAGGTACCGAATCTGTTTGCCATTGGCGTCCAAGGCGAACTTAGACTCGGGCACATCAACGCGTTCGCGATAGGTTGCCAGGTGTTTTCCGTTGACGAGTTCATGGTCTTCGCGCGAACCGTCCTCGAAATTGCAGCGGACAATCAGGCTGGCGCCTGCATTCCTATTGGGTGGACCGAAGTTCGCCAAGGCACCCAGGAGATGAATCGTCGAGACCTTGCCGGAGCATGCCAAGGTGGCTGTCGAAGGCAAGGTTGCTGGAGCGCGCCCGTTGGCTGATTGCAACGCGATCATGTTGGGGACGAGTCCTTGCTGTGGATCCTGAATCTCGAACGGGATGCCCTCGATCTCGAGCGTGCCGTAGTTGTTCAGTTCGAATTTGTCGCCGGGTGCACCACGCATGCCTGGCAATCCTTTCGGACCGCTCAAGGTCGCGGCCGTCGACAAGGTCAAGGGCGTGTAGCGGCCACGGTTGTTCAAAAATGCCAACAGGTCCGCCATCTCCTGCTTGCTGATCAAGGCCTCGAAGCCTTCGGGCATCAGCGACTTTGTCGAGGCGTTCAGTTCTTCGATATCCTCGCGCAGGATCTGCTCCTCCTTGCCCTGCGCGTTGATGATGCGAATGGAGTTGGCGGATTCACCGGCGAGCATACCGGTTGTGACCGTGCCGTCGGTTGTGAGCACTTGGTAGGTTCTGAAGTTGTTCTCGACGCTTCGGGAAGGATCGAGCACATTCATCAAAATCTCGGGCTTTGGATGCACTGCCATGCCTGTCAGATTGGGACCAATGGCCACTCCGATTTCACCATGTTTGTGGCATTGAGCGCAGTGCTTCTTGTACATCGCGACACCGTTTTCAAGATCGCCATTCATTTCGGTAATCGGCATCCACTCGTCCACCAACGCTTGTCGATTGCTGGCGACCATGGCACCCCGTGTCTTCATCAACTCACCGGCGCGCTGCGCGATGGTTCGATCGGGGTGATTGAGCAAGGCCTGGCGTTGGTCCAATTGAAGATCGGTGAACTGAATCTGCCCCTTCTCAACGGCATCGAGTAACGACGTGGTCGTCTCGGCACGATTGAGCAGAAGGCGAAGCACGCCGTTGGCCAAGCTGGGACCGAGTTTACGCCGCGTCGCAAGCAATTGGTCGGCCAATCCCTCGACGCGAGCAACTTGCAAAACTTCCAAGGCCTTGTTTCCAATGTCGGGCGTTAGCTGCGGTGAAAAGAACGCTTCGGCAGCATTGAGAATGCGCGCACTGGATGGTGCCAATCGGACGGCTTGTTCCCAGGCCCGCAATCGTCGCTCGCTGTCGGCGGCGTTGTCCAACGCGATACCAAAAAGACTTTCTTGAATGGAAGCGACGCTTTGATCCAGATCGCGGATGGACCATTTGTCAGCGACGGATAGGACCGCTGCCTTGATTTCAATACGGGTTGAATCCGCAAGAAACCGATCCATGAATTTCTTCTGGGCCTCGTTCGACAACGCCAGCGTCCGATCCTTGGGCCAACCACGCGCCAATCCTTCCCAAGCCGCCAACGCCAATTTTGAGTTCACATCCAGGTCGAGAAGCTGTGCCACTTGATCGGCCGTTGGGCTCGAACGCGCAATATGCTCAGCCAAGACGGAAACCCGTGCGGAGAGTTTTGAATCGACTTGGATATCCTGGCTGTTCACCAATGTGACCAGTGTTGGGATAGCGTTGGTCGATGCGGCTGAAGTCCATGCATCGAGCAGGACTTCGTCGGACCCCATCGATCGATCGCCGAGCATGAGACCCGTCAGGGTTTCGGCAGAGACCAAAGCGTTGGATTGGCCATCCGCGATCCGCAGCAGCAACGTGAGTTTCACTCGCGGATCCAAGTCGTTTTGCAGGTTCATGTCCATGGCCTGCTGAATTTGTTCTGGATCGCAGCATGCGATGGCCGCGTTGCGAACCGGACTGGACGGATGTTGGAAACCTTTTGAGCATGCATCGCGCAGTGCAACCTTGGCTTCGTCGTTGCCCGACTCCGCCAGGCCAGAGAGCGACCAAATCGCATGCATCGCCGATGGTGTCAAACCGATCGCGTCCATGTCGTGATTGTCAACGAGTTTCACGAGCGCCGTCAGGGTGCTGGCATCCATCGCGCCGCGTTCGACGATGAGCCGTTGTGCCGTGCGTCTCCAAAAGAAATTCGTATCGTTGAGAGCAGCGACCAGTTCACTTGAGCTGGCGTTCGACAAATCGCGTGAATGGGAAGCGACTTTTTCTTCTTGGCTGGCCTGATAGAGCAGGCGATAGATGCGACCGAATCGCTTGTCCCGCAGATCACTTTCGTAGGCGGCACCTTTGCCGGTTTGAAACCCGTTGGGAGTCGGATTGTGTTGGATGATGTAGTTGTACCAATCGAGTACCCAAACATTGCCATCGGGTCCGACCTCCGACATGATCGGCGCCGACCAATCGTCGATGCTAGCGACCGTGTTGAAGCTGTTATTGCTCTTGTATCCTGCACCCTCTTTTTGCAGGACGAAGCTTCCCACAAGGTGCCCGGTTGGCTCGCAAACCATCTGAATTCGATTCCACCAATCCATCGGATAATTGCGTGCCGTGTAAAGTCCGGAGCCTGCGGCGGCTGTGTAGCCACCGTGATAATCGACTTGGCGAATGCGATCGTCCGCTGGTTTGAAATTGTTGTTTGGAGAGATCTTTTCCAATGTCTTAGGTGACCAGCCCGCGACTTGATCGTAATAGCGATTGGGAATTGGCATATGCACGCTTGGACATCCGTTCGCGGTCGAACCGAAGACATAGCCTTCTTCACTGAATCCGAGTCCCCAAGTGTTATTGTTGGTGGCTCGAATGAACTCCAGGGCATCGACGCGGATGGTATGTTCATTGAAACGGTCGGTAGCATCCTGGGCCGCAGCCTTGGACGATGGGTCGATGGCGAATGCGGGCGCTGTCTTGTCCGCGGCCCCACTTTTGACTTTGAATCGCCAGAATCCCTGGCGAAAGTTCATTTGTTTCTGGCCGTTGATGACAGGTGTCGAGTTGTTGTAGCCTTGCATACCCCAGATCCAATTGTCTGGACCGTATTGGAAATTGCTTACTCCACCGTGCGTATCACCCATCGCCCAGCCGGTGATCAAGACTTGGCGAAAGTCCGCTGCGTCATCGCCATCCGTGTCTTTGAGATAGATCGTGGATTGACCGTCCTGAACGATCACACCGCCTCGATAGCACATTAGCGTTGAGGGAATGCTCAAGTGTTCCGCGAACACCGTAAATTTGTCGGCGCGCCCATCGTTGTCTGTATCCTCACAGATCTTGATACGATCGCGTCCTTTTCCGACAGGTTGCAATTCATTGGGATAGTCGATGGTTTCGCAGATCCATAGACGCCCGCGCTCGTCCCAGTTCATTGCGATCGGCTTTCCCTGCAAACCATCAAGACTTGGTTCGGTGCGGGCTGCCTTTGGCCAGTTGTCGTTGGATTCTTTGGCCCACAGCGCCATCCTGAAACTTTGAGGGACCGAGTAAGCTTCGATCGACGTTTCGGCAGGTAATGGATTCTGCATTTCGGTGAGCGGTGCGCCTTGAACACCCCACTGGCGGCCCGGCGTGTAGTTTGGAATCTTGGCGCCCACATCGGTGAACGCGAAGGATTTCTCATCGATCTGGGGCTTCGTCATCTCTGGAACGGAGAACGACCGATTGGCCTGAACGACAGCCTTGGGTTGCTCGGCATCCGAGGAGTCCGCGTCAACACTCAGCAACGACGCATGGCAGGCCCAACGCGTTCCTCGCGCGAGCAGTTGCTGAAAGGAAATGTTGCTCCAGGTTCGAGTATCGTGTCCCCAAGCCGTATAGAAAACTCGGCCCTTGCCGCTTTCTCGAATCCATGTGTACGGCTCGCCGTTGGGATCGCTGACCGGCCCCGAGGCGTCACTCCGCGTTTCCAAGACCAGGCGGTCCGGGTTGTGACGCGAATGCATGTAGCTTTCGTCTTCGGACGAAATGGGTTTGAGTCCCTGCATGATCTCGTGATCTGCGGCCACGATTTTAGTTTCGAACTTCGTGAACCCATGCCGCTTGAACTGGCCGCCGACCAACGTCACGTACTTATCCGAGTTCAAAAAACAGAACGACGCGCAGTGCACTGGAATCAAACCGCCACCATTTTCTACGTACTCAAGAAGGGCTTGTTCCGCTTCCGGTGTGATCTTTTCAATGTTCGCGAATACCATCAGCCCAGCGAATCCTTTCAGGTTCTCTGGATTCACGTCGCTCAGGTTTTCGGAGTACTTCAGTTCGATGCCCTGTTTTTTCAGAGGCTCTTCGAGGGTTCGAAAAAAGCTCGACGGTTTATGAAATCCAGCATCACCGAGCATCAGAACCTTGAGCGTATCTTGCGCAGCGGCGTGGGATCCAATGCCCATTGGCCAGCCAAGGGTCACAAGGAATAGGATCGCTTGGAAGGCGAAAGAAGGGATGCGACTACGAGCCATGGTTGCCACGTGTGGAACTCCTGATGTTGATGTTATTTGACGGAATGTTCGCTGGAACATGCGGTTAGGGTCGGTGATCGAGAGGCGGTAAACTTGATGGATTTCTTTGCACTATCATGAATGCATGGCTGTTGGGAGCGGCGCGTTCGCATCGTTCAAGGACTCCGTAATTCGGGTCAAGTTCCTGACCAAGTTTTTGAATTCCTCGGGTTGGAATTCTTGGGAGATCCTATTTCGAATCGATTCACCGGCGTTCCAAAGTTCCTGAAACGTTCGTTTTCCCGATTGCGTTAGCGCAACGGTGCGGGCGCGAGCGTCGCTGGGATGCACATCTCGCTGCACCAATCCTTGTTTTTCGAGCAGGACCAACATGGCTCTTACCGTACTGGGATCGGATGGCATGCGTCGTGCAAGCTCGCGTTGCGTCAGTGCATTTCCTCGTGAAAGCGTTGCTAGCAGAACGAACTGATCGGCAGTCACTCCCAGCTTGGCAAATTGCGCATCGGACTGTCGATGCATTGCCAAGTAGGCGGCTCGCAAGGCCATGGGAAGTAGGCTTTTGTCGGACATGTAGGTCTTTACTCACTGGATCCGGAAATCGTGTGTGCACACACGAATCGAGAATTTAGTGCAATCTGATACGGATTGCAATCAAATTCGCCATAGATTGTCGTCTGTGGTGTGGTAATGGCCATTGGGCCGCCAGCACGCATTACTGAGTATGCCCCAGGGATGACCTAGTCGTTGTCACGCTCGAGCAAATAATGCCCTACAGTTTCATGACGGAGCTCAAGCTCAAAGGACTCATCTTTGACGCAGTCACGGATTGACGCGCTTCGGATGCTGCGTGTTGTTACTCCTGGGTGGCACGTCCCTGAGTCTTCGAAGGGCGTGTCTGTGCGACCCACTGCAACTCTGCGTTACAGTAGTAAATGAATACAAAAATGGGCTCATGCCAGAAAAGCTGGCATGGGGCCGAAGCAATTTGAAGACATGTGGCGCAACGAGCCCAATCACAACGGCTTGGTAGCCAGCGCCAATGCCAATTCTTGAGGGAGAGATCGGATGTGAAGCTCCCGTTGAGGGAAAGGGATCTCAATCTTTTCTGCGGCGAAGCGTCGATGGATTTCGGTCAGCACTTCATGCCGCGTTGGCAGACGCAAATCCAAACTCTGGACAAAGATCCGAACGGTGATGACGAGCTGGCTGTCGCCGAGGACTTCGAAAAAGGCTGTCGGTTCCGGCGTCTTGAGTACGTTCGGATGGTTTTCGCAGATCTCACGCAGGAGTCGACAAGCTCGTGTTACGTCGGAGCCATATGCGATGCCTACTTCAATGGATAAACGTGTGACGGAGTCGGACAAGGTCCAGTTGAGAAGACGCCCAGTGACCAAATCTTTGTTTGGAATCACTAGCTCTTGATTATCGAAGTTTTGAACTGTGGTGGCCCGCATACGAATCTTCGAGATCACGCCCGTCGTATCGCCTACCGTCACGACATCTCCAACGCGCACCGGCTGTTCGAAGAGCAGAATCAAGCCTGAGACGAAGTTCGCAAAAATTTCCTGCAACCCGAATCCCAAGCCGACCCCCAACGCTGCAACCAACCATTGAATGCTTGCCCATCGGACACCGAGGCTGTTGAACGTCATGGCGATCCCCAGCGTGAAGATGGCGTAGCGGGAAATCGAAGTAATGGCGTAACGAACTGCATTCTCTAAAGGCAGGTGTTGGAGCAGCGCGATCTCCAGTAGACCGGGAAGATTGCGGGCAGCGACCATGGTCATGATGGCGGCGGGAATGGCGATCAACAGGTTGGCCAGTGTGACTGGCAATTTATCCTCTGGTGTCGTTCCACTCACAGACCATAGCGTGACCGAATCCAAGACGCCTACGGCGGGCAAAATGGAGGACCAAATGAAAGCGACGACCGCCAATGCGGCCACGATCATGGTGCTCGAAATCAATCGCATGGTCTGTGCATTGATTTGCGAAAGATCACTGACCGACTCAAAGGCCACCGGGGCAACTCCTGCCACCGTATTTCCTGCATCTGCATCGCGCCGTCTGGCTTCCTCAAGCCGCTGACGGGCTTGGGCGATGACGAGTTGCCGTCGCTGCAGAAGTAGCCACCGCCAGATCGTGGAGAACAGCAACAGCAGACCGGCTAGAGCCGCAATGCTCGTATGCAAATGCATAGCAAGGCGCGTGGCGGTGTAGTGGTAACCCGCCAAGCTCATGGTGCCCAAGGCAATGGGTGCCAAAGCGACGCCGAAGTACCAAAAGAATCGGAGACGGTCGATCCAGCCACCTGAGTGCAGCGTCAAATACTCGCGGAACACTCCATGCCGCGGTTGGAAAAGCCGAAGCATTACGATCGAGCACAGCAACATCAGCACGCAGAAGGCTACACGGCCCAACGAGTTTTCCCAACGCGCGTCCGAGTACGTGGAGACTATTCCGACTAGCAGGACGGCTGGAATGCCCAAGTCGATGAACCACCTTAGATGCTTGCGAAGCAGTGCCGTCGAATGCAGCGACCATTGGAAATGATTCTCAGCCAATCCACCTGAGCGAGCGACTTGGCGAAAGAACTCCAGTGGCAGAAAGTATCGAGCGCCCAGAAGCAGGCCCATTCCGACCGCTTCGACAAACTTGTTCGATCCTGCCTGATCGGTCAACCGCCAGCCTAATGCTAGATGGAGCAAGGCCAATGGCAAACTCATCAACAAAGAGAGAACGACTGTCTTGGCCGTCGGTGAAAAGGAAGTCGTGTTTGATTTCTTGGCCAACACACCCAGGGCCTGCACCATCTCTCGCATCTTCTTGTTGTACAAAACCATCGTCATCAGAGCGAACAACGCCACGACATATGCGTACGCATGTCGTTTCATGTCTGCCCAAAGACTGACTGGAACGGCAGACCACTTGGAGAAGTCCAGAAACTCTTGGATAGAGCGACCTAGGTTTTGAAGGTCGGACGGACCAAAGGGATCGGTCGAACGAATCCAAAGGATATGCTCATCAATGAAGGAGCGATACTCTCGCACCTGATCGATCAATTGTTGATTCAAATCCGCGAGGTTGAACAAGGTTTCTGAATACGTGCTGGCGTCGAGACGAAAATCATCCACGATCTTTCGTTCGGTGGCATCGAGCACCCAGGCTTGCTGCTCTTTAGGCAGCGCGGCGTATTCGCTGATGGCATTTTCTAGATCGAGCGTCGGCTGCGTCGGATCGGCCGAAATCGGATTCTCCGCCTTCCAATCGTCCAACGTCAAAATGATCGACTGCGTGGACTGCAATCGGGATTGATAATCCTCGAGCTGCTGATTGAGTTTGTCGATGCTCGGCAAATCGTTTCCTTGACGCCGAAGCATTTCTCCTACCAAGCTTTTCATGCGTGACATTGAGAAGGAACGATCAGCCGATCCCTCGATCTTGCGATCGCGGGACATTCGGTCGGTCATGATCTTGTAGCGATCGGACCACTGTTTCTGTTGGGCCCGAGTTTCGTCGATCCGAAGTCGCAATGCCGCGTGATCTTTGACCAGCTTCAACCAGTCATCGGTCCGTTGCACGATCCGTTTGGCTTCCGGATTTAAGCCTGACTTGGACTGTTTGAGCAGATCCTCGACAATTCGTTTCTGCTTCGCAATCTGATTCTCACGGCGCTTGCTGAGCTCCTCATTGATCTCCTTGAGCTTGAGCTGGTAGAACTTTTCTTCGGCGATCAGAAGTTCTTTGCGAATCGGCAGCAGTTCGCTTTCCGCATCGTAAGTCCGCTGCTCCAGTTCGAGGCGCCGCAAACGCGCGTTCGCATTCGCCAAACGCGCTCGAATGAGCAATTGATTGGCTTCTCGTAACCGAGGATCAATGCCTTCGGCGGGCGGTACGGCCAACTCGTCGCTTAGTTTGGTGATGAGGGCTTTGTCTTCGTTGATGTACCGAGGAATTTCTTTGCGGCGGGCATCTCGTGTGGCCAGTGTCGTTTCGAGGTCTGAGCGCACCTTGGTTGCGGCTTGCAACAGGGCCGTGGTATCGAGCAACATCGCTTGGAGTGTTTCAACACGCGACCAAGGCAGAGTGCCATCAGCAAACGGAGATTGGAACGTGGGGTTCTCTTTACGACGCTTGGCCTCGGTCGTCGCAATCGGAGCCGCTTCCAAAGCCGTCGTAAATTCTTTGAGCGATTTTTCCTCCTCCAACCGCTTTTTCGATTCTGCCAACATGGCTTCATAAGCCGCGACCAAATCCTGCTTGATGGTCGGTTCAATGTCGACGACCGATTGGATCTGCTGCAATTGCGTTTGAATGGCTTCGAGCGAAATGGCCGCCGCCTCGGGAGACGGACCGCTCTGAGTCGCATTGGTGGCGGCTGGATTGGTCGCACCCGTGCCGCCGGCTGGAGGTGTCTGGGGGCTAACAGTCGGGGCCTGCGCCGGGCCGGCATTATTGACGGCGAGTGGGGGAATCGTCGGATTGGGCGGCGCGACGTCGAGCGGATCTTGAGGTTGGTCGGACCAACCAAGATTGTCATGACGGTTCGCGTTCACTGCCCGAGCAGCCAATCTCGCTTGTGCCGCGCTGATCCGCGAACCACCTTCGTACGCAGGTGGCGATGCCTGAGAGGTGTTGCCACTGGAGGGATTCAGGATGATTTGCGCGCAAGCATTGGTGGTAAACGCAGTCGATAACAACGTCGAGCCGAGGAATGCAGTCAATGCGAATCGGAATGCAACGCGATGCACCGAGCAAATCATTCCTGTCTCCTTCATGTTGTCCGCGGGGCTATCCACACCAAGCGGGGAATGTAGAGGATGAGCGGAATACGACACAAGGTACGATTCGGAACCTACCGAGAAGCCACTACTGATTTCCGCGATTTCGAAATGTGGAATGCTTGGTTTACTGCTCTGGCATCGAGTCGTGAGCCATTGGTACACTCCCGCCGCACGCCGTCCATCCGATGGCATGTTCTTGGAATCGGGCCATACACAGGCGGCCAGGAACGACGGGACTGTATCAGGAGCGATCGATGTACAAACTCTTGCTTTGCATGCGTTACTTGCGAACACGTTGGATCGCGTTGGCCTCCATCGTTTCCGTCACGCTAGGCGTCGCGACACTCATCGTAGTCAACAGCGTCATGGATGGCTTTACGGTTCAGATGCAAGACCGCATGCATGGGATCCTAAGCGACCTGGTCCTAGAAACCCGGTCAACAATGGGCATTCCACAACCGAATTGGTATGAAGACCGAATCCGAGCTCGGCTCGGGGATAGCGTGGTCGGCGTAACGACGGTAGTAACGTTGCCCGCCATGCTCACGTTTCAGCACAGCGGCAATAGCCATACCCAGCAAATCAATTTGATCGGGATCGATCAGAAGACGTACGCACAGGTCAGCGACTTTAGCAAATACCTGATGCATCCGGAGAACCAAAAGCAACTGGACTTTCTACTAAAGAACTCCGGCTATGCCCCTGAACGGGAACGATTGCAGCCGTCCGGTTGGGAGTATCGCAAGCCGATGGCTCGCTACCGCAAATCGACGGTCGATCGACTTCGCGAGGAAGCGCGGGAGGAAGAGGCTCGCTACAAGCAATTGCAAGCGCAGATACGGGCCGAGAGCCCCGAGTCTGAAACCGATTTGGACGCTTCTCCAAACCCGAGTTCTGAGACGAACAGCGAGGAAACCAATACGCTGAATCAACTCATGGCCGGCCCCTCGCTGCAATTGGAGAATCACGCTCAAGTCATGAAGGGCTTTGACGCCGAACATGAGCAACGCACAGGTATTGTGCTCGGGATCGGCATCGGCAGTGTTCGAGGTCGCGATCCTGAGGGTGAGGTGTCGGATTACTTCTTTCTGCGACCCGGTGACGACGTCCAGGTCACATTTCCCAATGCAGGAACGCCGCCCCGAGGAATCGACGAAGCCTTTACGATCGTCGATTTCTACGAGAGCAAGATGAGCGAGTACGACTCCACGTTTGCGTTTGTTCCCATCGAAAAACTGCAACATTCACGTGGCATGATTGATCCACGGACCGGTGTCGGTTCGGTGACGTCGATCCAGATCAAACTCAAACCGGGAACGGACTTGAACTCAGCTCGCGACGCATTGAGGGACGAGTTTCCTATCACGCACGATCTGGTAGAAGTGCGGTCGTGGCGGGACACGCAAGGACCATTGCTGGCAGCTGTGCAGATGGAAACGACCATCCTGAATATCCTGCTATTCATGATCATCGCCGTGGCCGGCTTCGGCATTTTGGCAACCTTCTTCATGATCGTGGTCGAAAAGACGCGTGACATCGGGGTGCTCAAGGCTCTGGGTGCGTCGGGGACCGGGATCGCCACGATCTTCCTAGCCTATGGAGTGTTGCTCGGTTCGGTGGGAGCGGGTGTTGGACTGCTCAGCGGACTCCTATTCGTTTGGAAGATCAACGACTTAGCGCGCGTCATCGAGTGGGTAACCGGACGTGAGGTATTCGATCCGACGGTTTACTACTTTGAATCCATCCCTACTTTGATTCAACCCGTGATGCTCGTCTGGGTCACGCTAGGCGCGATTTTGATCGCCGTTCTGGCCAGTGTTCTGCCAAGCATTCGAGCTGCCCGCATGCATCCTGTGGAGGCCTTACGCTATGAGTAATTCCGGTTCATCGACTACCACGACCAGTGTTGCACCTCCGCATCTGCTCACCCGGCCTACGCCCGGATGGCGCATTGTGCGGCCCGATGAATCGCTCGTCGACGAAGCACATTCGGATCCCGTTCTCAGTTCGGAAGATTCGTTGGGAGCTCGCATACTACCTGACTCAACCCGCGACTTGATCTACGCGACAGGACTTACCAAGGCCTACCGACGTCACAAGACGAGCGTGCCGGTCTTGAAGGGTGTCGACTTCGCAGCCGAACGAGGCAAGATCACGGCCATCATTGGACAAAGTGGCTCTGGCAAGAGTACGTTGTTGCACTTGCTCGGGACACTCGACCGACCGGATTCCGGCGCGATCTGCTTCGATGGCAAACGCATCGATGCCCTGCCCGCCCGCGAACGCGATCGCTTTCGAAACGGGCAACTGGGTATGATTTTCCAATTTTACCATTTGCTGCCCGAGCTAACGCTGCTGGAGAATGTCGTGGCACCGGCCATGATCCGGCATGGTATTCTCCATTATGTGCGTGATTCGAAAGCCATCCGCGAACGCGCCCGAATGTTGATCGACATGGTGGGATTGTCGCACCGCATCAAGCACCGGCCGCGCGAGCTGTCCGGTGGAGAAATGCAGCGCACCGCCATCGCACGGGCTTTGATCAACCAACCAAGCCTGTTGCTGGCCGATGAACCGACCGGAAATCTCGATCAAGAAACCGGGGCCTCCATTTTGGAGCTGCTGCGGGCACTCAATCGCGACCAGGGTCTGACGATCGTCATGGTCACGCACGATGAAGCCATCGCTCAGGATTGCGACCAAATGGTTCGACTGAGCCGCGGCAAGGTAGAGCGAATCGCGTCCCATACGTCACGCGTGGTGGACCCTAATTAGCCATTTTTTTCTCGGTTCTGGATCGTTCGACCAATAGCCGCCGGGCTCGCTACAGTTCATAATGCGTCCACGGCGTGCACTCTCTCCCAGCGATCGCCGACACCACGTCTGACCCATCGTCCCTACGATTCAGATCGCGATTAAGGGGGCTTTCAATGGCCTTCCTTCGCATTGGGAAGGTTGTTCATTTCGTGGTCCCTAGCGCATCCGAATTTTTGTCGAGCTTTTTTCATTCCGGGAATTCCATCCATGAAACGATCCTTGCGTACCCTCCCGTCCCTGATCGCTTTGAGCACACTGGCCGGTTTGCCGTCCGCGACCTTGGCACAGACCGAAAAGATCGACAACGACATCGTCAAGAAAATCAAAGAGGAGGGAATGGATCGATCGCAAGTGATGGATACGATCAGCTTCATGACCGATGTCTACGGGCCACGATTGACCGGTGCACCGGAGACGAAAGTGGCTGGAGAATGGGCCAAAGCCAGATTGGAACAGTACGGTCTCGACAATGCGCATCTCGAACCGTGGGGACCCTTTGGTCGCGGCTGGTCCTTGCAATCGTACTCGGCTAGCGTGGTCGAACCCAATTTCTTCTCGCTCATCGCTTATCCCAAAGCATGGACACCCAGCACGCCGACCACCGTCGTAGGTGAACCAATTTACCTCGATGCGTCGACGCCTGAGGAACTGGAAAAGTACCGAGGCAAATTGGGTCGAGCCATCGTATTGATCAGCCCGCCTCGTGAAGTCAAAGCCTGGTTCGATGCCCCGGGCGCACGTCAGTCCGATGAAGCGTTGCTCAGTATGGCCAACGCCGATGGCAGTTCCCCACGGCGACGTACAACCGCCGGCCCTGGCAGCGGCCGCGCGCCGACGCCTCCGGCCGCCGAACCTGCCGTCCCCGGAACGCCAGCTGCACCAGCTGCACCAGCTGCGAGTGGTGCGCCTGCTGCAGTTCCAGAAGCCAAGCCTGCCGAAGCCGCACCTCCGCCGGTATCCCCTGCTCGAAACGCCATGAACGCACAACGCTTGATGACCGACAAATGGCAGATGGCGTATGACGAAGGAGCCGCGGTGGTGTTGGAAGCCGGCCGTGGCGATGGCGGTACTGTCTTCGTTGCGTCCGCCACAATGCCGCGTCGGGCCGATGCAGACCGTGAAATTCGCAGCCCTGGAGAAGGTGGACCGATGTCGCGCGGTGCGCGGCCGTGGACGGTCAATTCACCTGCGATTCTACCCCAGATGGTGGTCGCTGCCGAACACTACAATCGGCTGGTTCGCATGATCGAAAAAGGCACAACGCCAAAAATGAAAATCGACATTGAGTCGACCTATCATGATGGCGATGAGAACAGCTTCAATGTGTTGGCCGAAATTCCCGGTTCGGACTTGAAGGACGAACTGGTCATGCTCGGCGCTCACTTCGATTCGTGGCACTCCGGAACCGGTGCGACCGACAATGCCATCGGATGCGGTGTCATGATGGAAGCCATGCGAATCCTCAAGTCGATCGATGCAACGCCGCGTCGCACCATCCGTGTCGCACTGTGGACAGGCGAAGAACAAGGACTACTCGGTTCTCGCGCCTATGTCGCAGAACACTTTGGACAACTCAAGGCGGCCTCGCGAAGTTCGGAAGCAGGAGCCGAACAAGGTGGACGACGCGAGTCGGTGATCGAGATCAAACCTGAGTATGAGAAGTTCTCGGCCTACTTCAACCTCGACAACGGCGCGGGCAAAATCCGTGGCATCTATCTGCAAGGAAACGAAGCCACACGCGGTATCTTCCGGGCTTGGCTCAATCCCTTTAGCGACATGGGGGCTTCAACGATCACCGCTTCCAACACCGGCGGAACGGATCACCAATCCTTCACCGGTGTCGGACTGCCCGGTTTTCAATTCATTCAAGATCCGATCGAATACGACACGCGCACGCATCACTCGAGCATGGACGTTTTCGAACGCGTGATCGAAGACGATGCCAAACAAGCCGCGATCATCATCGCAACCTTCGCCTACCACGCCGCCATGCGCGACGAACCATTGCCGCGCAAGCCGCTGGAAGGCAATCCGACGTTGGAAAAAGTTGAGGCATCGACGGTTCAAGCTGTCCCTGTAATCCCATCCAATCCGTCGGGTTCATAACGAGGATTCATGTGCTTCTGGCATTTTCAAATCCTTACCAACGCTTCGCGCATCGTGGATTGGTCTGCTCGGTCTTACTAATAGGATGTGTCGGATCGCTCTGCGATTTCTCACATGCCGATGAGGCCGCTTGGTCCATAGAAAATCTTGCTGGGACCGGAAGCCCAGGCGCTGAAGGTGAAGGGGGAGTGGCCTCGGAAGCTCAGATGGACAATCCGTTCGGAGTCTTACTCGGCCCGGACCGATCGGTTTGGTTCTGTGAGTACGGTGGCCAGCGAATACGTCGCATCCTGCCCGATGGGACGTTACAAACGGTTGCCGGAACGGGCGAACGAGGGTACAGCGGTGACGGCGGTTCAGCCCTTCACGCCACGTTCAACATGCCCCATGAGATTCGATTGTCTGCCTCGGGAGACCTCTACATCGTCGACATGGGCAACCATTGCATTCGCAAAATTGACGCGGGCACTGGTTTGATCAGTACCATTGCTGGAACCGGTGTTGCTGGCTACTTCGGAGATGGTGGTCCAGCGATCGCTGCACAATTCAAACAGCCGCATAGCTTGCAGTTCGGCCCCGACGGTGATTTGTACATTTGCGATACCGGCAATCACGTCATTCGCAGGTTGGATCTAGCAACAGGGATTCTTACGCTATTTGCTGGGACGGGAACGGCCGGACCTACGCCCGACGGAGCGGCTTGGCGTGGGACGCCTCTCAATGGCCCCCGATCCTTGGACTTCGACCGCGATGGTAACCTTTGGTTGGCCACCCGAGAAGGGAATCAAGTCTTCTGCTTTGACCGTGATAGCCGACGCATACAACATCGAGCGGGAACCGGTGCAAGTGGCCTGTCTGGGGACGGCGGACCGGCCCAACTGGCGACACTGCGTGGTCCAAAAGGAATCGCCATCGATCGCGATGGAAACGTATGGTTGGCCGATACAGAGAACCATGCCGTGCGTCGCATTGTGCAAACGACCGGGAGGATGGAACGCATGGTAGGCACAGGGGAAATCGGCGATGGTCCGCCCGGCGATCCACTGCAATGCAAACTCTCAAGACCGCATGGATTGTTCTGCACTCCTGATGGCTCTGTTTTGATTGGAGACAGCCAATCCCACCGAATCCGTGTGTTAAGACCGGTAGTAGCAAACCCGTAGTCCAAGGTAGGACTCAGTCCCATTTTTCGGAACGGCCTTTTTTCTTGTCACCGGTTTGTTTTTTGTCGGATAGTCTTCGGCGTCGGGCGCCGGCCGTGGGGCGTGTCGGACGGCGAGGTACCACAGGTTTCAGGGCTTCGAGGATTAGTTGTCGCAGCATATCGCGACAGGCTTGCAGGTTGCGCGACTGCTCACGATGCACTTGGCAGGTGATTTTTAGGATCCCTGCATCGGTGATGCGATTGGCGGCGATCGCGCGCAATCGATCCATGGTCGCAGGGTAGAGGACCGTGCTGGAAGTCAAATCCCAACTCAGCGAGGCCTTGGAGTTGACTTTGTTCACGTTCTGCCCCCCCGGACCACCGCTCCGCGCGAAGGCAGCTTGCAGTTCCGAGTCAGGGATCGTCAAATAGGTATTGATTACTAAATCTTCCATAGCCCTCTAAGGTACCTCGAGATGCAGTGTGTTGCGAGAACGTGGATCCATTGGCCGCTCGCGTGCTTGCTCCCGATCCTGTCGGTTGGCTGTACGCCCGATGCGCCCTCCGACGCCACCAATCCTGTTCCAAAGATTCTGGCTTCGATCGATGTTCCACCCGCATCATCTCTCTGGACTCGCAATCGAGGTGAGGACTGGCCGCGCATGCTCGGTCCGCGTTACGACTCCCATAGTACCGAAACGGGCGTGCCCACCGATTGGGGCCCCGACGGGTTGCGCGTTGTCTGGACGCATCCCACAGGAACGGGTTATGGCAACGGTGTTGCCGCTGCCGGTCGTTGGTTCCAGTTTGATCGCTATGGCAATGTCGAGCGATTGACGTGCTTCAAGGCCGAAACAGGTGAGAAACTGTGGCAGTGGGAGGCGGCGGTCGAGTATCGCGATGCCTATGGCTACAACGACGGACCGCGTTGCAGTCCGGTCGTCGAGGGTGATCGCGTGTACGTGTACGGAGTCGCAGGCCGGCTCTCCTGCATTGCGGTCGTCGACGGCACGGAACTATGGTCGCGCGACATGAATCAAGAGTACCACGTGGTACCGAACTTTTTCGGCGTCGGTGCCGGTCCACTCATCCAAGGGGACCTCCTCATCGCCATGGTGGGTGGTAGTCCAGCGAGTGGGTCGGGCCGCTCGCCTACCGTTAACGATATGCCGAGGGCCCGGCCGGATGGTACGGCCATCGTCGCGTTCGACAAACGCACCGGCCAAGAAAAATACCGCGTTGGAAACTACCTGGCGAGTTACTCGGCCCCGATGATTGCGACCCTCGATGGCGTGCCGCATTGCGTGGCGTTGGTCCGTGAGGGGCTCTTGGTTTTTCGCGCCGATGATGGATCAGGCGAGGCTTTTTTTCCGTGGCGAGCAGCGACCATCGAAAGTGTCAACGCAGCCACGCCGGTTGTGATCGGCAACCGAATTTTCATATCGGAAGCGTATGAGATTGGCTGTGCCCTGCTCGAGTTTACGGATGGTAAGCTCAATCCGTTATGGAAGGATTCTGGCGGTCGGAGTCAGCAGGTCATGCGAACCCATTGGGCGACACCGGTTCAAAACGGCAACTTCCTGTTTGCCAGCAGCGGGCGCAATCCACCGGACACGGACATGCGCTGTATTGAGATCTTGGCCGACGGCAAAACAAAGGTGCGATGGAATCAGCGCAACCGGGATCGCGGGACGTCCATGGTGGTTGATTCCCATTTGCTTTGGTTGGGTGAGAACGGCAAACTGCAACTCATGCCACTCGATCCCGACGCGTACCGAGTCACCGCATCGATGGACTTGCAATCCATGATGGATCCCATCGATGGCCAGCCGTTAATCAATTCACCTAGCTGGGCACCTCCTGTCCTCGCGCATGGGTTGCTTTACTTGAGAGGCGCCGATCGCATCGTGTGCTTGGAATTGATCGCGGAATAAGTAAGACGCGCGATCGAGATCGAAGACGGCAGCGATTAGCACAGAAACGAATTCGAAGATGATACACCGACGAAGAATTTTGGGAGCAGGAATTGGGGGCGTTGCGCTGGCAGCTTGCGGACCGCGTCCTGGGCTCATGGCGAAGTCCGCATGGTCGGAGGTCAGCGACCCGCTCCCCGATGAGGATTTGATGGCGTGGATTTTTCGCACACAGGGACGGTGGGACGACAACCTGTACCGAAGCATGTTGGGGGCGGCCAACGAGTTCAAGGAAGGGGATGCCATTCTTGGGATTGCCGCCGAATCGGACAAGCAGCGTGCCATCGCGCGTCAATTGTTGAGTTCCACGCGAATCGGTGACATCGATTCCCATCCACCCTTCGACGACCCCATGTATGTCTGGACTCGGAAATCGATGCCTGCTGAGGCGACTCGCCAGATCCAAGGGATGACACTGGGAGAACTCAAAACCTTCCTGCTCGACCGCGATGAGTCGTCTATCCATCGCATTCGGTTAGGCCTATCGAGCGATGTCATCGCATGCGTGACCAAACTCTTGAATCACGACGAACTCATCGCGGTCGGTGCCAAAGTATTCAATCCTTTGCCTGGAACTCGCATTGGATCAAGGGGCTACATGGGAGCTCGCATCCAGCCAAACTCACCAACCGATCATCCCGACGATATCCGTTGGCAAGTCTTCAATGCATTCGCGTATGCGGTTGGGGATGTATTGGTGGGTACAAATCCTGTATCGAGCGAAACTGAATCGGTATTGGCAGTCGAGGAGACGCTTCGCGAACTCCTGGAGACGTTCGGCATCGCCGAACGATTGCCGCACTGCGTTTTGGCGCATATTGACGTACAAGCCGAAGTGGAACGACAGGCACCTGGCTCAACCGCTTTGTGGTTTCAAAGCATCGCTGGCTCCGACGCTGCGAATGCGACGTTCGACGTCAGTTTAGAAAAAATGTTGCTGCATGCATCGCATCGGACTGGTTCGTTCGGGCTGTACTTCGAGACCGGTCAGGGTGCCGATTTCACCAACGGGCACGGACGCGGGACCGACATGCTGATCCATGAATCGCGCAAATATGGGTTGGCGCGGGGACTGACTGAAGTCGTTTCACGTACGCGTCAACAACAGGGGCTCAGCCCAGATGCTTGGGTACACCTGAACGATGTCGCTGGGTTTATCGGCCCTGAAGTTTTCCGATCGCGCGCGCAATTGGTGCGATGCTGCTTAGAGGACATCGTGATGGGCAAGCTCCATGGGTTGATGATCGGCCTCGATGTCTGCACGACCCTGCACATGGATGTTTCGCTCGATGACCTCGGGTGGTGCATCGATCAAATCATGCCTGCAAATCCCGGCTATTTGATGGCCTTGCCAACGCGAATCGACCCGATGCTGGGGTACCTCACTACGAGTTTCCATGATCACGTTCACGTGCGCGCGAAGTTTGGCTATCGGGTCGAAGACGCCATGTGGAAGTTCTATCAAGAACTTGGGGTGATCGATGCCGATGGGAGACCGACCGAACACTTCGGCGATCCGGTATGGGTATACCTCGCCTACTGCAAGCGGAAAGGGGATATGCGGAGCCAAGAGGAGGTGACGCGCGAGGCACATGCTCAAATCGAACAAGTGCGATCGCGCGGGGTGTTTATTGCACAAGGGTACGGTCAACATCCCTCAGCCGTGCCCCCGGAACTCGAGACGCAGATCCACGCGATTTACGACGACGCGAAGGCGTGTATTTGGGCAGAGTTGCCCCAAGAGTTCACAGACCTGCTACCGGTCGCGGTGCCGGTAGCAACGCGGTCGATCGATCGCAATGATTACATCCTGCATCCCACCTCGGGTGAGGAGCTGGCTCAGGAATCGCTCGAGACATTGGCGGAGATCAAAGACCGAATCGGAACAGATTTCGATACGGTCCTCGTGGTCTCCGATGGGCTCAACGCCTTGGCCGTTACCTCCGACGACCAATGCTTGGAATTGCTCTCCGAGCTCCGTCGAACATTGAAGGCAGCCGGGTTTCGAGTGACTCCGGAGCATCTACTTGTTCGTTCCGGTCGCGTGCGGGCGGGGTATCGGATCGGAGAAACACTGTTCGCTGGCCGTTCAGGTCCCTTGCACCTGGCGCATGTCATAGGTGAACGACCGGGCAGCGGTCATCGCACACTCTCTATTTACATGACGAGCACGGATGGTAGTCAGTGGAGCGTCCCTGGAACCGTAGATCACAACATCACCAAGGTCGTATCGGGGATCGCACGAACAACGCTTCGGCCTGACCAAGCTGCCGAAGCAGCGGCGAGGATCTTGCTCAGCATGGCATGAGCCAAGGGGATCCCTCGCCTGCCGTCGTTTAATTGTTTGCGCAACGCTATGGAGTGGGGGCCGCGGTTCCCAGTTGGTTGAGCATGAGCGATTGCTCGAGGGGGTCGAGCCCCAACGTGGCTTGCAGTGCCGCGAGCGCAAAGAAAAATTCTTGTTCGGCTTGGAGCAATTTGATTTCGCTTTCGGTGACCCTCGCTTCTTGTTGCAGCAAGAATAGAAAATCTCGGTTGCCCGCAGCGAAATCGCGTTGAAAGTAACCCAAAGTTTCTCGCGTTTCCTGGACCAATTGAGCCGAACGTTCGGCCATTTGCCGCGAAAAAACCAACGCATTGGCAGCGGATCGCAACTCCACCTCGATTTTGTTGGTTTGGAGTTCAAGCTTCAGTTGCGACTGTTGGATTTTTGCCAAGGTCGTGTCGATCTTGCCCCGCGCCTTACGTCGTTGAACTGGGACGCCTCCCACCAGGGCGGTTTCGAGCATGAAATCTTGCTTGTCGTCTGAAAGCGATGCACGGGTACCCATGTCCTGGGCACCGCGCACCTGCAGATCCACCGTGGGCAACGTTTGGTTGCGGGCCAATTCCAAGTCCCACTGGAGTTTCTGAATATCGATTGAAATCAGCTGTAGTTCGGGCCGCCGAAGTTGAGCAGCGGCGAAATCAGCTTCGAAGTCGAAGGCAGGAAGTTCGATCAGGGCGGGAAATTCCGGTGGCAACCATTCCGGCGCAGCCAGCATTGGGTTTCCCGCTTCGTCACGGAGGTACAAAGCGAGCTTAAAAGCCATATCTCGGAACTTTTGGCGACCTTTGAAGACGACCAGCTGACGTTCCGAAATGGTTTGGGCATTGATCGATAGCTCTTGTCGCGTCGACAGCCCGCGCTCAAATAACTTTTCAAGGATTGCATTGCGTTGGACCGCAAGCTGTAGCAATCGCTCTTGAGCGAGTAGCGCATTTCCGGCTTCGACCCACATCCAGTAGACCCGAGCTGCGTCGACACCTGCGATCAGCACACTGAGTTGGATCTCAGGCTGGACGGCTTGGCGGTTCAGATTGGACTGAAACAGCTGCACTCGGTAAGGATCGATGGCGAGTCCCTGAAGCAAAGGCTGGACCAAACCAGTGAACAATTCGCCGCCACCGTTTGTTTCGCGTTCTTTGTACCAAGGTTCAAAACTACCGCGCCCGATTCTGTAGCCAGCATCGACGTAGCCACCCCACCACGTTCTGCGTTCGAGTGCCACGCCACTGCGGGAGTTTTCGTAGAAGCCGACGGGCTGATTGATCGTGAAATAGTCTAAGTGCACATCGTAGGCACCGAGCGACGTCGTGATCTCGCCGCGCGCGATTCCGGCTTGTTGTCGAGCGATTTCAATTTGCGGAAAGGCTCGGTAGGTCGATGCCATCACGTCGGCCAACAGCAGCGCTTCACCCATCGCGATCGAATCGCTCATGGGCGTCGGTGCTTCTTGAACCGAAGGCACGGGCACATTGGGAGTGGGTAGAGTCGAATCCGACGGCTGAGCATCTTGGTTTCTGGATGGCTCAACGAGTTCAGGAAGGTTCTTGCCTTCGGGCGTGGCTTGTATTGCGTCGAGAAGGGCTCGTTCGCGTTCGAGCTTCTGCTTTCGAATCGTTTCTTCGATCTCGAGCATCCGACGTTCGGCATCGCGAACGACGGTGGAAGGAGGTTGACTACCGGACGTGGGGGCTGGTGGTGTTTCCTGCCCAAATAGGGATGCCTGGAAAATCAGCGCGCTCGCAAATGCTAGCAAGGCATGAGAAGGACCAAATCGTGGAGACCGAATCGACGTTACTTCATCTTTGGCATCTTGGTTTCTTTGGACTTGTCCGGGCTCGGCTCTGCGTCGCTGATGGTGATTGGAAAACCGTTGAGTTGACGCCATATCTCGTAGCCTAATGGAACCGTCTTAAGGATTACCCAACCGTTAGCTCGAACACCTTGTCGAAGATATCGACTGCCAGGCCAAGTGTTCTCCGGACGGTTTTGATCCGGCTGCGCAGTGTCGCCATCTTTACCACTTTGAAGGGGTCCAACCATGATCTTAAACACCCCTTTGCCCGAATCGGTGGGATTGATAGCAATCACCTTACCTGCGAAGGTGCCGACGGCGACGCTGGGCCATCCCACGAATTGGATTGCTGGCCAACCTTCGAACTGCAAACGGACATCATCTCCGACGTGGATAAGCGGCGCGTCGACGCCACGGACGACAAGTTCAACGGCGAGGTCATCGGTCTCGGGGACCACTTCGAAGAGTTTGTCCCCTTCCTTGACCGAATTCGTCCCGGCTTGGCCGCGGATGGACTGGATCCGGCCGCGGCTGGGGCTGACGACTTTGAGTCGATCGTATTCGCCTTGTTTGGTCAGTACGTCGTTCAATTCTTTTTGGGTGGTGTTGACGTCCGTTTGACTTTTGTCGACTTCATTTTGGACTTTGAGGACTTTCTGTTCGACAGCGCGGCGTTTGCCTTCGAGTTCCCGTTCTTTGCTTTCGAGATCGTTGTAAGCCTTTTTAGCAGCGGCCATGGCGGCTTCGAGTTTGCCCAATTCACTCAGTTCGACGTTCTCGAGGTTCGAGAACTCGACTTCGGAAATCACATCCCCTTTCAAGTCTTGGTAGCGTTGTCGTTCGAGTTTTGCTTGATTGAATTTAGGAAGTTGCTGTTCGACTTCACGGGTCGCTTTGTCCCAAGCGTTCGAAGCGGCGCGAACATCGGCTTCGGCGCTAGCGATTTCCTGTTTGGCTTGGTCGACCACCGATTGGACCTGTTGGACCGTGTTATCGTAGATCGTGCGGTACGTTTTGATTTTGTCCTGCAGTGCCTTGACGGCTTCGCTGTTGAGGCGTTCGGCGTCTTGGGCAAAGGGTTTGATTTCCATGACCACTTCGCCGGCCTCGAGCAAGCTGCCTTCGCGCAGATCCTCTCGTAGCGATGCGATAACGCCTTTGGCTGGACTCTCCACAACCTGAGGTCGGAGTTGGGGCAGCCGTGCCATGACTTGGCCTTCCCCGCGCGATGTCTGCTGCCAGGGCAGGAAGATCGCGGCCGCCAGCAACAGGATCATGAAAACGAGCAGCGTGCGAGCCAAAGCTCGCGACAACCAGCCAGCCCGAACCAAATGCATGGCAGGAAACCGCTCACCGAGCTGTTCATTGGGCCGTAGCCGAATCATTCTGCGCTCCGGCGCGGCGGGCAAAGGATGATGATCCGGGGTATTGGGTGGGAGAAGTGTTTCGGTGGCCATGCTTTGTTCTCAAATCCTAAAAGTACTATCTATGGATTCTACCGGATTCGGATCTCGCTCCAAGCGAATGGGAGTTCGGGTCGCCGAAGCGGGACAGGCATCATGCATCGTGTGAATCGATTTGGGCGTGAAGTTCGAGTTCGTGTGTGCAAGTATCGATGATGTGTTCGTCCCAGGTCGCGACGAGCAACGTCCAGGGTTGTTGGGGTGCGCTCAGCTTGTCCCAGATACGCATACGCATCTCAGGGGGCAAACGATCGAGTGTGCCGTCGATCAGCAGCAATCTTGGTTTAGCGACGATGGCTCGAGCGATCATCAGCCGGGCCGATTGCGATTGGCTCAGCGGATATCCGCCGGTTTGCAATTGCGTGTCGGGACCACTGGGAAAGTTGAGTACTTCGTCCCAAAGTTCGACCAATTGGAGCGCCTCGCGGACATCGTTTTGTTGGATGGAGAGCCGGTTGAGGGTAACGGCCTCGGTGATGGTGCCATGAAAGATTTCAATATCGGACGCGAAGCCCACCATGGAGCCATCGGCGAATCGATTGACATCACGCGAATCGATGCCTCCGATTTCGGCCAAACCGGTTTTGGGGATACGCAGGCCGGCGAGGGTTTCGAGCAAAGTCGTTTTCCCGCTGCGTCCTTCACCCGTGATGGCAACACGCTGCCGCGGGGCCACGGTAAAGTTGGGAATCTTGGCATGATGATGGCCAATGCCGACCGAAAGGTCTCGGAATCGCACTTCCACCGGTCCAATGCCGGCTGCCAATGGTCGTGTAGGGGGTACAGTTGCCAAATCGATCAAGTGACCAACTTTCTGGGTCGCCGCCATCAAGTCGTAGAACAATTCCAGTGACTTTCCCACCTTTGCAAATGCGCCGACGACCACCGCGACCACCGATACCGAAGCCACGAGCTGCCCAATGGTTAGGCTATTGCTCATCACCAGCCAACCGCCCAGGGTCAATAGTGTTGAAATGGAGACGGCGTAGAGCATCATCGCAAACAGCGATTGGCGAATGACGAACACGAAGTGCGAACGACGTGCATTAAGGTATTCGACCACGAGTCGATTGGCACGGTCGAGCGACAGTTCGCTTCCACCGTGCACTTGGAACGCATTCGGGTTGCCGATCACATCCTGCAACCAGTGCGCGATCCGATACTTGATAATGGATTCCTCGATGGCAGTATTCACTGCACCGCGTCCAAGTGTATAGAGGATCAGCGTCATGAGCATGATCAAGACGATATCGAACACCAGCAAAAACGGGCTGTAAATCGCCAGCAGTAACAAACCCGCGAAGGATTGAATGACGAGCGCAAACACATCGATCAGCAGGGTGGCCGTCGCTTTCTGGATGGTCATCACATCGAAGAATCGATTGGCCAACTCCGGTCCATGGATGCCATCCATGGACGAACGGTCCAAACGTGGAAAACGTTCGGCCAGATCTCCGACGATACGGACCATCATCCGGCGCTGTAGGATTTCCACGACGAACAACTGCAAGGCCTTGATCACCGACGACAGAGTCAGGATGGCGAACAGAAGAACGGCGATCCAAATCATCGGCTGAATCACCGATGCGAATCCGATGGTCGTCACCATTTGTTCAACCGCCAGCGGAGTGGCGAGATCGAGAAAGCTGACGACGACCGTAAATATGGCTAGGGTCCAGATATCGCTCGAATCCAATTTCAACAGCCGCATCCAACGCTGCAAGGGCTTGAGATGCACGTCGTGATGGTCGGAATCGTGCGCATCGGTAACGCGGGACACCTGGACATTTTCGGGTGAATGCTGTGAGGACAGCGAATCGCAAACCAACGAAGGTTCGGCAATGAAAAACATCGATGGCGATGCCTGCGAAATCACGCGTAGCAATCGGGCTCGACTCCACGAATCGGAAACCTTGCTCTTCCCAGTCCAAGTCGTAACTTCGGCTCGACCGCCGGACACATCAGAGAAAACATGTCCTTCCAGGATGCCGCGTTCGTTTGTGTGGATCATGGCCACAGGGAAGCCATCCAAGAGCATCTCCCAAACGTCTCGATTGCTCAAATCGACCGGTGCCAAACGCACGCCGAGAGCCATCCCGGCCCGCATCAAGGTCATCGAGATCGCTTCGACCGACCCGTCATGAATGGCTTCATGCGAAGCGTCCCCCATGGCTTGGGCAATTCGAGAATTCTCGTGCGGGACCTCCAACCGCGTCAGAAGCTCCGCCAGAAGCCCACGTAGCAGTTCGCGCTGCCGCTCATTGGACGGCGAATTCGGATCTGGGGCTGACTGCAGCATTATTTATTCTACTAGCTCCGGAGCTTGGCCAACCTGGTTGTTTGCAGGAACCAAAAAATAGGTCTGGAACGTTCCAAGGATAGAGCGAAAAAAAAGGTTTACGTAGGAAAATCGTGGTCGGGACGTCAAAACATTTCTGTTTTGTTATTTATAGTGGGAACGAATAGTGGGTTCCATACGAAATTTGGTCGCCCGGGTTCACCGGATCACAAAATCTAAGTGAGGGACGGTGACAAAAGGTCACCATCGCCTACAATACTCCGGCATAGATTGTGAAAGTTTTCACAAAGTCGCTTTAGGAAACTTGGCCGTGGCCTCGCAACTACCGATTCTGATTTATTTGATCGCGGTGATAGGATTCGCTGCCGTCTCGTTATTTCTACCCCATCTGGTGGCGCCACGGCGTCCGACGAGGGTCAAGGACATGCCCTACGAATCGGGCATGGATCCGATCGGGGATGCTCGAAAACCATTCGACATCAAATTTTACCTGATTGCGATCCTGTTTCTGGTTTTCGACATCGAATTGATTTTCGTGTATCCCTGGGCGGTCTCCTTGCTCGCCCCAGACGGGGTGCCCGAGGCCTTCCGACCGGCCGTGCTGGTGGTCCTCAATGTGTTGCTGGCAACGCTTGCACTCGCTTACGCCGTGGCTTACCGCAAAGGAGTTTTCGATTGGCGACGCAAATGAACAAACAACTGGGAGACAATATCTTCCTGACGCAATTGGATGCAGCGGCCTCCTGGGCCCGTGCAAACAGTTTGTGGCCCATGCCTTTCGCGACGGCTTGTTGCGGGATCGAACTGATGAGCGCGGCGGCTAGCAAGCATGACTTGTCGCGGTTTGGCAGTGAAGTCATGCGGTTCTCTCCTCGTCAATGCGATCTCATGATCGTGGCGGGGCGGGTGGTCATGAAGATGATACCGGTGCTTCAGCGTATTTGGTTGCAAATGCCCGAACCCAAGTGGTGCATATCGATGGGTGCGTGCGCATGCTCCGGCGGGGTGTTTGACACCTATGCAGTGGTTCAGGGAATCGACCGCTTCATTCCGGTCGACATTTACGTGCCTGGATGTCCTCCGCGACCAGAGCAACTGATCAAATCGATCATGGACTTGCAGGAAAAGATCAAGAAGACGGGCACCTACAATGCTCGGGAATTCCCCCTGCGAATTCTCCCGGACGGTCCGAAGCGGTTTGACGAGGATGAATTGCAACGGATTCGCGAGCGCAATGGGTTGAAGTTGGAAGAGCACAAATACGATCCGATTCACTGAGCCTTAGACACTGAACGTTAGACACTGAGCACTATGGCTGATCCAGCAACGAATGATTCTTCCGATTCCGGGCTCGCTTCTCTGCGATTGGCCGTTGCTTCGCGCATCGATGATAGCCGAGCCCATTGGTCGGAGTTCCTTGGGCAGATGCGATTGGTTGTTCCGAGCCATGATCTGATGACGTGCTTGAAGATCTGCCGCGACTGGGGAATGGACCAATTGGTGGACTTGACCGCCGTAGATCTGCTCGAGTACCCGGGCGCAACGGATCGCTTTGAGGTCGTTTACTTGATGGTGAATACCGAGTCAGGCGATCGGCTGATCGTGAAGACGCACCTCAATGAACCCGACTTGAAATTGCCGTCGGCTGTACCGGTTTGGTTTGGTGCAGATTGGCTCGAGCGCGAAGTCTACGATATGTACGGGATCGTGTTCGAGGGCCATCCAAATTTCAAGCGGCTGCTGTTGCCTCAGGAATTCGAATCCTTTCCATTGCGGAAAGACTATCCAGTGCAGGGGCGTGGCGAACGGCACAATTTTCCAGTCATCACGCGGGCGGATGGCTAGGACCAGAACACTCAAAGGGATCGATCACGAATGCCACTGGAATTGCTCGACAGCGCGGGACTTCTCGAAAACCAAAGAGAGGGTCTTTGGACCCTGAACTTTGGTCCGCAGCATCCGGCCACCCACACGACGCTACGGTTGGTGCTGCAGCTCGATGGTGAAATGGTTATCGATGCCGAGCCGGACATTGGTTTCTTGCACAGCGGTTTCGAGAAACTGGCGGAAGTGCTGGACTACAACCAGTACGTGACCATCGTCGATCGGATGAATTACATTTCCCCGCTCGCCAATGAGATAGCGTGGCATCATGCGGTCGAATCCATGTTGGAGATCGAACTGACGCCCCGTTGCAAGTACATCCGAACGATCTTTGCTGAGTTGATGCGGATCCACGATCACTTGCTTTGCACCGGGACCTGCGTTCTCGATTTGGGTGGCGCAACGGCGTTCATGTATGCCTTCAACGAGCGTGAGAAGATTTACGAAATATGCGAACGAGCCAGCGGGCAGCGTTTCCACACCTCGTACACGCGGGTCGGAGGATTGCTCTACGACGTGACCGACGATTGGGTCGCGATGGTTCGCGATTTTTGCAAAACGTTTCCCAAGGCATATCGCGACTTCGCGGGTTTGGTGATGAAGAACCGTATCTTCGTTGAGCGGACGCGCGGGGTAGGGATGTTGAGCAAAGCAGATGCGATTGCGGGCAGTGCTACGGGACCGGTCGCAAGGGCGAGCGGAGTGGTTCGCGATCTGCGCCGTGACGAACCCTATCTGGCCTACAACGATTTCGATTTCGACATTTGCTGCGCCGATGGTGGGGACTGCTACGCTCGGTTCCAGGTGCGAATGATGGAGATTCTCGAAAGCTTGAAGATCATCGAACAGGCCATCGAGAACTTGCCCTCGGGTCCAATCTTCGCCACGGGCACGGGCAAGGACGGGATCCCGGACAAGACCGAGGTGTACCGGAGCATCGAAGGTTTGATTCATCACTTCGAAAACATCATGCCCAATCGGCAGATGCCCGGTCCGAAGGAATCTTTTTATGGTGCCACCGAGTCCCCCAACGGAGAGCTCGGGTATTACATCGTTTCCGATGGTGAATTTCGCGCCTATCGAGCTCGGACGCGTCCACCCTCCGTGCTTCATTTTTCGTTGTTCAGTCGGATGATTCGAGGCTGCATGCTCAGCGACGTAGCCACGGTTTTGGGAAGCATCAACATCATCGCTGCGGAGTTGGATCGATGAGTGAACTGAGTGAAAACGCCAAGCAAACGATCGCGGAGCATTTGCCGCGTTACCCAAGCAAGCAAGCAGTGACGCTACCGGCGCTGCACGTTGTTCAACAGGAACGTGGATGCGTGAGCAATAAGGCCATCCACGAGATTGCGGATCTTCTGGATTTGTCTCCAGCCCAAATCAATGACACCTTGTCTTTCTACGGTTTCTTCCGAACCGAAGAGAGTCCGCTGGGACAAAAGCGAATATGGGTGTGCCGTTCACTCCCGTGCATGCTTCGTGGGGGTGAAGAACTGCTAGCCGAATTGTCGCGACGCTGGGGTATTCAACCCGGTGAAACGACGCCCGATGGGAAGGTCTCGCTTGAGTTGGCGGAATGCTTGGGCGCCTGCGATGGCGCTCCATGCATCTTGCTCGACGACGAACTACATTTGTGCGTGACGGCCGACCAAGTCGATGAGATTTCCAATCGACCAGCGAACTGATGAAGGCCATGGAACAAGTAAGTACCCCAGGGGGCTCAACAACGTGAATCAAGCGGAATTCGAACCCGTGCTTCTCTCCAGAATCGGTCGGCCGAACAGCCAATCGCTTGAGAGTTACCGCGCCGACGGCGGGTATAAGGCCTTGGAGAAAGCGTTGCGGATGACCAAGGCCGAGGTTATCGACGTGGTTAAGTCGTCTGGTCTGCGCGGTCGAGGTGGGGCTGGTTTCCCCACCGGTTTGAAGTGGACCTTTTTGCCCAAGGAGATCGACGGACCGGTATACCTTTGCATCAACGGCGACGAAAGCGAACCAGGGACGTTTAACAATCGCGTTCTGATTGAAGAGGATCCGCATCAGATTCTCGAAGGCATTGTTATCAGCAGTTTTGCAACCCGGACCACCACGGCTTACTTCTACCTGCGTTACGAGTACGGTCGATGTTACCGGACACTTAAGAAGGCCATCGACGAGATGTACGCCAACAACCTGTTGGGCAAGAACATTCTCGGCTCGGGCTACGACCTGGATATCTACCTACACCGAGGTGCATGTGCTTACATCTGTGGTGAAGAAACAGGGTTGATCGAAAGCCTCGAAGGCAAGCGGGCTTGGCCGCGGATCAAACCACCGTTTCCCGCAATTGAAGGTGCATTCCGACGCCCGACAGTTGTTAACAACGTTGAAACCATGGCTTGCATCCCGCACATTATCAATCGCGGGGCCGAATGGTTCCAGACCATGGGTGTGCCGAAGGATCCTAACAATCCGCGAGACGCAGGATCGTATGGTCCCAAGCTGTATTGCATTAGTGGTCACGTCAACAAACCGGGTTTGGTCGAATTGCCGCTGGGCATCACCGCCCGCGAGTTGATCGATGTGCATGCCGGTGGCGTCTGGAAGGGTCGTCAAGCCAAGGCGGTGATCCCGGGTGGCTTGAGCATGGGCTTCATGACCAACGCCGAGCTCGATACCCCGCTCGATTTCAATGGCCCCGGACGTGTGGGATGTCTCGGTTTGGGAACAGCCGCCGTGGTGGTGATCGACGACCACACGAGCATGGTCGATGTTTTGTACAACTCGTGCCGTTTCTTTGAACATGAGTCCTGCGGCCAGTGCACACCGTGCCGGGAAGGAACGGCTTGGTCGACAAAAATCCTGGCCCGAATTCGCGATGGTCGCGGCAAGCTGAGCGATATCGATCTGCTGATGGAAATTGCCTCCTCGATGGGAACCATTCCAGGCACCACCATTTGTGGATTGGCGGATGGGGCTGCATGGCCGGTCAAGACGGCCCTTACGAAGTTCCGCGCTGAATTCGAAGAGTACATCACGAGCGGTCGTCGCAGCGAGAGTACAGCGCTCGTTGCGGCCCACTGATCCTGGTCGAAAACCCACTAACCTATTTTTGGAAGAAGAGAACGTGGTCAAGGTCAAGATCAACGAAATCGAAGTGGATGCGGATCCCAAGGACAATTGCATCCTGGCCGCCCGCAAGGCAGGGGTCGAAATTCCGCACTACTGCTGGCACGAATCCCTTTCGGTCGTCGCGTCCTGTCGAATGTGTCTGGTCGAAGTCGGTGAAACCAAACCCGACGGAACCGTGGTCATGGGCCCCAAGCTCGTTCCCGGTTGCCAGACGCCGATCAAGGATGGGACAGTCATCCGAACCGATTCGAGCAAGGTCAAGACATCGCAAGCGATGACGCTCGAGTTGCTCTTGCTCAATCATCCCCTGGATTGCTCGATCTGCGATCAAGCGGGGGAGTGCTACCTTCAGGACTATACCTACAAGTTTGGTAAGGCCCAGAGTCGACTCGACGAACCGAAGATCCAACGCCAAGACAAGTACCACATCGGAGAACAAATCGCATTGTTTACCGATCGATGCGTGATGTGCACACGTTGTGTGCGATTCACTCGCGAAATCAGCGGTACCGCCGAGCTTCAAGTCGTGGCGCGCGGTAGTCATGAAGAGATCGATGTCTTTCCGGGCGAGGCATGCAACAACAAACTGGCGGGCAACGTCGTCGATCTTTGCCCCGTCGGTGCGCTGTGCAGCAAGGACTTTCTTTACAAGAAACGTGTGTGGTGGCTCAAGCATGCCGAATCGGTCTGCACTGGCTGCTCAACGGGCTGCAGCATCCATGTCGATCAAAACGAGAACAAAGTTTATCGCTTGCGTCCTCGAGAAAACCCGGAAGCCCAGGGGCACTTCATGTGCGATGAAGGCCGGTTTGGGTTCAAGTACATTCATGATGAACGTCGTTTGGTCGCACCCAAGATCGCGGGCGAGACCAAGATGCCAGCGGCCAACGGTGCTGGCAAGCCGTCCGACTTGAGTTTCGCAGATCCATGGCCCGAAACAATTTCCAAGGCCAGGCAGCGCATCACCGAAGAGATCAAAGCCGATGCGCATGGCTTCGTAGCCGTTCTCTCGCCGTTCATGACGACCGAAGAAGCCTACCTATTGGCTTCGTTCCTTAAAGGCATCGATTCGCGAATGCGGTTGGTGCTGGGACCAGTGCCTGTGGTCGGCACCGATGACTGTTATCCAAAGGGCCCCAAAGGCGAACCACCCGAAGCGAACAACGTCAAGTTCACGATCCGGGCTGAGAAGTGTCCCAACCGCTTGGGAGTCGAGGCAGTACTCAAACATTTTGAAGGCACCGTCAGTCGCATCGAAACGGCGATCAAGCAGTCGGACATTCGCGCTTGGTATTTCGTGGGTGGGTACCCGACGGGTTGGGTGACCGAAGCCATCGATCGTGCGGTGGGCAAACCGAAGTTGTTGATTGTTCAAGACATTTTTCCATCGCCTTTGAGCGAGCGAGCCAACTTCGTGTTCGCCTCCGCCACCTTTGCCGAACGTGATGGAACCTATGTCAACCACGCAGGACTCGCCCAAGCTGCCCAGGCCGCGATTCGATGCCCAGCGGAAGCTCGAAGCGACGGTCGCTTGCTTATGGAATTGGCCCAGCGCAGCGGGTTGTTCAACGCCATGGCCCTTCGCAAAGAAATCGCAGCCGTGATCCCGGAACTATCCGTACTCGCGGCCGGAGATTTGGGAGAGCACGGAGTCCGTTTGGCCCGCTATCAACGAACGGCGGCCGCTTCCAATGCATGATGCAACCGGCGCCTACCCCGATACCCAATTCCTCAACGCTCAATTCCTCGACGCGCAATTCCTCGACGCTTGGTATTCCTCGACGCTTGGTAATCAAACATGATTGATTGGCTCTATGAACTCTGGCCGGTCCTTTGGCCAACCTTAGCGGCCATCGCTGTAATCCTGGCGGTGGTTCCGTTCCTTGGGTTGTACATGACGTTTATTGAACGCAAGCTTGCTGCTTATGTTCAGGATCGCGTTGGTCCCAACCGTGTTGGGCCTTTCGGACTGTTGCAAGCGGTTGCCGACGGGATCAAGATCTTTCTGAAGGAACAGATCATCCCGGACCATGTCTACACTGTCCTGTATTTCTTGGCGCCTGCCATGAGTCTGATGACAGCTATGTTCGCAGTGGTGGTCATGCCTTTTGGACCTGTGCCCGTCGATTACAAAGAAGGTTTTCGTTACATTGTTGCACCTGGCAACGACATCGGCATCTTGTTCATGATGGCCATCAGTTCGCTTTCGGCCTATGGGATTATCATCGGAGGGTGGGCTTCGAACAACAAATACTCGATGTACGGCGCTATTCGATCGTGCGCACAGTTCATCAGTTACGAAATACCGCTGGGCCTGTCGATCATCGGCGTTGTGGCCGTCGCTGGCTCGCTCAACATTGAAACCATTGTCTCCGTACAGGCCCAAGGCATCCTCGATTGGAACGTCTTTTGGCAACCGCTGGCCTGCTTGATTTTCTTCACCAGCGCGCTGGCCGAAACCAACCGCTTGCCGTTCGATTTGCCCGAATGCGAACAGGAGTTGGTGGGCGGCTTTCACACCGAATACAGCGGTATAAAATTTGTTCTGTTCTTTTTGGCAGAATACACCCACATCGTCACGATAAGTTTTCTCACGGCGCTCCTTTTCTTTGGTGGCTGGCACTTCCCAGGCTTGCCCGATCCCATGACCAGCGTCGTCGGCTCGTTGTTGGGGATGGGAGTGTTGGTGGTTAAAGTTTCGATGGTGGTCATTCTGATCATGTTGCTGCGTTGGGCGTTGCCACGTTTTCGATTTGACCAGCTCATGGCGTTGGCTTGGAAGGGAATGATTCCATTGGGACTGCTCAATCTGGTCGCTGTGGCGTTCGTTCTGTCGCTCGGGCTTTCGAAGCATTGGTTAGTCTTAACAGCTCTGCTGCCCCTGGGGTCAGCATATTACAGTTCGGTTCAATTCAACGCGGCTATGTTGGGCGTATCGGCCCGAGGCTCCGGAATCGTGAATCCACAGGCGGTACCTAATGAGTAGTACGAAGAAAGCGAAGACCGTGAAGTGGGGGGAGTCACCCAGACTTGGGATGCTCGATGCCCTTTATTTACCCGCCATCGCCTCTGGGCTGGCAACAGCCATCCGGCATGCGGTAACTGGCAAAGCCACGACGCGCCAATACCCGGAAGTGGAACCTGAGATTCCGCCGAACTACCGCGGCGTCCATCGCTTGAATCGAGACGAGCAGGGGCGTGTCAAGTGCGTGGCGTGCTACATGTGCCAAACGGCTTGCCCCGCCAACTGCATCGAGATCATCGCGGCTCCGGCGCCCAAGGACGATCCGCATTGGAAGGATCGGGACAAGTTCCCTCAAATATTCACCATCGATGAGTTGCGGTGTATTTACTGCGGCATGTGCGAAGAGGCGTGTCCGGTCGATGCGATCGAATTGACAAGCATTTATGACCTGACTGGCATGACGCGCGACGAGATGATTTTCGATCGGGAGAAACTGCTTTCGATTTTCGACGAGACGTCGAAGACGGGCAAGGATCCGGTTCGAACTCATCGCGGTGCCTTAGGACCGGCTTCGGAAGTGGCAGCGACAGCGAAAGATGCACCCCATCCTCCAGGTCGCGGAACACGCGGCTGAGATGGAACCAAGATTGCGGACGAGCCTCAACAGATAGTGAAAAGAGATCGAGATCGTGAGTGTTGAAGTGATGCAGTTGATGAACGAAGCCTGGCTATTTGGCCAGGCTCCCTTCGACCCAGGGAACTTGATGCGCGTGCCTGGCACCCACTTCGATGGGACTTTCTCCACGGCCATGCTGGGCGCAATCGTGCTGGGAGCGACGGCCTACTGGCTGCTTCAGCGTGGGGTGGTTAAGAGCAAGTCCATGGCAATCGCTGGTTACGTGGTATTCGGGATTGCTGCCATGCTCGGCTTGGCCTACGTTCCAGCGAACATGGAGGATGTCATCCTCTACTGCTTCTCGCTGTTGGCCATCGCGGGCGGATTGGCATTCATTGTCGCTCGCGAGCCTGTGCATGCGGCGCTGGGGTTTGCCACGGCCGTGCTTTCTGCCTGCGGGGTGCTGTTCATGCAACAAGCCTACTTCGTGGCGGCCGCGACCATCATCGTGTACGCCGGCGCAACCATCATTATCTTCTTGTTCGTATTGATGTTTGCGCAACAGACCCATCTCAAACCCTACGATGTGCTTCTGACACGTCCCGCCCTAGCCGCCATCATCGGAACAGCGTTGGTGATCACCATCACTTGGAGTGTGGCCGAGGAGGGGGAGATTCTACCTCTGAAGATTGATGTTTCCCGGCCCAACAGTTTGGCAGGCCAACCGGCGCTCGGCGGTGGGGACCCTCCCGTACCGATCCTGGGAGCGGTCTCCTCGGAATCACCGATGTCGCCCGAGGAAGCGGCTCGCTTTGTCCCATCAAAAACTGCAGGACTGGGGCGAGCGATGTACACCGATTATTTGATGGCCGTGGAATTGGCTGGCACGGTCCTGTTGGTAGCGACTGTTGGCGCAATCGTCCTAGCGCAAAAGCAAGGAAGGAACCCAACATGAGCATCATCGACACACAGAATTTGTTGATCCTTGGAGGCGTATTGTTTGCGATTGGATTGGTTGGGTTCCTGACCCGCCGTTCTATGATTTTGATGTTTCTATCCTTGGAAACCATGCTCTCTGGAGTCAGCGTCAACCTGATCGCCTTCTCCAAACTCCACATGAATTATCAAGGTCAGATATTGGCCATCATGGTCCTTGCCATTGCAGCCTGCGAGGCCGCATTGGCATTGGCATTGATCGTATCGCTCTACCGCCGCAAGGCGACTTTGGACGTGGAAGCTTGGGACGAGCTCAGCGAGGTTGTTTCGCCTAAGGCACCCGATATACCGGTTGATTTCGGCGGTGCGGAACCATCGTTCCCCAAGTTGACCCCCGCAGGTCTGGATCCGATCTCCAATCCTGTTCCCTCAACTCTGGATACCGTCATCAAGAACCAATCCTGGTCGGCCGGTTCGAACACTTCGGAGGCCTCCTCTCGTGCTTAATCTTTTCGCTTGGATGGTACCCATTTCGCCACTGATCGGATGCTTGATCTGCACGTTCCTGGCATTCCGAGGGGATACCAAGATCGCGCACCTTCCGGCCATCGTGTCGCTCCTGTTCTCCGCGTTGTTCGCCATTTGCTTGCTCCTGTTCGGGGCTCAAGGGGCCGAGGGGATCGCAATCTTCGAGGGCTATCGGTATCTCGATGTTGGTGGTCTAACCCTCGACATCGCCCTGCGTGTCGACACCCTTTGCTTGACGTTGCTGACCGTCGTCACCTGCATCTCTGCCATGATTGCGATTTATTCGCGTGACTACATGCATAACGACCCAGGCTATGCACGTTACTTCGCCGTCTTTTGCGGTTTCGTCTTTTCCATGACGATGCTCGTCCTGTCGCACAATCTGCTAATGCTGTACGGATTCTGGGAAGGGGTCGGGACCTGCAGTTACCTACTCATTGGGTACTGGTACCAACGTCCCAGCGCTGCCCGGGCTGCGACGAAGGCTTTCTTAGTCAATCGCATTGCGGACACCGCCTTCTTGTTTGGGATTTTATTGCTCGGGTATGCAGTGGGGCAAACCGATGCGGGCTCGGGAGTCTCCTATCTGAACCGCTTGGACTTCGTGCTGATCTTCGATGCGGCACCGGTATTGGCAGAGCGTCACGGGGCTTTGCTCACGTTCATCGGTATGCTGCTCATGATTGGAGCCATCGGGAAATCGGCCCAGTTTCCATTCCACGTGTGGTTGCCCGATGCGATGGAAGGCCCGACGCCTGTTTCTGCATTGATCCATGCTGCGACGATGGTTACGGCGGGCGTCTACTTGATGGCCCGATTGGCGCCGTTAACCGAGTTCACTCCGACGGTTCTCGTGACGGTGGCCTGGTTGGGTGGCATCACCGCCTTGATCGGCGCCTGGATGGCCATGTACCAAGACGACCTCAAACGGGTTCTAGCGTATTCGACCGTCAGCCAGCTTGGTTACCTCTTTATGGCGTTAGGGGCGGGCGCTGCTAAGGACATGATGGGCGTCGCCATCATCGCTGCCATGTTCCACCTAGTTACGCATGCTTTCTTCAAAGCATTGTTGTTTCTCTCGGCTGGAAACGTGATGCACGCTATGGGGGATGTGATCGACATGCGCCAGTTCGCTGGATTGCGGCGAGTGCTCCCCAAAACACATATTCTCTTTGGGATCGGAGCGGCGGCACTGGCAGGCTTGCCTCCGCTCGCCGGTTTCTTTAGCAAGGACAGCGTGTTGAGCGTGCTGCTCGATGCGAGCCATGACACCATGATCGGATCGCATTACATGATGCTGTTGGTGATCGGAATGGTGACTGCGTTCCTGACTGCCATCTACACGTCCAAGGCATACTTCCGAACCTTCCACGGTACGGAAAAAATTCCTAAAGCTGCGGGGCATCATGCTCACGAAGCTTCAACGTTCATGTTGGCACCCATGGCGGTGTTGGCCGTGGGCGCCGTGTTCGTGGGAATTCTATTGGGACCCACCTCGGCCATCGCCAATTATTTGCAACAAACACCGGGCGTGCCGCATGCCGAGCACAGTGAGCCGTGGTGGATCCTAGCCGGCTCGGCGGTGATCGCCGTCGTAGGCGTTGTCCTAGGGCAATTTTTGGCAGGGCGAGGGCCTTCGACATCAACCTCGGGCGTAGGCTTTGTGCTGGCCGACTTCGGTCGCAATCGTTTGTACATCGATTGGCTCTTTACCCGAGTCTTGGTTTGGCCAGGAGAATGGTTTGCCAGGTTTTGTGGATGGTGGGACGAGAACGTGGTCAATGGAATGACTAATGCAGTCGCCAACGTTCCTCGCGGACTTGGTCTGATGGGGCAGCGGCTCCAAACAGGTCGTATCCCGACCTATAGTTACTTGACCGCTGTCGGTTTCGCAGTCGTCGCCATCTGGGTTGTTACCCGAACGAATTGGTAACCATGAATTACTTGATACCACTATTGATTTTTGTTCCCCTGGTGTCCGGGGTGGGCGTACTTCTGGCCGGCAACCGTTCCAAAGCCGCGTCGTCGGTTGGAGTTGCGGCCGCCGTTTTGACGCTTCTGCTCAGCGCATTATTGGCCGTTCAGGTCTACGTCAGCCCAACGGTTAGCGGGCTCGGGAGTATCCTGCCGCGGGCGATTATGTCACCGGATGTCTTGCAATTTTCATTGCCGATTTCGTCTGGCAACTACGACATCCGCTGGCGTTTGGTATTTGGAGCCGACGGAATATCGGCCTTGTTGGTGCTGTTGACGGGTATCGTGGGGTGCATCACGATCCTCCTAGCGACGCGTCAAATTCAATCGAGACTCGCCTCCTACATCGGTCTGTTATTGGTGACGATCGCGATGTTGATGGGAGTTTTTCTCGCCATGGACTTGGTGTCCTTCTATGTTTTCTTCGAAGCCGTTCTGATCCCGTTGATCTTGCTCATCAACGGCTGGGGCAACGGCCCCGAGCCGATGGTTGCATCGAAAAAATTCCTGCTGTTCACATTGGCTGGTAGCATTCCAATGGTCATCGGCTTGATCGCGTTGGCCATGAGTCCGGTGAATATAGGCGAAGGTGCGATCAGTAGACCATCGACGATATCGCTGCTCGAACTGTCGGAATACGCATCGGCAGCGGTGGCTCAAGGTTCGACGTCGGTGGCCGGTTCGCAATCGGTGTGGATTGTTTGGTTGCTACTGCTGGGATTTGGAATCAAGTTGGCGATCCTACCACTGCACTCATGGTTGCCGACTACGTATGCTGCTGCCCATCCCAACACCACCGCTCTGGTGGCGTCGGTCGTAGCCAAGCTCGGCCTCTATGGAATCATTCGAATTGTGATCCCGTTGGCTCCGATGGCATTGGCCGAACAGGCGCAGTTTGTAATCGGTGGATTGGGAGCAATCGCGATTGTGTACGGTGCCCTACTGGCTCTCGCGCAGAACGACATGCGTTTGGTGCTGGCCTACAGCTCCATCTCCCACGTCGGCTTCATCACGCTCGGGTTGATGAGTTTGACCTCGGAGGGGCTCGCCGGCGCAACCTTGCAAATGTTCAACCACGGTCTGATTACGGCCAGCATGTTTTGGATATTGGCGATGCTCGAAGAACGTCGCGGTCGGATCAGTTTGTCCCTCGAAGACCGTGGAATGGCGGCGCAGTATCCGAAGCTTGCGGTCCTCATGGTCTTCTTCGTCTTGGCCGGCGCGGGACTTCCCGGTCTCAACGGTTTTGTCGGCGAGGTTTTGGCGATGACAGGCATGATGCGCGTTTCCGGAACGCTGGTGGCCATCGCTGTATTGGGCACGTTGCTCGGCGCTTGGTACGGATTGCGGATTGTCCAGCGACTGCTTTTCGGAAGTGCAGGATCACCCGAAGGGCATGCGTCCAAGCATGAAGGCGATTTGCATACCATCGAATGGGCCCCGTTGGCCGCGGTGGCTTTGTTGTGCTTGGTGATCGGAATCGTTCCATCCCGAGTCATGGCTTTGTTCCAATCCGACACCGATCGACTCGCAAAGGTCACCGAACCGATGACCCAGCAAGCCCATCCGAATTTTGACACATTGATATCCAGTGTGACGCCCGCGATCGAGCGATAACGTCACCCTTCAACGAACGCGATTTTTGAACGAGAAAGAGTGCTGTGGACACACTGCAAGTCATTAAATCTTCGGCCTCGCATCTTTTGCCGGCGCTGATCCTACTGATCGGGGGATCCGTCTTGATGTGCGCATCGGTCTTCATGCGGACCGCGGTCGCGTACAACGTCCACGGTCTTCGCAACCGTTTCGCGATCATTTCGCTGGCCCTGCTCATCGCAGCCATCGTCGCCAGTTTCGTGCGAGGGACGCCGGAGTTGGGTCCGATGGATGTAGGTCTTTTCCGTTTCGATGGCTCGGCCATCGCAGCGGAACGACTCGCATTCTTGGGTGGTCTGATCCTGATTCTCATGTCGTGGTCCACCGCCCCAGCCCGGCACTTGCCCGAGTACTACGGTTGCTTGCTGATCATCCTGAGCGCCATTCCTATCGTGGGCGCTTCGAATGACTTGGTGTCATTGTTCTTGGGATTGGAACTGGTCAGCATCCCAACGTATGTTCTGTTGGGAATCGTGAAAACCGACAATCACGGCTACGAGTCGGCCATCAAGTACTTCATGCTGAGCGCGTTTGCATCTTGCTTTTTCCTGCTTGGCGTTAGTTACCTATACGGTGTCAGTGGCTCGACGAACCTTACCGTTATTCAATCCGATTACCAACTCGGCAAGCGGTTGATGTCTCTGGGTTTGGTCTTGGTCATGTGCGGACTGTCGTTCCGAATTACCGCCGTACCGTTTCATTTTTACGCCCCCGACGTTTTTGATGGGACCTCCGTCACCTTGGCAGGCGTGATGAGTTATCTGCCGAAAGTAGCGGGGTTCGTGGCGTTGATCCGCATCGTCGGCACCGACGGCTTGGGCTCCGGTGCCAGCCAGACCGTGATACCGGTATTGCTCGTCTGTGCGGGCTTGACCATGTGCGTCGGCAATGTCATGGCCTTTGCCCAAAACAATCTGAGGCGATTGCTGGCGTATTCGAGTGTCGCTCATACCGGGTATTTGCTCTTGGCCTTGGTGGCACTGCTGCGACAAGACGCGAGTTCCAACATTTTGTTCTCCTATCTGGCTGCTTATGCAGCCATGACGCTGGGATTGTTTGCTTGCCTGGGCGAAATCGAAGCGGCGGGCGGTAAATCGCATTTGGTAGGTGATCTCAGCGGCATGTTTTATCGACGTCCTGCTGCGTCGATCGGTTTGAGCGTGGCCCTGATCAGCTTGATCGGTCTGCCGTTGACCGCTGGGTTTTGGGCGAAGTTCATCGTTTTCGTGGGGGTCGTTGCGGATCGTCGGCCCGATTCCTACAGCTTATGGATGGGCGTCTTGATGGCGGTCAACGCGGTGGTGGCTGCTGGTTACTACTGGCGGTTGCTCAGTACGTTGTACGAACGCAGCGATGCCCAGATCCCATTGCGAGTGTTTCGGCCCAGTCTGTTCGTGGCCTATACGATCTGCACGGTCTTGACCGTGGTCTGGTTCTTTATTCCAGCCATCATGTAATTCAAGTGAAACGACCGCAAATACGATGGGGATTTCTCGGCATAGGCCGTGTGACCGAACGCATGGCGCACGCCCTTCGATGCCAACCTGGTCATGAAATCGCGATCGCTGCAGGGAGGGACGCAGGCAAGCTGTCTGTTTGGTCACAATCGCATAACGTCGCCAACGTAACGACCGATTTCGATGCAGTCGTCGATGCGCCCGACGTCGATGTTGTCTACATCGCACTTCCGCCCGGGTTGCATGCCCAATGGGCTGAGCGGGCCATGCGAGCAGGCAAGCGGGTGCTATGCGAGAAACCACTTACCGACCACGTCGACTCGGCCACCGCGTTGATGAACGTTTCCCAACAACTGGGTGTGCCCATTTCGCATGCGACGGGTTTTGTACATCATCCGCGAAGCCACGCCATGCGAGCCATTGTCCGAAGCGGAGAACTAGGCGAGATCCGGCGAGTCACTGTGGCTTGCAGTTTGTCGAGCGAATTGCAGACACTCTCGCTCCATCGAATCGATGCGCGTTTGGGTGGCGGATGCCTGTTGGATTTGGGTTGGTACTGCGTCTATGCGACCCTGTGGTTCGTCGGCTTGCGTCCCGTCACAATGCAAGCTTTGGGATCGCGGATGAAGGAGGGCCAACCAGACTCGGTTTGGCGGAACGTTCAGGCTACGGCGCGCTTGGAAAATGGAGCCATTGCTTCCTGGGATTGTGGTTACGACGCAGCCGGACGCAAATGGATGGAGATTGCTGGCTCGCGAGCTTCGCTAATTTGCGACGATTTCTCGAGGCCTTGGGATTTGGACAAGCCTCGTTTTTGGGTCCATGGTCAAGACGGAAAGGCGCGGTCGGAATTGATAGGAGAGGGTCTATTGCAAGAGTCTATCCTCGTCCACAACGCAGCCTTCGCACCACTCCAGGCCAGTCAGGAAGCGATGCGTATGGCTGTCGATACCCAATCCATCCTCGGGGCTATCGACTCATTGGCGAGTGCGGCCGAAACGGCGAAATAGCGGTTTGCAGCCGAAACGGCGGGATCACCTTTTGCCACATTTGCTTCGCCATCGATGGGGACAGGATTATGGGTTCGGTATGGTAGGAGGCGCAGTGCCCGATGGTGGTGGAACCGCAGGTTGCGATCCTCCGAACGGTCCTGGACCGAAACCTGGAATGGGTAAGTTGGGGAGCGGCAAGCCCTGCAAGTTTTGTTGAACGCCTTGCTGCATTTGCTGCACGCCTTGCTGGAAGGGACCAAGCTGATTTTGGAGTGGCCCGAGCAACTTGTTCAATCCTCGATCGATTTGTTTTTGTGCGGCCCCTTGCAGAGCTGAAGTCGCAAGTTGCTGGGTCATCGCGGTCAGACTGCTGAAGTCCAGTTGCGGCCGCTGCATGGTTCCTCGAATGGGAATTTGCAATTGTTGCCCCGCTAACGATTGCAGGGACGGCGCTTTGTCGAGCCATTCCTTCAAGATAGGTACGGAAGCTACGAGTTCCAAAGAGCCATCGACTCCGACCGAACCCGAAGTGACCATCACCACATCACCGGCTTGAATCTGCATGTTGCGGTGAATGACTCGCCCTTGCTCCACCGTGAATCCGATGCTTTGTTCGGGCAATTGAAGCCAACTGGACGCTTGACCGCCATTTTCGGTGGCTCCCAATCCCTTCTTCAAATTTCGAATTTGTTGGACCAGCCCAAGCAATTGATCTGCCAAAGGTCCTGGGCCAACATTGGCGCCGAGCACATGCAATTGACCGGCGACGGTTTGCTTGGCAAGGTCCGTCGGCATGAATTCGGCGCGTTCGATATCCAAGCTCAGGTTGCCATTAATCTGTGTGACATCTGCCAACAGAGGAGCTACGAACTTCAACCATCCCTGGCACATTTGCTTTGTAATCGCAACATTTTCGATGACCCGTTCGGGAGCCTGACGGATAACCATCGGCGTGGCCGTTAAGTCTCCGTCGAGATTCCAGCGCAAGGTGCCTTGGGAGACAGGAAAGGAAGTTTGCGAAACGAAACGACCATTTTGGATCGAGAGAGGGACGTCGGCCCTTCCAATCTCAACCCCGACGATGTTCGCGCGATCCCATCCGATACTTGATTCCACCTGCAATGCATCGGCCCAGGAAGCCTTCGGTGTGGACTTCCAGGAAACGCTCAGCGGCTGGGTTCGCTGGCCTTCGATGACGAGCATGGTCCCGATGAATGGACGCATGCGCTGCGCCACGCTGGCCGCGTCGTACGTGACATCGCCGCGCGAAACAATGCTCATGCTCTCTGGGCTGGAGTTAACCGTCGCTTCACCACCATACGCCAACCATTCGGATTGCAACTGCATGCGAGGCAAGGTGATTTGACCCGTTGGTATTGCGTATTGACCGTCGATCGTACATCGCACTTGGGGTTCCTCCCATAGAATCGACTCTCCAGGTGCGGTTGCTGCCGTGCTAACGAGTTGATTGGCAGGTCTAGGGATCATTTGCAGTGCGCGAATATTCGCGGCGTCGGTAACCAATTGCCAATTGACAGCCTTGGGATCGATCGTCCAATGGATCTGGCCAGTGACGTCGCCAGTGACTGAAATCGTATTGGCTTGCGGTACACCCTGTGGGCTATCGAATTGCACCGAAGACATCAATCGATTCGGTGCGATGCGAAATGCGGCTTGACCGTCCCGCGCGAGGCTCTGTCCAGGAATTGCCGTATCCTGCGCTTGGAGTGCGAAGGATTCCGATTGCAATAAAAGCGAATCGACCTGGGTTCGAGCAATGTCGTTGGTATCAATACGACCGGCAAATTTTCCGACCATTCGCGATTCTTGGAACGTCGTACCGTTGCTCGAAATCTGGAACGGTTCCATGGTGAAGTCAGCCTTTGTGATTTCTAAGTGGCGGATATCGACCCCACCAAAGGCATCGAGAGAACAGTTACCGGCCAACTGCATGCCGAGATCGAGACCAGCGAAGAGTTGACCGCGGCGTTGCCAGCGACTCATCTCGCCAACGAATTTTAACTGCATGCCAGCAGGTGGCATCGCGCCAATGTTGGCGTTGTTGGATGCTAAAGATATCGGCTCAAGGATTTGCACGATCAGGGACTCGTCGGCTGATTTGAGCGATAACTGCGATCGATCGATTTGCAAAATAGATACCCCATCGACCCGAGCCACTGTGGAGAAGTCACCGTCCCACGCTGGTTCGTCGAGTAGTCCATTGCGATGCACAATCCTCAGAGGTGTGGTTCGCAGCGAACCGTTGGCAGCCAACCGATTGCCTTCGTCGAGCTTCCAGGCGATCGAGGCTTGAGCCGATCCACTTAGACTCTCTAGGGGCAGGACGAACCATTGCGATAGACGTTGCTCCATCTTGTCCAGATCGAGCTGGGCGGTTACACGCCCGTCATGCAGATCCCCAGCTCCATCGATTTTGCAAAACTCGGAATCGCAATCAATCTTGAAACTAGGCAACTGGCGATCGGCACCGATAACGCTGACGGAAGCGTGCAAGGCTTGATCCCAGCGGATCGACTTGCCTTGGACGTTGGCCTGCAATTGCCCGAGTTGCAATTGATAGTTGGTGGTCGGAGGCAAGGGTTGCGAAGCACCATCCGTACGCGGCGTGCGGCGCTGAACCGCTGTCAGATTTGCAACGCCCGAAATCAATTCGACTTGGTCCTGCGTTCGGATCAAATCCGGAGCGACGCGCGTGAGTTGCGGTAAACTAACCGTCCCTTGGATATCGAGCTCTGAATCCTCGAGCCAGGGCTTTGCCAACGTCGGCATCGGCAGCGGCCACGCCAAATCCGCCTTGGCAATCACCGATCCAATATCGCATTCGAGTTTGGAGCCTCGCGTACCGATGCGATTAGGCGTCATATGTAGATCGCCGCTGAGTTTGATCTGACGCATCTGGGCACCGCGTGGCCCCAGGAGGTTAGGAGCGATCACTTGCAGGTTGTCTAGCTGGGCAGTTTGAATCATGGCCACAAGCGAATTGGCGCTTGGGAACTCAACCTCGGCTTGCAATGTGGCTTGTCCAATCATGCGTTCGATCGGCAAGTCCGGAATCCGACGCTTGACCAAACTAATCCACTGCAGCGGCAGCCCGGCGGTCGACACGCTCATCCGCATCGCAGCCAGTCCTGTCACGCCGTCCGGGTTATGTGCCGAATCGATGGCTTGGGTTCGGACCGTGAACTGACCTCCCACCGGCGCTTCACCCGGCAACGCAGCAATTTGGGTCAGTTGGCCGACCAAGGTCATGGGAGGAAACGGTTGTTCAGCCGTTGGCATTGGAACTTCTGCCTCAGCGATTCGGATATCCCAAGCCGTGCGATCCACGCTATCGCGGGCGTGAATGATGGCGTCGGTCACCCGGAGTCGGCCTGAGAAGCTGGATGACGTGGACGCGCTGGAGGTTGTCGTGATTTCGCTCGACCGGGAGGCTCCGTAGAGTAATGGCTTGATCGCTTCTTCCAGATTGGTGGTTCCCGGCTGGACGTCGAGCAACACTTGGGCATCTCGGATAGTGATCGTCCGCAAATTTCGATAGTTCCAAGCCAACGAGAGGAGCGACAACTCGGTTTCAATCTCTCCGACCTGGACTAGCTCCGCCCCCCGATCATCGATCAGCCTCAGTCCGTGAATCTTCGCGGGCCGCAGCCATCCAATTTCCAACGCTTCCAAATCGATACGCATCGGTGCAAGACCGGCGTTGCGGTTGATCATTCCGATCGCTAGGTCGCGATTCTGGATCAACGTAGGGACTGCGAACAAACCCAAGCCTAATAGGATTAGAAGCCCCGCGATGATCAGATGACGTTTCTTCCATCGCAGGGTCCGACGCTTTTGAAAGCCGGTTTCTGATTGTCGATTTCCGGACATAACCTGGACATCCTATCCGTGAAGTGATCCCGAAAATGCCTGCATTATTGCAGTCCGCAACGCGAGTCTAAACAAATCCCTGGCCCGAGGTCGAGATCATTCAGAATCGATCTTTAGGGCCGCGTCTGAAAATGCTACAGTACACGCAACGATCGGTTGATGAAGCGACATGCTCAATCGTCGAACGACCACTCCTGTGTCACTTTTTTCAAAAATCCAATTGATGGAGATGCGAGCATGGATGCAGCGTCACTTTTTGGCCTCTTTCGAACTTCGATCCTAAGCTTCCTATTCGTCTCCAACGCCATGTTGATGGACGATACGGCGAAGTGCCCGACGGCGACTGACGCTACTGCTGCGTGCCCGATAGCCACTTGCCCGATGGCTTTTTGCCAGGCGAACCAATGCGCTACCGTGCCGTGCCCTGCCGAACCTTCGGGGACTGCGGCTTGCTCGCAAAGCAAATGCCTAGCAACGGTCACGCTAACAACGGCGCAGTCCAATACCTCGCAATGCCCACTGGGATGCTGCATCGCATGCGCCTCGTGCACGGACAAAACCTCAGCCGATACAACAGTGGCCGATACCACCGTGGCTGATTCCACCGTGGCTGATTCCACTGTGGCAGACAACGCTGAGAGTTCGACCTCCTTCGCCTATTGGCTTGGGCAAATGTTGACGGCCAAGCCGAAGATCACGGCCCGCTTTGCGGTTTATGGCGTCGTACCCGAAATGCAGTTGGAAGAGGTCGTGACCTGCGATCACAAAATCTGTGCTGGAGGCAAGTGCTACGAAGTGGACGATGCCGAGGTCGAAGGCAAGCCTTGTGACGAAAAGGACACCCAAGCGATCGAAGAAACACTCGTGGAAGAATCCGAGGAACCGATCTTAGAAGCTCCTGTTGCTCCGCCATTGCCGCCAAGCTATCAGTTCACCAGTACCTCGCCTGAAACTACGGAATGCGATTCCTTGGACTCCGATCCAATCCATCGGGCGCTGCAAAACACGGAGGTCAAAATCCCGGCATCGGTTTTGGTCTCGCTGCTGGTGACCACAACCGAGGCCTCAACCCGGTTGCAGATGACCGAAGAATTGATGGCAGAGCGAGCCGAATTTGCAGAGCAAGTTCAGAAGTTGGCTGTGCAGAATGCCCAATTGCAATCGCAGCTTGTAATGATGGAAGCGCGTCAGCAAATCCAAGCTGCTGAGGGGCTGGCGTTCCATGCGATGGCACAAGCCGACGCCAACGCGACGTTCACTTCGGTGCACGGATTTGTTCAATCCGAGGGTGAATGTTCCACGGTGTGTGTGCCAGAGGCCCGATCGGAACTGACCGCCATTCAAGAGGACCTGGCCAACATCCGTCGCCAAATCGCTTTGATGAAGCGCCAGCAGCCAATGCCGTTTGCTCCAAGTTATGTCGGTTCCAGCGACGCTACCTTTGGAACAGCTACCTTGTGGCGGCAAGCCCGCGTGTCACCGTATGTTCCGGTCTCGCCGGTCCCTTCAGTGAATACAGCAGCCCCATCTGTTGGTGATGAGGCGGTTGAGCATGGGACGACACGGATCAAGTAAACAGGTTTGCCGTCGATGGCCGATGGTGGTGAACCGAGAGCCTGCGAAGTAAGATGCAGGGATGAGTTTACCAATCGTAGAGGCGATCTCCGCAAAAATGGAAGGGCTGCGGTCATTGCTTCAGCCTGTCGGGCGGGAAACGATCCCAATCCTTGAATGCACTGGCCGAGTTTTGAGTCAGAACATCGTCGCGTGGCGCGATAGTCCAGCCATGGATGTATCGGCCATGGATGGTTATGCACTCCGCTTGACCGATCTATCCGATGCGTTCCTGCCCGTATCCGGAATCGCGCATGCTGGCTCGCCCCCAATTGCATGCGAGCCAGGCACAGCCGTCCGAATCTTTACGGGTGCTGCGGTGCCAAGCGGTGCGGAGTGCGTGGTGCAGCGTGAGTGGTGTGAGGAAGGAGACCAGCTCGTCAGGATCCTTCCTCCGCTGCAACGCATCCAGGCCGGACTAAACATTCGTCGCCGCGGCGAGAACGCTCGCATGGACAGCGTGATTCTCTGCTCAGGCACCCTCGTTGGAGCGGCCCAACTCGGTGCGATCGTATCGATGAACCAGGCGGCAGAAGTATCCGTCCACCGACGGATTCGCGTCACCATCCTCAACACTGGTGACGAATTGATCCCAGTCGGACAGCCTTTACAAGCCTGGCAAATCCGCGACTCCAATGGCCCTCTGATCGCATCCCTGCTCTCGGGTGTCCGCTGGGCCAGCTGCACGCGCCACCATGTTCCGGATGATCGCGATACGTTGCAGCAGCAGTTACACGCATCCTTGCAACAATCCGATGCGGTACTGCTGACTGGAGGGGTCTCGATGGGCGATACCGACTACGTTCCAGACACCATTGCGGCCAGTGGCGGTTCCATTCAGTTCCATCGCATTCCGATCCGGCCGGGCAAACCGATGTTGGGCGCGGTTGGCCCTCGTGGCCAATTGATACTTGGCTTACCTGGCAATCCATTGAGCGTCGCGGTCACATTACGGCGCTTTGCTTTGCCTCTCTTGCGTCACTTGGCGGGCTGGTCGAATTCGGCCGATCGAACGGTCCGTATTCGGGTAAAATGCGATACGGAAAAGACCCTCGATTTGTTATGGTTCCGATTGGTTGCGTTGGGAGACGATGGCGTGGCCCGCATCCTCGATGGTCAAGGTTCCGGTGACGTGGCGGCACTTGGCAAAAGCGATGGATTCGTTGAAATACCACCCGGTACTCCATCCAACGGTGAATTTCCGTTCTTCGATTGGAGAGGTTGATCGTGCATGCACGTCGGAAAACACATACCATCCTTGTTGGTATCGGGCTGATCGGTGGCTGGCTTCCAACGATCAGTCGAGCCTCTGGACCCGACTTCGAACGTGACATCGCCCCGATACTCACACGGCATTGCGTGCGCTGCCATCAGGGCGAAGAGCCTCAAGGTGGAGTCGATCTAACAACACTTGCCAATGCGTTGGGCCAAACGGAATCCATGTCGGTCCTCGAGCCGGGCGATGCACCGTCGAGTTTGCTTTACGAGGTCGTGTCGGGCGACAAGCCGCGGATGCCCAAATCGGGAAGTCCGCTGACTGACGCAGATCGAACGCTGTTGACGGCATGGATTGATGCGGGGGCCGTATGGCCCGAAACCTTGGTTCTGCGCGATGATCCAGCCGATTGGTGGTCGTTGCGACCATTGGTTCGTCCAGAAGTACCCATGCAATCGGATCGCAAGAATCTAAGCCAGAATCCGATCGATGCCTTCGTGGCTCAAAAGTGGCGAGAACTCGGATTGCATGGCTCACCCGAAGCCGATCGTCGAACTCTCATTCGACGCGTTACCTTCGATTTGATCGGACTGCCTCCGTCGTTTGAAGAGGTCGATACCTTTGCGTCGGATCCCGATCCGGACGCGTACGAGCGGCTAGTCGATCGGCTATTGGATTCGCCGCGCTATGGCGAACGCTGGGCGCGGCACTGGCTGGATGTGGTGCATTACGGCGATACGCATGGGTACGACAAAGACAAACTGCGCCCCAATGCTTGGCCCTATCGCGATTACGTCATCCGAGCCTTCAACGAGGACAAGCCGTACGCGCAGTTCGTGCGAGAACAAATCGCTGGCGACCATTTCTATCCAGGACACCGCGATGGCTACGAAGGACTCGGCATGATCGCAGCCGGGCCATTCGATTACGTCGGACAAATGAAGGTCGGCGATGGGACACTAGAGAAAGCCCGGGTTCGAAATATCGATCGGGACGACATGGTGTCTACGGTCATCAACACCTTCGTGAGCGCGACCGCACAGTGCGCCCGTTGTCATGATCACAAATTCGATCCAATCTCGCAAAAGGATTACTATCAATTGCAAGCGGTATTCGCGGCAGTCGATCGCGCGGATCGCGCCTACGACGCGGACCCATCCGTAGCCGCAGATCGGGCCTTGTTTACCTCGCAGCGCCTCGAGACGCTTGAGAAAATGTCGGCGATTGAAAAGCAGATCGAGGTGCTCGGGGGTGATGAGCTACGTCGTATCGATGCCGCTTTGGCTTCCCTCCGAGGATCCCAGGCAGGGAATCGCCCTGCTGAGTATGGCTATCATAGCGCGATCGCGGCCTCTCCAGAAACAGAAAAGTGGGTTCAGATCGATCTCGGTGAACCGGTCGCATTGACCCAAATTGAGTTGGATGCAGCAGACGATGACTTCGCAGGCATCGGACCAGGGTTTGGATTCCCTCGCCGGTTCAAGATCGAAGTGGCCATGGATCCTCTGTTCGACCAAGCCGTGCATATAGTGACGAGTCATGAATCTGAGGACTATGCGAATCCCAAACAATCGAAGATTCGATTCGATGCCCACGGTATCTCAGCTCGCTACATTCGGATGACAGCAACGCGACTCGCAACGCGCGACCAAGACTATATTTTTGCTTTGGCAGAACTGCGTGCCTTCGATGATGCGGGCCGCAATGTTGCGATGGGACGCTCAGTACAGGCGTTGGATTCGATCGAGGCACCCGTACGATGGCAAGCCTCGAATTTGGTAGACGGCCGAACTCCCATTCGATCCGATGCAGACAGCCAGATTACTCTGGAGCAATGGCAATCTCAGCGGGAGGCCTTGGTGGTTCGGGTGGCTGGTCCCAAGTTGATGGAGTCTCTTGAGAAAGAGCGATCGCGGCTGCATGAGGTCGAAAGCTCGCTCGCATCCCTTCCTCCCCAGGACGTGGTCTATGCCGCCGCAACGGATTTTCCGGGCGAGGGAAGTTTCAAGCCGACCATGGGCCAACCGCGAACCATTCACGTCCTCGACCGCGGCGCCGAGTCTGCGCCGCAGCAGCCTGTTGAACCTGCCGCCTTGAAATGTGTGCCCGGCCTCTCTGGCGATTTGACGATCGACGTCGCAGGGCCAGAATCGCTTCGAAGGGCAGCGCTGGCGGATTGGATCGTCGATCGCCGAAATGGCTTGACTTGGCGTTCCATTGTCAATCGTGTTTGGTACTACCACTTTGGCCGAGGATTGGTGGAATCCCTCAACGACTTCGGGCGAATGGGTGCGACTCCGACGCACCCTGAATTGCTCGATTATCTGGCCGTTGAATTCCGCGACGGATCTCAATCGATCAAGGATTTGCATCGTCGGATCGTCACCAGTTCGGTCTACCGCCAATCGTCGCAAGTCGCCCTGGAGAACGCTCACCTCGATTCAGGGAATCAATATCTGTGGCGAATGAATCGGAGACGGTTGGAGGCTGAGGCGATACGCGATTCGGTGCTTCAAGCGTCCGGTGCGCTTAAGATGGACATGGGGGGGCCAGGTTTTCTGATGTTCGGTTTGGTCCAGGATCATTCGCCCCACTATTTGTACGACCAATACGATCCTAACGATCCAGCGACCCACCGCCGCAGCATTTACCGTTTCGTTGTTCGTTCGGTGCCCGATCCTTGGATGAACACGTTGGACTGTGCGGATGCATCCTTGTTGACCGACCGCAGAAACGAAACGTTGACGCCACTGCAAGCGTTGGCCATGCTGAACAACCCTTTCATGATCCGTATGGCTGAACGCATGGCCGACCGAGTCCGAAGCTTGGCGTCGGGCTGCGAGGATGAAGTCCGTACCGCAGTACAACTCACGTTTCAACGAGCTCCCACGTCGGACGAAGTATCGGTATTGGCCGAACTCTGGAACAGTGAAGGCTTGGTTCAGGTATGTCGCGCCCTGCTGAACTCCAATGAATTCGTGTTTGTGGATTGACCCTTGCACGATGAGGGAATGGAAACAAATGATGTCGACCAGAAGGCAATGGTTAACGCGATCGGGTCAAGGCTTCGGCGGTATCGCCTTGGCCATGATGCTCCAGCGCGATGGACTCTTCGCATCTGACCCCAATTCAATTTCAGGTTCGCCTCCGCTCCATCATCCAGCCCGCGCCAAACGCGTGGTTCAATTCTTTATGTCCGGTGCTGCCAGCCAATGCGACACCTTCGACTACAAGCCGCTTCTTATCGAAGAAAACGGCAAGACCTGGGACCCCGGTGAAAAGGTCGAACTGTTTCAGTCATCGCCGGGCAAAACGATGCGCTCACCATGGGATTGGAAACAGTACGGGCAATGTGGCAAGTGGCTCAATGCCAGTGTCGAACCGTTGGGCGACTGCGTCGATGACATGGCTTTCATTCACAACATGGTGAGCAAATCCAATGTGCACGGTCCAGCGACGTTCATGCAGTCGACAGGCTTCATTCTACCCGGCTTTCCGAGCTGGGGTGCGTGGATGAGTTATGGTCTGGGCAGTGAGAATGACAACCTCCCGACCTTTGTCGTATTGCCCGATCCACGCGGCTTCGCTCCCAATGGTCCGAAGAATTGGGGCTCTGCATTTTTGCCTGCCGAGCATCAAGGGACAATGATCCAGCCCAACAGCACGACTCCCATCGCGGATCTCTTTCCGGCTGGCGTACAGGATCCCAGCTCACCGCGCGAAGCGCGACTCCAACAAGCTCTTGAGAAGTTGAACCGGGATCATATCCATGGTCGCGAAGGGGACAGTCGGCTCAACGCTCGGATTCGAAGCTACGAATTGGCCGCTCGGATGCAGTTGAGTGCTCCCGATGCGCTCGATTGGTCGGGTGAGTCTCAGCATACGCTCGATCTTTATGGGATCGAAATGCCAAACACGCCTGGCGACGGCCCCATGAACGAAGGGGAGGAGACGCGACACTTCGGAAGGAACTGTTTGGTTGCACGGCGATTGCTGGAAAGGGGCGTCCGCTGCATTCAGATTTGGAGCGGTGCTGATAATGGATTCCCACGCCGTAATTGGGACTCCCACGAAGACCTTGCCCGTGATCATTGGCCTCTCGGACGCGGTATGGCGCGCGGCGCAGCGGCTCTGATCCGCGACCTAAAGCAACGCGGAATGCTTGACGACACACTCATCCTGTGGACCACGGAGTTTGGGCGGATGCCTTGTTCTCAAGGGTCATTGGGCCGCGATCACAATCCGTTTGTATTTACCAATTGGTTGGCTGGAGGAGGCATTCGTGGCGGAACAACGTTTGGGGAAAGCGATGCGTGGTCCTTCAAACCCGCGGATCCTGAACATCCCACGTACTGCTACGATGTGCATGCGACCCTATTGCACTTGCTCGGCATCGATCATGAGCGATTGATTTTTCGGCATAATGGCATCGATCGGCGTTTGACCGACGTCCATGGTCACGTACTGCATGATGTTCTTGCATAAACGATCCCCAAAGACCAGGCGCGATATTTGATAAAATCTCTAAGACTCAAGTCCAAGAACACGTTTCTGTTCTGTGGCTGATCATGTTCGTACTTTAGCGTTGTTTGTTTCCTTTTTTCGCACCGCATTGGATTTTAAAAAACATGTCAAAACTTCTATACATCGAAGCATCGCCTCGTAAAGCGCGTTCGAAATCGATCCTAGTCGCCAACGCATTCCTGGAGGCTTATCGCGCGGCACACCCTTCCGATCAAGTGGTTACCCTCGACCTGTGGGACAAAGCATTGCCGGAATTCGACGGTTTCACCATCGACGCTAAATACCAAGTTATGAACGGAAAGAGTTTTACTCAGGAACAACAAACGGCCTGGAATGCAGTCGTCGCTCTATGCGATGAGTTCAAGGATGCCGACAAGTACGTCATGAGTCTTCCCATGTGGAACTTTGGGATTCCGTACAAACTCAAGCACTATATCGACCTCATCGCGCAGCCCGGCCAGACCTTTTCGTTCTCTCCCGAAACGGGATATTCAGGCTTAGTCACTGGCAAACCCATCGTGACCATCTACGCCCGCGGCGGATCGTACTCTGCAGGAGGCGCTCAAGGTATGGATTACCAGACCTCTTACTTGGAAATGCTGTTGGGATTTATCGGATTTAAGGACATTCGCTCCATCGTAATTGAGCCAACCATGGGGTCTCCGGAACACGTGGCCACGGTTGAGGAAGCTGCGAAGGAATCTGCCAAGGAGATTGCCAAGAAGTTTTAGTTGTCCGTGTCCAATCGCTTGCAAACGAGTCCACACGAACGCTCAATGAAGAGAGCTGCCGACTAGGGAGATCGTTGGACTAACGAAGCGGCAAGTCGGCAGGTGGGGGTAAGGCAGGCTTCATCGCTCCGACTTCGATTGCGTTGGAATTATCGGAAGCCGGAACGACCTTGGAGGCAGGTACGCCCCTGGCTTGGGCCAATTTGCCATCGCCGGATTCGAAGACAGCGCCATCGACGACATTGGTCGCCGTCGGAGCCGAGACGGTCGCGAGCATTTCGTTCACGGTGCTGGCTACGACACTTGCGGGTAGCGCATAGGAACAGATGCGACCGGCCCGTGCAATGTTCATCCCTACGCAATTGCCATCGACATCGATCAGTGGGCCACCGCAATCGTTCGGAGCCAAGACTGTGTCGTGTTGAATCACGTTTCGAAAGCCGGTGGAGCGGGCGCTGATATGGCCATTGACTTCCATTTCGGTTGGATCGAGCAGTGAAGAGGACAGATCCATCATTTGGGCAAGCATGGCGATCCGACTGCCATCGCGATCGACGACGATATTCAATCGTTTTCCTGCTGGAACCGTTCCCAGATACTCGAGCACTTCAGGGCGACTCTCTAGTCGATTGTCGTCGATCTCAACGATCACATCCCCTTCACGAACACCTGCTTTCTCAGCTCCGCTTCCGACAACAACATTTTCTACGTAAGCCGTGTCACGCTGACCGGACATCTGGATACCGAGAACAGATCGCTCCTGCCGGACGGTGCGACTCAGTACGCTAACCACACCCAACGCCAACGGAAGTGATCGCGAATCTGCGCTGGCCAGCCATCCACCCAAGGGAACGGCGGTTTCGGTACTCCACGTGATGGCTGGCAATCGTTCACGATCGATCTTGATCAATGCCAAATCGATTTCCGGACGTCGAATCTTGACGGACCCCACAGCCCGCGTTCCATCGTGCAACCGGACATCAATGGGAGTGTCAGGAATCTCGCTCGACTTGGTGGATATCCAACCGTTTTCTCGAACGATGGTACCCAGTGCCAACTGTTTGTCTTCGGCCAGGATTTGAACGGTCGACTTCCATTGTTCGCCGATTGCTTCACGATAAGCACGCAGGGTGGCGTAATGATTGCGTTGATGCGAGCGGCTACCGGAGAATCGGCCGCCTTGGCTGAGGACTGTCCCGCCTTCTTGGACGAAGAGGGAAGACGCGTCACCAACCGCTGCGTTGGTTTCCAGAATCGACGTGCAACAACTCGATTTTCGCTCGCTCAGCCCCGCCGCCAACGCTGAAAACCCGACACACGCCGCGACCACCAGTTTTGGAAATCCTTGGTTCATGAACACGCTTTCTTTGTCGCGAGTAAATCCCTGGCTGCGTCGAGCCCTAACCGGTTCGATTATAGACGACTTGGCGGATGGATGCGAACATTTCGTCGACCTAAGGGGTTGGTTTCCGTGTCCTCTTAAGGTCCATATTTTCTTAAGGCTCGTCTGCCATGCCCACGATCAATCGCAACATGACCCGTTGCCCGTCGCGTTCGACTTCCACACTGATTCGTTCGCCAGGTACGGTGGCATCCACCTCTTCTTTGAGCCGGTCAAAGCTTTCGATCAAGCTGCCATTGAATCGCTTGATCCGGTCTCCCGGGCGAATGCCGGCTTGGGCTGCAGGTCCGCGCGGCGAGACAGTACCGATCACGCATTCGGTCCGTGTGTTGGATTCCCGCTGTGCTGTCACGCCGATAACTGGCTTGAAGCCGGGTAGTGTGCCCCAAGCTTCGTTGTTGGCAAGTCGATCCCAGGAGTCCATAAAGACGCGCATGGGTACGTGCATGTTGTCATCGACATCGACACCGATTCGGCTGTGAATACCAATCAGTTTGCCTTGGAGGTCGAATAACGGCCCCCCGCTGTCTCCACCGATGAGCGAGCAATCCGTCACAATGGTGGAGTCGGCATAGCGGAGAATACGGCCGACACGAATGACGGACGGACGGTCTTCCATCCAGCCTCCCGGGTGGCCTCCGGCAATGCACCACTGTCCAACTTTGGGTTGTTCATCGGCTGAGGGCAACGCGGCATGCGGCCAGGGTAGTCCGTCAGGAGTTCGCGGATTCAGGATACGGACCAACCCAGCATCGTTGTCGCGATTGACCCCCATACTGACCCCTTTGACCCGTTTGCCGTCTGGCAGCACGATGATCATCTCTTGCTTGGGTCTCCCGGCCACGTGGGCGGCGGTGAGGATGTAGCCGTCGGGATGAATGATAACCCCACTACCTTGTGTACTGCCGTGTTGCAAATTAACGATGACGTTCTGAATGCGTTCCGCGACCCTCGATTGCTGCTTTTGAAGTGCTTTTAACTCCGTCAGATCTCTGGGTTCATCGCCACGCAGAATGCGTTCGATTCCAGGCTCCGTCGAAGCGTACGTAACTCCGCTGACGTTTCCGATCTCGCGATCGATGTCGAGGACAGGGAGTTTACGAGCCGAACGCTCTTGCGAACCCGCGGGTGCCGTCGTGGACTCTTGACCGAACACAGGCCCGAACGAGAGCCCCAGAAGCAACGCTGCCGCCAATAGGCCAGGGACGAAATGGAACCAAGTAGATCCAACCTGCCGATTGAAAGCCCTCGGTCGCGAAATCAGCCATGACAGCTTTGAGATATAGACTACCATCCATTCCTCCGTACACATCGGTATGATGCTATCGATTATTCGCTAAACGCACACGAAATGAAACCCTTCAGCTCCCACGAACTTGAGAAAGATTCCTCGCAAACTCCAGGTTTTCGTAATTTTGTTCCGTTCGTAACGATTCGTCAGGCAACTTGGTGATGACTCAGACAGCTCGTTTGATTTTGGGGTGTGGCTACGTCGGGACGCGTGTCGCCGAGCGTTGGCGTAGGTCAGGAGATCGTGTCTTGGCAGTCACGCGTTCTGAGGACCGAGCCCAAGTGTTGGCAACTCAAGGTTTGGAGCCAGTCGTTTGGGATTGGACGGGCCTGTCGTTACCCACATCCATTGCGTTACCTAAACTCGATTCGATTCTGATCGCCGTCTCGCATGCAGTCGGGCCGCACGTGGACGCAGCAACTGCTCACGCACAAGGTCTGGCCAATCTTGCTCAATGGCTGGGGCCGCTATCCCAGTCCGCTCGTTGGGTCTACTTGTCAACGACTGGCGTGTTCGCGCCGACCAACGATGGGAGTTGGGTGGACGAGGATTCACCCGTGCTGGCTCAGCGACCCAGCGCAGCGTCCGCGCTCGGCGGCGAAACGTGGATGAAAACTCATGTCGAAAGCCAGCGAAGAGTCGTGCTTCGACCCGCCGGTATCTACGGCCCAGACCGAGTGCCTCGATGGCAATCCATCCGCGATCAAATTCCCATGCACGTCGACCCAGATAGTTTTTTAAATCTCATTCATGTCGAGGACTTGGTTTCCATCATCGCTTATGTTTCGGACCATCGCACTGAACATGCGTTGTACTGCGTTAGCGATGGTCACAGTCCGACGCGTCGCGCGTACTACTCCGCGATCTCCAAGTGGATGGGATTTCCCGAGCCAATTTTTGAATCGATCGATGAACCATCGTCGCCATCGTTGGCTTCCGCATCGCGCCGTGGGTCGCGGAGCGACAGCAACAAACGAGTCAATTCCCAGCGGCTTGAACGCGACATTCCCGTCCGGTTGACGTACCCTAGCTATCGGGAAGGGCTTCCCGCCCTGCTCGATGCAATTCGCTCTTAAGACTTCTTCCTCCAATCGTTACCACCGTCCATGTGTTGCTTCCAACTCTCGACCAAACGCGAAGGCACGAAAAGAGTCGCACTCGCTGCAATTCACGGCATACTCGCGATGACGATGATCTCGTCGACGCTGTGTTGGGCGCAATCCTCGCCTGCGTCTGCTGAGAAGACACCGAGTGTTGTTGTTGCGGATAACACGCCGTCCCAGGCCACGTTTCCAGTCGTGGATGTGCACACGCATTTTTGGGTCAAGGGCAAGCACGATCCGGAATTGCTCGAACGCTACGTGCAGTTGATGGATCGTAATCACATCGCTGTTTGCGTTTCACTTGATGGCCAATTACCTTCCAAGCTCGACGAGCATGCTACGTTTGTTTGGAGCAAGTACCGAGATCGATTCGTCGTTTTCGCAAACCTAGATTTTCGTGGGAGCGGCGAAGCGAATCGACCGGAAACATGGGCCTGCAACCAAAGCACCTTTGTGCGTGACATGATCGAGCGACTCAAAATAGAAGCCGAGCGAGGGCGAATCAGCGGACTGAAGTTCTTTAAGGACTTTGGACTTCGGTATCGGAATGCCGACGGCAGCTTGATACGGATCGACGATCCACGCTTCGATCCGATTTGGGAATTGTGCGGAGCACTCCGTCTGCCGGTCATCATGCACACGGCCGACCCCAGCGCCTTCTTCCGACCACTCAATGACGACAACGAGCGAGCAACGGAATTGAATGCGCATCCCGACTGGTCATTCCATGGTTCCGAATTTCCGTCGCGGGAGTCCCTGCATGCAGCCCGCAACCGTGTGATCGCCGCCCATCCCGAAACCACCTTCATCGCCGCTCACTTTGGAAACGACGCTGAAAACCTAGCCGAACTGAGTGATTGGATGACTCGTTATCCGAACCTTGTTGTTGAATTCTCATCACGCTTGAACGAATTGGGCCGACAGCCCTATTCGTCACGAGCCTTTTTTGAAACCTACCAGGACCGGATTCTCTTAGGCACCGATGGTCCCTTCCCCGAGGAGCGACTTCGAATCTACTGGCGATTCTTGGAAACGCAGGACGAGTACTTTCCCTACTCAGAAAAATCGCCACCTCCTCAAGGGGATTGGCGAATCTACGGCATCGGTCTTCCAGCGGACATACTCCGAAAAGTCTACTTCGAAAACGCGGTTAGGATCATCCCAGGTGTTGCGGAACGGGTCGCGGCATGGCAATCGCGATCAAAATAACGTCGCCCTTCGGGGACGTAGGGGCAAAAACCTGACCTGCTGGAATCAATGACCGTCGGGTCATGCGTTTTGGCTACAATGCGAATCGCATCCTCTCCCGATTTCCCATCCCTCAAGGTTCCGACGTTCTTCGTATGCACCATTCTGCCAATCCCGTGGAAGTGGAATCAGAAACGCTCATCCGCAAGCGGCAGCGGATCGGTATCTGGTTGATGTTGCTATTCAGCCTCGCATATGGTGGATTCATCGGTTTGTGTACGTTCGCGAATTCCTGGTTTTCACAAACCATGATTGGCGGAATTCCATTAACGGTCGTGTACGGAGTCGGCTTGATTTTGTTGTCGATCCTGACAGCCATGCTTTACGGTTGGTTGAGTCGCTCTCGCTAAGAAATCTCTCATGGTCTTTGAAACAAGTAGTGTTGCCATTCTCGTGTTCGTTGCGATGGTGGCCGCCACAGTTGGATTGAGCTTCTATCTCGGCGCTCAAGCTCGCTCGAGCCACGGGTACTTCGCCGCCGGAGGATCGATCCATTGGTTCGTGAACGGCATAGCCTTCGCGGGAGACTACTTATCTGCCGCCTCCTTTCTCGGTATCTGCGGCATGATCGCATTCTATGGATTCGATGGGTTCCTATACTCGATCGGCTACCTTGCCGGCTGGTTGGTCGCGCTCCTGGTGATTGCGGAACCGCTCAAGCGACTGGGCAAGTACACGTTCGCCGATGCGCTGGCCAGCAAGTTCCAATCGAACGGGATACGGACCGCAGCCGGCTTCAGCACCTTGGTCGTCAGCTTGGTCTACCTCGTACCGCAGATGGTCGGAGCCGGGGCGTTGGTCAAGCCGTTGCTGGGATTGCAGTATTGGCAAGGCGTTGTGCTGGTAGGTTCGATCGTGATGGTGATCGTGGTGACGGCAGGCATGGTCAGCACGACTTACGTGCAATTTCTAAAGGGTGGGTTGCTGGTTCTATTCTCGTTGGTCCTGACCGTTCTTGTGCTCGTTCGAGGGTTGAACGTCGATCCCGCTGGCCCGCATGCGGACAAACAGCGGATCACGGTGGATGAGTCATCCAATCGCTATGTCGATGGCGTGCGATTGGGTCTAAAGCCCGACGAGAGGAATGTGTCCCCCTATGGCCGCATATTGAGTCTTCCCGATGGCCAGACTTCCACCGGCCCGCTGAATCCGTTGGCGTTTCTTCGGACGCTTTCGGGTAGTACGGTCGAACTGTCGAAATCCAAAAAAAGCACGGAGGCCGATCGGCCCGTGATCGAGTATACGTCGCGCGTGGTCGATGGAGCTGCCATGATGGCCCCAGGCAATCTTCCAGCATTTCAGGGAATTCGGGAGGACAAATGGTACCCCAAGCTGGACTTTATCTCGCTGATGCTCGCGCTGTTTGGGGGCACAGCATCCCTGCCACACATCTTGATACGTTACTACACCGTTCGGGATCAAGCATCGGCGCGGAAGAGTACGATTGTGGGCATCACTGCGATCGGCTTCTTTTACCTTCTCACGTTGTTTATCGGCTTCGGGGCCATGGTCAGTGGATCGCTCGATCCCAGCGATACCAACATGGCCGCTCCGCTGTTGGCCAAAAGTTTTTCAGACCTGCTGTTCGCTGCGGTGTCAGCAATTGCATTCACCACCGTCCTGGGCACAGTCAGCGGATTGATCGTCGCCGCCGGCGGGAGTGTCGCGCACGATTTTATGGGAGGCATGTTGGGATGGGAACTCAGCGATGCTCAATTGATTCGAGTTGCTAAGATTGCATCCGTCGTGATCGGCGTGCTGGCCATCCTTTCGGGATTGGCCTTCGAAGGGATGAACGTCAGTTATTTGGTAGGTTGGGCCTTCGCAATCGCTGCCTCTGCGAACCTACCGGCCTTGCTCATGCTTTTGTTCTGGGGGCGGACCACCAAATCCGGGATCATCGCGGGAGTGGTGGTCGGAACGATTAGTTCCGTGATGTGGATCGCGGTTTGCCCGGAAATGGTTAAGAGTTTGTACGGCATGGATGCGAGTCGCGCTTGGGTTCCATTCAGCCAGCCAGGCTTGGTAACCATCCCCTTGAGTTTCCTAACAATCGTCTTGGTGTCGCTTCGAAGCGAACGCAATTTCACTTCGAAGTTGATCGTTTAACGACTAGCCGCCAGGCGTCGGCGCGAGTCCACAATGCCCGCGAGACCGAAACGCAATCGCGATGCCACGAATTCGTTCAGGATTGCCGACTGCTTTTCCGTGATGAAGATGATAGGAGCACTGTCAGATCGAACGAAGAATATCGTGAACCAGTCTTGCGTTTCACATGCTCATCGCAACGAAAGTTCAATTGGGTGACAGCGGACCTGCGTGCTCGGGAATTTGCACTCTATTGAAGTCTTCAATCTTTCGGAACTGGAGTGTCCACTTTCCCAACATCTTCCTTGGTTTCCCCTGGTTGGCTTTGCGCCGCGTCGGTTAGTTCATGCATCTTTTCTCGCACCGCATCTTTATCCGAATTAATCTTGTCGGGATCCACGGTCAGATTGAGATCAAATTTGTTGCCCTCGGCATCGGACTTACGTGTCGCAACCGAAAACCAGCCTCGATAGAAGCCGACGCCTCCGATCAACAGAATAACGATCAAAACCAATCCAAAAAGTTTGTTCATTGCACTAAGTATCTCTCGGGGTAAACGTCTGCGACGAATTCGGCGCAAGCCAATCGAAGTCTTTGGTCACGGACATACGTACCGTGAATTCATAGCGATTCAAGGGACAGGCATCCCGCACTCCGCCGAACGATCGTGAGAACGTTCTCGAGATCTCGACGTTGGTCAGTTTCGCAGACACCGAAGGCGGAGTCAAACGATCGCAACAGGCACCGATCGAAACCCTTGCTTTAGCAAACAATTCTGTGTGCAACTCCGAAGCGAGCAAAACACTTCTGTTTCAAAAGCGAAATGAGGACGTGGAGGCAAACAAAAAAGGGTGGCCGAAGCCACCCTTAGTCAATCATTTTCACTGGTTATCGCTTTGTGCGATGATCAGGCAAGCTTTATCTTGAGCAAGTCGGCGGCCAAGCCATCGACGTACTCGTCTTCGTCGACTCCTGAATCCATGATGCTGGCGAGGTAACTATCGAGACTTGAAGAATCCATCCGGTTACCAGCGTTGGCCTGCATTGGACCCATCGAACTTGTGTTGCTCGATCGGCTCCAAGCGTTTTGGAGGAAAGGCACAGGGACGGTTTCCAGTGTGCCCGTCATTGTGCTCGCCAACGGCGCACTCATCAGAGGAGCGGCGGCACTCGATTCGCCTTCCCCGCTGCCACCATTGCGGCTGGTGTTCAGCTCATTGATGACCATCAGGATATCGAGCGGCGAGAGGAATCCGTCGCTGTCAACGTCGACATAATAAGTGTCGCCATTTTCACCTTCACCTGTTCCGCTACCATTTCCGCCCTCCAAGTCTCCTCCTCGGCCTTGATTGACCAAGTTGACGAGGATGAGCACGTCGATCGGTGAGACGAATCCATCCGCATTCACGTCGAAGCGATTGGTGAGATTTGTGTTGCCTTCACCGCCGCCACCGCCGCCACTCGAATTACCGCCGATAATGATTTGTGCAGGAACAAACGTGATCTTGTCGAGTGCAACCTTGTTCCGCTGATCGCTGTAAAGGAGCGTATCATGGAAAGGGCTAACATCGGCAGGATCGTTGGCAAAGCGAGCGATACCTGCAGCGTTGGCACGCATCTTGATCTTGAACTGCAACTTTTCCTCGGCCCCCAGCGGACTGAACGAATTCTGGAAGGATCCAAGTTCGTTGATCAAGCCTGGGATGACGATGTCACCCGACTTGCCTTGTTCGTAACCACTCGCCCCCGCTTCAAACGTGACGTCGAACCCAAGTCCTCCCGTCGCCGTCTTGACCGCGACCAAACCGCGATCGAAGAGGACGTCTTGGTAAGCCGCAAACACCCCACTTTGTGTGGATGGATTGCGAAGATCCTGCACATAACCTCGAAGCTCGAATTCGGTTCCAACAGGGATATTGGTCAAAACGTTGCCATTGGCATCGGTCGTTCGCAGCGTCAATCGCACGGTATCATCGGCAGACGTATCTCCGACTTGGACCGTTACTGCAGCACTGGAAGTAAACCCTCGCGAATCGATCACGGTGTACGTGAATTGATCCGTAAAACCGAGGGCACTGGTGGCGGGGATGAACTGAATGCGATCATCCAACGGCGATTGAGTGCCCCGGGTATCGATCGAGACCGAACCGTTTGCAGGTTGGGTGACCGAAAGAATACGCAATGGTCCAGCTGTTCCGACGATATCGTTCCGAAGAACATCGATGAACGAGGTGGTGTTCAACGCAAAGGGTGCTGGGCTGTCGTCGACTGCGAATGGATTTTCAACCCCCCGCGGTACAACTTCCAAGGAAGACCTCAGGTAGCGAACACGTTCACTCAGGACCGGGGAATTGGGCGGGTTGTAGAGTACAACGTCGGTATTGGGTGTTTCGTTGGCAGGATCTCCCACGAACTCTGCAATCCCTGCCGAACGAGCGGTGAACGTCAGTACCGTGACTGGCGAGGGGCTATCCAGTTCAAATGGCGGGATGTTGCCACCGGTGAATGCGCCGAGCGAACTGATTACGCCTGGCAACTGAGCCGTGCCCGAAACCCCATCGCGGTAAGGTGCTTGGGGTACGTTAGCAAAGTCGAGGGTGGTGTTGGTGCCTGGGCTGGAGGGCAATACCAAGTTCGAGTTGTAGAGCAGATCGAGATAAGCCGCGTACACGCCTGGATTTTGCACCATCACAGGAGGTGTTTGGGTCAATCCTCGATCAGGTCGCAGATCATACGTGTAAACATAGACCTGGAACGAGTCTCCTTGAGTGACGCGTGTGATTGCATCACCGGCCATGTTTTTGAAAGCGAAGCTGAACTCGACATCATCGTCCAAGCGGTCATCACCCAAGGTATGGGCGGTAATGCGTGCTGTAGTCGTTTTGCCTGCCCCATCGGTGGCGGTGTAGGTGAAGCTCTCCGTTCCCCCGAATCCTCGAGCTGGTGTGTAGCGAATGCTCAACCCGCCGCTGCCGATCGTGACCGAACCACCTTTATTAGGGGTAGAAATATCGGTGATCGTCAGCGCTCCATTTGCACCTTCGATGTCGTTGACCAACACGTTCAATGGGAACGCGACGGAGTTGGTTGGCAGATCGAACGAATCGTCGATTGCAACTGGATCGAGGAACTGCAGGTTGACGTTGACGGTGACATTGGCATCTTCTCGGCGACCGGATCCGTAAACCACGGTGTACGCAAACGTTTCTTGACCGAAGAATCCACGGGCCGGCGTATATCGGAGAACATTGTTGACCCCGACAGTAACCGAACCACCTTGAGATGGGGTTCCGACTAGGATCGCGGAAATCGAGTCATTCGGTGGCAGGAAGTCGTTGGCCAAAACGTCCAGAGGATTCGAAGTGCTGTTGCGGGCTACTGCGAAAACATCGTCTTGCAAGTTTCGGCGCGGGCCATCAACAAGGTTGAACATGTAATCTTCAACTTCGCCGGAGGCGGTACGTCCGGTCGGCGCCAAGTCTTTGGCTTGAGCCAGACGGAAACGAGCGGCGGTTCGGCTGACGGCATTGGATGGGGCCGTGAAGTTAACGATGTTACTACCAGCTGTTACGGCCAAATTCTTGATGATTTGTTCGCCTGAGTCGCCCCACACACCGTTGCCGTTGAAGTCGATCCAACCTTGAAGGAAGGCTCCGCTACCTGAGGTGTTCGTAACGTCAATTTGAATCGCGTTTTGGCTGTCTCCACGTACGATCGAGGTCAGCAGAGTCACGCCGTCTTCGTCATCCACGGTTCCGTTCAAATCGTCCGCATCGGCGTTGGCCGAATTCTGACCATCGAGTTCCGAATCCCAGTTCGTTCCCAAATAAAGGCCCGCTAAAATCCCGTGCGAAGCACCATTCTGAGCGCGTGTCACGGGGTAAGGAGCGGGAGCATCGCCCCAGTCGGAGGACTCACGGTTACCAAAGTCAAAGCCACGGAGTGGCGTCGCGCCATCGAACACGGCTGTGTGGAAGCCGGACGCCGGGAAGGTTTGGACATAACCGGGATCGACAACTTCTCGGATCGAATAGGTTCCTGGTCGCGGTGGTACTAGATTGTAGGATCCGTCGGCACCTGAGAGTGTCGCAGGCTCACCCACGTCGGGACGTCCGTCGCCGTCGAGATCGAGGTAAATGTAGACGCCTGCCAAACCAGGTTCGTTTGCATCACGTGCGCCATTGCTATTGATATCCAGCCACTTGAATCCGGTGGCTCCAGCGGAGACGCTGGTCGATCCGAAATTGGCGTTGGCGGTGCCATTGACAGTGACGGTGACACCCTTCACATCTTCTCCTGCGGCGGAAGCAACCCAGCCTGCCGGACGAATCACTCGGACGTTGTAGGAACCAGCCCCTGCTCGCAGCGTGTATCGACCTGCGGAATCCGTAGTGGCACGTGCCTCACCAGTTTCGCGTGTCCCATTGTTGTTCAAATCGATGAAGACCTGCCAACCCGATAGCCCCAATTCTCCAGTGTCTTGACGCGTGTTGCGATTGGCATCGTTATAGACGACACCCGTGATCGAACCGCCAACGGTTCCCGTCGACATGCCGTAGGCCAGTACGTCGGGAGCATTGTGGATACCACCACCGAACGGAACCCCTGCTGTAGGCGAAAACTCATCATCTCGGAATCGCATCGGAGTGTCGTCGGCAGTGCCGAAGATTTGGTCCACGCCGGCACCCGAGCTGATCGATGGATCGTAGAACTGATCCATGATCGAGAAGATAAAGTTGAACGGGTCTTGGTGAACACCGCCCAAAAAGTGGCCGGCTTCGTGCGCCGCAACCATGGAAACCAACTCCGCAAACAGATCGGCGCGCGTTATGTTTCCAGCGATTGGAAAGGCCAGAGTGTCGGCCAAAATAATATCGACCATGATCAACGCGGATTCTTCATGAGCGAAGTTTCCGACGTCAACCGATTGAGCGATCCCGAGCAAACCGGTGTCGGGGGGAAGGCCGATTTCGGCTTGCGTGCCTCCGACCATCAGACGCGACACGTTGGCTTGGCCAAAAAGGTCCGGGCTATCGAAACTACTCACCAATCGGATGCTAAAATCACCCGGATTTGCGGAGTCTGGATAGAAGCCGTTGGTCGACAATTGTGCGATACCACTCGCCAATTTTGATTCGAGCCGATTCATGATGTTTCGCGCGACCGAGGGTGTATCGGCTGCGGTTAACCCAAGAGCTGGCATGTAGCGGGACAATGGGGGAATTCGAAGGGTTCCGGGAGCAACGCCGAGGCCCGTCAAGTTCAATGTGTCGCCACGAGTGAACGCGCCATCAAAGTCCACATAGAGGATTTGCTGCGTACCAACAGCCTGAGGCTCGAAGGTTGAGCGGTGTAACCGCACGTTCATCGTGTAAGCCGAAACACCATCGGAAATACGCAAGAAGTAACGCCCGGCCGTATCAATTACGTAGGGAACGGTCGTGCCACCATCGGTGTACAGCGGCGATTGAGGCGGGTAAGCAACTCCGCCATTGAAACGACCTTGGGCAAATAGCAATTCCGTACCAGCCGAGTCCATCAAAACTGCGGTTGGGATCAGTCCTGCGTTTCCAGTGATACGTGTGTCGAGGATGTCGCCCCTCTGCAAGTCCATCGCATAGTAATCGACGTCATCGATGGTTTGGAAAAAGCCGCTGACGTTTACAACGCGATTCACCGCAACCGGTAGGACTTGGGCCTGAGACATGAAGTTGTTGGGTTCAACTTCAATAACAGGGACGGACGAATTAATTTCGCCCGCACCGGAATCGCTTCCGCCGGAGTTCGCACCGCCCGTCGACGCGAGTCGCTGGCCGATCCTTTGGTAGGAAGCTTGGCCATCGACGAACATCCGTGCCAGGGAGCCTTCCACGGCTGGGGAGAAGTCATTGGCCATCAACTCACGGCGTTCCAGAGTCTCGAACAATCGAGATCGCTTACGCAGCTTGTTTTCCGAACGCGTGGACCTCAGGTTCTTGAGGGTACGAGAGGGCTTGTTCGACTTCACCATGGAATCCCCGATTGAGGAGCGAGAAGGACATTTAGTTTACCGCAATGGACCCGTAACCCTTGGACTGGCAAAGAGGTTACGAACGCTAGACCATTCGCGAGCCCTTTCCATCGTAGTTGGAGGGTAGGGTCTGTCAACAAAACAGACCGTGTCTTACGATGCACTTCTTCGCGAGAAAGTTCCTAAAGTCGTAACAATTGGTGACAAACGGTTGTTTGCAACCCTGGCAATTTCTCAGAAATAGTCCCTGGCCGCAGTCGCATCGCATCTGGGAAGATGTACGAAATTCCAGGTCCTGCGTTGCAAATCACCTGGTTTCGCTCTGAGGAAAACCGTCGCTGATCCTCATCGTTGCTCTGGATAGGCGGCCTGTCCGAAAAGGTCCAGGGGATTTAGAATTTTGGCCCTTTACGGCTCTCTCCATTCAACCGCTTGGGAATCATTGTGACCACCGATTCAAGGCTCGCTCCGGCACTTGAGGAAGTCCTCCAGGCCGCCCAAAATGGACGGATCACCCCCAGTGCCTCCGAAAACATTCGGAACTGGTTAACCCAAACCCGATACGCCGACTACCAATCGGAACTTCTCGACCACATCGAGAAGGGCGCTTGGCAAAAGCTCGATGACGTGTTCTGGACTGTGATTCCATTTGGGACGGGAGGCCGACGCGGCCGCATGTACCCGATTGGTTCCAACGCCATCAACGACCGAACCATCGGCGAAAGCGCACAGGGGCTGGCCAGTTACATCTTGGGACTCCCCGAACCCCCTAAACGCTTGTCCTGCGCCATCGCATACGACACCCGACATCGATCGCGTCACTTCGCCGAACTGTGCGCCGGGATCATGGTCGCCAACGGTTTCCACGTCTATCTACTTGACGACTATCGGGCCACGCCTCAGCTCTCGTTTGCGGTTCGGCATTTTGAATGCACCTGCGGTATCATGGTCACCGCATCCCACAATCCCCCCAGCGACAATGCGGTCAAGGTGTACTGGTCGACCGGTGGTCAAGTCCTCCCGCCGCATGATGCAAACATCATTGACCAGGTCATGAATGTCGACAAAATCGAACGTACGCCATTCGCTCAGGCCGTCGCGGATGGTCACGTCACGACCGTCACGGCGGAAGTCGATCGAGCGTATCAAAACGCGGTCTTGAGCCTCGCCTCGCCTGGCTCTCGCCGGTGCAAAATTGTTTTTTCCCCTTTGCACGGCGTGGGTGGATTCGTGGTGCCACCGCTGCTGCGGGCCGCTGGCTTCGATAACGTGTTGGAATTCGCCCCACAATCCAAACCCGATGGCGATTTCCCAAACGTGCCAGGACACGTTAGCAATCCCGAAAACCCTGCCGTCTTTGAGTCGATTGTGGAATTTGCCCAGACAAAAGGAGCCGATCTAGTACTCGCCACCGATCCCGATTGCGATCGAATGGGATGCTCCTGCCCAAAAACCACAGCCGCCGATAGCCATTGGGGGACCCTGAATGGCAACCAACTGGGGGCCTTGCTTACCGACTTCGTACTGAGCAAACACAAGGCGACGGGGAAGCTGAACGACGCTTCGTTCGTCGTCAAGACGTTGGTCACCTCGGAACTGACCCGACGCATCGCCGAGTCCTACGGTGTGCGCTGCGAAGGGAACATACATGTCGGATTCAAATGGATCGCGGAAGTTGTCGATCGATGTGGCCCGGATCACTTCGTTTTCGGCACCGAAGAGTCGCACGGATACCTCGCAGGTCAACACGTGCGTGACAAAGATGCTGGAGTTGCGTGCTTGCTCATGGCAGAGTTAGCGGCTGAGCTGAAGGAACGCGGAATTACCCCGCATCAACGGCTGGACGAACTTCTGAGCCAACACGGGGTCTTTGTCGAAGACCAAATCAACGTGCAAATGGAAGGCAGCGAAGGCATGGTCAATATGCAACGCGTCATGGAATCCCTGCGCCGCGATCCACCCGAAAGCATCGGCGGCTTGTCAGTGATTGCCGTCCGAGATTATGGCTCGCAAACCCGCATTCCCAGAGGCGGGAAACCGGAACCCCTCGACGCTCCTCAAGGCAATATGCTCATTCTCGATCTGGCCATCCCGGGGGAAAACATCCCGTCGGGAAACGCCATTGCAGTCCGCCCTTCGGGCACGGAGCCGAAGATCAAGTTCTATCTTTTTGTGTACGAACCAACCAATAATGCTAGCGATTTGTCGGCAGCCAAGGAGAAAGCCCGGCAACGCACGGCATCCATGAAACTCGACGTCAAAAAACTAGGTTAAGCGGAGTCCGCGTCTCACTAGACTGTGTCGCGAAAGCTACCCCGGTTTCGAAAAATCGCCCTCAAGTTATAAACCTGGCACCGCGCTGTGGACTTGCAGTGCCAGCGCCGTTCACGGTACAACACGAGTCCAATCGTGGATCTCAAAGGAAGGGATCGCACTCAGCCCAGCAAAATCGCATGACGCCATCGTCCTGGATCCAATGATTCCTCCCCGCATCACCATCGATGCCTCTCACACGGCGGGCTCCGGCAAAAACACGGGCATTGAACGCGTGGTCAGGAACCTCTGCCATCAGTTCGAGGTTGCAGCCGCATCTCGGGGGATCTCCTGCCCGACCATCGCCACACATATCGCCAACAACTTCTATTCCATCGATTCCAATCAACTGCGCGGCCTGCGACGATTGGCTCGCTGGGAAGCCAACACGCGAGACTTTTTACCAGGCTGGGTCCAAGCCATCCCGTTGCGATTGGCCAATACATTTCGCTCGGCCAAGCTTCGAAAGTGGATGCGACCTGAGCCGAGCCACCTGGGAATTTATAAATCAGCCCATCATGTGTACTACGCATCGGTGCAATCGGCGCGCAGGATGCGCGGCGGAGCATTGCAGCCCTCCGCGGGTGAGATGCTGTTATTGCCTGACGCCTATTGGACGACGCCTGAAATTTGGGATACGGTCCAGAGGCATCGACAGGCCGGCACCTTCATCGCCACCCTGGTCTATGACCTGATTCCGATCACCCATCCGCATTTTGTAGGCAAAAAGCGGAGTGAGAAGTTTCGCCAATATTTGGAACAGGTCGTAAGGCACTCGGATTTGATTGTGGCGATCTCCAAAACGGTACGAGATGACGTATTGCGTTTCATCGAAGAGGAAATGCCTAAAGGTGCCGCAAACCCTTGCGGTGAGGTCGAGGCGTTCACACTCGGGGCCGAGATCGCCTATTCGCACGGAAGCATTCGCCCGTCCGTTTCGAACCTGTTTTCCGAACATGACCGCAATACACCGTACTTGATGGTCGGAAGCTTCGATCCTAGGAAAAACCATCATCAAGCCATCGATGCCTTCGAAAAGCTATGGTCGGAAAACCCGCAGCTCAAGCTCTGCTTGGCGGGCCGAGTCGGCGCCATGTGCGCCGACGTCATCGAACGTGTTCAAAACCATCGACGGCTTCATCGCGGCTTGCACGTGTTTCATGACATGAACGACGCCGAACTGCAACTCGCGTACAAGAATTGCTCCGGCGTCTTACTTCCTTCGTTCGTCGAAGGCTTCGGCTTGCCCATCGTAGAATCCCTTTGGCACGGCAAGAAAACGTTTGCCAGCGATACACCCATCCACCGCGAAGTGGGTGGCCGACACTGTGAATACTTCGACTTGCACTCGCCCGATTCCCTGGCCCGTTCCATCATGAACTGGGAATCCAATCGACAACATATGTCCGCAACCGATCGGGCACTCGAGCGCTTTGTCCCACTCAGTTGGGAGCAGAGCGCCGGTCAACTCATGGAGTTGTGCATCGACTCGTACCACCGCAATCGCAGGCACGGCTCGACCAAGCTCGCCGCGTAGCTTCATCAAGATCCCAGGCGAGATTTAGCTCAGCGATAGTCACTCATCTGGGTGGTACGTCCCTCAGTCTTCCATCTGGGTGGCACGTCCCTGAGTCTTCGAAGGGCGTGTCTGTTGCCCACCTGCGACCTGGAGTTGTCTTGCTCAACTGTCATTTTGAGAACAACAGATCAACGGGCGCCTGACAGGAATGGCGACTTTGAAAGTTTTAAGGATTGGAGACGAAAAAGGTACCTGACACGAATGGCACTGCCGCGTGAGCGAAATCAACCTCGAAGAGCTCGATGCGGCGCTTAACGCTGCGCTGGAACTACCGAAAACCTTCGGCAGTGCCATTCGTACCTGACACCTTTTTTGCTTTCACGACGTCGAGTCGTCGCCGTTAGTCGACTCGATCACGAAACGATAACCTGCATCACGAATGGTCAGAAAGTGCCTGGGGTGGGCCGGATCGATTTCGAAGGCTTTGCGGAGGCGCATCACGAATTGGTCGACACTGCGGGTTTGTAGCTCGGGTGACATTCCCCAAACCTCGGCCAGCAGTTCTTGTCGACTGATTACACGTCCAGAATTTTCAACAAAGTACCGAAGGAGCTGCAGCTCCTTGTGCGTGAGCTTGAGTTCTCGGTCTTCGACCGACACGCTGTAGGTATCAAAATTGATATGGCACCGACCGAACTGGATCTCATTGACTTTGTTCGATAGGACCGAGGCCAATTGTTTGGATTGTTTGGGGTAGAGCCGCAGTAGATTCTTGACGCGTGCCAGGAGCTCATCGAGGTCGAAGGGCTTGGTGAGGTATTGATTCGCCCCGACATCGAAACCACGGGCGCGATCTTCGGACAGACTGCGTGCGCTTAGGATGAGAATAGGCACCAAGATTTCGGCTTCGCGTATCCGCTGGCTGACGGCGTAGCCACTCATGCCGGGCAGCATCAAATCCAGCAGGATGAGATCAAAGGCGAAATGGTCGGCTTCGATCAATCGAAGCGCCGTCGGTCCGTCGGAAACCACAGTAACGCGGTAACCTTCGGCCTCGAGGTTGTACTTCAATCCGTTCGCCAAGTGGGTTTCGTCTTCGACGATCAGGATACGTGGTTTCACGGCTGTTCTGTCCAAAATGATCGGTAGGCCGATGGTAGATCAGGTTGTTGCCACGCGGTCATGCCCCCATCGATACAAATCGTTTGCCCATGGATGTGGGTGGCCAAATCGCTCATCAGGAATGCAGCCATTGGGCCGCACACGTCCGACGAAGGAACCTGGCCATTGGGTGTGTGCAATTCCATCCAATCCAATGACGCACGATCGGTATCCAAGATCTGATTGGTCAACGGGGTACGAACTAAACCTGGCGCTATGCTGTTGACCCGAATCCGATGCGGAGCCAAAGCCACGCACAACGATCGCACCATGGCAGCCACGGCGCCTTTGGATGCGTCGTACGCGGTATGATCGGGTTCGGCCAGGAGTCCATTGATGGACCCGGTGAACAGCATGGATCCGGCCGTGTTATTCGCAATCCAGTGCCGCGCGAAGGCTTGGGCCAAGAAGTATCCCGCCTTCACATTGACATGAAACGTGCGATCGAAGATGGCGGGCTCCATTTTCAAAAACGGCGTGTCGATGAAGATCCCGGCGTTGCTGATAAACCCATTGATGTTCGGGTAGCGTGTCAGCACCGGTGCAATCATCTCGCGGTTGATGGTCGCCAAGTCCTGATCCAAGTCGCAGATCAGGAGCGATGATTCAGGCTGATAGGAACGGCAACGATTGAGTGTTGCGTGTGCGGACTCGCATTCGCGAAGTCCGTGCAGGATGACTTGGGCTCCGGCCTGAGCAAGAGAGACCGCGATCGAAGCCCCGACACCTTGTGTGGAACCGGTGATCAAGGCGATGTGCCCTGAAAGATCAATCATTGCGACGCGAACGCGTTGGATTCCAACGGATCTTCGGTGCTCGTCGCCGATGGCCGTTGCTTGCGTCCCAAATGCCTCTGGATAGCAGCGGCTACGAAGGCGATGAATAACGGGTGGGCCTTCGTCGGTTTGCTCTGAAACTCAGGGTGGAATTGCACAGCGACAAAGAACGACTGCTTGGGCAATTCCATGATCTCAACGAGACCTCCATCGGGACTGAGACCGGAGAACCGCATGCCGTGTGCTTCGTACTGCTGCCGATACAGGTTGTTGAATTCGTAACGATGGCGATGTCGTTCGGAAACCTGGTCGGTTTGGTACGCGCGTCCGGCGATTGAATCTTTGACCAAATGGCAAGGTTGAGCGCCCAGCCGCATGGTTCCTCCGAGCTGGGTGACCTTGCGCTGTTCGTCGAGCAAGCCGATGATCGGATGAGGCGTGTCCTTATCGAACTCGGTGGAGTGTGCTCGATCCAAACCGATCGCGTTTCGACCGAACTCAATGGCGGCGCATTGCATGCCCAAGCAGATACCAAAAAATGGGATGTCTCGTTCCCGCGCGTAGCGAATGGCTTGCACTTTGCCTTCGACGCCACGTTCACCGAAACCGCCCGGGATCAGGATCCCGTCGTACCCCGAGAGGAGACGTTCTGGGCCTTCTTCTTCGATGTCCGCACTTTGAATGCGCGCGATTCGTATTTGGCATTGATGGTGGATACCCGCATGGTCGAGCGATTCGTAGATCGACTTGTAGGCATCCTTGTGTTCGGCATACTTGCCCACCACCGCGATACTGATTTCGTGCTTGGGGTTGCGGAGCGAGTACATCAAGTTGTCCCATGCTTCGAGGCGCAAGGGTTGTGCGTTGAGCCCGAACTTCTTGATGATGAACTCATCCAAACGGTGATCCCGAAGTGAGAGTGGTACCTCGTAGATCGAGAAGTCCTTGTCCTTCTCCTCGATGACGGCCTGGATATCGACGTTGCAGAACAGCGCGATCTTCTCGCGCTCCTCGCGCGAGATACTTTGCTCGCACCGGCAGATCAGCATGTCGGGTTGGATGCCGATTTGACGCAATTGACCCACCGAGTGCTGGGTGGGTTTGGTTTTGATTTCGGCGGCGGCTTTGAGGTAGGGGACCAAGGTGAGGTGGATGAAGAGGCAGTTTTCCCGACCCACGTCTTGAGGAAACTGTCGGATGGCTTCGAGGAAAGGTAGACCTTCGATGTCGCCAACCGTACCACCGATTTCCGTGATCACGATGTCGGTGTTGGGATCCGCCAGTCGCAGGATGGCATCTTTGATTTCGTTAGTGATGTGCGGGATTACCTGAACGGTTTTCCCCAAGAATTGACCGCGTCGTTCCTTTTCGATGACCCGCAGATAAATTTGGCCGGTGGTGTAGTTCGAATCGCGGGTCAACGCGCCGCTGGTGAACCGCTCGTAATGACCGAGGTCCAGATCCGTTTCGCTACCATCGTCAAGGACATAGACCTCGCCGTGTTGGTAGGGGCTCATTGTCCCCGGATCCACGTTGATGTAGGGGTCCAGTTTTTGCATTCGGACCCGTAAGCCGCGAGCCTCCAAAAGCATTCCGATCGAGGCGCTGGTGAGTCCTTTACCGATCGAACTGACCACCCCACCGGTGACAAAAATATGTTTTGTCATGGAATCCTTCGTTGAACACAGTTGCTGAAATGAGAGTTCTGGCTACTGTTCGGACATCTTACCCGCACCCGAAGGCCGTGACAAATGGAAGCCACAACTTCCTCAGAAACGGGAGACGTTGGGGGAGGGATCGATTGCCAACCGGCGTTGAGTTCGATACCTTTGGGTAGTTCAATTGTCGAAATTTATTTGATATTCATCCTCAGGCACCCCTCGCAGCAATGCCGACTTCCCTACCAACGCGATCCTCCTTAAAGATTTCCGAGCCCTTGCGTGTGGTTCGGCCCTTCGCATGGCATTTCGCAGCTGCGTTTGCCGTATTGAGCCTGATGTTGAAGTTCGCTCCCCTGCCCGAAAATTTCGCGACGTTTGGGGCCCTAGCGTTCTTCTGTGGACTTTTTTTGACGGGAGCGATGCGGTGGCTGTTTCCAATTGTCGTCATTTTCATGGGTGATTGGATGGGGCAATTGCTCGGACTGCCAGCCATGGGTTTCTACTACTTGCCGGCGATGCTGTTCAACTACATCGCATTGGCCTTGTTCGCAGCCGCCGGATCGACAACCGGATGGTTGTGGAATCGCAGTGGTGCTTCTGGAACGACGATCTTGCCAAGTTTGCCCGTGGGTATTTTGTGCGGTTCGCTCCTCTTCTTCATCGTGAGCAACTTCGGCGCGTGGCTCGATCCGCGGATGGGATACGAAGTCTCCGCAAGCGGGCTCGTGCAGAGCTACTGGATGGGGTTGCCTTTCTGGCGCGCGAGCCTGGCCAGCGACATGGGTTTCGGCCTCGGTTTTGTTGCCGTCGCGTGGGTCGCCTCGGCTTGGCTGGTCTCACGTGCCAAGGCTGTGGCTTAAACGCAGGTCTGGCCTAAACGCAGGACAAGATGAGATCCAGTGAACTGTCTTCGAATCGGAGATTCAGGACAGTATCGGGCAGATGTCGAACCAAGTGCGTCCTTGAGCTTGCATCCATTCGGTGCACTGCGTGGGTCCCCAGAGACCTGGCTCGTAAATATTAAGCGCGGGCGCTGCGGGGCTTTTCCATGCGGCCAGGATAGGGTCAATGATGCGCCAGGATTGCTCCACCTCGTCGCTGCGGGCGAATAGGCCAGGGTCGCCCATCATCGCGTCGAGCAACAATCGCTGGTAAGCGTCTGGCGGTTCTTTGCCACTGCTATCAAAGCGGAAATCGAGTTCACTGAGTCGCAGCCGCATATCCGAGTCGGGCACTTTGGATTGGAAGAAAATCTGCACGCCCTCGCCGGGTTGGATTTGGATGACCAATCGATTGGCTTCGGGCCGATAGGATTTCTGGTCTCCAAAGAGCAGATGTGGTGGCTCGCGGAACTGGATAACGATTTGACTCGATCGACAGCTCATGGCTTTACCACTTCTGAGGTAGAACGGTACGCCGCGCCATCGCCAGTTGTCGATGTAGAGCTTGAGTGCGGCAAACGTTTCGGTTTGGCTATCCCGCGGGACCCCTTCTTCTTCGTTGTACTTGAAGTACTGACCGCGGACGCCAAATTCGGCGAAATCGCTGCCTCGATACGGGCGTACGGCCTGGAGTACTTTGACCTTTTCGTCGCGGACAAACTCGCCCGTGTAGCGTACCGGGGCTTCCATGGCCGTGACCATCATCAACTGGAAGATGTGGTTTTGGAACATGTCGCGCAGCACACCGGCTTTGTCGTAATAGCCACCGCGTCGACCGACCGTAACTTCTTCGGCAACCGTAATTTGAACGTGATCGATGTAATTGCGATTCCAGAGTGGTTCGAAGATTGTGTTACCAAACCGCAGAACCAAGATGTTTTGTACGGTTTCCTTGCCGAGGTAATGATCGATGCGGTAGATCTGATCTTCGCGAAACGTTTTGTGGATCGAATCGTTGAGCGACATGGCCGTGGCCAGGTCGGTACCAAACGGCTTCTCGATCACTACACGGCGATGGCCGTGCGTTTCTTCGTTGAGTTTGGCTTTGCCCAGCTGCTCGATGGCCGAGGCGTAGAGTTGGGGCATGGTTGACAAGTAGTAAACCCGATCAACCGACTCCGAAGCTTCGATTTCCTCGAGGAAACCGGCCAGTTTATGGAAATCGCTTTCTTCTGCGATATCGCCTGGCAGGTAGTGGATGTGCTTGGCGAAGGCATTCCACGATTCGGCGTTGAAGTCACCCTTCACAAATTTCTCGGTCGTTGCGGCAAGTTGTGCGCGCCATTCCTCGCTCGAGAAAGCGCTGCGTGAAACACCGACGATGTGAGTGGGGTTGGGCAGACGCCCACGTTGAAACTGCCGATACAATGCCGGGACCAGTTTGCGGCTGGTCAAATCACCAGACGCGCCGAAAATCACCATCGTGTGAGCCATCGCCTACTCCTGCTGACCGTATCCCAATTCCCTGAAACCTTCGGTTCGCTAACAGTATACCCCAATCATTGATTGCCATGAGCCCAGCTTTGTACCTCGTCCGACACGCTCAGTCCGCCAACAACGCCCAGTCGGAACAGAATCGCGTGCCGGATCCCCCGATCACGCCGATCGGCGAAACTCAGGCGCAACGACTCGGAGACGCGCTCGAGCGTCTGAAACCCAGCCGGCTGATTGTCAGTCCATTCCTGCGTTCCATTCAAACGGCGTTGCCGACTGCGCATCGGACAGGCCTGCGGCCCTACATTCATCGCGAGATCTATGAACAAGGGGGCTGCTACCGTGGACACGCGGTTGGCGATCGGCACCCTATGCCCGGCATGAACCGAAGCGAACTGCAAACGTTGTGTCCTGATTGGGAAATCGACGACCGCATCGGATTGGTTGGCTGGAACGAATTGAAATACTACGAAGACATCGAGCAAGCGCGACTGAGGGCGGTTCAGGTCGCGCGTTGGTTGGTTGAATCCAAATGGTCGACGGGAGAACGCATCGCCATGATTATCCACGCGGACTTCAAGCTGCGAATGCTTGAAGCGTTACTGGATCGCGATGACCTCGAGAATCATTTCGGCGAAGTGGTCAACACTTCCATCACAAAAGTGACTCGATCCGGCTCGCGTTGGCGACTCGATTTTTGGAACGCGCATCAGCATCTCGAAGATGAACTGATCACGACGTAGTCGTTATCGAACTACCGAGAGAAGGCCGCCTGACCTCCGACGCAAGCCCCTTGGATATTTAGGCGAAGCGAAAAGCGTCCCGCAGCAGCTTGAGGCTCTTCGGTATGGCGATACGGCAGTCTTCCATGCCTTCGAATTCGAGCGAGATCCAACCTCGATATTGATGGCGTCGGAGCATCTCACCAATGCGTTGGTAGTCGAGATCGAGTTCGTACCATTCGCCACCTCCGTAGTACGTTTTTGCCTGGACTAATACCGCTTTGTCTGCCAGCTTCTCCAGTTTTTCGTAGGGGTTTTCCAAGAAGTTACCGGTATCCAGCGTGACCCGCAGCCAGGGCGAATCGATCGCGTCGACGATTCGCAAGACACCTTCGGGGGTCAGCCCGAGCCCCCAATGATTTTCGAGACCTAGGATCACGCCGCACTTTTCGGCGGTCGGCAAGCAGCGTTCAAGGGCATCGATGACCCAGGGGAAGCCGTCGTCCTCGGTGTAGCCGGGCAACGGTGGTTCAATTCCCCGATTGGCCATCAGGGTATCGAAATCCTTGCTCGTACCCCAACGACCGGTGTTGACACGCATGGTCGGAATGCCGAGTTTGTAACACAATTCGATCTGTCCGATGGTCAGGTCGATATTCATGCGTCGAATTTCCGGATCCGGAGACACGAAGCCTTGATGCGTCGACATGCCGTAAAGGGGCAAGCCGGCAACAAAGGCCCGACGTTTGATGTCTTGGCAAGCCGCGTTGCTGAGCATCTCGGTCTGTGAAACTTGGTACAGCAGGATCTCCACGCCATCGAAGCCAGCTTCGCTGGCGAAATCGATGCACTTGCTTACATCTTTGAACTCATCGTTTTTGAATCGCCAAAGCGAGTAAGTCGACAGACCGATCGGGTTGGACCTTCGACCGCCGGAAGGTATCCGGTCGTCCGCCATCAGATGGGAAGCAAGCGGGATGGAGGAGGCGAGTGCTGCGGTTCCAGCCAGGAGTTTTTGAAAGTGTCGGCGATGCATATTCGGCTCGATCATGTGGTAGGGGTCATGGTGGACTGGAGGAAGTTGGAAAGCAACTTCAACCCATTGCTTTGACTTTTCTCGGGATGGAATTGGCACGCGGCCAAATTCCCACGACGAACCGCAGCGCAGAACGGATGGCCATATTCGCTCTCCAGCCACACATCGTGCGGATCGTCCGGTACAGCATAATAGCTGTGAACGAAGTAGAAGTAGGCATCCTCGGGAATTCCTTGCATCATCGCATCCTTGGGGCATCGCGAGGCAACACGATTCCATCCCATGTGCGGCACCTTGAGCGACGCATCCTCCGGGAATTCGAAACGCACCACTTTTCCGGGCACGATTCCCAATCCTTCGTACTGGCCGCCTTCGTAGCTGACATCCATCAGCATCTGCAGTCCGAGGCAAATGCCTAGGAACGGCCGATCGCTCGCGACCCAATCGCGAATGAACCCGACCACGTCGCGCTGTCGGAGTTCGCGGATTGCATCGCGAAACGCACCCACACCCGGCAAGATCAAATGGGTCGCGGATTCGAACTCGCGCCAGCGATCGCTGACCAGTACCTGACCTCCAGCCCGCTCGATCCCGCGTTCGACGCTCCGCAAGTTCCCCATTTGGTAATCGACGATTCCTACAATGGGCGACATAGAGCTACCAATCCACGAGGCAAGAGGTCCGAGATCAAAATTAAATTGGGCGTCGCGAAAAGAGACACTTCGCTGCGCGACAAAGTGACAGTCTGTTTCGCCAGAATGCACCTATCGACATGAATTTTGTAAGAAATGGGACTGGCCGACAGGGGTAGACCGCGCGATAAGCGACCAATCCACCAAGAAATCAGCCTTAACACGGCCAATTTTTGGCCAATTTTTTTGTCGCCTAGGATGGACAAGATTGTGGCCCAGAAATTGCATCCGTTATCCAGCCGACGAAATTCGCTCACGATCGGTAAGAACTGGTGAACCTAAATCGGGTTCAAAAGGTCGAAATCGGTTGCTGAGTGACCAAACGCGTCCGTGGGCGAGACGACCATAGTTTTGGGCTGTGGTGAATCCCGTCCCAGAAGGCACGGTTGGCGTAAAACGTCGCTCCAATGACTGGAGAATGTCCAATTTTGCACAACGGCTTGTAGCGGTAAACCACCGCATGGAAAATTGAGTTTGGTTGGCAAGGCAGGAAGCAAGGGTAAGCAAATGAATACCGATTATCGAATTGTTCTTCTACGAGAGTTACGTGACCAACAAGTACGCTTTGCGCCGCGCGGCAAACGCAGCGAGCAGGCCGATCGTGCGGAGCGGTTGCTATCAGAACTCGATCCGCGCAAGGACTACCCGTTCGACTTCCTATTTTTCCGGGTGACTCAGGTTCGTCCGGACGGTAACGCACCGCGCTTGATCAAAGGTGATGACGCGGTTCACGACCTGCGTTTGTTTGTCGAAGACATCACCGACTCCATGAATCTGCGCGTTGAGGAGGCGGCCGAGCCGGTCCACACGGTGGAGGATTTGAGCAAGATGTTCAACGTATCGACCAAAACCATTTCGCGTTGGCGGGACCAAGGACTCGTGTCGCGGCGCTTCGTCGCCGAGGGACGCAAGCGGGTAGGATTCCTCCACTCGAGCGTCGAACGCTTTGTGAAGCAGAATCGATCCCGCGTTCAACGCGGTGAACGGTTCAGTCAAATGAGCGACGCCGAACGGGATGCAATCATCGATCGCGCTCGACGCATCGCTGCCACCGGGTCGAATTTGTCGGAAGTGGCAAGGACCGTCGCTGGTGAGGTTCAACGGAGCGTGGAAACGATCCGCTACACGATCAAGAACTTTGATCGCGCCTACCCCAACATGGCCGTTTTCCCAGAGCAACGCGATGTGCTGACCGAAGAGGACAAGCGGGCGCTGTACCAACAACATCAACGCGGTGTTTCGACCGTGATGTTGGCCAAGCGGTATCGTCGGACACGGAGTGGTATCGTTCGCTTGCTCAACGAGCAACGGGCGATCAAGCTGTTTGAATTGCCACTCGATTACATTCCGAACCCTGAATTTGAAGTGGAGACCAACGTCGATGCGATCCTCGGCGAAATGCCTCCGTTCCCAGATTCGCCTCGGAAAGTGCGTGCTCCAAGCGGATTGCCACCGTACCTGGCTTCCTTGTACGATGTGCCGCTGCTCAATCGTGAACAAGAGTACCATTTGTTCCGCAAGATGAACTATTTGAAGCACAAGGCATCGAAGTTGCGCGAGCAGATCGACAGTTCTGCACCCATCGTCGCCTTGATGGACCAGATCGAAAAACTCTACGAGGATTCGGTCGCGGTAAAGAATCGAATTGTTCAAGCCAATTTGCGGTTGGTGGTCTCGATCGCCAAACGTCACGTGGCCCCGACGGAAGACTTCTTTGGACTCATCAGCGATGGAAACATGTCGCTCATCCGTGCTTCAGAGAAGTTTGATTACGCTCGCGGGAACAAATTCAGTACCTACGCTACGTGGGCGATCATGAAGAATTTCGCAAGGTCGATTCCCGACGAGTTCAAGTACCGAGATCGATTTCGAACCAGTTCGGACGAGGTCTTTTCGTTGCATCAAGACGGACGCGGAGATCACGTCGCCTTGGAACTCGACCAGGCTGTTCGAACCGATCAGATCCATAAGATCCTCGATTCGCTCGACGAGCGCGAGCAACAGATCATTGTTCGACGATTCGGACTGGATCACCGCCACGAACCGCTGACGCTCAAAGAGGTCGGTGAAGAAATGGGGGTCACGAAAGAACGGATCCGCCAACTCGAACTTCGGGCTTTGTCCAAGCTTCGAGCGGCAGCCGATCGGGCCCACATCGACGAGCCCGAATAAATCCCCGATAGGCACCGGTGTTTTGGGTAGGCACCGGTGGTTTGAGGTGCAGAACCTAACAACATTCGACCCGAGTGAGACTTGTCTCACTCGGGTTTTTTTCTGCGCATTGGGTCAGACGAAACTCACGAGTCTCGGATCGCGTCCTCTGCTGCGGCCAACAAACGTTCGTACACGGATTCCATGCAGGCGTCGGCGGCGATGCAACTCAAAACCGGATAACCGGCGGGGATTTCGTCACAGGAGGATGGGATATCCGCCAGCCGAACTTGTTCTAACAGTTCTTCTGTTGCTCCATTCCATCGTTGTGACCACCACCGAGTCCAGAGCGCAAGGCTGGGTTGCCAATTGGATTGGGCATACACAATTGTTTTGCCTAGCAATCGACTGGTGTCCGATTGCTCGGGCAATTGAGGTAACGTCGCCCCTAAGATGGCTTGCGCATGGTAAGCCACCAACGTAGCGTCCCACGACGCGTCGAGCAGTTCCATACTAGCGGACCATCTCGGGTTGATCTCCAGGAGCCAAAGCCCGTTTTCGTCTCGGATGCAGTCGGCTTGCCATAATCCACGTATGCCTGAATCGCGACGAACAATGTTACCCAACGCGGTCACACAGTCGCAATCGCGAACGTCGAGCAGGATGGGGCCAACACTTCCTCGATACAACCAAGGCTCAGGCACGTCGAAATTGCCTGTTGGCCAACTCATGGCACTGCCGACCCATTGAGTCCGTTCGCGATCGCTGAGGAAGGTCAGTCCAATCACCTCGCCTTTGCGAAACTCTTGAAAGTACTCTCCCAACTTAGATTCTGTCCGATTGGATTCTGTGCGGCGGTTCCTTAGGGAATCAAATCCGACAACACCGAGCCCCGCGGCGCTTAAGATGTTTTTCTTCAGCCATTGCCGATCCGAATGCGATTCGGAATCTGGCAAAGGAGTCGTCCATGTTTCCGGCCACTTCATCCCGGACTCGATCGCCCAATCCTCCCAAGAATGGATCGATCTCAGTTTGTCGAGCATCGGGCGATCGACACCGCACTGTAGCCCTAACCTTAGCAGTCGGTCGACAAGCTCCGGCTGATTTTCCATCCCGCCCGCCAGAAGCAACGGCAATTCCGGCGATCGATCCAACCATCGCTGGGCGAGGGACTCGATAGCGTCGAGATTTCCGGACTCCGGCGCGATTTCAAGTAGATCGCGATCCAGAAACATATCCGCTGCGATGGGATAGTACCCTGCTCGAACGGCAGATTGGGCCGCGGCACGGCAACTAGCCCCCACGATTGCGATCGGTGGAGTGTGGTTCACTGAGCGGGAAGATTCTTGTTGGGTGCGCGATTCTCGCCGTCGACGGTGGCGCTCGAAAGGACACTCTCTTTCCGATCGGGCACATCGAGGCTCCACGCGCTAACTTCGTCCTCGAGGGCAACAACCAGCTTGAGATCCGAACCGCTGACGAAGAGGGATGCGGACAAAATGCGTGCGTTGAACGAAACCTGATCCATCATTCGAAGGTCTGCGGTGAACAGGTGCAGGATCCGGTTGGGACCATAGGCCAATCCATAGAGGGTACCGTCGGGCAAACGAGCGGCGCTGAGAAGGCGCGATTGTTCTGGCAGAACTGTGATCGGACGACTGTGCAACGGTTCATGCGCCATGTTGCACACAACCACGCCTGTTTCGCCGCTGGGCAGGCCGGCCAGGCTAAGCGTGATGGCATCGTTTCCATGACGTCCCCACAACCACATGCCTGGCTTGGGCTCGAAGGTCAATCGATCCAAACGCACGTCGATAGGTGTATCGGTCAGGGATCCCGCGGCACCGGCCAACGTTCGGATGCGCGTTAGCTGCCCATCACAGACCACAGCGCTCCATTCGGCGACGCTTCCTAAGGCATCGATGCCAGGCGCGATTGCGATGGATGGCTCACCGCTTGCTTCGAGTCTCTGCTCGGTTTTGGGGTTGAAGACCAAAACCCGTGAAGCACTGGTGGCGATGGTCAGCACCGGCTCTTGGCCGATAGCAGTCCAAGCCAGAGCGACCGGCGTCTCCATGTCCTGCGTGTTGTAGGTGGTGGCTAGAGGAGGCGTTGCAGAAATGCCCAACGCATCACTCTCCGAACCTGCGGGACGAATTGGAAGCATCCAAAATCGCGGTAGTCCTTCGGGCACGATGGCAAGCCATTGATGCGACCAAGGATCGATGGCGGTATGAATCCGTTCCGCCCCGTCGGCCTGATCGGGTTCAATACGACCGATCACACGCATGCTGCCCAGTTCGTCGACCACGTGCACTTGGCCCAGTTCGTCGACCGACGCCATCACGACCGATCGCGCGTTCCCGACAAAGGGATAATTGGTTGGGGTGGATGTGCCGGTCGCCATCGTGGGATACCACGCCCCACCGGCGCTGATCGATGGATTGCTCAGAGGCACCCGCCAGTCGCGTCGCATGCCATGCAGAGCGAATTGAAACTCACGGATCGGTTCGAGTTTCGAGGTCTCACGTTTGTCCAAAGCGACGCGGTGCAACGCTGCGATGTAACGGGCTTGATTGTCCGCATCCTGTTGCAACTGGCGGCTTGCTAAGTCCTCCTTGGCATCGATACGCGCTACCAGGTCTGGGATGGCCAAGGCGACCGACGGCGACGCGATGAACTCGGAAACTTGGATACGTCGCTCGCGATCCAGAATGACCAAGCTGGGTGTTCCGGTGATTTGGAACGTAGATTGGGTTGTGCCATCCCGATCCACGGCCAGGGGCAAATCACAATTCCATCGTTTCAATGCCTCGGGCAACGCGACCGCATCGTCGCTGCCGATCAAGAAAATCTGAACTCGATTCGCGATCTCGCGATCCACGAGCGCCCGCTGCGTTTGGATCAGTTCTCGAACAAAGGCCTCACTCATCGGTTGATCATCGACCCAGCATAGGATCGTATTGGGACGCGTGGATTCAGCGGCATCGAGCAGCAACGTGCCCGCAGCATCTTTAAGATCGAAGGCTTCGACCGTGGTGCCAAGAACGTTGGTGGATGCAATGGGCGGAGGCATCACGAAGCGTCGTACCCATGCATCTTCCGTTCGATTGGGGATTTGCCAGCGACTCCAATCGATGGCTCGATCCGCCACCGCTCCTTGGAATTGGATTTCACAGTGAATACCAGCCAAGGCTTCCGTCGACTGGCCCGGATAAAAAAGCTGGGGTGGCAGTTCCAAGCGTCGGATCAAACGATCCTCTCGATCGATCCAAAAGATCCAACGCAGTCCGTTCTTCTCGAGGCGAACGCGGTCGCAGGCTCGGCCTTCGGCCGAGTCCCGTTCGAGAAACGCGACCTGGGTCTGACCATCGCCGAAAACCGATTCCCCCGTCGCGGCCAATAGCAGTTCCAATTGAATGGGAAGTCCCACAGGATCGGCGAACAATCCGCCCAAATTGTCTTTGAGTATCCAGTCCAAATCCATGCGATTGGGGAGCGGACGGACCATGCGTTGCCTTGGAAAGGGGTTGCCGTCACCAGCGCAGATGGCTTCCCAAGTCGTACTCGACCAACATCCCTGGACGCTGTGCACGGCGATCGCCAATCGATTGGGGCGTTCCAGAGCGACGCGAAATGGGGATACAACTTTTGGTGTTCCGGGAGCCTCAAGTATCAATTGAGCCGCATCTTCATACCGATCCCAACGACGGTACATCGCAAACGATTCTTCTATCAATCGTTTGGCTTCTTCAGGAGAACCAGGCGTGCCATCAACGCCGCTCTTAGGCGGCGACCCGGCGGAAGGACTGGAGCCTTCCGCAGCCCCTGACGAATCGGCATTCTTGGTGGGTTGACATCCGACCGAGAAAAACGAAAGCACGAGACCCAGTAGACCGGTTGCTAAGCGGGCGTTACCGAGACACGCACGAGGTTCGCATTTTGCTTGCATAAGGAACTCACCCATCGGATCGTCTCGAACTTCAAGTGCGGCAAAACTCAATGAAAAGGAACAAATTCTTGCGTGCAACCCTGGAGATTATAAGAAGTGCGCCCGTTTTGATGCAGACGGAGATGGATTGGCGGCCCTCGACGTGTCGACGGCAAGGCCAAAATCGATGCTTCTTCTGATTTTCTTCGCTCGAGAATGCCGACAAAAAAATCATGGCGAAGGTGTGCTTGCGGAGAAATTCAAACCGCCCTCAGAGCGCACCCTTAGCGAGCGGCAGCGAAACCTTCAAGTCCGGATTCTTCATGCCATCAGCAGCGGGCGGCACAAAGCAACGTGGCAGTGGCATCTGGGCAGCCTTGTGTGCCGGACGTTTTGTCGCGATCGTGGCATGCCTGACGGCACCTCAAGCCATGGGGCAGACCGGTGCACCGCCCTCATCAACGCGAGTACCGCCACCAGCCGATCGAGGCGGGAATCGAGGCAGATCTGTGGAGGGAACGATCGCAGAAGGGGCGAGCACGCGTGAAGCCAAATTGGCGGCGGTTGGCGCGATCCCGTTCGATCAGATGACACCTGAAGCCGTACAGCGGTTACGCAGTGTCATGGAGGATGCGAGCTACTTCCGACGAATGCCTACCCAGACCGTCGCATGCGATCCCGAGATGTATACCTTTTTGGTACGTCATCCCGAGGTGGTCGTTAGTCTGTGGGACGTAATGGGAATCACCAAGGTATCCCTCGAACGAATCGGTGAATTTCAACTCACTGGAGACGACGGGGCGGGTACAAAATGCAAGATGGACTTGGTTTATGGCGGGGACTCTCTGCATGTCTACCAATCGCACGGCGTTTATGAAGGCAATATGTGGGCCCGTGAACTGAGAGGGCACTGCGTGGTCGCTATCCACAATCGGCCGACTCAGCTGGCCGACGGTCGATCGGGGATGATCGCCTGGATGGATGCATTCATGAAACTGGAGAATGTCGGTGCGGACATCGTGGTCAAGACCTTGGGTCCATTGGTTGGCAAGACGGCCGATCATAACTTCATTGAATGCACCAATTTCTTCTCACAAATCTCGCAGACAGCTAGTACGAACCCGGACGGACTCGAGCATGTGGCGGACCGGTTATCACGAGTCGCGCCCCAGGTGCGGAAAGAGTTCGTGCAGACCAGCTATTCGGTGGCTCGGAAGAATTCGCCTCCGCGCGGTCCGATATCCAGCGCATCTTCCGCGCAACCGCGCTCGGGCTGGGAAACGATACCCGGCCGCTGAGTTTGAAAAAATTGAGTTGAAAATAGAAAAGCCGAGTTCTGGAGAGAACTCGGCTTTTGAAATTTTGGATCATTACGACGATCAGGGACTAGAACAGATCGTTGAGGACATCCTCGAGGGCTGTTCCAAGCATAGCATCGCTGCTGCTCTTCTCAGCGTTGTCATCGGCCATCGAAATCCAATCGATGGAATCGACAAACATCGCAGGACCTATGTCTTGCGAGCCGATCGACGCCAGATAGCTATCGAGCGAAGTAGCTGTGGATCCCGTGCGAAGCTGGCTGGATGGCCGAGTCGCATTCGAGAATTCCGAGCCAGTGGAATTCGAAGCCGATTCGACGGCCGGTGCTGCTGAGCTGGCTGCGGAAATCCAGGAAGAACCTAGATCGCTTCCGCTTCCGCCTTCGCCTTCACCACCACCGGAACTACGGCCGTTGATGTAGTTGATCACACCCAGTACGTCCAAGGGGCTGATGAATCCATCGCCATCGACGTCGTAGTAGGGAGGTACACCCGTCGGAGGAATGGGCGGACGAGTCGGCAGTCCGTTGTTGAGATAATTGACCACCTGCAGAACGTCGATGGGCGAAACAAAGGTATCACCATTGACATCGAAGCGGTTCGTTGGGTTGGTGTATGGATTGGACTGGATGGTGACCAGGTAATCCTCGACCTCTCCATCCGGAGCTTCACCGGTCGGCGAGGCGATGGCTACTTGATCGCTACCGAAGCGGATACGTGCAGCCACGGTTCCTGTTGTCTTGCTACCAGCGGGCACGGCGAAGGTGATCGGAGTGTTGGTCCCGTTCACCAGTCGGCCGCTGATATTGATCTTCTCGGATGCTTCGAAGATACCGTTGCCGTTGAAGTCAATCCAAGCACTGACAAAGCCTGGTCGGGCCAACGTAATGCCTTGAGCCGTTAATGTCATGCTGCCGGTGAAGCCCGAGATGATGGAGGTAAACGTCACCCCATCGTCGAGATCTTCGTCGATCAAACGGGCGTCGGGATCCGCCGTCACGGTGTCCCCAAGCGAGAAGCCTTGGATCACCTTGTGGCGCGGTCCATTGCTATCGCTCTTGCTGGCGTACAGTGGATCGGGTGCATCGCCGAAATCGAAGCCTTCGCCTAGGAAGATATTGAT
>JBGSHV010000068.1:0-9173 GCA_041752005.1 Pirellula sp. | reverse complement strand
CTTGATTCATCATGAGCATGCTCTCGGGAACATCGACGACCGATATTTCGTATTCTCCAGGACCTACGCCTTCGAAAGCGAAGGTCCCATCCCTCTGCACAACCGCTTCGTGCACACGTGTCCTATCGTGTTCGTCAACGGCCATCGCCTGAAGCAAGAGTGGCTCGGTCAAGGATTCGGGGTCCAACGCGTCGATCCGGCCCACCATGCGATTGTTTCCCTCAAGGTTGATTTCATATTCTTGACCAGGCTCAGCGTCGAACTCAAAAAGTAGTGTCTGGCTTGCGCCCACCGCAAATGAGGAACGTTGGCGATCGATCAATTGAATACGTCCTGGTAGAACGTGAGTGCATTCGATTTCGGTGGAGCGATTCTCCCAGTCGAGGTTGACTGAGACGGCAGTGGTTTCATTTGGAGATGCTGAAAGAGAACGCGAGAGTGCAAGGAACCGAATCGGGGAATACATGGATGGGGAGAGTCGCAATCGCAACTTCGCATAGGGTTGCAACCGAATTGGTTCGCCCTCGGTCCACTCTTGCAAAGGAACAATCGCGATTCCTTGATCATTCCAAAAAATGATCGTGCTCGATGTGGGAGTCACGTTGGCAAATGCCACTTGTCCACGCCCGTCACACGAATAGGCAATCTGCGTCGATTCGAACAATTTCGCTTGAATGATGTCTTCAATCTTCATTGCTAGGCTGGTGCTCGTGTTGGCTGCAAGTACCATTGCTTGCGCTCCATCGGCAGGACTTCCATCTGGGTTGTGGACAACAAATGGATAGGCATCCGAAGCTTCGAGACCACGACGAGCTCGCTCCAGTCGAATCGTTCGGGGCTCGCTGATGAAATCATCGGCAATGACCACGTTCTTTTGCGTTAAGTATCCGGGCGCCGTTACACTGACTGACATAGAGTGAAACTCCGTTTGGACGTTGGATTCGAGTTGCCCATTCTTCCCGTGAGCGATCCCAGAAAGCATGTAGCGTTCTTTTAAATAGTCCTTTTCCCAACGTTCCTCGGGCAACCTTGCTTCGATCGCGCGCTTGAACTGTGCGTGGAAATAAAAATCTGGAATCGGTTCGCTGGTAACCGCATCGACAACGAGTGCGCGTACGCTCATTGGTTTCTGCAATACGACCTCGATCGGAGACTCCGACGATTCCTCCGAGTTTGATTCGATGACCGACCAATGGGGGCAAAACCCTTCTTTGGTAGTGACGGTGACGAGCCTACCCTCGGGTGCACTCTCCCAGCGCGCGATTCCCTCAGGATCCGTTTCGGATGACCACGTAACGATCTGCGATTGCTCCCACGACGTGAGTCGTATCTGGGCTGCGGCAACCGGCCCGCCATCTTCGTCTTTTACGCGAAACACACGGCTGGAATTCGAAGGACGGATGACGATTTTCAGTTCCTGAGTCGCAAGTCCAGGCCCAACTTCGACAGGAGCAAGCCAACCTGCTGATCCATCTGGGGCTACGGCGCGAAGCGAGATTTTACTGCCTGGCGGCCGGGACAACTCAAAACGGCCCTGGGCATCGGTCAAGCTGGATAGCTCGTTGGGTTTGGCGACATAATCCTGCATCGAGGCGATTCGCACGATTGCTCCCTCGACGGGTCTGCCTTCCAAATTGACAACAGACCCGATGATCGAAATAACGTCCGAACGTTTCAAGACAGTTTCAAAGTGACCTGGCAGAGTGAACGAGATCATCTCCGACTTGTATCCTTTGGCTGCAATTCTCGCAGAGTGGATATCAGGCCACTGTGCATGATCCCACTCCCATGACCCCTGTGTGTCGCTCGTCACGTTTGGAAGGGAAGTCATCGGCGAATATCCCCAGGTCAGAATTATTCCAAAGCTCAATTTTGCCCCTGCGATCGGATTGCCCTCTTCGTCGACTACTCGTCCGGTACTGGCAGTCTTCAACGCTGGCCGATCAGGTGATTGCCCATGACAAACGGACTCGATCTGTGAAACGAAAGCGAGCGTAAGAATCCACACTGTCGATGTTCGTATCATTGTCATCGGTCTAAGTAAACGCACTCGGCGCAGTGAATTGTTATATTGGTGCACGTCTATTTCGCTAAATCGTTCAGTGACGAAACATAGTCGCGAGGTGCATTGCAATATAGGCATTTAAGAGTTAGCGGGGGAGCTAACAGCGCATTAATTCTTATGTATATCTCGCGTCGGGATCGTTATTCCCGAAGTATCGCCTTTGCGACCAGTTAATAGGGGTCACTGCTCAGGCCCCGATTTGTTCTCCAACGCGTACTTCTCTAACTCCGCCAACAGTGCCTTAAAGTCCTCGTGGTCGCGGAGCGGGTCGAGATCGGTATCCTGCTGCATGTGAGCGGCATCGTTGTAGCCAGCATCCACCGCTTGCTGCAGCAGTTCCACGGCGCGCTGTGAATACTCGTCCTTTTTGTCTGGGACTTTGTCACTAGCGATCGAGTAGAAGCAGGCAAAGTCGTACCATCGGTCGGCAGGCCCATCCGGCGACTTCACAAGCTCGGCGACCTCGGCCATGGCTTCCGCCACCTGGCCGGCCTGGAGTCTCGATATGGCCTGAGCGACACGAAGGCCAGGCAGTTCTTCAATCGGGCTGAGGTCGATCGCTTTGCCCCAGGCCTGAATCGCTTCTTCGTATTGCTTCAATCGATCGAAAGCAATAGCCCGATTTTCATGGCAAGTTCGCAGGAACATCCTGACCGTGACTTCACGTGGCTCGTTTTCGTGGATGGCGGTGAGCGTGTTGATCGCCTTCGAGAACCACGCCAGGCTATCGGAAGGTGCGCCGCGGTCGAGCTCTAGATTGCCGAAATTTCCGTAGCTGGCGGCCAACGCAATGCGATAGCTCGGGACGACGGGGAAGTCTTCTGCTAGCTTCTCCTGAACCGCTAAAGCCTCGCGCAACTGCGCCTTCGCCTCCGATGTCTCACCCAAATCCAGCAGCAAACTACCTAAGTTGTTGTGGCTCACCGCCAAGTTTTGGCGGTAGTCGGGGACGCCGGGAAATTCGGTCGCGAGCTTTTCTTGAAGAGCCAGGCCCTTTCGGAAATGCTCTTCCGCCTCCGCTTTTTTCCCAATCGCCACCAGCACCGTCCCGAGGCTATTATGGCTATTCGCTGAATTCTGACGGTAGTCGGGGACGCCGGGAAACTCGCTCGCCAATTTCTCTTCAAGCGCCAGCCCTTTGCGGAACGGTTCTTCTGCTTCCGCAACTTTTCCTAGGCCTTCCTGGACAAGCCCAAGGATGTCGTAGCTGTTCGCGAGATCTTGACGGTAGTCGGGGACGAACGGGAACTCTTCTGCAAGTTTCTCCTGGATGGCCAATGCCTTGCGATTCTGGTTCTCTGCCTCCTCTCCATTCCCCTGGTCAAACATTAGTCGCGCCAGGCACTGGTGGCTCCTTGCCGTTTGCTCTCGGTAGCGGGTTTCGGTTGGGAAGTCAGCGCACAGTTTTTTCTGTATGTCCAATCCCTTGAGAATTGCCGCTTCTGACTCTGTCATATTCCCCAAGTGTCGCAACAAAAGGCCTTGGGATTGGTAGCTGGCAGCCAAACCCTCACGGTAGTTGGGGGAAGCTGGGAAATCGGTCGCGAGTTTCTCGTACAGTGCCGTTGCTCGTCTGCACGCCAATTCCCCTTCCTCTTTTCGGCCCATCCGACTTTCGATCCTAACGACGCGAAACGCAGCCTGAGCCGCGCGAGCCCGTGATTCCTCGTCGTCAGAGTTCTCCCTCGCGAACTCTTCGTAGTACGTAAGCACTTCACTGAGGAATTTTTTCTGTTCGGCACTGATCTGTTTCTGGGTGGCTAGCGAATCGCCAGTAACCTCCGAGACCATTGTGTCGAGGACGTCGGCGGTGCGTGCCAGGGCTTTCTCTGCCCTTCCTCGTTGCCTGGTCTCTTCGGCCCGCGCTCGTTCGGCTCGAATGGCTTGCCATGCCGTTCCCGCGATGCCTGCCAACAAGGCCAATAGTACGAGGCTCGCCGCAATGACAGTGCCTCGATTACGTTGTACGAACTTGCGCATGCGGTAAACCGCACCCGGTGGTCCGGCACTGACCGGTTCATTGGCTAAGAAATGCTCGATGTCCCGCGCAAAGCCAATCGCCGTTTCGTAACGCCGATCCCGTTCTTTGCTCAAGGCCTTCATCACGATCCAATCGAGATCTCCTCGGACAAATCGGCTTAGTATCTGCGGTTCCATCTGTCGATTGGCGGCCACGCTAGGCGCGGAGTCTGTGGTGCTTAGGCGACTCGATGGAGTTGGGGCCTCCTGCTCACGCACCAATTTGAGTACTTCGTCCAACGCTACTTTCTTCATCGTATCGCGTATGATCGGTGTGGTTCCGGTCAACAGCTCGTACAGGATCACACCTAGGGCATACACATCCGCTCGGGTGTCGATATCGACGGCATTGAAGTTCGCTTGTTCAGGAGCCATGTACAGCGGCGTCCCTATGACATTGCCAAACGCGGTAAAAAGCGTGTTCTCAGATAGCCGAATGCCCGAGGCAGCCTTGGCCAATCCAAAGTCAATCACCTTCGGCACCGGTTTGTTATCGTGGTTCTCCACCAGAATGTTCGTTGGCTTCAAGTCGCGATGGATGATCCCCTTTTGATGCGCATGCTGCACGCCAGAACAGATTTGAACGAACAGTTGCAGTCGCTCGCGAATACCGAGACTGTGTTTATCGCAATACTCATGGAGTGGAATCCCTTTCACCAGCTCCATCGCAAAGAATGGGGCACCGTCATCGTTTGTTCCCGCATCCAATAGTTTGGCAATGTTTGGGTGGTCCATCAGAGCAATCGCTTGCTGTTCGGCCTCGAACCGCGACAGGACCGACTTGGAGTTGCTTCGATCGACCTGGATCAGCTTGATTGCAACACGCCTCTTGACGGGCTCGGTCTGGTCTGCCATCCATACCGAGCCCATTCCCCCTTCGCCGATCTTCTGCAGAAGTTTGTACCTCCCGGCAATGACCGCGCCGGCTGCTTCAGTGGTTGAATACGGTACCGCTTCCGTCGGTAATTGGTCCAGTAACGGATTAGACTTGAAGTTCGCATCGCACAATCGGTCCATTCGCTTGCGAAGGTCAGGTTGTCCAGCGCACTTACTGTCTAAATACCGAGCCCGTTCTTGGGTATCAGCGATGGAGATAGCAGCAGCAAACAGGTTGTGTTCGTTCATCAATAGGACCCTCACTACCACACATCGGAAACCGCAATGGTATCGGAATCCCTACTAGAGGTGGACGAAACACCATCAATCATGGATAGCTCTAAAGGTTACCCTTCACTTCTTGGCAGCGGACATTCGACGGCGGCGGACCACAACCCAGGCGATGGAACCTACAACCGATAGCAAGGCCATCGAAGAGGGTTCTGGCACTGAGCTAACGCTCATTGAGAAGATCCGCACTCCTGGCTCCGCAACCGTCGCAGTTCCACGCTGCGCCAGCCTCATCGCAGCAAGGAGCGGATCGGTGGCTGAACCTGTAGGGATCGTTGTCGCTTGCAGATTAAGGTTGTTGAAATTGTTTCCAACGGACAACTCAATAAAGTCATTGGATTTTCCCGCCACCAAATTCACCCCCGCCCTCAACGCGTACGTCTCGTTGAAATTCAGCGCCTGGCTTCCAAAGGCGAAGGGAGACGAATTATCAATGCGAGTTCCAAACACAAAACCAACGCCCTCGGAGCGAACCCACAATTGGACGACGGGATTACTAGAATTCGGATCTGCGCTCTGCTGTAATGAAGCGATGACAGCAGGGTCTGGGCCCACTTGAACTTGAGAGATCTGAAGTCGCAAGTCAAAATTGTAGACTTGGGTTCCCGACGTGGGTTGCCCGATCTGAGTAGCGAACGCGAGCATGGCGTCCTGGTTATCGATGTTACCGCCACCGGCCCATGCCACGGATCCCCCTAGAACGGTCAACGGGTTCGATGACGGATTTAGGAACTGAACCCATCCTTTTTGTCCAACCAGCGGCCCATCCGCATAGGTCGAAAAATCCGCTGACGTGATGATGTCAGCCGAAGCGTTTCGTGGCAAAAAAGCCACTGAGATTGCGATTAGCGCAATCGCAAATCCCCTTTGCTTGAAGAATCGCGAGTTTCGAAGAAAAGGAGTCATGATGTCTCCGCATGTGTATGGCAAAGCAAAGCAAAGCAAAGCGAGAATGGTCAAGATGAAAAATCAGCCTACTTACGGTGCGGTGGGTGTCAATAGATAGGCTTGGTTGACACCGTTGTTCGCTGTACCGCAGATCGAGTTGCTTTCGTTAATCCGCGTCGGATCGAGTGCCCCGCGAAGGTTGGATGGCAAGCCAATGACCAAAGAGTCGAGCGATACCATTTTGAAGCTGTCGTGATACAGAAATGGCAGTTGCGACACGCCACTTGCTCGCGGGGCACTGGACAATCCAACAACGTATCCAAGATTGTTTGCATCGTCCGCGATACCATTCTGGCTGCCTCCCTTGTCTGTATTCAAACTTCCAAGGCTCGTCCATTTGCCGCCGCGATATCTCGATGCTGGCGTATACCGGCCGATGGTTGCGTTTCCAAAAATGTCGCCGTTGCTAATAATCGTTACCGCGTTGGTTGTGAGGTTCGTCCCGCTTAAACTTTGGATGGTAGCCACGGAACCCGAGGTTACGGACATGGTTGTTATCCAGCCTGTTTCGTTGCCGGAACCAAACGTTTTGCCGACGACCGTAATGTCACCGCTCAATGAACGATCGCTGAGCCCCTGAACGTAACTGGTCCGAGTCCCCAGCGTGCCGAGGTCGCGGATCCCATTCTCTGCCGTCCAAATGAACGACCTAGCAGTTGAATGCAACCCAACGACGTCCCCAAATTCGTTCATGTCCACGTGATTGGCAGTACTGAGACCGTAGTTGATCGATGGATAGATTTCGGTAACTGTCCAGGTCCCAGTCTCGACTTTGGGCGTAAGCAGCACCAGTGCATTCCGCAAATTTTGACCGTCGTTAAACCGCCTCGCATACCCGAGCATGAGGCGGCGATCGTTGATGGCGCCTACTTGTCGGATTCTCCATCCACTCGGATTGTTTGGATACACCTCCGAAGGCTCGATCAATGTGTTAACATCCGTCATGGCGACTGCGCCCGCGAACACGATAAATCCTCGCGGATCCCCGGTCGACGTTGCGGAGTTGCCCACGACCTCGCCAAGGTTGTTGATATCCATGGCTTTACTCCATCCACTACCCAACGATCCGAGCAATCGGAGCGTGTATCGGAAGGGGGGCGTCGACGGAGCGGTTTGGGCGACGGCGACCGCTGGCAGTAATACCCAACTCAACAAAAAAGCCGATACCAAATCAATCCCATACTGACCAAATCGTTTTGACATTTTGGGCGGATCCTTACTGTTCACTGAGATGAAGCATTGGGCCTCGCAGAGAATTTTTGAATCTCAGCGATCAATGCGATTTTTGACTATTTGGGCACCATTTGCCTCGGTTGCGGGACGATTGGAACGAAAACGAATGCTCCGCTCGAGCTTACATGCGAGAAACACCTTGAGTTTGCATCATGAAAATAAGAATTTTTGACGCGGACTTTCGTGGGAATGTACCCTAGCGGCAAGGACCGATGATCGTTTCTGTGAAGATTGCGACGCGAAGCATCGTAGGATACATTCACACTTAATCTTCACGATCGAACGCTAGGCTGTAAAGAATTCTCCTTCGCGCGATGCGTTTCGATCGGTTTTATCGCATGTAATCACTGACAGACTGGCTACTCCTATACCGCAGGCGATGCCCATGAACGATTCGGCGACCGAGCGTCGTGTTCGCGATCATGCAACGTGAACGGGTTAAATGACTATGGCAGACAGAGAACATCTTCTGAAAGACCAAAGCAGCGAACCCGTCAAGGTTACAAATAACTTGATGCCCGCGCTCTATGAGGAACTTCGAGCGATTGCAAATCGATACGTTGGGAATGAAAAAGCAGGCTTGACGATTCAAGCAACGGAGCTAGTCCACGAAGCTTTTATGCGACTTGCGGGTAATCATCAATTCGAAAACAAAAGCCATTTCATTGCCGCCGCTTCGCAAGCCATGCGACGCGTTCTTGTCGAAGCGGCTCGGAAACGGAAGAGCGTCAAGCATGGTGGTCATCATCAACGGAATCATGTTGAGGTTGAGCATCTCGCCTCGCAAGGAATTGATGAAGAGCTTTTGGCGCTCGATGATGCTCTCCAATCGCTCGCATCGACTAACGAGAGAGGGTCAAAGCTCATCGAACTGAGGTTTTTTGGCGGAATGACTCTAGAAGAAGCTGCAGAGTACATGAACATCTCCAAGGCGACTGCGGACAGAGACTGGCGATACTCCCGCGCATGGCTGCTTGAGTTCATGAATTCCCAACGAACTCGCCGTTGCTGAGGGTGGCAACGGTCGCGCAGAAGGTGGCTAAGGCAAAATCGTGACCTTCAGACAAGCGATCTTATCGCTGAGTCGAAGACAGCGGCAATTGACATCGATGGCTTTTCCGTCCGGGACTACCACTGTCAAGGTTAGGAGGGCATTGCTGGGAACCAATTCACCTATTCCACCGACGTGTGCTTCCACTTGCTGTGATGGAAGCTGTATATCGCGTAGACCAAAATCCCGGCCACGCACCACACACCAAAGCGAATCCAGTTGGCGGCACCGAGTCCGGCGACCAAGTAGAGATTGACGACCACACCCAACACAGGGATAGTCGACCATCGAAAACGAATCGTGTAGGCGGTCATCACGGCAAAGATCGCATAAAAAATTAAATAGGGAATGCGGTCCCAGTGAAATGCGTCTTCGGCCCACCAGTCGCCGTAGAGAAAATGATTGCTCGGCAACCTCGGCAGAAACAGCGTGTAACACACAAAGCAGATGGGCAGCCAAATGCGGCCATCAAGGTACGGAACATGAAATCCGGATTCGCCTCGGTTGGCATCCGTGACTTTGCCACGCCCGACGACCAAGATCCCAGCCGATACCAGCGTGAACGCAAAAAGAGTACCGATGGCTGCCAAGTCGGTGACGACCGGCGCACTCAATAAGAGGGTCGGTATGGCCACCGTGATCCCAGTGATGACTGTCGCAAAGGCTGGTGTTTTGAAACGCGGATGGACC
>JBGSHV010000067.1:0-14324 GCA_041752005.1 Pirellula sp. | reverse complement strand
GCTCTTCAGCGAGGCGTTTTTATAGAATTAGAAGAGAGACCAATTACTCTAATTGGCTCGCCACCGACCCGCGAACAGAAAATCGCAGCCACACAAAGCCAGCCCGCGAAAGTGGCTCAACGCTCAACCGCGATTGATAGTCAAAGCCATGCTCTGGAATCCACGCGGTGGAGTGATTGGATTCGCTCGTACAATTTCATCAACGACGGTTCTAGAGAGCCACCAGCAACTGACTCGTCGTGTGCGGCTCGTTTCTGATTTCCACTTCCTGTAGGGTGCTTGCCAGCCGCCCAGCGCGGAAAGATCTCATGACTGCGTTTTGAGCAGTAACTTGTTCTGAGCGCGCGAGGGCGGACAGGCTCTTGAAGATCGAGAACAAGCCCAAAAAGACTGGATAGTAGGACAATCCCGCGTCAGAAACTGACTGGCTTCCGAACGACAACTGTCTGCTCGTCCGCGCACTGGCCGCAAAATGGCCAATTCTACGGTCAGATCAGGCAAGAATGGAGCATGAAGTAACGATCCATGCTTCTTGCTTCTTCAAAGCCGAGCGCAGGATAAGTTCTGCTGCTAGCGCCGAGTTCTCGAACGCAAAAGTGCACAATGTTGTGACTCGGAGCAGGGCAACTAGCCCCCGGTGCTTGAAACGGCTGCCGCGTCACGCAGGTAGAACACTCCCGTTTCCAAGTAGAAATCACCACCATCAATGATGCAATCGGCAATATGACGATACATCGACGAATAACTGCTATCCCACAGCAAGCTTGCCAAGTAGTACTTAGCAAACGTACGCACGAACGGCGAATACTCTGGATGCACAACCATCCATTCATTTATGCGATCGCACAGTTTATCTGGCAGGGAAACTTTTCCATCCGTCACATCGAATAGCACAGGCCGACCGGGGAACAACGAGTTCTTTTCGTCGACGTACTGTTTCAACTTCGCTTGATAGCTACCAGCTTTGGTGTAGTCAAACGGCTTTGCTGATTCAAGAGCCAACATTGCTGCTTCTGCTTCGAAAAGTCCCATTTCACTTCCTCAAACTATCGTGACAAGAATTCATCCCACAACTTCAACTGCCTTGGTCCGAGCGTTCCGTCCCAAGGACTTGTAGATAGGTTGTGGGCGCTAATACCCATCCCCTCAGGATCCATAGGAGGTCTGAATGGAAGACCACCATGTTTCATCAGAGTGCTCTCTAGATATTCATGTCCTAGTAGTTTGCGGAAAGCATCTCGTCCCTCGCCGAGCAGCGCAGACTACCATACGTCTGCAATCTCATTATACGGCGTGAATCGACTATGTTGCACGAACCCAGGCGCAGTTTGGATTGGGTGGACCGTCTCAAATAGGTGTGACTTCACGCTACGAACCACGTTTTCAGGAACGTTTGCATGTCGAGAAAGCTGGCTGATTGTTGCATCATCGAGTGAATCGACAATTCGAGCATATCGCGCAACCGCCCCGGGATCAGCTTTATCAACGTAACCAGCACCAGTCGCTAGCCTACTTGCGCAATGACGCCAAGGGACCGATGATCTCTGCGGCGACCTCTTCCGATACTTCTCGAGCTGCAAGCTTAGCGGCAATACGCGTCCCAATTCCTTTGACAATGTTTCGCAAAAAAACGGACGTAGCCGCAGCGGCAAAGTCTTCGGGACCGGTCGTTGGATACGCCCCACCCCCGGTAGAGTATTCCTGTCCCAATGAAACCCGGTTTTCACGAAGAAAAATCGCGAGTTCTACCGCTCCAACTCCGCCACGACCTCCTTCAAACGTAGCACCGCTGAAATCATCTCGGAAAAACCTTGTCATCGAGGGGATTTCTAGGTCCGCATATTCCGAACCTAATGTATCTGCCAATGAATCGGACTGCTTCTCTAGTAGTTTTATTTGCTCAATAGCGGAGTAATACCTTGCCTGTACATTTGCTTTGTTCGCAAAGCGAGGCGCTGACGACAATGTCGGTGTCGCTGATCTTAGATAAAAAAGTTCGTTTTCAAGATTTCGCATCTCTTCGCGAAGACGCATTCGCTCCAATTCAGATTGAACATAGCGATTCGCAACGACCAACGCACTTTTCAATTTATCAGATGGGACAACATTTTTTACATCAACCGGATCCTCCAACCCACTCGGATCCGTCGCGTAGCTCGGATGGTTGCCCACGTAGCGATACAGATTCGTATCCCCAGCATCGAAGCTCTTCGGGTCTTTGGTCTGCCATCGGCCAATCGTTGGGTCGAACAAAGCAGATTTCCTGGGGACGGATTGGAAGATGGAGTTGCCGCAGGTCGGAATGTAGCATGCATGCCGGTTCGCAGTCAAACACTTTGCGTCGCTCCTTAGGCGCGTACTGACTTGCTTTGAACGGCAACTGTCTCCGTGTCCGCGCACTGGCCACAAAATGGGCATGTAGGCGGTCTGCTCGTATAGGAATTAAGCATCAACAGAGGAGCAAATCAGTGATCGAAGCATCAACACCTGCTCGCTGAACCGTCGGAGTGCGATGGCAGGATAAGCATCGCTGCTAGTGCCGAGTTCTCGTACACAAAAGTTCACAGTGTTCTGGCTCGGAGCAGAGCGTCCAGCATTGGAACATCTACTCAGCTTCCGCCTGACTTGCGGCCATTATACTTCGGTCACGTTCCCTGCCCCGCGGTTTCAGTCGTTCTTCTCTGTCAGTTTGGATAGGCCATATAGACCGACGCCAACTGTCACTAAAGAGAGGACTACGCCGCATGGAATTGCGATGATTTTTCCAAGACCTAAGCCACGCAACCCAATTGAGTATGCGGCACCAAGGAGAATCACAAGCACAAGTAGGATAATCTCGATTGGTTTCATCGCCCGTTCCACCAATCATTCAACTCAACAAGGCCCCAAGTCGTTACACCTATCGCAGTCGTAATCGCAGCGCCTCGCTTCAACTCTGTTGCTCGTTGCGCCCAACTGACCGTCCCAGGGTGGAAGTAGTATTGACCAGAAACGCCCTTGTACCACTGATACGGATTCCAACTGTATTGGAAGCCCCAGGCTTTGCTGAAGTGCGATGCTTCTTCAGCCATAAGTTTGTAGACCGACCCAAATCCGCCTTTGTATTGAACGAATGGGGGCTTCGCTACGATGTTGTAGTTGCCACCAATCAGTATCTCAGTCAGCTTGCCTTGCTCGCCACGACTTGTAGCCCAGAACTTACTACCGTTGCCAGTCCCATGAGAAAACAGTCCGGTCTTCGTCGCGTTCTCAACGCCTTCGGCAGAGCCATGCCAGAATAAATTCTTGCCTCCACTACTTGGGGCGCCGATCCAGTTAAGTTTATTGCTATTGGATATCAGAGACCCAAGAGCAAAACCGAAAACTTCACCGGTAACGAGCTGCCCAAAAATCTCACCCGACGTTGTCAATAGGCTTCCTGGGTCACGATCTGGGTAGATGGCATTGCGAATCCATTCCGTATAAGCCTCTGAATCAATTAGCTCTTCAAAATCTTGCCCACTCAAGCCTTGATATCCGTACCCTCCAATGTTTCCGAGTCCTACAAAGAAATTGAAGATTCCCGAGCCTACGCCTGCAGATTGATTTCCAACGATGTTTCCAGGACTGCCACTATGGTACCAAGCTCCACCCACGAAACTGTCAGTCGTTGAAAGCCCTGGTAGCAGACCAAACGCATCTCGTCCGTGACAAACCACACATGGTTGTTCCAAGTTTCCAGTTCGCCAACGATCAACGTAATAAACTCCATCGATAAAACCACCTCTCCGCTCACTTGAAAACGGATAAAGAATTTTCTTGCCTTTCACATCGTAGACTGGTTCGGGAAGATCCTGAATAACGAAGCCCATTGCTCGAAGGTAATCAGCCTCCGTTTCGCCTGGTAAGGGAGGATGTATTTCTTGTAATTCGCTTAACATCGATCGTGGGATTGAACGAAGCTTTCCTTTTTCCTCCAACCCACTCGGATCGGTCGGATAGCTCGGATGGTTCCCCACGTAGCGATACAGATTCGTATCCCCAGCATCGAAGCTCTTGGGGTCTTTGGTCTGCCAGCGGCCAATCGTTGGGTCGAACACGGTAGAGTTCCTTGCATGCGGGACATTACGTGAAGTCAGTATACTCGCCGAGCACTTTGTCGTGTTCGCACTGAATCGTTGATTGATATCTGTTTCGCAAGATTCGCCGTAGATTCATGATTGCGGCACTGCTGCAATGGCTCGAATCAGGACCGTCCAACTGCGAGGAAAAATCATTCTCAAGGTGCTCAAGGTCAGCGAGCATCGAACGTGAAGGGGTTGCACCGAGCACTCGAAACAGCTGACGTGAGGAATTCGTAATTGCGTACGCCATCGAAAACTGTGCAACATGCGGGGCTAACGTCTTGGCAAGGTAATCCGCCTCGAGTGCCTCGTCGAAACGAAATTGCTCTTGCAGGCAATGGGATCGCTCTTTCGCAAAACAAGCGAAGAGTTCCTTGCGACTGAGGGTTCTAAGGAAACCAAAAGTAAATTCGTCCTCAGCATTCACTATCTTCCGGAAATGGCGATAGAATTCGTGAGTCCGCTTATCAAAACCAGTACCCGCAGCTTCAAAGCAAAAGCCATTCTGGCTGTCCCATACACAGTAGTAGTGCTCCCAAGTGTGGGCGACCTCAACCGGATAACCGATGCGTTGTGCGAGCGCTACATAGAGCATGGGTAAGGATACGCATGTTCCACCAAAGCCGGTAAGTACGCCAGTCAAAAAGAGATTTCGAGAATCGATTGCATTGTACTCTCCCTCGGCGAATGTCGTGTTGTAATGGACCCGTAAAGCCTCTTGGACAAACTGAACCATCGCGATGGCCTGAAAGACCTCTTCGGAATGCTCAAAATACCCTGGGTCCTCCCTGAAATGATGGTGATTCCGTTCTGTGAATTCGAGCAATTGACAGGACCATTCGGAGACCAAGTCTAGGCATTCATGATAGAGGTGGTCGGTGTATTCGTTGAGACCGAGGGAGCAAAGCAAATTCACTTTCGCAATGTCTTGTGCATCACAGACATCGTCCAAAGACGTAGTGAAACGGCTGAACCATTTGCCCCATTCGGACAGGTCTGATCGAGAGATCACCATCGACAAAGCTCCCAATTAATCCAAAGGACTATCTAAAATCTAACAGCGACATGCAACCAACCTGAAGTGCATCGATAGCAGCCTATTGAGACTCCGATTTCCCGTTCGACGCGCACAGGATAATCTGGATTGGAGGACCGGATCCCACGCCGAGTATTGAATCGCACGCAATAATGCAATTGTCTCCGATACCGTTCCCTTCTACTTTCCGCTTTCTCGACCCGACTCTCTAGCTGCCTAACGGCTGGCCGAGGTCTCCACGCAAGAGTGCCGGATGTTGTGGCGCGCAGCTGCGCAAAAGTGCACAATGTGCTGGCTCGGAGCAAGGCTTAAAATTCGTACGGTGTATCCTTGATTACAGCATAGTTTGCCTCTGCTTGTTCGAGTTCGGATTCGATTACATCCCAAAATGATCGGGCAATCGTCTTAATCTCTGGTTGCCCTGACATATAGAATTTCACAGGTGGATCGTGGCACATTTCATCAAAGAACATGAATTGTTCTTTTTGCCTCATAGCGAATACGCACGCCGATACAGGTAATTCGACATCGAATTCTTCGTAGTCAGTAACGATGTCTTCTGCGACTGCGCGTAGGGAAAGTACTCCGGGGTAAAACATGTCGATGTCACGTAGGAATCGCCCAGCTTTGTGGCCAAATGTCGCCATGAATTCGCGGTACGGAACTGGCAACTCGCGATTTGCTACGCGCGCGATCGCATAGAGTTCGTCATCTGAACAGCCCACGATAGTGCTTCTCGTTGCTAGTCCAGACGAAATCAGTCGATCGTAGATTTGTTTAGTCGTGATCATAGGTGTTTATGGAAGTCTTGGTGAGATGAGCCTGCTTCCGTCCTTCGTAACTAACTCCAAGGTCAAACTAGGACGATATTTGTGGAAATTCGCGATGACTGCTTGGCATGAATCGCAGAACGGTAGTTCTGAATACAACCGCAAGGCTCCGCGAGTTTCCGCCGTAGTCAAAGACAACATCCGTTCTAAAATCTTTGCCTCCGCATCGACATCGCGAAGGAAATTGCCAGCACCCTGTCTAACTCCGCCTGCTCCCAGGACGCGATCAGAGTTCCTAGTGTAGGGAGCGAAGCCAGCCAAGTCGTCCGTGCCACTAAACGCCGGGATATGGACAATGTCGTCGCCAGTCTGCAATTCGGAGACAGCGATGTTTCCGCCGCCTCGGCGGAATCTACGCCCCAGTCCGCCTGACTGTGACGAAACGGCGGACCTAACCTCATCTGAATAGGTTCCCAGACGAGACGTAATCACATTATCGACCGCCCCTATTCCCGTTGAGGCAGACTTCAAAATAAGCCGTTCGTAGCCCCACGTATCGTCAAGTTGCCCATATCCAGGTCTAAAGCTACCTCCACCAGTCATTAATGCCAGTGTTATGTCGACCTCGGCTTGCAGGGTCAGTTTCGCAAGAAGTCTATCATCGGACGGGGTTTCTCGAGGACTAATGTATCGATTGCGTTCGAATATACCTGGGGCAATTTCGATAAGTTGGTCGCCCTCAACAGTCGCGTCACCGCTTAGGATCATTTTGACGTCAACAGCGAATTCGAAACCTTCATGCAGTTGATTGCCAACGAACTCAAGGCCGTCTGAAGTCATAACCACCGACTGGCCAAGAAGGTTGTTGGTCGCTCGGCGAACCGACGCATCCTGTTGTAGAAATTTATCGTGATCTGGATGGAACCCGTTACTCGAATTCAGTGAGGCATGACTTCGTGCAGCATCCAAAATGTCTGCTGCTTCTGCCGATCGGCCTTCCGTAATTGCAAGTTGATAAACCCTCCTTAGTTGATTTAGTCGTACCCGAACAGAACGCTTTACATCGTTAAACAACGGACTCGCATCCCAATCAATACCTTTGTCGAGTTCCTCCAACCCGCTCGGATCGGTCGCATAGCTCGGATGGTTCCCTACGTAGCGATACAGATTCGTATCCCCAGCATCGAAGCTTTTGGGGTCTTTCGACTGCCAGCGGCCAATCGCTGGATCGAACATAGCAGATTTCCTGGAGACGGATTGCAAGATGGAATTGCCGTGGCTTGGAATGTAGCATGCATGCCGGTTCGCAGTCAAATATTTTGCGTGGCTCCTGACTCGCATACTGACTTGCTCCCAAACGACCACTGTCTCCACGTCCGCGCACTGGCCGCAAAATGGCTATTTACGCGGTCAGATCAGACAAGAATGGAGTGTGAAGTAACGAGTAAATCAACCATGTACGTATCGATCCGTGCTCGTAGCTCCCTGCAACCGCGAGAGCAGGATAAGTCCTGCTGCTTGCGCCGAGTTCTCGTACACAAAAGTGCTAAATGTTGTGGCGCGGAGCAAGGCTTGGAGCGCCGCGCATTGCCATAGAGTGAATCACCAATTGTAGCCAAATCGGCAAAACGGATCCTTCCGCCCTTTGGGGCAACTACGACGTCATCGAACGATTTTTATTATCAATCAGGTGTCACGAAAAACTCCTTTCATTGGTCGTCCGTACTCTTCCCGGAAAGGCCTTCGAAAGGTAAGAAAAAGACGATATTAGCATCGGACAATTGGTGAGATATGCGTCCTCCCACAATAATTCTTCTAAAGACCTATCGTCGGGCAACGTCTTAACCCACCAGCAATAACCGCAGGTAGTACCATAGTTCAGGACCAAGTAACCTTGTCCTGAATGCAGTCTTTCAACAACTGCGCTCCAATGAAGCCAACGACCGGATCGCTTCAATTTGGATACGAACATCCATCGCCTAATTACAATAGCAAACAAAAGTAGTGAACAGCCAACGATTGCAACTATCCAAAAGCTCTGCATTGGTTATCTGTCGCCTCCGTTTCGCAACGATATACGGAACAGGATGAATGCAGTTAGTGCGTCTGTACTAAGGGCGATCACGTCCGTGTCCTTGAGTGTTCCGAGCAGAGCTTTTCCGATGTGGCTGTTGTGTTGCGCCAAATTGCCGTGAAACTCAAGGATGGTACGAGCAATACCCTTCGTTGGGAAATAACCACTGCGTCCCGCAAGATGTGCCAATTGCGGATAGTTCTTGATGAAATCCATGTGCGCCAGTTCATGGGCACGGACTGCGGCCTCGTTACTCAAACCTTTTCTGACGCCATAATTTGCATTTGGATACTCAACCCGCCGTAAACCAGGAATCTTATTCAAATACCAATTGTCGTACTTTGAATAAACCGGATCGCCAAGCCACGTCGTACCAAGCTCCCCCGGGCGAACTTTGGCTTCTCCAAGAGGCGCTTTCCACGGAGACATTGAACCAAATGCTGCACCCCTTGGACGCAATGACGCCAAGGGACCGATGATCTCTGCGGCGACCTCTTCCGATACTTCTCGAGCTGCAAGCCTAGCGGCAATACGCGTCCCAACTCCTTTGACAATGTTTCGCAAAAAAACGGACGTAGCTGCAGCGGCAAAGTCTTCGGGACCGGTCGTTGGATACGCCCCACCCCCGGTAGAGTATTCCTGTCCTAATGAAACCCGGTTTTCACGAAGAAAAATCGCGAGTTCTACCGCTCCAACTCCGCCACGACCTCCTTCAAACGTAGCACCGCTGAAATCATCTCGGAAAAACCTTGTCATCGAGGGGGTTTCTAGGTCCGCATATTCCGAACCTAATGTATCTGCCAATGAATCGGACTGCTTCTCTAGTAGTTTGATTTGCTCAATAGTGGAGTCATACCTTGCCTGTACATTTGCTCTGTTCGCAAAACGAGGCGCTGACGACAATGTCGGTGTCGCTGATCTTAGATAAAAAAGTTCGTTTTCAAGATTTCGCATTTCTTCGCGAAGACGCATTCGCTCCAATTCAGATTGAACATAGCGATTCGCAACGACCAACGCACTTTTCAATTTATCAGATGGGACAACATTTTTTACGTCAACTGGATCCTCCAACCCACTCGGATCCGTCGCATAGCTAGGATGGTTGCCCACGTAGCGATACAGATTCGTATCTCCAGCATCGAAACTCTTCGGATCTTTGGTCTGCCAGCGGCCAATCGTTGGGTCGAACATAGCAGAGTTCCTGGGGACTGAATGAAAGATGGCAACGCGGATTGGAATGTAGCATGCATGCCGGTTCGCAGTCAAATATTTTGCGTGGCTCCTGACGCGCATACTGACTTGCGTCCGAATGACAACTGTCTCCACGTCCGCGCACTGGCCGCAAAATGGCCAGTTACGCGATCAGATCAGACAAGAATGAAGCAAGACGCAGCGACAAAATAAGCCATCCAAGCATAGCCTCCAGCTCGTTGCTGTCATTGGGTAGGTCGGCTGGATAAGCGGCGCTGATAGCGTCAAGTTCTCGCACGCAAAAGTGCGGAAAGTTGTGGCTCGGAGCACGGTTACTGTCACTTGCCTGGATAAACTCGCTCGGTGCGCAAGCGGCGGTAACTCACCATCCCCGCTCGTGCTCCGCCTTCGCTGGGCGGGACTCGCTGCGCTCGGTCGGACACGCCGCGAACGCCGCTACTCTTTCCTGTTGGAGACTGCCTTGGCTGTCCACTGAAGTCTGACTCCTGAAGCCTATTCCCTGATTCCCCGCTTCGTGTTCGCGTCGTATCCGACTGGCATCCTTGCCATCCCGCCCGCCTTTCGCTCGACGTCCATTTCTCGCTATCTCAGTTCATTCCATTCTCGACTAGACCAACTGCCCTAGTGATTCCAACCGGGAACGCTTCCAATCGAGCTGGATTGCATCAACGGCCAATCCACTTCAAGCGGGGGATGCATCCTGCTAAGAGTTGCGGCGACGTCGTTTCGCCTCTATACAGTCCAAACGAAAGGCTAACTGATTGGACGATTGGCCCATAAAACGTACACGAAAGCGACGGTAATAACTACGCTAGCAAGTATCCACCTCTCTGCACCCGCAAGTACGGCGGCAATCGCGCAACCTACTAGTAATACCATGGAATTCGTTGGCTCACGAAACATGGTTACACCTAATTAAACACGTAGTCGCTGAACAAGTAACCACCCACAATGAACCCGCCAACAATTGCAGTTGTCGTATATGGATGAGACTGCATACCTGCGTTGAACAGCGTAAGCGGCACTGGATTTCTACCGTATTGCATCATGTATGCTACACGTTCTGCTTTGTAGAAACCCTCGAACCCAAATCCCGCTTGACCAGCACGTTGGAAGAGACCAGGCTTAGACAAGTCATCTAAAACATGTCCCAATTCGTGTGCAATTCGCTGCGTCCTGGTGCTAAGAAGGCTCCGTTTTCCAATCAATAACTGGCTTGCATCTGCCCAACCTCCAGTCGGAATCTCTCCAAGACGATCCCCATATTGAAGAATCCTGTTTGGCAACGACTGAATGAGCTCATCCGAAAACCCAAGGCGTCTCGCGCGATCAATGAATTTCGAAGACTGAGCGACACTGAGAACTTCATCTAATAGATTTGAACTATTAGCGAAACTAGCACCACTCGGACCGCCTCCAATTGATGCGAAGCCTCCCTTAACTGGGGCAAGAGGCCCAAGCAAAGTCTCTTTCGTGGCTTGAATTGCTGCGGTCCGTGCAGCGACTCCAGCCAATGTACTCCGTATGAAAGTAGCACCACCACCCGTAAACAACATGGCCGTCTCTAGGGTGACGTCTTGCATACCTCCACCCATGGAATAGCCGGATCCAAGCTGAACTCCGTTTTCTGACAGCCAATACGCAAGTTCCACAGCTTTCACTGCGCCTGTGCCACCGCCAAAAGTGGTGATAACGCTGTCATCATGCCATTTCCATAAATCTGGAATCTCCACGTTGCCATACTCGCCCGATAACTTTGCTGCGAACGTTTCCAAATCCTGATTCAGAAGGCGCAGTTGTCGATCTCGATCTTCATTGTAGCCTCGAAGGATTTTAGGATTTCTTGCCAACCCTTGAGCCCCCAGCCTGGACATTGCATACCGAACCAAATTGGCATGTTTGGAATTAACCTCTTCAATGTGATGCGAAGTCTTGATGTACTCTCGGGCCCAGTACAGTGTTTCCTTGAGCTCTTTGGAAGGCTGAAAATCTTTCGCATGAACTGGTTCCTCCAACCCGCTCGGATCGGTCGCATAGCTCGGATGGTTCCCCACGTAGCGATACAGATTCGTATCTCCAGCATCGAAACTCTTCGGATCTTTGGTCTGCCAGCGGCCAATCGTTGGGTCGAACATAGCAGAGTTCCTGGGGACTGAATGAAAGATGGAAACGAGGATTGGAATGTAGCATGCATGCCGGTTCGCAGTCAAATATTTTGCGTGGCTCCTGACGCGCATATTGACTTGCTTCCGAATGACAACTGTCTCTACGTTCGCGCACTGGCCACAAAATGGCCAGTTACGCGATCAGATCAGACGAGAATTAAGCAAGACGCAGCGATAAAATTAGCCATCCAAGCATAGCCTCCCGATCGTTGCTGCCATTGGGCATGTCGGCTGGATAAGCGGCGCTGATAGCGTCAAGTTCTCGCACGCAAAAGTGCGAAATGTTGTGGCTCGGAGCATGGTTACGGTCACTTGCCTGGATAAACTCGCTCGGTGCGCATGCGGCGGTAATTCATCATCCCCGCTCGTGCGCCGCCTTCGCTGGGCGGGACTCGCTACGCTCGGTCGGACACGCCGCGAACGCCGCTCGCTAACCACCTGGGATGGAAACGTGATTGGCTGTTTGCATTTACCTCACTACTCAAGCCTCACCGCTCACGCCTGCTCCCTTCGTGCTCGCGTCGTATCCGACTGGCATCCTTGCCATCCCGACCGTCTTCAGCTCGACGTCCATGTCTCGCTATCTCAGTTCAATCATCTCTGACTTGTGCGAACGTCCCCAGTGATTCCAACCGGGAACGCTTCCAACCAAACTCGTTTGCATCAACGGCCAACACGCTCCAAGCCGGGGAACGCATCCTGCTAAGACATTGCGATGGCATCGTGCCATCGCTTCGAAGTTCCAACATCATCAGCAAGGCAACGCCTCAACGCGCTTCGAGCATCACGCATTAGAGCGTACACTCAGGTTCCGCCGGACTTGAAGCCTTTTTTGCTTCGGCCACGTTCACTGCCCGGCGGCTTCCGTTCATTATGTTGCCCCAACCAAGATGTCCTTGATCGTTGCTCGGATTTCCGCACTAGTCTCCTTTGCAAGCATGGTTTGCAACTCTGCTTTCAATTTGTCGCTTATGTACTTCTCGATCGATATAACCGCTGCCATTCGAACATCGTCCGATGGATCATGCAGAAGACTTCGTAAGGGCTCGATAAGTTGCTCATCATCGTAGTTTGCTGAAATTTGAGCACTCCAATATTTCACTCCTTCCAATGGACTCCGAAGCGAATTGGAAAGATGCCTTACAGCCACTTCCGGAGGAACAGCGGCGACCGCATCTTCTACTAGCTGGTAAACCCCCCAACCATCTCCAATGCCAAACGAATTGAGGATCAACCGTACGCCTTCCTCGCTTGGGCAATCAATGAGAAATTTTCTCGCTTCATCGTATTGACCAATCAACACTTCCGTTAGCTTTTCATCATCAGGTAAAGGTTGATTTCGATTAAGGAACTCGATTACGTCTAGTTCGTTCATTTTCAGAATCCTCCTACTGCTTTGTTCTGCCGAATCAGTTCTTTTAGTTGCGCATTGATTACGCTGCGATCGTAATTCGCGTTAGTCAAGATTTTCTTTACGTCCCAAACGTCTTTGAAAAAGTGTTGGCGAAGACTCAGCCCCTCTTCTACTGGCTTACGGAAGGTACGCGTAAGGGCATGAAGGTCCTTTCGCATATTGATAGAAACACCAGTCGAATGGCTCGTACTGCTTACCGCATCCTGGACAGAATGGTGCGGTGTATGAGTTGGATTGAGACCGGACTTGATATTTGCTCGCCTTACTTGGCCATAATCTCCGACGAAAAGATCTTCGCCAGCTTCCGCGAGCTTTACCGGTGTTCGCGAAGCCACTGTACTAACTGGGGCTAGGTCCTCGATTACGTTTGTGGCGCGAAGCAATCTAACTGATGATGCTATTCGTGCAATCAGGCTGGCTGCAATTTCTTCGGGTCCAATGCCAGCAGTTAGGGCGGCAAAAATAATTGTCCTGGAACGCTGCCTCGCCTCCTCATGCAAGCGACGTTCTTCACCCGCCCCCGCCAAATCTGATGAGCTCGTATAGAGAAGTTCAAGGCTCGGACCTCGATGAATTTCGTGGCTTAGGCCGGGAGTTTCATAGGGACGCGGAACTCTTGTGGTTAAGAGGAATTCGCCACTACTCTCGCGCTGTGCCTTTACGCGCGGATCAATGTTACCCGAAATAGTGGGCGTGCTACCATTGCGACCAAATCCTACTACGAGAACTGGATGCTGTTTCAACCATTCAAAGCTCTCCCTTCTCTCAATGGCTTCGAGCCTCTCTCGCTCATCAGCCGCTTTCTTGGCGTGAAATCGGTCATACGATACGACAACATCGTTCATGAAGGTTACGCCTTGCGGACTGAACCGACTAGCGTCTACACCAATCGACTCCAGATTCGCATGCATGTTGTCGTTCTTCATCGATGCAATTTGGATTTCCAGCAGAATCTGTGCTTCGAACAGGTCTGCCAATGCTTCGATTACCTCAGATTGCAAAGCACCTTCGATCTCAGCTCGATTTGCATCTTTATTCACTGAAACCCTGCCTAAGTCCTCCAACCCACTCGGATCGCTCGCATAACTCGGATGGTTCCCTACGTAGCGATACAGATTCGTATCCCCGGCCGCGAAACTCTTTGGGTCTTGGCTGATGAAGCGGGCGAGCACTAGATCAAGATACCGTGCGCGCGAATACTGCAGTCCCGTCTCTTTGTCGAATTCCCGGCCCGTGTAGCCATACAAATGCGCGATGGCCGCGTCCGTTTCCGAAACCGTTTTGCCAAACGAATCATAAACAATGTGATTGACCACCGAAGCATTGCCCGCTGTCACTCGTGCTAGATCGCGTACCGAGCCTTGATGGTCCGTCATGGGCCACAACACATCGCGTACTCCATTCGAGCCGATGTTCTCCTCCGCCAGGACTTCGTCCACCAACGAGCCGTGCAAGTAGCGACTGATCACGGTCCCGGCGCCGTCCAATCGCAAAGCGACCTCGTCACCGGCGTCGCCTCGGTCTTTACGCATCCCTTGGTTCACGTAATA
>JBGSHV010000066.1:0-24345 GCA_041752005.1 Pirellula sp. | reverse complement strand
AAAGGTGTCAGGGTGCGTCGGCGTAAGCCGGAGAAAGGTAGCGAATGAAAGAGTCGTACGAGGTAAGACCTAGCCAGTCGCCTTGGCCTCGAGTGATGCGATGCGTCGGGCAACTTGCGCACCGAAGCGTTCACAGAGGTACAACCGGGCTGTGTATTGAACTCCGAAAACATCTCTTTGTGGTGGCCGACCTTATCCTGACAGGGGGAAGGCAACAATTGTGACGAACGTTAATGGCAAGTCCGACATGATCCCCACGGAGTCAGAGACCACAAGCACGGTAGGAAACCTTTCTCACGGAAGCCGAGAGACCCCAGCAGCATCCAGTTCTTCCATGGCACTGGATCGGTCGGAGAAGGCGCGATGCCAACATCCCGATATGTACGTTACTGGGGAGTCAGACAGTTCCATAGTACCTGAGAAGCTGGCGAACAAAGGTGGCGTGCCGTCACTTGCGGAGTCAGTGGAGGGAAGGGGACTGACCAAGGAGAATACGGAGCAATCGCTACTGGACCGGACTCAAAGCCGGAACTCAGACGGGAAACCGTTCGTACCCAGGTCGCGTGGATTGCTCGGTATACGCGAAGCGGCACAGAAGGATAAGAAGCTTAAGTTCACCAGTTTGTTTCACCACATTACACCGGAACTTCTCCGGAGCAGTTTCTTCGAGCTCAAGAAGCAAGCTGTCCCAGGGATCGACGGTCAAACGTGGAGTGACTACGCGGAGGATTTCGAACAGCGGATCAACGATCTTCATGGACGAATCCATCGCGGAGCATACCGGGCGAAGCCATCCAAGCGGAGTTACATTCCCAAGCCAGACGGCCGGGATAGACCCCTTGGAATCGCTGCTCTCGAGGACAAAATCGTCCAGCAAGCAGCTCGTGCCATCCTGGAATGTATCTACGAAGAAGATTTCAAAGGTTTTAGTTACGGTTTTCGCCCACAGCGAGGCTGTCACCAAGCTTTAGATGCACTCTACGTAGGTATCACGAAGCAGAAAGTGAATTGGATTATCGATGCGGACATTCGAGGTTTCTTCGATCAATCATGTTGATGCCCCTGTCGACGAGCCAGTTTTAGCTCAAACGTTGAGATAACAGTTCGAAACTCTTCAATCGTCTGCTCGGTGTCTGGGAATAGATAGCATTTTAATTCTGGATCCTTCAAAGGTTTTATCGTGCCGAACTTGATGCGATCGTGAATCCAACTGGTCGACACTTCGAGCTTCTTCGCGAGCATCGGGATCGTCAGATATCCTTCCTTGCGACGTGGATGCGACTGATGTTCTCGACGCAAGATGTTCTTCGATAAGCGAACACCTTGGACTGTGCTCTCGAGAACCTTATCGCTGCGTGGCGAACGATGTCCAAGCTTGGTGAGATGCTCCGCAATGTGAGAATCGCTGTGCCCTTCACGCGTCATACTCTCGATGATCTCGATCATTTCTTTTGAGCTTGAGAGCCACGCGAACTTGCCGACAGTGACACGCACAATGTCACTCGTCGTCGCTCCTCCGCGCCAGACAATCCGTGTCTGGACTTGATCATGCGCAACGCGATGGATCACAACTTTGTCAATCAGACTACGCAGCAACGATTTCTTCTGAGGCGAGGATAGAAGGTTGCCTCCATTCCATAGCTCAGGCAATTGGCGTCCAATGTCCTTCAATATGTCGATCATGTCAGAAGGGATCGCAAACACAGGCGCGCTCCGCTCTACTTGCGTAAGCGTTTCCTCGGCTGTCTTCAGCTCGCGCATCGAGGCTTCCCAACGATTTTCTAGTTCACAGGTCACAAGGCGATTGTCTGGATCCGATTTCATAAATTGGCGCTCTGCCAATTTCGCTTCGTAGCGCAATCGTTCCACTTGCTGACGACGCGCTGTCAAGATCTTTTCATAATCTCGATCAGTAGCCCGAAGAGCTTCATTGGCGACATCGATTTCAGAGCAGCTTAGTACACCGAAGAACCCATTGACCACGCAATCGTCAATAGCGTCAGCGGGAATGCGTTGGCAAGTTGAGCCACCGGTTTGCAATTTGCGTTGGTTACAGATGTATTGAGTACCGCCTTTGTATTGAACACACATCTTGTGACCACACTCACCACAGTAGAGCATTCCGTGCAGCAGCGCCTTACCATCGCGAGGAACGCCGCGAGTCTTATTGCGAGTGTATTCACTGTAGTTGTCGTGTAGCATGGCTTGAATCTTTTCGAAGACTTCCCATGAAATGTATGCCGGAAATTTGTCGCGAACACAGTATCGCCACTGAGCTTGTGATAAGTTGATCGCAATCAATTTTCCGGTGTTTTCAGACTTTTCCCAGCGGGTTCGGCCGTAAACGGCGGCACCCGCATAGGCTGGGTTCTTCACGATGGAACTTACGCTGGCGGTGGTCGCTCGCTTCCATTGGATATCGCCACTGCGGTCACGTCGTGGAATTGGCAAGTCGTTCTCGATCAACCATCGAACAGTTTGCGAGATCGATTTGCGTTCAAGTAAGGTTACGAATAACAAATCAATGCGTTGCTGTACTTCGAGGCTTGGATGCTTGACCACGATCCCGGACTCCAAGCGAACGAGCCCTGTAGGCAATGTCAACTCTAACTCGCCGCGCTGAGCTTTGCTGAAGATACCGGCGGTCAAGCGAGCGCGAATCGTATGCAACTCAAGCTCGGAGATTTGCCCTTTCAGTCCCAACAATAATCGGCCATTAATCGAAGTCGGATCATAGATTCCATCACGATCTCCGATCAAGCAATCGGTGCGACCACACAGGTCAAGCAGTTGGTACCAGTTCGAACAATTGCGTGCCAGTCGCGTGGCGTCAAACGCTAAGAGGATTCCCGCTTCGCCTAAAGCAATGTCAGCGACCAATTGCTTAAATCCATCGCGTCCTTCGATTGTTGCTCCGCTACGACCAAGATCGGTGTCGATAACATCGATCTCTGATTCGTGCCAACCGAGCACGATGGCTCGATCACGCAACGCGTACTGCATTCGTTGGCTCTCCAGGTTGGTGAGCACTTGATTGGGACTGGACTGACGGATGTAGATTTTCGCTCGACGCGAGAGGTGTTGCGACTGAATCAAATCGGAAGTGTTCATTGAGTATCTCCTTAATCACCGCACGGAATTGGTTTACGACTTCTCGCCGTTGTTGCTGACTGAACGACGACCAGACTTGATCGACTTGCGAGTCTTGGTTGCTTGACACAGCGCATACTCCTTCGCGAGTTCCAGAAACTGAACGACAGCATTGGTGCTCAGTGTGGTGCGAGGCGAGTGATCGACCAATGTCGAAAGTGATGTAGTACGAAGTGGTACTCGGAGGACAACGCCATCGTCCGTGCATAGAAAAACATGCGCAATGCTGGGGTCTGTACGAGCTATGGATTCGATCCTTAGTCGTTTTCCATACAGAGGCTCACGTGGATCAGTAACCTCTGCCCATTGAATGCTAGCAATGTCTGGGTCGTGGAGGTGGGTATTAAGAGATGTTGTCGTTCGACAACATTAGCCACGAATGGATGATGAAGTTTCTGGAACATCGAATTGCTGATCGACGGATGCTACGGCTACTGAAGAAATGGCTCAGGGCTGGAGTGTCGGAAGATGGGCAATGGTCACCTACTCTTGTAGGAACACCCCAGGGAGCGGTGATTTCACCACTCTTTGCGAACGTGTTCCTTCATTATGTGTTAGACCTATGGATCCATGATTGGCGACAACGCCATGCCACAGGAGAAGTCATTATCGTGCGATACGCAGACGACTTCGTGATCGGCTTTCGTGAGGAAGCTGATGCTCGTAAATGTTTAGCAGCGCTCCAGGATCGGATGACCAAGTTTGGCTTGGAACTGCATCCTGATAAAACGCGACTAATCGAATTCGGGCGGTACGCGGAAGATCGACGCACAAAACGCGGTGATGGCCCACCTGAGACATTCGACTTTCTGGGTTTTACGCATATAAGCGGCAAGACTCGTCGAGGCGATTTCACGATCCACCGCAAGACGTCGAGGAAGAAATTCCAAACCAAGTTAAAAGTCCTGAAGGAACAGTTACTTCGGAAACGGCATGCCGACCTTGCAGAGGTAGGTGCCTGGCTGCAATCGGTATTTAGAGGCTGGTGCCAATACTATGCGGTACCCGGCAACTACGATCGATTGCGACAATTCCGGGAAGCGATCCAAGCTACGTGGCTCAACGTTCTGCGGCGCCGCAGTCAACGAGGACGCAACCTAACCTGGGACAAGTTCTCGAAGCTCAGTAAACGCTGGTTACCGACGCCGACAATCCTTCATCCTTATCCCAATGTGCGGTTCTCGAAACGTCAACATCCAAGGTAAGAGCCGTATGCGGTAGTTCTGCACGTACGGATCTGTGCGGGGGGCGGCCAGCAATGGCCGTCCCTACCGCGATTACCTTTTCGTACCACGCGTATTGCTTGTTGCCCAATCATTGGCATCTGGTTTTATGGCCAACCAAAGACGGTGATATGAGCCGTTTCGCTAAATGTTTAGTCTTACTGATGCACAACGCTACAATGTGCACTTCGGTACGACGGGCGAGGGACACCTTTTCAGCCCCTCAGTTCGCGAAGCTCCTTTTCCAATTGGTCGATTCTTGTTTGGAGTTTTTCCAATATCGGCGTTAGCTGTCGTTGAGAAAAACGTTTGTGAATGTGCTTCGGACAGTTCACGTCCCACGCTTCCAATTCGAAAAGGATGACGCGTTCCGGTTTGCTCGAATAACCAGGATCGACCAGTCGATCCATGAGAACGGGATCATCTTCAACGACTTGCGCGTTGCCCCATAACTTGATGCGGCGGCTGTGCGCATAGTCCATGAGAAAGATAAACGCCTTTGGGTTCTCGGACAGATTCCCGAGAGTAATGTATTGCCGATTCCCGCCGAAGTCTGCGAAGCCGAGGGTACGATCGTCGATCACGCGTAGGAACCCTGGCGGCCCCCCTCGGTATTGAATGTAGGGCTGCCCAGCGGCATTGGCCGTTCCCAGATAAAACATGTCGAGCTCTGTCAAGAATCCTTCGAGTTGAGGACTCATGGACGTTTCCCAGCTTCCCCCCAACTCCATGCGTTCGTAATGAGCCCGTGAACCCTTAGCGCTTTGGATGGCTTTCACGGCCGGTGTGAAAGCGATATCGCTAGAAAATTTATCCATATCTGGAAGCCCTCTGAATGGTCCATTCGGGAATGGTGGATCCTATTGGCCCGACTCTACCTTTGCTCGGTTGTCCAGACTTAGCTTCCCAGCTCCATTGGCCATGAGGAAGACCATAGTCCCCATCAGCGACAGATTTTTCATGAATTGAATCATCTGCATCTGCTGCTCTTGGCCCTCGAAATTCCAGAAGTCATGGAAATAGTAGGTTGCCAATGCCAGGAAGATGAGTAGCAATGTGGCACCGGTCCGAGCGTGGTAACCGACGATGACGGAGAGGCTACCTGCAATCAAGAAAGCGATAGCGCCCACAAGCATGACTTGAGGAACAGGCACTCCTTCGCCGGCCATGGCACCGGCGACATCGTTGAATTTGGGTATTTTGTTGCCAACAGCGCTCATCAAATAGATCAGCGCGATCAGGATGCGTCCTAGCAAAGAGCCAATCGATTGCATGGTGTGTTCCTTGGATTGTATGAGTTGATATTGGGTTGCATTCATGCCAAATCAAAAAGCATGATTTCGGCGTCTTGACCTGCTTGAAGGGTCAAGTGATCTTCATCGCTTACCGCTGCGCCATCGCTAGTTGCGAGAATCTGTCCGTTGAGCGTTAGGCTGCCTCGAAGAACTTGCAACCAAGCATGACGGTTTGCGTCCCACGGCTGCTCAATTACCTCTTCGCCGTTGAGTTCGGCCAGAAAGATCCGCGCATCTTGGTGGATGCGAAGCGAACCGTCGGAAGCATCCTTTGATGCCACCAGCTGCAATCGCCCTCGGCGTCCCTCTTTGGGAAACTGCTTCTGTTCGTAACTGGGTTCAATTCCCTTCGTCTCAGGATAGAGCCAGATCTGAACCAAATGCACTGGTTCGCTAGCCGAAGGGTTGAACTCGCTGTGAGTGATGCCTGTACCAGCAGACATGCGCTGAAATTCACCTGGCCGCAACACTTCCCCATTTCCCATCGAATCTTTGTGCTCGAGGGCACCCTCAAGCACGTAGGTTACGATTTCCATGTCCTGGTGAGGATGGGTCCCAAAACCTTGACCTGGGGCCACCCAATCTTCATTCATGACACGCAAGGATCGGAAACGCATGTGCGCAGGATCTTGGTAGCTCGAAAAGGAAAATGTATGGTACGTATCGAGCCAACCGTAGTTTGCATGCCCGCGATCTTCTGTTTTGCGAATGCGAATCATCGTTACACCTCTCTCCTTTAGATTATGCGTGAATTGTTCACGCGTAATGTATATGACGAAAAAAATTCACTCTTCGGATCTGGGCATACTTGCCCGGACTTTCTCGAGCAACCGGCTCAATTCCTTAAGTTCGACTTGGTTCAAGTGTCCGAGCAGTTTCTGGTGCAGCGCTTTCACGGGTGCATCCAATACTTTGAGCGTCTGTAACCCCTTCGGCGTTAGTTCGACGTAAATGATCCGACGGTCCTCAGTGCAACGTTCACGGGTGACGAGTTCTTGTTTCTCGAGTCGATCGATCAAGCCCGTCATGGCCGGGACGACTTGGACCATCCGTTCAACGATTTCCAAACAAGGCAGTCGCTTGCCTTCCCCCCGGAGGATTCGCAGGACGTTGTACTGGGAAGGGGTCAACCCATGCTCACGAAACAGTCGGCCGAAACGATTTTGAAGTTGGTCGTTTGTTCGCATCAGGTTCAGGCTTGCTTCCTGCTCGAGCGAATCAAACGGACTCTTCTTCTTCAGTTCTTTTTGTAGGCGACTGTGCGTCAAAGCTTTGGTTCTCCCTTCGATGTTTTTACTTTACGCATCAACTATCGTCGCGTCAATAGGTTCTTGGAGATTTTTATTTCCCAAAACGCGGTGAACGACTCTGCGAGCGGCCATTGGAGCCAACCATCGTGGAAGGCGCTCCGTCGGCCCAAAGGAATCAGTCGCACCCAGTCCAACAAAATTGGATGGCCCCGGCGTGGATGCCGCCCCGATGGGATTGGGAACAACGCTTCCGCCGCTAGAACTTTCTTGGCGAGACCACTTTGTTGGCCGACTTTTGAAACTACGATGATGCGATTGTGGCGTGGGTGCTACGCAGTCGATGCCTTCGATGTCTTCACGCACGACGATAGAAAAGAATTCCAGACATGACCATCAAACCACGACTCCGTTACTTTGTAGTGGACGCATTCACCAATCAGACCTTTGCCGGAAACCCTGCCGCCGTGGTGCCTCTCGAACGCTGGGCCGATGACCAATGGCTTCAGAACGTGGCGATGGAAATGAATCTTGCGGAGACGGCCTTCCTGGTCCCCAACGTTGCAGGTTACGATCTGCGCTGGTTCACACCCAGAATTGAAGTCGATCTCTGCGGGCACGCGACGCTGGCCTCAGCGATCGCATTGACTCACTTGAACAAATTCCCAGATGAATCGGACATTGCTTTCTCCACTCGCAGTGGCGTACTACGGGCTGAGCGCAAAGGGTCCTGGTATCAGCTTGATTTTCCAATTCAACCCGAAGACGCGTCCGAATCACCCGCAGGCCTGGAGGAATCGCTGGGCGTCACCCCACGCTACGTGGGTCGAAACAAGTTCGATTATCTATTGGAAGTAGAATCAGAAGGCGTCTTGCGGGCCATTGCACCTGATTTCAAGCGACTGGCGATGATCCAATGTCGGGGTGTCATCGTCACGGCCCGGAGCGACGATTCGCACTTTGATTTCGTATCCCGTTTCTTTGCCCCGTCTGTCGGCGTGGATGAAGATCCAGTGACAGGCTCGGCACACTGTTGCCTCGCCGATTTTTGGAGCAAGCGATTGTCGAAGACCAAAATGATCGGCTATCAAGCATCCGCCCGCGGTGGCACTGTGCAAGTCGAAGTTCAAGGCGAACGTGTCTTGTTAGGGGGCGAAGGAGTGATCTTCGCAGAAGGAGAACTGACAGCTGGCTAAGTGCGTGTTCTAAAGAATGGCGAAGGGCCGTCGAACAAGCCAGTAAGAACGTCAATCCCATGCGAATTGCGTCTAACCATGACCTGAGTTTTTCGTTGGCAGTGGAAGCCCGCGCGATCGTTAGCCAGTATCGGACATTTGGCCACATACGTAGTTCGCAAGACCCGATCGAGCAAGCGTATTGACTCCACCGCTGTGTTTGCGACGATAGGGTTGTTCGAACGCACGGCGTAGTCATAGATCCTGTCGCCGGCACTTTTTTAAAGCCACTGCTTGTTTCTTGGAGATACGCAATGCCAATGATGACTTCCCGCGACGGTGTCCGTCTGTATTACAAAGATTGGGGTACTGGCCCATGCGTGGTTTTTAGCCATGGTTGGCCGCTGAGCAGCGATGCATGGGACGAACAGATGTTCGCGCTCGCTTCCAAAGGTTACCGCTGCATCGCTCACGATCGGCGTGGACACGGTCGTTCCGATCAACCATGGACAGGGAACGATATGGATCACTATGCCGACGATCTTGCCGATTTAATCCTAGGCCTAGACATCGCATCGGCTGTCCACGTTGGACATTCCACAGGCGGAGGCGAAGTGGCTCGCTATGTCGCCCGCCACGGCACAGGACGCGTGGCAGGGACGGTGTTGATCGGAGCCGTTACGCCAATGATGATTCAATCCCAATCCAACCCGGATGGACTGCCACAGCAAGTTTTCGACGATATACGAGCAGGTCTTCTCAAGGACCGTTCGCAGTTCTTCCAAGATCTCAGTGCGGCTTTTTACGGCGCCAATCGCGCGGGATCGCTCGTGTCCCAGGGACAAAGGGATTGGTTTTGGGAACAAGGCATGCGTGCTGGCCTAAAGAACCTTTACGATTGCGTCGACGCATTCTCCGCTACCGACCAAACCAAGGACCTGATGGAAATGAACGTACCGTGTCTAATCCTGCACGGCGATGACGACCAAATCGTTCCACTCGAACTTACCTCCGCCCGAGCCGCGAAACTTGCGCCACAAGCGACGCTCAAGGTGTACGCGGGAGCTCCACACGGAATGACCAGCACGCACAAGAACCAACTCAACGCCGACCTACTGGCCTTCTCCAAACAGCATCTGGAACACTGAATACCCCCCTCGATGCGCGCGTACCCTCATCGCAGTTGTGCGCGCTGGACGGTTGCGGTGTCGCGAAGAAGGGAGGTTCGCATTTCACCATGAAAACCTACCTTCGGGCAAAGTGGTTTCAAGAACCCAATCAACCCAGCGGACCCGATCCGTCCTCCCCCCTCGCCCCTGAGGCACGAAGGGGAGAGGGGCCGGGGGTGAGGGGCTGGAGAAGAGGCACGAAGGGGAGAGGGGCCGGGGGTGAGTTTCACGGCTTAAGGGGCCAGGGGTGAGGGCATTGCAGCATGGAAACACTCAGCAACGAGTTCACATAATGTGGGCGGCTCCTCACTGGGGCCACCCATCCATGGTGGTAAAATGGCCCGGCCTTAGCGGGCTCGTGGCCGCGAAGATTTTTTTAGTTGCCACAGCCTTTGCTCGCCGCCTCCGATTGGGCCATCCGCTTCGACATCTCGGCTTACGCTGCGCCAAGGTTGAAACTCGCGCCGCGCTGCATGGGCGGATGGTCAAGGAATGGCTGGAGTTCTTTGCCCATCACCTTTTGGACAAAAACGAAACGCCAGAATTGAAACTTGAACCAATCGAAGTACTGCTGTGCACTAGATCTTTACCCACGGTAATCCCGGATGGACCCGAATTTCAGCTGTCTTGCGCGAGAATACGTTTACTCGTCACCCTGAACTATCAAAGCCTCGGCTTCCTCACGCAGCAGTTTGATCGTCAGTCTGCGGTTCCAAGACACGGAATCAGCCAGTTCTTTTTCCGCCAATCCATTGGCTAACTCTAGTTGAGCCGTTGCTGCATCAGCTTGTCCAAGGTGATGTTCGATCATCGCCAGAAAATAGTGCGTGTAGGTCTTCGAAATGTTTTTGTTGTCGGCGCCAGCGACGATCCCCTCCATGTATGCTTTTGCTTCTGGATGCATCCCGGCCCGCATCAGAATGGCTCCCAGCCCATTCACGAACTGCGGGTTGGTCGGCTCTGCCTCAACAGCCGACCGGCCGAGTACAATCGCGTCGGAATAGTCATCAAGTGAATTGGGAGCGAGAGCACAGGACCAGGCTGCAAAGTGTTTTGCAAGAGGCTCGTCAGTTTCCGTTGTCGTTTCCACCATCGCCCGACAGAGTGTCTGGTAGCTGTCCAAGTCCTTGAGTTTTACCGACAACAAGGCCGCTTGATATTTCGGATAGTGTCTACCAGGAGTTTGATAGGTGGACGTCTCCAGATCCTGCTTTGCTTTTTGCCATTCACCGAATTCAACCAAAAGCTGCGCCCGCGCGATCCGCGACTCTCCGGACTCTTTATTGAGCTCCACACAGCGATCTGCCAACTTGAGCACCCCCTCCCGAAATTTCCGATCTGGACAGGCCGCGACGTCCTTCGCCGAAATCCACGACAGGTTGCTCACGTCGTCAGGGGCTAGCTCCATGCCCTTCTGCAAATCAGCCAACGATTGATCGAATCGATTCAACCGGAAGTTGCAGAGCGCCCGCCTCTTGTAAAGATACAGCGCGGCTGGGTCGAGTTCGATGGCATTGCTAAAATCTGCTAGAGCAAGTTCAAAGGCACCGCCGTCCATATGCAGTGTGCCACGATCCGTATGGACATACGCAACGTTTGGCTCCATGGCTGCCGCTTGGTTGTAATCGGCCAGTGCCAGCGCCTTATTGCCCATTTTTGAATGCAATCTGCCGCGAGAAAGGTAGACCCAAACGGTCGGGGATAGTTCGATGGCGCGGTCTGCGTCCTGCTTCGCCAGGTCAAAGGCTCCCTGAGCTTTGTGGATCTCAGCTCGGTTCTGGAAAGCCCAACCGTCGTTTGGGTACCGTTCCAGAATATGCTCGACGAGCTGCATCCCTTTTTCATAATCTTTGACTTTGGAGATGTACTGCTCTGCCAATGCATTTAGCGCATGCAGATTGCTGGGATTGAGCTCCAAAGCTTTTTGAAAATGATGCCTTGCGCGGTCATCGTTACGTAGAGACAGTCTAGGGGTGTGACTGAGATACCAACCTAGGGCGACGTGAACACTGAAGTCATCGGGGCTAGATTCAACGGCTTCTTCGTATTTGACGAGCGCCCCTTCGTAATCGCGCAGGCCTTCTAACAGCTTCGCCTCGAGACGTAAAAGCGGTGTGGCGGATACAGAGGAAGACCTCAGTTCCAACAAAACTTCGTTGATAAGTTTGGCGGCTTCCGGTGCCTTTCCGCTGGACTGCAGGTGGCTGGAGAGTTCAAGGGTACGATCGACAAAGGACTGCGAGACACGAGCATCGTTACTGAACTCGCGATGTAACTGGCGGGCAGTATCGAACGCCTTGCGCTTGGTACTTTCGGCTTCACTCGTCTGGTTCAGTTGCTGGTGGATTGCAGCAAGTTTGGAGGTTTCGATCGAGGACAGCCAGCGGGGCACGAGCGTACTGCCACCGGTGACTTCGGACGCTTGTGCTTCATAGAGTTCAATGCCACGTTCGTACCAGCCGATCGCCGACTTAAGGTCTCCTTCCTCTCGAGCGCGTTCGGCCAGCCAGATCTGCGTGGGTGGCAGTGGCTGCAGTCCGCGAGATTCACAAGTGCGAATTGAGGTTTCGACGTACCCACGCGCGCGATCCTTTTGGTCCTCAGGAATAGTTTCGGCGAGTTTGTAGTGCAGCAGCGCGAGAAATTTTGGGTCGTCCATCAATCCGGCTGCTGTGGACAGCTCAGCAATCTGCAAACAGCGCTCGGCATCCGCATGCCGCTGCGACTGAGTGCGGCTTTCATTGTGCAGACGTGTAAACAACGGATAGATCAAGCTGTGCTGAAACTGGGGTTCTGTCGGGTACTCTGCAATGACAGCCTCGAGAATTCGGATCGATTGGTCTGTCTCACGAAGGATGGCTTCGGTGTCCTGTCGCCCTTCATGAATTCGGGCGATGTGATTGTGGGCCAATGCCTGCCTCATGCGCGCCCAAGGGTCATTGTCATGCTCGTCAATGATCTTCTGGAAGAAGCTCATTGCGTCGTTCAGGATCTTTTCGCGAAAACTGTCCACACCGGGTAACTGCGCGAACTCCGCTGACGAGACACTCTGAACCATGCTATCCAGTGATTTGAGGGCCAGATCAAAGTCCGTACGTGACTGCGTAAGACGCTTTTCGGCCAATTGCTCCGACTTGATCGCTTTATCCTTTTCTACCTTAGCCTGCATTGCATACGACAGGCTGATTCCCGAAGCCATGACCAACATTATCGCCAGCGTCGCCGCACCCACCATGGGCCCCTTATGCCGACGACATAACTTGGTGAGCTTGTACAGTACCGTCGGCGGGCAGGCCTGCACCGGCTCATTGCACAGATAGCGATTCACATCGGCCGCGAACGCACTGGCCGATTCGTAGCGGCGGTTGCGGTCTTTCTCTAAGGCCTTCATCACGATCCAGTCGAGCTCGCCGCGTAAATGCTCACTCATGCGTCGCAGGTCGATTCGGCGACGGTCCGCGACGGTGGAACGGGCCTGTGGCTTCATGGTGGTGATGCGGGCACTCGGACGCGGTGGTTCCTGCTCGCGAATGATGCGACGCAAGTCATCAATACTAGCTTTGCAGAGCGACTCCTTATCGAAGGGCGTTGTCCCGGTCAGCAACTCGTAGAGCATCACACCCAGGGAATACACGTCGCTACGGGTATCAATGTCGATACCGCTCATCTGCGCCTGTTCGGGGCTCATGTACAGAGGTGTCCCCAGCATTTGCTGATAACCGGTAAAGAGCGTCCGATCCGTGAGCTGTTGACTAAGCGCCTTGGCGATCCCAAAGTCAATCACTTTGACGACCGCTTTGTCGTCGTGCATGGTGACCAGCACGTTGGAAGGTTTCAGGTCGCGATGAATGATGCCCTTTTGGTGCGCGTGCTGGACGGCACGGCAGATATCGATGAACAGCGCCAAACGTTCCTCAGTCGTCAAACGAAGTTCGTCACAATAGTCTGTAAAAGGAATTCCACGCACCAGCTCCATGACGAAATAGGGGCGGCCGGTTTCCGTTGTTCCGCCGTCGTACACGCGAGCAATATTGGGATGATCCATCATCGCCAGCGCCTGGCGCTCGGCTTCAAAGCGAGCAATCACTTCGCCCGAATCCATACCGGGTTTCAAAATCTTCAGCGCGACTTTGCGTCGAATGGGAGCCATCTGTTCGGCCATGTAGACCGTGCCGAAACCACCCTGACCGATCTGTTCCAGCAGTTTGTACGCGCCAATCTGGCGGCGCTCGAGCGGTTGCGACATGGCCTGGGTGGATGCCGGTTCATCCCGCCTATCCATGTCTGAAGAAAGCAGCGTTTCTCCGGGTCCAAAGGCGTCCACGATGGCGTCCAACGGACTTCCTGCGTTGTCCTGGTCCGCCGCGGCCAACAGTCGCTGGACTTGCTTCTGCAATTCTAAATCGGCGCCGCAGTGTTCATGCAGTATGGCGTCCCGCTCGGCGATGCTCTTGCGCCCTGTCGCCAAAAAAAAGATCTCTTTCGCGGAAAGTTTCTCTGCGTGACTGCTTTTCAGTTTACTGTTCTTCATAGGACATGGATACCGTTTGCAGATGAACGAAGAACTCTAGACAGCGATAGCTTGCGAACGCACCCACCATTAATTGCGTGCCATCATAATCCAAAGCGCCAGCGAGAGAGCCTACCGTAGCCACGGGCGTGAGTGTGGCTACGATCGGCTATCTCAGCTGACGCAGTTTTCCAGTCGATGCATCGACGCTATCGAAACCTCTGTGCTTGAATGGCGCGATGCATCGTAGACGACAGCGACTCGACTTGACCGTCGTCGAGAAGCGAATCAGGGTTTGGGTCGTAATCGGTAGGAGTGTTACTTGTCCAACCAGGTATGTGAACATTCCCGTGAACGTCCGATTTCAAATCGTTGTAGCTGTACTGGATGACATCTGAGACACCTGACACGATGTCGAGATCTCCTGAAAACTGCACAAAGGCAGTCGAGTTCTTGCCGGATCAACCTCTCCGCCGAATTGGCCCCCCATATACGTATTGCCTTCTGCAGCCACGGCAACCGTTTGAGCAGAAATCGCGCCGAGATCGCTTTCAGTAAGAACGACTGACTCGAAGGCAAATCCTGTCAACAGCTGCCGCAATTCCAGTTGCTCGGCTCGGAGTTTTCCACGTGTCCGTAAACTGTGGTTGGTTTTGCGAACTCGCTGGCCTGAGTGCTGGCTCGGCGACTCTCTTGCCGTTCGACTGAGTCGTCCTGCGAGTTGACGCTGGGAATTTTGGAACATGAAGGTGGTCCTTGGACGGGAGTGGGCAGCTCATTGGCGACGATTCTGACCTACAGTGATCAATGCAGGAAACAGCTCGAAACCGTCCAGAGAATTTTGAAATTACTTTTCGTCGGAGCCGAGGGACGTGGTACTGAACCACGCTCGGGCGAACTTCCAATTGTCGTAAGCCTCGGTGCGAGATAGGTTTAGCGACTGACCAGCCTCGGTTACGGACATGCCGCCAAACAGACGCAGCTTGACCAGCTCGGCAGCGACGGAGTCTTCTGCGGCCAACCGTGTCAACGCTTCATCCAGATCGAGAATCATGTCGGGGTCGGTCGAGAAGGACGCTGCCAAATCGTCCATCTCCACTCTCCGACCGCGACCGCCACGCTTGTCGGCTCGCTTTGCCAACGCCCAATTGACCAAGATCTGTCGCATCGAATTGGCTGCTGCTGCGAAGAAGTGAGCCCGCCCCTGCCATGCCTGATCCGAACCCACCAGCTTCAAATAGGCCTCATGCACGAGAGCGGTCGCTTGCAAGGTATGGTCCGAACGCTCCGAAGCCAGACGAGCTGCCGCCAGCTTCCTCAACTCCTCGTACACCAGCGGCATGAGCCGTCCAGCAGCAAGGGAATCCCCGGCTTCGATCTGCTTCAGTATCTGTGTGACGTTGTTCATCTGGGCTAACGCGAACTATGAGTAGTTGGGTGCGTCTCGATGCTCCTCTCTAACCTCAAGACCGTTCCACGGGTAGGCGATGAAAAAAGCAATCCAGGCAAGCCAGAATGTTGTGCTTGCTCGACACTGGTTTATTGCATGCCATCACCTACTGCTGCGATTCTCATTCGCGATATCTCGTTGCTAACCCGCGTCACCAACCGAGCGACACTCTCCCTCTCCCCTCGCCCCTGAGGCACGAAGGGGAGAGGGGCCGGGGGTGAGGGGCCGGGGAAGAGTTTCACGGGGGAGAGGCACCCGGGGAAAGGTTCTGGAGGAGACGGGGATTCGCAGCCTTGAAACACTCAGCAGCGAGTTCCCATCACCCTCCTTGCCAAAGCGCCACTGCCAAGAAAACAACGAGCCACATGCATCATAGGAACGGCGAATTCAACAACCTGATCGCTGGCATTGACCGAGTGCGAGGAGGAAACCCTACGCTAGTCAAAAACGCTCGCAGGATCACTTCGGTCCAATGCATTCCATGGATCGGGCGCAAACACTGCGTTTTCAGATGGCAGTGTGCGGTTTCTCCCGGCCTCCACCAATCGAGTCGTGATCGAACACATACTCCGCGGAGAAGCATGGGACGAGTCGGATTTAGAATGAATTGCGCGCGTCGCAAATTTTCGATCTGCCAAGTATCATGGTTCACACTGCTGGAAGTGTTGGCAGTTTGATTTCAGAACTCAATTTTGCGTGATTCACTATGGTTGCTCGAGTCGTGTTCTTGTTGGCGCTGGTCTTCTCGTCCCAAGCTGCTTTCGGGCAAACCCAGCAAACCGACAATACTTGGGTCATCGACAAAAATGCGAAACGGCCAGAATGCAAAGTGGAGGCGCTGAGTTGGCTGACCGGAAGCTGGGTTGGTTCTGGATTGGGTGGTGAATGCGAAGAACTATGGGGCACACCGCGGGCTGGTGCGATGCTCGGCGCGTTTCGGATGTTCAAGGATGGAAAGACGGTTTTTTCCGAGCACATCGTCGTCGTAGAGGAAGCGGGAACCATTGTGCTAAAACTGAAGCACTTCGATCCCGAACTCAAAGGCTGGGAAGAAAAGGACAAATGCGTCGAGTTCCCGCTGATTGTGACCAAGGAACGCGAAGCTCGATTCGATGGCATCACCTACCGTCTGGTTAGTGAGAACGAAATGCATGTTTTCGTGGCGATGGCAGAGAAAGACCAACCCGTGCAAGAAGCCAAATTTGTTTTTCGTCGCTGACGTCGAGCACCAGTGACGCGATCCTTGTAGGCTTTTCACACTCCCTTGGCCTAGGTTCCGTGAGACCATCGACATTCGGTGGCAACTGATCATGACACGATCTTGTATTTAGGCGCGCGAATGGATCGCGGGATTCATGCCACCAGGCAATTGCTTCGCCACATCCAAGTAGCCATCGCACCCAATAAGGATGGATGGCCCCGATCGTATTATCGGTGGGACGGCCTCAATAGGAATATCGGCTTCCACAGAAATATCGAATGGCAGGCCAGGATCATCGACCTGCTGGTTCAACCTTTGGCACGGCGTGGTTCTTGTGGGCTTCTTCAAAGCCGTGCTTCACGAACAAACTCACCACATTTGCGTGCGCCTGAATCAACTGCACGACGATTTTATCATCCGAAGTCTCCTTAACTCGGACGCCTTTCTCAGTATTCTCAACCGACATGTTGATGCTGGCGTGCCTCTTGAACAACGCCACAAATAGCTCATCCCAGTACCGCAAACCGCGTCCATCTTTGATGCGAGAGTGCATTGCCGCGACGTGCTCTTGGATCTTGGCTTTTACGGCAGCGTCATCGGATTCTGTGAGCGTGTCAACGCCGTTTTCCATTTGCTCCACGCTCCGCTGTATCTTGGCATGATTCTCAAGCAAGAAATGAAAAACGTCCTGGTCGGCTCGCAAGTCCGGGCCGGGGCCACGCCCCATTCCTCGCCCGCGTCCCATCCCTTGGCCACGTCCCGTTCCGGGGGCACGGCCTGGCCGTGGCTCGATTTGAGCAACCCCTTGCGCATCGACAGAGACTGGTTTCTCGAAAACCACGAAGTAGTTTTCTTTGAGCAGCCCCTGCACTTCGTCGATTTTTTTGAAACCAGCTTGGATGATCTCGGCCTCGACCACTTCCTGGCCCGCCCGCACATGGTTGAGAACCCAGTCCGTGCTCGTCCCTTCAATCCGGTGAAAATCGATTAGGATGACCCGTCCGCCGGACTTCATCGCGCGATGCAGCGATGCCATCGTTTTGAGTGGAAACTCAAAGTGGTGATAGGTGTCACAGATGAACGCTACATCGACTGATTCGGCGGGCAGTTCGGTCGAGTCCGCCGTGCAGAGTTGCGTTTCAACATTCTTCCGCCCCGTCTCACGGCTGGTGGTTTGGATGTAATCGAGAAACTTCTGAGCGATATCGACGGCGATCACCCGTCCCTCCCGACCGACGGACCCGGAGAACATGCGTGTGAACAAGCCTGTTCCAGCACCGATATCCGCGACGGATTGCCCGGGTTGGATTGCACACGCAGCGACGATTTCATTTCTATGCGCAAACACTTCACGACTTTCAACTTCCATCTTCCCCTGAAACGCTGTCGTATCGGGATCGCGAAACGAGTCGTTAATACCGGGCCTGACGCTTTTTTCTTGGGCGAAGCCTTCGGTAGCGCAAGGCAATGCGCCTACCAAAACTCCGAAAAGGCAAATACAACGCAACATGATAAAGGGTTCCAATTCTTTTTTACTTGGCACGGGAGGTGGAGCATGCGGGTAGTGTCGAACCGCCGCCATCTATGGGAAGATTCGAAGCGATCCAAGCTTTGATGCCGCCGACCAAATCGAACGCATCTGGACGCCCGGCTTTTGCCAGAACGCTGACCGCGATGGCGGAGCGATAGCCTCCTTCGCAATGAACGACGACCGGGCGGTCTGGTGCGATTTCATCAATGCGATCCTGTAGATGATTGAGTGGGATATTCACGCTGCCCGCGATGTGACCGGTGGTCCACTCTTTTTCACTTCGGACATCCACGACCATCGGTGCTGCAGTTGTGGCCAGTTGTTCCGAAAGTGCCAGTGCCGTGATGCGATCGATCTTGGCAACAAGGTCGGGTCGATGACGTAGCGCATCCATGCCCTCGTATAGATACCCAGCGACATTATCGAATCCTATACGCCCCAACCGCATGACTGCTTCCTCTTCGTTCCGATCTTCGGCAATGACGACGATGGGGTGTTCGTGATTGAGAACCGTTCCGCACCATGTCGCATACTTACCTTGGATGCCAATGTTGATGGAACCGGCTAGATGCGCACTTTCGAAATCGATGGCATCGCGCACATCGAGCAACTGTGCGCCCTCATGCTTGAGTCGCAGTACTTCGTCCAATGAAAGGGCCGTGAGCGATTTTGACAAGGTCTCTTCTAAATTTGGACGCTCCTTCCGGTTCAGGATTGCGTCATGAACAAAGTATCCCGGTGCTTCGGGTTGCTCGTCCGTGACGATCTTTTTGAACTCCGCACGGCTCATGGGCTGCAGTGCATAGTTGAATTTCTTTTGCTCGCCGATCGTCGAGACAGTTTCCTGACTGAGATTCTTTCCACACATGGAACCGGCACCGTGCGCCGGATAGACGAGCGTTGCATCTGGCAGCGTCATAAGTTTTTTTGTGAGCGAGTCGTACAGCATGTCCGCCAGCTCGTCGGCCGTAACACCAAGTGAGGCGAGCAAATCGGGACGGCCCACATCGCCAATAAAGAGCGTGTCGCCGGTAAGAACGGCCAATGGCTTTTCTCTGTCCTTGGCCAGGTCATATACGAGGATTGAAATCCCTTCCGGTGTATGGCCCGGGGTCTCCAAAACTTCCATCCGTACATCGCCAAATTCGATCCGATCTCCGTCCTGGACCTTCACCGCGTCAAACTCCGGTTCAGCACGCTCGCCGAGATAGATTTTCGCGCCACATTTGTCCCGCAATTCGATATGTCCGGCCAGAAAGTCGGCATGGAAATGCGTCAGGAAGACGTATTTGATCTGGCAATGGACTGCGGCCGCATCGGCAATGTACTGTTCGACATCGCGCTGCGGATCGACAACGACCGCAGTATGGGTCTTTTCGTCCGTGATGAGGTACGAAGCGTGCGAGAGGCAGGCAAGATAGTATTGTCTGAGTTGCATGGTAGAGCCTCCTGTTGAAGCGAGTGGATGGGTTTGGGGCATGGCGGACTCCTTTGTTGACTACAATTCGCACACATGTCGCGATGTGACGACATTTTTTTCTAGGGAAACTGAACGTCAGGTCTCCCGTCCTAAGCGATCTTTAACGCAACACTTCCATTGTGCTAAATTCGACTCATCGATGAAAATTATATCGACATGTCGCGATATGTCGATTGGTGAATCCGAAACTTCGGCGAAGAATTCCTCAACTTCGGTAGGGCGAATTAGCCTGAGGGTCGCTCGATCGGCTACGGAATGCCTTCGTACAGCTCGATCGGCAGACCGTCGGGATCGGCAAAGAACGTGAATTTCTTGCCGGTCAACGAGTCGACGCGGACTGGTTCCACCACGATGCCTTGTGCGGTCAGTTCAACCACGGCGGCCTCCACATCCGAAACGCCAAACGCTAGGTGACGAAGACCGCATGCTTCTGGGTACGACGGTCGCTTGGGCGGATCGGCGAACGAGAACAATTCGATCTGAGTTCCTCCCGGGATCGCGAGGTCCAATTTGTAGGAGTCCCTTTCGGCACGATACGTTTCCGTCACCACGCGTAACCCTAACACTTCGGTATAGAACCGTTTCGAGGTCGCGTAGTTACTGCAGATCACTGCAACGTGATGCAGTCCGAGTGGTGTAAGCATGGTTCGGATTCTTCATTCTTGTTTTCGCGTATCGAAACACCACCGGGACTTTGCAATCGCATTGGGTAGCGGGCAATTATTCAAACCGATTTTCTGAATTCGGGCAACTCAGCTTCGCTCGCCGAGCCCCTTTAGCGCTAGCAGTCCTCGCAATGCACGACCATCGTGAGTCCCACGCGCCAACACCCATGATCCAGGGGACGGGGAGAAAATCCGTTGGGTCGATATCAATGGTCGATTGGCCGACGCCCAAGGTCAATTTCTTGATGGCAGGTCGAATGATGGAATCCATCTGGAGTTGCCGGCCTACGAACGGCGGCGGTAACGAGGCCGCCGCCAATAAACGATGATCCCAAAAACCGCGTCACCGACGACTCCCGTTCACCGCTTTGTTCGGCCATGTGTGCTATTTGTCGCTCGTCACAAACTTTACACCTTCGGCGAGGATGTAGACTGCTCCACGGTTCGCCCCCCATTTTTCAAGCTTTGTCGAGGGAATCGTGACGCTGTCGCCATTCCGGAGCTCGATTGCTGCGGAATTGACTTTTCCACGCGGCGTGAAAAATCCATCAGTCGACGCCTCATACATCACGGCAATCTTCCCATCGCCCAAATACAAGCGTTGCGACCTTACCGACATGCCCTTGCATTTGGCAATCAAGACCATGCCTTCATTAGACTCTACATAAGCGATCTCGATATCGCCCAGTGGCATCTCGACCTGAATAGAACTCTGAGGGAGCACAGGCTGTTCTCGATCTTGGGCACGCGTTAGAACGGACGTCATTCCCAGAACAGCCAAAACTAACAAGGCACATGGGGTTCTCATACCGAGTTTCCTTTGATTGAGGGATGTTGATGCTAAATGATGCTGGATTCCGAGGCTTAACTGGCCGAACGTCGGCGGCAATCACTGGGTTGGCGCGAGTGAATGTCCATGTAAAAAAATAGTTGGTCACCAACTACGGTGGCTTGCATCGTTAGGCGATTCCAGTCTGATCGGTCATTGTCGAAGGAATAAGTAGGGGGAGGGTTCGAGTTTCGCTGGTGAATTCGTAGGCTGCCCGCCTGAGGCGGACAGTCCTCACATTTCACGTTGGAAACGTCAGCGTTACTGCCCGTGGGCTCTCGCGGCGGCCTCGATCTGTGCCTTCACGGCGTCGAGATTGAAGCTGGCGCCCTTCTGCAGAGGCGGATAATCGATGGCCGTCATGGCCAGCTTCGCCACTTCCTGCTGCACGAACACGAAACGCCAGAACTCATACATGAACGAATCCATGAAGAAGCCCTGCGCCCCATCCAGCGTGCCATTGACCGGGTAACCGAGGCGCTCGAAGGGATCGAGGCGCAGGTTCGTCAGACCTGGTGCGTTGACCTGATCTTTGGCGCCGAGCCAGCCATTGGGTTGCTCAATGAAGCGATACTTCCAGTCGTCGATGCGCACAGCGCCGAGGGTGCTTTCGCCGAAGTAGAAGATCTCGTGGCGTGCCGAGGGGCCTTTGCCGGTGATCAGGTCGAGCTGGTTGTAGCTGTCCAGATGATTCTTGTAGGTGATGTCGCCGATCTTTTTGCCCTTCAATAGCTCATCCTTGATTTTCGGATTGCCGGCGGCGGCGACAAACGTAGGAAACCAATCAAGACCGGAAATGATGCCGTTTTCGACCTTGTCTGCAGGAACTTTGCCGGGCCAACGAATGATCGCCGGGGCGCGAAATCCACCCTCATAGGTGGTGCCTTTTTGGCCTTTGAATGGCGTGTTGCCGCCATCGGGCCACGTAAAGGTCTCGGTGCCATTGTCTGTGGTGAAAAGGACAATGGTGTTATCGTCCACGCCCATGTCTTTGAGTTTCTTCATGGTGTCGCCGACGATGTCGTCGAGCTGGGCCATGCCGGCTTCCTGGATCGTCCAGCCGTTCTGCGAATTGCGCATTCCTTGATACTTGTCCGAGAGATGAGTGACGACGTGCATTCGCGTCGGGTTGAGCCATAGGAAGAAGGGCTTTCCATCGGCTTTGGCCTTGTCAAGCCACTTGAAGGACATGTCGCGTATTTCCTCGTCCACGGTTTCCATTCGCTTGGGATAGAGTGTGCCGGCATCATCAATCTTCTGTTTGCCGATCTTGCCCCAGCGCGGCATCTCGGTGGTGTCATCCTTGTCGGTGGCCCAGCTATGGACCATGTTACGCGGGCCGACCACGTTCAGCAGTTCCTGCGGGTAGCCGGGGTGCGAGGGGTCTTCCATCGCATCGAGGTGGTAGAGGTAACCGAAGAACTCATCAAAACCATGCACGGTGGGCAGGTATTCATTGAGATCGCCGAGGTGGTTCTTGCCGAACTGACCGGTGGCATATCCAAGGTCCTTGAGAGCGGTGGCCATCGAGCAAGCCTGAGCGGGCATCCCGACTTTGGCCCCCGCCTGGCCCACGGTGGTCAGGCCGGTGCGCATGGGCAACTGCCCGGTGATGAACGCCGCGCGCCCCGCCGTGCAACTCGCTTCCGCGTAGTAGTCGGTAAAGAGCAAGCCTTCTTTGGCGAGCCTATCGAGGTTCGGGGTTCTACCGGCCATCATCCCGCGGTGATAAGCCCCGATGTTCCAAATGCCGATGTCGTCAGCCATGATGACGACGATATTGGGTCTCGCGTCAGCTGCTTGAATAGGTGCCGCCATCGCCACCACCGAGAGAAGCACGAACATAAATCTTAATTGTTTCATATTTCGTCCTTTGGTTTCCTTATTCGTCGACTCGGTTTGCTTGCGCTAGTCAGCAGACAAGTATACAACGAAGTCCGACTTGATAGGTTCAAGTTGCGGTCGATTTCATTAACGACTTGCAGCGTCGCCGAAAGAAACCATCTGAATCCTGAGTTTAGGGTGAGAGCCTTCGACCATAATCTGGCGACTCTGACCCGAGATGCTGCTCGCCGACAAGCTTCGTGAACCAGGACTCTACGACAAAGTGCCAGCGGAGGCGTGGGATATGAAATGGGTTGTCGATCTCAAACCCATCGGCGATGGTACGGCAACGCTCAAGTACTTGGCACCCTACGTCTACCGTGTGGCCGTCGGTAACAATCGAATCGAGCACTGTGATGATGTCGTCCCATCAACAGCAACCTTACGACGACACGGGGTAAAGACACCGCATGCGAGCTCCGATCAATTTAGTACAACGAGTTTTAGAGCACGGCGCATCCTATTGTCTGGCGGTACGTTTCGACCGAAAAAAACGGTGCGAAGTTCGGCCGAATCACACGACTGGCGACACGACCGGCCTGCTACAAAGGATCGTCAATCAGGCAAGTCACCTATCGAGATGTACCGAGAGTCGTACAGCTCCCGTGTTCTGACAGACCCGACTCCAACGCAAAACCCTATCGCCAAGCCCGAAAAAGTCGCTTGACAAGAAACCGGGCATCTTGAAAAGAGAATTTGAGCATCGGCACCGCTCCTGCGTCGCTCGCGATGTCAAACTCTTAGATGTTCGTGCGTTTTCTCGTACTCGTACTCGTAGTCAGTGAGTCTGCGCGGGCGGACGAGCGGTACTCGTACTCGTCGTCATTCAGTATAGCGATCCAGCGCATTGGTCCGCAACAACAGAGACCGAACCGATCAAAGATTGGCATTGCCGAGGTTCGAACTGCCATCGAGTACGAGTCCGAGTACCGTTGCACTGAGTACGAGTACGACAAAATCCAGTCTGCGTCGGCTCTGTGCACGAACGACTGCATTCACGCGGTTGCGGCCAAAAAACTTACCATCAGGAAACGCGCGATCCGCAACTTATTGTAATCCGCACCACCAAATTTCTGGCCTGAGTGGGAGCCATGCCCCCAGCTCGGAACGAAGGCCAAAGAAAACAAACGTGCGGCGCGAATTACTATCGGATTGTACTCCACCGAATTGGTCGGTGGGATGCTCCTTCGAGCCAATGGCTGACGAATTTTGGCGACTGACTCGCTCACTTTTGCAAGTCGACGAAGTCCAACCCGAGACCTTCGCAGCCATCGGTTTGCTTTCCGTTTACGAATCCTCAGATGAAGCACTCCTGCAAAGGCCATCAATAAGTTCTTCGATGCGGAAAGTTTCTCGAAGTTGCTCAAACCCATTCAATTTACACGAGGATCATCATGCAGTTTCTGCAGCACTACCGTGACCAATTAAGGCAACTCGTTCCCAATTCCCCCGAGACACGTGAATTGACTGCGCTGGCCCAGGATCGACGCCAACTTGTCGAACAACGTGTCGCACTTGCCAACCGCATGATGTCCT
>JBGSHV010000065.1:0-71251 GCA_041752005.1 Pirellula sp. | reverse complement strand
CAGCGGCGTGGCGGTTTGGCACCTCGATGTCGGCTCATCGCATCCTGGGGGTGAAGAAGCTCCCAAGGGTTTGGCTGTTCGCCAATGAAAGCGGTACGTGAGCTGGGTTCAGACCGTCGTGAGACAGGTCGGTCCCTATCTACCGTGGGCGCACGAAACTTGAGAAGGGTCAACCTTAGTACGAGAGGATTTGGTTGGACATAGCTCTGGTGTCCCAGTTGTCACGCTAGTGGCACGGCTGGATAGCTAACTATGGAAAGGATAAACGCTGAAAGCATCTAAGCGTGAAGCCCTCTTCAAGACTAGGTTTCGTAGCTATTTTTAGCGAAAGTCCCCTGGTAGACCACCAGGTTGATAGGATGGATGTGTAAGCACCGTAAGGTGTTCAGCTAACCATTACTAACGGACGAACGCTTGACCATCGGTATCTTGCACTCAAATCGAGTCGTATACCGATGAATCTCTATCGCATGCCATAGACCAATCCAACATAGGGCCATGCAGGTTACCACCTGCATGGTTCTCTTCCGGTGACTATATCGAAAAGGATCACCTGTTCCCATCCCGAACACAGTAGTTAAGCTTTTCGAGCCGATGATAGTGCATACCAGTGCGAAAGTAGGTATTGCCGGATTTTAAAAAGCCCCGTCTGAACGCAAGTTCAGACGGGGCTTTTTTATTTGCTCATTTTACTTTGCGATCGCTTGTTCGTGTTCGCGTACGACCCTCTTCTCGCGCCGTTTCTCCCGCCCGGCGTCATTGCGATTTCCTACGTAGTCGGCTACTGATCACGAAGGGTTTCAAGAGCGGGACGCCGTTTGGATCGGAGACGTTGTTCTTTTGCCCTTTCAGGGCAGCGAATCGCATGGAGGGATTTCGGATCCCTTGGTCCGCCAGAGGAGCTGCCAGGTGTTTTTCGGTCGCGTTGGATTTCGAGCGAATGAGTTTCCCGGGCCAGCCGTACGGCGATCGAGCTGAATCCTTGCCAATCGCGTTTCCACGGGGGCAATATCCGCTGCGCTTAACGCGATGCGCTTGGGAGTAGCTCATTGTTAGTTTGCTATTTGACCCGGCCATCAGGTTCGTGCATTGCATAAGAGGCACAGACACGCCCTTCGAAGACTCAGGGACGTGCCACCCAGGCGCAATACCGGGCTGGTATGCGTGACTCAGCTGGCGCAGCTGGCTCGGGTGGCACGCTCAGAGCGTCGAGCGATGGGCGTGGTGAGGAGCGGCGCCGCTTTGCATCCAATGAAATGCAGCGAGTAACGCAAGGCGATTAGGAGTAACTCGTTTTTAATTTGCCGAAACGTTTGGCGAAAGCATTTGTCGGCTAGCGAGCCATTCTGTTTAGCAAGATCATCTCGGCATGCAGTCCAGGGCCGAAGGCCAACAGAATGGCATGCTCGGCTTGCGGATAGTGCTTCGAGACGCGGTCCAGGATGAATAAGACCGTCGGTGAGGACATGTTGCCGTGTTCCGCGAGCACGGTGCGTGAGCCTTGCATTTGTTCGGGGGTCAGGTCCAAGGCTTTTTCAACCGCATCGAGGATGCGTGGTCCTCCTGGATGAATCGCCCACGCATGAATGGCGTCCAATTCCAATCCCTGTTCACTCAGCCATTGCTGGATCGGTTTCCGTAGGTGCTCGCCAATGATCTTCGGCACCTCGGGCGATAGCTTCATGAGAAAACCATGGTCCCCGATGCACCAAGCCATATGGGACATCGATTCTGGAATCATGCAGGATCGACTCGACTGAATTGTCCAGCCAGTCGATTCTTCTCCAAACGTCGCCCGATCTCCCCCGACCACGGCGCTGGCGGCGCCATCCGCAAACAAAGCGTTGGCCACCAATTGTTGCGGATCCTCACTGTATTGTTGATGCAAGCTACACAGCTCGACCGCTCCTACCAATACCAGGGCATTCGAATCTGCCGATACGATGGCGGTGGCGGTTCGCATTCCATTGATCATTCCATGACAACCCATGAAACCAACGTGGGTGCGCTGCACTTCGCGAGACAGCCCCAATCGTTCGATCAGTTGATGATCGACTCCAGGCGAAAAAAAACCAGTGCATGAAACCGTCACCAAATGAGTGATCTTTTGAGGTTCTAGATGCAACGGATCGAGGGCGTTGCGGCAGGCCGTTTCCAACAATGGCCCCGCGCATTTTGCATACACCTGCATCCGTTCAGAAGTACTTGGACCAAAGGGGTTTTCCAGAGAGGCAACCGGATAAAACGATTGGCGGTTTTCTGTCCCCTCGCCACCTCGGTTCAAAAGTACCGACCCACGGCGGCGAACTCCAGATTTGCGATACAGCGCGGGCAAGGCATCGCGCCAACGCTCGCTGATACCTATTTCCTGCACAACCTTGGCCGCGTCGGACTGGTCGATATCAAATTCTGGCAATGCGGTGCCGATCGACCAAAGAAATGCGGTCATCGCATCGCCTTTCGAATGAGGAAATTACGGACCGGAGGCATCCAGTCGAGCACTTGCAAGACCATGCGAGCGCCGCTCAAGCTCCGAGCCCGCCGCGCGACCCATTTGGCAAGGGATTGCTGTTTGCGGCGATGCGAATGCACCCAGTGACTCCAATCCCGCTCGAGATTGGCCATAGGTGATGTGTGTGTCTGCGATGCTCCTAGCCTAGACAAGGCTTCGGCTCCCGCCAACGCCCAGGACATGCCTTCGCCAGTAAATGGTTCTACATATCCCGCCGAATCCCCCAAGAGAAAGACGCAATCGTTGGCAACCTGCTGCGATTCTCGTGTCAGCAACGGAGTTGCTAGCCAGGCTTCGTTGCGAAGGTCGAGTGTGCTGGAAAGTTGGCAATCGTCCAAAATGGATTGGACACATGGGCCAATTCCACCCGCCCGCTTGATCGTGGAAGGATCCAAAGCGGCGGCCAAATCAAGCCAACCGCCATCGACCGGACCGATGCCTAAGTAACCCCAACGTCCGACGAGCATGTGCAGGTCCTGATCGATTGGGAAATTCGCTGGCAGTCGTTCGCGATGGATCAAGCACTGGACTCCGACACGTGAATCATCGGCGGTGTGGGCCTGCCAAGACTCCTCGCGTGGCAACGCCGATCGGGACAGCCCAGCCGCCACCACCACACGCGGGCTGACAACCCGTTGGCTCTCCGAATCCGCGGCACCTGAGTCCGCGGCACTTGAATATGCTGTCGAACGCTGGAGCGATGCGACGGGTGTGAGTCGAACCGCCCGCATGCCATCATCATCATTTCCCTCACCATCGCTTCGCGGTTCGAGGGTGCCACGCGTCTCGGTTAAGAACACCGCTCCCGCCTCGATGGCTTGAGCCATGAGCATGCTATCCAGAGTTGAGCGGCGAACGCTGAGCATGGCCGGTACCGACCATCGCGAAACGTGGTTCCTGACATGGACATGCATTCGTCCGATGGCGACCGCGCCGGCTTGTCGAAGCCCTTCCAAAACCCCGAGCTTTTCAAGATGCCGTTGTGCGCGTGGATTGAGGCAACCACCGCATACCTTTTCGCGAGGAAAGGCTTGCGACTCGATCACCAACACTTTCTGACCCAGGCGAGCGGCGGCGACCGCATACGCAGCTCCGGCGACTCCAGCCCCGACCACCACTACATCCCAATTAAGGTTGGCCGCATCTCGATACGTTATGCCCTTTTGCACCGCCGTCCCAACATCTCTCATCGTGAGCGTTCCCACGCAAATAGGAAGCGTTCTGGCCAGTGTTTGTGTACCGTGCAGGGTACCAATTGGGCCGCAGTCGCCATGGCTGTCATTTCCTGGCGTGTGAAAGCTGCCCGTACGGATTGCGGACCGTCGAAGTGCACGATCGGCGAGCGAGTGAATAGATGGCAACCGGTGGTTGCCAGGAACCACCCCCAATGGGAACGGATCAAATCATCGACCAGCACCCCATGCAGCGCCCATCGCTTCATTCTCCCAAGCAACTCAACGGCTTGATCGTCCGTGAAATGATGCAGAAACAACGAGCACACTACAAAATCAAACGCAGGAGCATCCGCCTCCGATGAAACTGGATTCGCAAAGACATCGGCCACTTCGAAGTGAACGTTCACGCTCCTGGGGGACTTCGATTGGGTCGCAGCCCATTGCTCGCGAGCCGTTTCAATCGCGACCGGACTCATGTCCCAGCCGGTCATCCTGCACTCCATCTTGGCCCCGACACGTTGCGCGACATCGATAGCGACATCGCCGCTACCGCAGCCAAGATCTAAGATGCGAATGCAATTCAAGCCACGCGCTTCGGCCATCCGCAGCAATCGGCGAGCGATCGTATCGCTCGCTCCACAGATCCAGTTCAATCGCCGTAGACCCGCCAGAGCCTGACGATGCAGCACCGGATCCAGGTCCGGTGCATCCATTTGTTCAGGAACCAAATGGCGGTTTTGCAATCTCATTCAGGAGCCTTTTGCGGCGCAGTAACCATCGCGAGAGTAAGGAGCTAGGACGTTCGTGTTCTTCGGGCTTGCCGAAGCGGCGATCGATCGACCGATCGGGGAAAGCAAAATCGCTGGCAGGAGGATCAAATCGCAAAGCAGTGCCAAGCACAGCATGCATACCATCAGAATGGCGAACTGCTGCGTGGGTACAAATCCAGCGAATAGAAATGGAACCATGGCCCCGCAGGAAATCAGGGTGGTGTGGATCATGGCGGGGCAGCAACCAGAGAGCGTTCGTTCGATCGCCTCTTTTGGCATGCACCCTCCCCTGCGCTCTGCCGCATACCAACACACGAAATGCAATGTGTCGTCGACCGCAATGCCCAAGGCAATGCTAGCCGTGAGGATACCCGCAATGTCGAGGGACCACCCCATCCATCCCATGCAGCCAAAGGCAATGGTCACTGGCAATACGTTGGGGATCATGACCCATAGTCCGCCCAGAAAACTGCGAACGGTGATCATCATCATGGGAGTGATGAGGAGGAAGGCGGACAAGAAACTGGACCCGAGATCGGACAGAATGGTTACCTGGGTTTCATGCATCACCGGCGATAGTCCGGTGGTTTCGACCTCGGGTGTTGGTAGCCCTGCCGAGCCGAGCTCTGCAAGGCACGTAGCGACCGATTGCGAGACGGAACTTGTCAATTCACCGTAGCTTTTGTCCGAGATGGCCGAGACCTTGGCCATGACCCGCCAAACCCATTGCGTACCTGAGCGATAGAGCAGTCCATCGCGCGTCAAACGATCCGTGTTTTCTTCGATACGATTGCGAATGATCGAACGAAGTGTTGTGGCTCGGACTCCCTTGGCATCAGGGATTTTTGGCAAGAATGCGCTCAGCGACAGGACGCCACCCACGTCGTCGTTGACCTTGAGCTGATTCGAAACGCGCTGGATGACCCGGGCATGATCGAGGATGTTGCCGGAGTTGGTGTCTGGAAAACGCAATAGGATTTCGACCGAGGCGATGGGACCAATCTCATTTTCGAACCAAGTCATGTCGGTGTGGGTTCGATGATTTTCAGGAAACATGTCGCAGAACTTGGTCGAAGATCGCAGTTGGCTCAGCCCCACGCACATGAATACCAGAATCAAGAAGCCACAGATCACGATCGGTACCGCAAAGCGACTTTGAAGGTTTGCGTAACTGCGAATCCATCCATTCGGGATCGACATCCAGCGACCGGTAGGAGGTGGAGGTGCATCGGCAAGTGCTGGCAATAACTTCTCAGGCGAGGATTTTGGAAATAACTTCTTAAATCCAAATACCCAGTCGGAGAGGGCTGGAAATGCGACCAGCAGAATCACGGTGGCGACGAGCAGTCCCAGCGCTGCAAAGAAACCGAACTGTCGTACGGGAAAGAGTTGACTGGTCACCAATGACGCCATGCCCAATGCAGTCGTCAGACTTGAGAGCGTGCATGGCCGCCACCCGGTCGCGAACGCGGCCAATCCACTGGGGCCACCGTCGGAGGCGCGATGTTCGAGAAAGTAGTTCATCAAGTGAACCGCACCCGACAACGTCAGCATGAAGACCAACGTCGGCAACACGATTAGCACGGCGCTAAAGCGATAGCCGGAGTAATAGACCATAGCGACCATCACGATCTGACCGATACCAGCCAGCAGCATGACAACGAACACGCTTCGCAACCGGCCAAAGCAGAACCAGCACAGCATCAGACCTAAAACCGTCGATGGCAGCACGAGCTGTTTCAAGCTCGCCTCGGCAGCTTCGTCCACCGCGAAAGATTCATAGACCGTACCGACCAATCGAAGCTTCTCGCGGCCCAATCCCGGCACTTGGTCCGCCACAGAGCGGACCAAGTCAATGGTTTGACGCTGCTGCGCGACCCCTTGGTCCGACACGCTCAAAAGCAGTGCCGTCGTGTCACTGCGTCCGATCAATACGCCCCTCAATCGGTCGCTCGCTTCGTTGCGTGCAAGTTGCCACGGAGGCTCCTCCATCGACTGCACAATGTCCCGCGGCGAAACGATCTTGTCGAAGTAAAGTTCGAACTCCGGTCGCTGTTGAATTGTTTTCTCGTACTCCTCCAGCCGCGGATCGTCGAGAGTCGCACCCTCCCAGGAAGCCATCAAGACTTGATCGCTACCAAAGCGACGGATGAAATCTTCGTAACGTTGTCGCGCGGGCTGGCCTTCGGGCAACCACTGATGGACATCCGCCGAGCCGATTGGAATATGCACAGCTGCCCAGATGCCGAATGGCATCAAAGCCACGAGTATCACAAGTGACGAAATGGAAAGCTTGTTCAACCAATGCAATGAATGAGACGGCACCTGAAGATTTTCTTGGAAGAACAAAGCGTTGATCGCACGGGAAATGACACGGATTCTATCGTACAACTGACGCGAGGATCGGGCGAGTGGGGAAATGGCTGTTTCCCTAGCGCTAGCACAATCGTTATAAGTTGTATGCTCGAGGTAAATGACGATGCGGTGGGTGCCAAATCATTTAGGACTGAGTTCAAGCGATGGTCGCAATGCATTACGAAAAAGAGAAGCGTTCCTTCGGATTGTGTTTCGCGTTCTGCATGGTGCTCAGCCTGCATGCGTGCGCGCAGACATCCACCGAATCGCCCGCGTTTCAACCGGGCGATGTGAACACTGAGTTCAGTCGGGTTTTTATTTTTGTGGACAAGTCCGGGGTGGTTGGCCATCCGCATGCCATCGAGGGCAAGCTCTCGTCGGGTCGATGGTTCCAACGGAGTGATGCAAAAGGGACACTGATCTTCGACATGACCAGTTTCGATGCAGACGGACCTCAGGCGCGGAAGTACCTGGGGCTCGAAGGCGAGACCGACGCCGCAACCCGCACCAAGGTCAATGAGAACATGCGAGGCGAGGAAGTCCTATGGGTAAAGAAATTCCCAGAAGCAAAATTGGAAAGCGTTTCGCTTCGGTCCACGGGGCGTACGAGCAAGCGGAAGTTGCCAGAGTTCGTAATGGCCGGCGAATTCACTCTTCATGAGAGCACACGTCCCATTGAGTTTGTATGCGACATGGAGCTCAAGGACGGTTGGCAACACATCCGTGGTGCATTCAAAATCCTACAGTCGGACTATGGGATCAAACCTTACAGCAAGATGATGGGAGCCGTTGGCGTGAAAGACGAACTGATTATTCTCGGCGATTTATGGGTGGCACCGTCGCCATGATTGAATGCCCCTCCATCCAGAAGCGAGTCATCCGCAACCATTACGATATCAGTACTCTCTTTTATCGATTGCTTTGGGGACCCCATATCCATCACGGCTATTGGGAGGCTGACGAATCCCCGTCCGTTGCTCAAATACAACTCACGCAGCGCCTCGCGGCTTTGGCTTCGATCCAACGAGGAGCCACCGTCTACGACATCGGGTGCGGCATGGGTGGTTCCAGCATATGGCTAGCAAAGAACTTGGCATGCGCCGTGACAGGAGTCACGCTCAGTCCTGTCCAGAAGCAATGGGCGACCACCAGCGCATTTTTGCAACGGGTTGCGCCCCGACCCATTTTTCGATGCGCGGACGCCGAGTCCATTGTGTTCGAACCGGAATCGGCGGACTTCGTGTGGAGCATCGAGTGCACGGAACACCTTTTTGATAAGCCAGCTTTCTTTCGCCGCGCGGCGAGTTGGCTTAAACCGGGCGGGCGTTTCGCGCTGCTCGCTTGGCTAGCGGGAGAAGCTCCGATGACGGCGGAGCAAGACGATCAAGCCATGCGCGTTTGCGAAGGAATGTTTTGCCCGTCTCTCGGAAGTCAATCGGATTACACTCGCTGGTTTGAAGACGCTGGGTTCGAGGTCCTTCAAACTGGCATCTGGACCAAGCAGGTCGAGCGGACTTGGGAGATTTGCAAGCGTCGTGTCGAACGGACGGGCGTGCGATTTCTGGCCCGGGTATTGGGCAAAAATCATGTGTTGTTTCTGGATCATTTCGATGCGATTTTGAATGCCTATCGATCCGGAGCCATGGAGTATGGATACTTTATCGCGGAGAAAAGGAATTGAACGGGACGGCACAACTTCAAGCCTCTAAGTTTTCGAACACATCTTCCAAGATCATTGCGAACGAGTCGGGATCCATGACTGCCGGCCGACTGGTCGGGTTGGCATTTGGAGTCGGGACTCAGCTGCTCTTCTTGTACACCGTTGTGTTTCTATTCCTGTTCCTGCGTTTTGGGGTCACGACTTGGGATCCGGGATGGTGGTGGACCGATATGCTCTTAGCCGTCGGATTTGCGGTTCCGCATAGCCTGTTGTTGGCCCCGCCCATCCAATCGCGCTTCAAGAGATACATTCCTGCGGGCCTATTGGGTTGTATTCACTGCGTGACGACCTGCGTAACGCTTCTGTTGATGTTTCACTTTTGGGGTGGGAGTACGGTGGTGTTGTGGCGAGCCACTGGTTGGACAGAGTACGCCGTGTTGGCGTTTTTTTATGCTTCCTGGATAGCACTTCTTTACAGTTTATGGCTGACCGGGATGGGCTATCAAACGGGATTCACGCAGTGGTGGTACTGGGCCATTCAGTCGAAACCACCGGTGCGACCATTTGTTACGAAGGGTGCCTTCCGCTTCATGCGCCATCCAGTGTACATGAGCTTTCTAGGCCTGATTTGGTTCACGCCCGTGATGACACTCGACCATGCCATCTTGACCATTGTTTGGACACTGTACATTTACGCAGGCAGCTACTTCAAGGACCGGCGCATGATCCGCTACGTGGGGGAACCCTATCGCGAGTATGCATCGCGAGTCGTTGGCTTGCCGATCATCGGTTTTGGCCCACTCCGCACCCTCAAGTCCTAGAGCACCTCGTTTAACGACAAGCCGCCAGGCGCCCGTGTGAGGTACGCTTATCACCCCAGCCCCACTCCCTTTGCATTCGACCATTCAATTCGCATTGCTCATGTCCGGAATCGCAGCGAAGGGATTCGCAGTATCGACCTCCGATGCCTCCCGGCTAGTCGCTAAACGATCAGCGATCGGTGAAGGGGTTTTGTGCTAAACTTCTATAAAAGGAGATGGAATGAACGTACCACTGACCGTCGTTGGAGATCAGCTACTGAATTCGTTTCGACTCAAAGACCGTGTTCACCTCCTGGACATGATTGATGTTGGCCTTTTGGACGAGAGCTGGATTGTTAGATTCCCGGAACCACTAGGCGCAAGGCTCAGATCACTCATTGAGAATCCAGACCAATAACGCCTGGCCCCGATCGCGTGCTATTCGCCGAAGCAGAACAAATGCTGCTCACCGCGGATCAAGATACGGTTGCCAAGGGGGATCGGAGATCCGATGACCGGTTCACCAAGATCGGTTTCCGATAGTACCTTGAAGTTTCCATCTTGGATGCTGGCGACGAAGACGACACCATCCTCACGAGGAGCGATCAGTTTGCCGGCAGCCACCAGCGGTGATGAGTAGAAATTGGAGCGGCCCTTCGGAAAGGCGCCCTTCCATTGCGTAACCCCAGTACTCGGAGCAACACTTTCCACTTCGCCGTGGTCCCTCACTAAGATAACTTGCCCTTGGTAAATTGCAGGCGTCGGAACGAATGTGCCGACATCATTGCGCATCCATGCATGATTGGTAGCGGTCGTGTCGCCGCTGCCCGTTAATCGGATGCCGTACAGTCGCGGGATCCCACGATCGTTGCGTCCGTAAGCGATGATGACCGTATTGTCCGCAATCACGGGAGTTACAATCGCCGGCCATAGTTGATTCTTTTCAGGGTTGAAATTGCCGCAGGACCAAGTGACTTCGCCATTGGATGCATCGTGAATGGTGACATGTTCGGCTCCCCAAACCAAGATCGATTCCTTTCCACCATGCTGGATGACCAATGGCGTGGAATAGCCGTGGTCACACTCGGTGGGGGTTTTGAAATTGCGAGCTACCTTCCATGCGAGTTCCCCGGTGGTTTTATCAAACGCGGCTAACCAAGATTCCCCCTGATGCATGCTTGCCAAAACAACATGCTTTTCGGTCAAAACTGGCGAAGTGCCATGATCCCAAAAGAGGGTGTCTTTGCCGTACGTTTTTACGATGTCGTGCTTCCATCGCACGCCGCCGTCCAATTCCAAGGCCGCAAAGGTGCCACTCTTGAAGTAGACAAAAACTCCCTTGCCGTCCGTGACAGGTGAGGCATTGCTGCCAGAGCCATTGCGATGTTTTCCTGCATCCTCCTGATCAAACGTTGTAATCCAACGCCGTTGTCCATCGGTGTCCAAGCACAGGACCGAGTCCATGCCCTCGGCAGGAGCCGTCAGATAAATCTCTTCATTGAAAACGATCGGTGTCGAGCAACCTTTCCCGGGAAGTTCGGTCTTCCAAAGGGTCCGTTGTGCATCGATCGAGTCAGGAAATTTTCCTGTGTCGATGGAGCCATGCCCGTGAGGGCCTCGCCAAGACGTCCAGTCAAGCGCATCTTCGGAATAGACGGTGGACACATGCAGAGACAGTGCCATCACGAGCGTTGCAAAGGAAATGGGTTTCATGGTGAGTTTCTAGATTCGGGGGTTGGGCAAGTTTTGGATGACGGGTGGGCGGGCTACTTCACTCGCACCAGTTTCATGATCCGACCTGAAACGTTCCAGTCTTGGACGTAAAGATTTCCGTCCGCGTCCCAGTAGGAGCCGTGAGTGCCGCTGAAGATGCCTTCGACCCATTGATTCTGGGGGATGTTGTAGTTGCCACCCTTGGCAGGGTCGGGGTTGTATCCTAGCACGGCCATGATCGTGTTGGTCTTGTCCAAGATCACCACACGGCCGTTCAAGTCGGGGACCGACACATAGTCGCCTTGGATGGCCACCGAAGTTGGCATGCCCAGGCCGGTTGCCACTTCTTCGATGAATTCTCCGTCAAGGCTGTAGTGTACGAGTCGCCCTTTGGGTTGATGATTGCGGTCGCAAATCAGCAAGCGAGCGGGTTCATACCGTGAATCGAGTGTCATGCCGTGGGCGGTGTTGAATTCCTTCATTCCGTTGCCTTGGGTACCGAAGTGACTGAGATACTTGCCGTTTGCGTCGTAGCGAAAGATGTGGTTGCTCGCATACCCGTTGGAGAGATAGATTTCGCCATTGGGGGCGACGGTGATGGCGGTTGGATTGAATTGCTTGAGGTTGAGTCCCGACTCCTCGGGGTACTTGAGCCTCAATACCACTTCCCCAGTGGCCGCATTGAACTTGATGCCTTCCGCGTCGGCATTTCTCGCACCGTAAATGAATTCTTGATCGCCTTCGGACCGAATCTCCAAGTCGTGACAGCGACTATATTCTTCGCCGAGATAGCTTTGGATGACTTTGCCTTCCGGTGAAAAAACAAACACACCCGCATCAGCGCTGGTGTAGATGTTTCCAGACTTGTCGATGACCACCGCGCCATGGGTTGGGCCGATAGCCGATTGTCCATCGGGGCGCAGTCCCCATCCGGGTACCGTGTCGAAGGTCATCAGACCCGCTCCCATACGAACCGGACTCGGAGATGGCTTTGTTGCATTCTCAGACTGTGCCAACGCAACAGCAGGGCAGGCGAGCCATAGAGACATAACGAGGGATCGACAAAAGCGACTCATGGTGGGAGGAATCCTCGGAAAATTGAATGGGGCTGAGTGAAAACAAGGCACCATCTTATCTGAAGTTCACGGCACCATAGCAGTGGCTCTGCCAGAAGTTGGTCGGACGAGCGCGACAACATGCCTCTAGGCGAGAATCTATTGCATCTCGAGCATCTTCGATCATTCAGAACCCATGGAATCCGGATCGATGGTTCCATCGTCGATCCCTCCCAACGCTCGCCAGACCGTGATCGTAATAGAATCACAGACGCTTATCACTCGCCCATCAAGAAAACCTACGTTGACCACTCCCGAGTGAAAACTCCTTGGGTCGATTGCCCACTCCAAGTTAGAGGAGTAACAATCTTTATGCGCCGAATTTGGACCTAAGATATGACTGTAATAAATGGCGTCAAAGTGTGTTCCGTGCGGTAGAGCGACATACTGCAACTCGCGTTTGGCCCATCCCGCTTGATCGCACCACGGAGCATAATCGTCCGGTGTGAGATTGCTGTACACGTTGCGGTTCGTCCGAGCGAATCGGAGCATCGTTTCATGATTTCCTGACGGAATTGCTTGCCGCTCCGATACCGACGCGACGTTGCTCAGTCCATCCGTGACGCGTGTTGTTCGAACGTCAGGACCCGTGGCAACAAAGGGACCGTTCGCATGTTCCATAAAACGACGAGTGAAGCCGCGCTTTCCTTCTGAGCCTGTATTGAAGCGGTAATTGATGATACCGGGCTGGAATTCGGAGGGACAATACGCGTAAGCTGGATGTGCGAATGGTTCGTTGTGCAGGATCAAGTTAGGCGGATCGTACTTGCGATATCGCTCAAAATTTCCTTCGATCATTCGCACGAGGGAGAGATATGCTCCCAGTGAATGACCGTCGTCTTGCGGTAATCGTTCATCGTTGCTTGGATAGCTGCGTTTGAGGTCGGCATGTTGCAAGATTGTTATCGACCACTGCCGAATATTGTTTTTGCATTGTGTTGAACGTGATTGTTCACGTACGGCATGGACTCCGAGCAAAGTCAAGAATATAAGAATGGTGATTAACGCGATTGCAATAATGCATTCTAGAAGCGTAAATCCACTTTTTGCGTGGAGAGTCATTTTGGGTTCCTTGACAAATCAAGTTGCTCGGTTGTTCGCCAAAACACGGATCCAGAGCAAATCAATTGGTCATCCAGGTATGCCTGAATCGTCGCCAAGTGCACTCCAGCTGGAGCGTCTCCGTCGGCCTTCAATTCCAAGCGATATTGGTTTCCAATTGGCGTAATGCGAATTGCATTGGACCCACCAAGTACTGTCAATCGGAGATCGGAAACCGCAGTGGATATTTCAGAATCATGCAATGAAAGTGAGTTCTCCTTTGCATAAACCTTGCCTCTCTCCACCTCGCCAAAGTCTATGGATCGTGGTTCAAAACTGTGGGTTCCCACAATATTGAACCGGACGACCACAGAATCTGACAGATTTTCACGCGTATTTGTGACCTCAATTTGGGCCGATGATTCGCCTAACTCCTTAGCCGTCAGAAACATCGTTAGCTCCCATTTTTTATCGTCGGGCAGCCAAGAAAGTCTTGGAATGACGCAATTGCACGATGTCTTGACGAAAATTTCATCGGGTTGCGGATTGTTCGGAATTTCTATTTCTATTTTTCGGGATTGGATTTCCGTCGATTGCGGCATCTCACCCAGATGGATGACCGGCGATTCGAAAACCTGAAAACCTACGGGGGGAGATTGATCGCTAAGTCCTGAAGGTGCTTTCTCAAGTTTTTCGTTGGAGCATCCAAGAGCAATAGAAAACCCAAATCCCGTCAACAATAATCCCATCCGCGTTCCGGCGATTCTTCGGTGTTTGTTTCTCCACAAAACGATCGTGATGGCAACCAGGAGTCCGATCACGGAAACAGTGGTCAATAAGCGATAGGAATTCCCGCCTGGCAGACGGATGGCGCGATTAGAGGAGACACAAAAATATCCGGAGAACTCGTCTCCCTTGACGGACGCCTCGACGAGTCGTGAGGCGTCTTTGACCCGAAAGGCGTCTTGAGATTCAACAGAATGAAGTAGTACATAGTGCCCTTTGATTAAATGCGCAATGACGGCCAATTCCTGCTTCTGTTCTCGCGACCATTCCAGCAATTTATGTGGAGTCGTTTCTACGTTCACGGCATGCAATCCCCGGGACACGAGGTGGGATTTCATGGATTCCAAATCAAGACCATTCGGTCCAATCGGCTGCAGCTCCTTCAGCAATTGGGAGTAGTCACCATTACCGACAAAAAAATGCTGTTCTACGAGAAAGACGCAATCAACACCGCATCGGCTGGCGGCATCGGCGTCCTCGGCCAGGGCAATCGAGTTACTCACAACAGTAACGCATAGCACAAGCAAGCCGGCTTTCAACATGACGGAAATACGATCCAAGCTGGATGCTCTAGGAAGTTTGGTCATGGCTCGTTGATGGGTGTGCCGTCAACGGAGTCAAGCATTCCTCGGATTTTCGCGCTATCCTGACCTTGGACAACGATAAACTCTTTGGTTGCATCGTCGACAATTTTCCAACCCGCAGGTGCATGAAGGGATGGCTGCTCAACATCGCTTTCGGTGGCATGCGCGGAATATTCCGTGATCTTCCACCGCCATGCTTTGTCGTCACCCTTGCGAGAAATCATTGTGTATTCCTGTTCCATCGGGATCCAACCCACGTCGGGAAGGGACTGCCAGCCCGTGCGAATTCGCAATGCGGCTGATTTTTCGTTTGCAGGAAAGCCTTCGTAATCAACTTTACTAATTAAGTTTCCGAATTCGGCTGGCGCATAGAAAATCATCTTGTAGGTCGAAAATTCCCTAATCACCGTGATATTTCCTTCACTATCCGTCTCAATATTCAAGACACGACTCGTGCCACGCATTCTCTCCGGGATGAAGTAGGCAGAAAACTCTTCGCCTGACAAGCCAACTCGCAATACATCCACATCTGGAGTGGCGCGAATCGCTCCGGACAGGGATTGCCACGGAAGCAAGCTGCGGTAATTGGCGGGTCGACGTATAATCGTGATGATGCCCTTTCTGAGATTAACGCTTTCAGCAAAATCTTTCGCCTGATAATGATTCGCTTTTCGCACGCCGTCCTCGCCCTTCACGGTTAGTGCCATTTCGACAAGGTAGCGTTGATCGTAATGCGCAATCGTGCAGTCGCTAAGAATTTGAAAAGGGCTTGAGTAACTTTCATATTCCCAGCTCCCTGATAGCTTGTACGTGGCCATACGAACCTTGAGATCGTCGTACGCTGAGACGATCTTTTGAAGGTGCGTCACGTCACCGCGAATTTGAACTTGGACCTCCTGGGCAAAAACGAAAGCATCTCTGGTTGCAAGCAGCTGGAGAGCCAAAAAAACGGCGATCAAACACATCGCATTCTTGAGCGGAATTCTCATAAACTATTTCCCTTCATCTCTCAAACTTCGCTAGCTCGGTCACCACGCTTCGCAATCCTTCGGAGTGAGAAGCGATCCCGAACCCGAAACCACCTCACACATACCGGTTTCTGAATCGAATTGGCAGCCGGCAGAGTAAGTTGCACAGGAAATAGTAGCTTTCTGGCGGCACTGCCAAAACCAGCTTGAAGGATCGTGCTTGCAACTGTTTCCACCTACATGAGCAACTGGAGTTGCGACCCAGCTAGGACAAAATCCGTTGCCGTTGAGAACACAATCGACAAAAGTACTCGGGCAATCATCGCTCTTGCACTTCATGTCAATCGTAGTCGGGAGCCAATCACCCCCTCCTGGGCCGCCGTCGTTGCCGACAATAGACCTGGACCTGCTAGCGCTGAGGACAGCTTTCGGGGGGGGGGGCAATAGCTAAGCTACAAGCCCCAAGACAAAGAATGCTTAAAGTGGATTTTGATCCCATGATTGCTCGATCAACTCCAAAGAAAGGAACGACATTTCTGCCAAGTTTCAGAGAGTAATTTCAACCTAACGGTAATCGCGTAGCCAGTCAAGATTTTTTCCTGAGTTCATGTGGAAATCCCGCAAATGGCAAAGCCTTGTGGGCCGCTAAAATGATTCGCCACTCCTGAATTCTACTTCGATCGAGGTCGTCTTATCCAACTTCTCACGTAGGCAACCGCAATCGCCACCGCAAGGAACGGGCCAGTCAAAAGCAGCGTCTTGGGTCGGTATAGGAACAATCCGAAGACCACGGTGCATGCGATCAGTAGACCAGGACCACCGGGGATGCGGCGGATCGATTCTAGGGCGGGCCACGCCAGCCACGTGCAAACCAACACCAGTCCCACCTTGCTCAGCGAATCGGTCGCTAACCAGCGTTGGCCATCCCACACCTGCGGCGCTAACCGCAACGACAATCCCAAGACCAATAGCACGATGCCAGAGGCCAAAGCCAAGATGCGTGGGCTGGGCATCAGTACGCCTCGAGCAACCGCAACCAGCGCTGCAGCGGTCCTAGCACAGGGGACTCGGGAAGCTTCGCAGGTTCGAGTGTCGTTCCATTCTGTTGGACACTATACCCGCCCGCCCTCGCGATCTCCACAAAGCGTTCCAATGACTTCTCGCTGCCGTTGACGAAGAAATGAACTGCCTTAAATGGTTCGCAAGCAGCCATCCGGAAACGGTTGGGAAGCTTGGGGTTGGACAACCACACTCCCCGGTAAATCTCTGGCAGTTGCATGGCGCTGATGTACGCCAATAGCGACCCGGACTCGATGCCACCGCTCGCGATGCGACGACGATCGATCGAATAGGTTTGCGTCATGTAGGATTGCAGTCGCAATCCGATCTCCACCTCGTCGAACGACCAGCCTTTCTCATCGGACGATTGGGCGACGGCAATGATCCATCGATGCTCGCGTGCAAAAGGCTCCCAGGCATCGCTCCATAGTTTCTGATCTTGGACTCCGGCATCGGCGAACAAGATCAGCAGCCCATGCGGCACGCTCGACATGTAAGTCGACGGCACGATGGCAAACGCCTTGTTCTTGACATCGCCTAGAGGCAGTTGCACCGTTCCCTTGGCGGCCGTGTCGGCTAAATCCCCGGCGGTCGGTTCGTGTGTGGGCGCCTTGAAGTCCCACTCTAGGTCATTGTCCGGATGGGATTGCAGCTGGACATTTACCGTGCGTAGGGTGCCGTCTGCACCTCGGACTTCGACATCGATCTTTTCACGGTAGTCGAGCGATGCCAAACGCGTATCGATCGCGTGATCGGCATCCACGACCTCGCCGGCAATGGCCACGATCGCGTCACCGATGGCCAAGCCTGCAGCCAATGCGGGGGATTCGGGGACGACGCTAACAATCGTTGCGTGGGTTGCCCCAAGCGTCGTATCGGTCAATACACCCAGGTACGGTTCGCGATACGTGGGTAGGTCTTTGACCAAGATGCATTCGTAGGTTTGTTGCTCACCTTGCCGGTCAACTCGCATGCTCAACGATTGCCCTGCATCGAGTGGCCCGAGGATGTGCTTCATCTGCGAATGGTTATCGATCGTCCGAAGTTCCTCTTTCGTCCGACCGACGGCCACGATGGTGTCCCCCGATTTGATGCCTGCTTTGGCAGCTGGCGAACCTGGCGTCACGCCTTGCAAAACCACTGGTCCTGCGTATTCATCGAGGGTCCGCCATCGAAATCCGATTTTGCCAGGATAGATATCGGTGCCCGATTGCAAAACCGGAAGGCGGTCCAAGATATCTTGCATGGGGATCGCAAAACCGATGCCTGAGTCGTACCACTGTTCGACCTCCCCTTCGGTGACAATGCCGGGATTGATCGGTGTCAGGATCCCCATGGCCCGTCCGCGAAGATCGACCAGCGGACCGCCATAGTTTTGCGGCGAAATCTTTGCATCGGATTGGATGGCCTTATTCCATACGCGGCCTTGTGCACTCAAGATCCCGACGCTGCAACTGGCGGTCTGGGCATCGAAGGTTTTTCCCAAGGCCATGACCCATTGGCCGACCTTCCAATCCGTTGACGGACTGGGTTGGATGGGTCGGAGTGGTTCATCGACGTCGATTTTCAGAAGGGCTAGTTCGCGACTATAATCACTCCCCACCAATTTGGCCGCTCGCCGCTCGCCATTGGGGAGCACGACTGTGATGGAAGCCGGTTGGCCTCGGAATTGAAACGTGCTGGTCACGATCCATCCATCGGCCGATACGACAGTCCCGCTCGACGGGCCCGTGGCCACAATCTGTTCCTTGACCAACTCCGATCCGCCAAACGTTTCCACTTGCACGATGGAGTCTTGGGCATGCAAAGTCGCCGTTTGAAACGCCGCTTGTTCCAGGTTCGCCAACGACGATTGGCCTAGAGCGGTTTGATCCGCGAGACATAGGTACAGGCAGACAGCACACCCGAAGCATGTCATCGCGTCGAGTACTTGGTTACGAATCGTTTCGTTCAATCGCATCGAGGTTGCTGAGGGGGGGTGAGGGTTCATTTACGGACGGATCTGAATGCGAATCAACTCTTGGCCTCGCTGGACCAGCAGTTGAAGGGAGTCGCTGCGGTTGATGGTCGACAGGATGCGTTCGAGTCCCTTGCGAGAATCGACGCGAATGTCATTGACCAGCAATATCAAGTCATTGGCTTGCATTCCGCTCCGCCCAGCGATGGAATCGTCGCGTATCCAATCGACGAAGGCGGGTGTTTTTGGGAGTACGTCAGGAATCAATGCGATCCCCAATTGCGACAGCAAGTGGGGTTCGGCGACCGTCGCGGCGGCGGAGGTGGCCATCGATGTTTGGCCCGACAGGATGCGATCGACCGAAGCCTTGATCACGTCGATAGGAAGAGCATAGTTGAGCCAAATACCCGATTGTTCATCCTTTAGTTCTTTGCCGATGACCCCGACCAATCGACCCGATAGATCGATCAGTGCGCCGCCGGCAGCCCCAGGATTGTTGGTCATGACATCGATCACGATCACGCGGCCTTGGTACAGGGTCTTCATCGAGCCTTTGCGAGTCGTTAAAGGGGCGATGGCCATGACCACCCCTTTCTGAGCGCTGCACGATTCGTTACCTGCCGCAATGCCGAACAGGTTGGTGATGGCGAACACACGTTGTCCGACCCGAGCTTGAACCTCCGCATCGAGGTTGAAGCCCTGGAGTCCAGAGTCCGGAACGCGTAGCAAGGCGAGTTCGCATTGCGGATCGACGCCCGCAACTTCGGCGTCGAGCCGCCGACCATCGAACGTTACCACCCGCACCTGATCTACGTCCAGAACTGTACTCCAGCTCGTTAAGATCAACGATCCGTCGCCAATAGCAACACCGGTTTGATAACTTTCCAAACCGCGTGCACCTCCCGCACCGTACAACTTGACGACCGAGCGTTGGCTTTGAACAAGTAGTTGCTCCAAAGTGAGGTCGGTGGCCGACGTCGTGAGTTCGGGGTCGACGGCTCGGAGTTGGTTGCAGAACCCCATCGTGTCGGGAGCGGTGTTCAGCGCGATGGCTAGGACGCAGCAAAACCATGGAAAGATCGCTGGATCTTGAAACGACTCTTGGCGTGAATTCCACGTCATTGGCTGGCTCCTTCCACGGCTGGCACTTCGTTCCACTGGGCGGTGTCGATGGAAACCGCCAATCGATTCTCCAAACCGAACACCAGTCGGACTTGCGTAGGGAACTGGCGGCCATCGATGGCCTGATACTTTTCGAAATAGATTTCGGCAGGATCGGATTGGTTGTCGGTGGTTAACTCGATGCAAACGATGTCTCCGTTGTCTGGAGACGTGTAGACCATGGCTTCGATCTCACCCAACGTGATTCGCGTCGTATCGAGCAACTCGGATTGACCGAGAACCGGGCTGCGCCCGATGTAGATGGCCTCACCCATCCGCCGCGGACCCACCTGATGCCATTGCTGCCAGACCCGTAGCCCGAGCCCCAGCGCCAGGGGCGACTGCTGTTGAATCCATGGCGTCCAGCCTTTTTTGGAATCGACCGTTTCCAACTTGCCATCGATCGTCAAGTAAACCGACGTATTGTCGGCCTCCATGCGTACCGAGGTGGTTTCGCCGACAATCGAGCCATCAATCGTCCAGTGTTCACCGGGCGTAGGCCATGATCCTCGCTGAGCGGTCCAGCCAACGACGCGGTCCAGTTCGACACGATTGAAGTAGTAATTGCCGAATCCACGTCGCTCTTCAAAGCGATCGGCCAACGGATCTTTGGGTTTGACTTCTTCGCTCGAGGCGACGGCCGCAGGATCTTCGGCCAGATCCTTGTCCTTCTCCTTGGGCTCATCCTGCGGGCTTCGCGGCGGTGGCTTTGGGACTTCGGTCGATTCTCCTTGGACGATCTCCTCGAGCTCGATTGGCAGGTGCAGACTCTGCAGTCGGATCGACGTTTCGACAATGTCGGTGTCGTTGCGAAAGCGAAGTGGGATTCGCCATCGATCGGGAAAAATTCCGAGCACGTTTTTGAGTTGGTTGGTGGTGGCGATGTCGCGGTCGGCCAGTCGGAGGACTTCGTCGCCATACCGAAGGCCGCGACGGTAGGCATCGCTCGATTCGAGAATATTGGAAACCACGACCCGCCCACGATTGTCGGTGGCCACGGTGAACCCTAGGGTTGCATGATCGACGATGCGTCCGGATCGCAAGTGCCAAAAGAAGTTCATGGCTTGTCGGATCGAGATGGCATAGCCGACACCGACATTGACACGGCCCCGCTTTTCGAAAGAGCAGCGTCCGTTGATACCGATCAGTTCCCCGTCCGCATTGAACAACGGGCCACCCGAGTTGCCAGGATTGATCGCGGCATCGGTTTGGATGCAGTCGCTGTACTCGAGAATGGTCCCCGATGGGTACTGGTAGCGGCGAACCCCGCTGATCAAACCGTACGTGATGGAGGGTTGCAAATTGGTGGCCAGGACGAAGGGATTGCCTGCGGCAAAGCACCATTGCCCGACGCGGACCAAGTCGCTGTCGCCGATCTTGGCTACCGGAAAGTCGTCTCGGCCGTACATTTTGAGGACGGCCAAGTCTCCGGTCGGATCGATCCCGGCCACCACGGCTTCGTACATCTTGCCATCGTTCAACCCGCATCGCATGCGGGCGCCGAAGGGGCTGGAAACGTGGAAGTTGGTTAGCACGTACCCGTCGGCAGTTAGGCAAACGCCGCTCCCACCTCCTTGGCCGTCGATTCCAAAAACCCCAACGGTGGCCAACGCCGCTTCACGCATGGCGTCGACCCGTTGATCCTGGGCCGCAAGGACTTCGGGGGCCGGTTCCGGCGGCATCGCCGACTGCAAAACCTCTTGCGCCATCCCGCTGTTTACGGCCAAAAGGCCGGCAATGGCCAACCGCGCGCAGCATCCGAGCGCGCTAGCGATGCCTCGTCCTATGGGTGGCTTCCAGGCGGTTTTTCGGATCGCTGTTCGGGCGATCCCTCCGCGAAGTGGCGTTGGATTACAATGCTCCGGCAGTCTTCCGCATTCGAGAGTGGGTTTGGTCATGTCCGCATTGTAGCAATCCTCAGAAGAACTTTTCATTGCAATTTCCACTCCCTTTCCAATTCTTGAGCATCCGTCGCGAACTACCCATCACCGTTTGCCAAACGCCAGGCGGGATGGCGAGCGATCAAACATTGCCTTAGCTGCAATCCCTCTTGAAAGGCACACAAGATTTTAAGCAACGGACACGTTTTGGAAATTCGCGACGTCTCGAAATGGTATGGCACCTATCCAGCCCTGCGAGATGTTTCGTTGGACTTGCCCACCGGTATCGTAGGGTTGCTGGGGCCGAACGGTTCGGGCAAGAGTACATTGATCAAGGCCCTGCTGGGCTTGGTCTCAGTCGATGCCGGTTCCGGCCGTGTTTTGGAATGCCGATGGCCCGAGGACGTGCGAATCCTCCGCGATCAAGTCGGGTACCTTCCCGAGGATGACTGCTTCATCGAAGGGTTGCAGGGGATCGAATCGATCCAGATGATGGCGCGGCTCTCGGGCCTGAAATCGACCGAAGCTTTGCGGCGCTCGCACGAAGTGGCTGACTTTTGCGACATGGGCCAAGAGCGATACCGCACGGTCGATACCTACTCGACGGGGATGCGTCAGAAGCTGAAATTCGCGCAGGCATTGGTCCACGATCCTCAATGGCTGATTCTCGATGAGCCCACCACGGGCTTGGACCCCGCCCAGCGCGAGCAACTGCTCGACCGCATTGCAGTCTTGGCACATGAAAAAGGAAAATCCGTTCTGTTGTCCACCCATATTCTGCACGACGTTCAACGCGTGTGCGATTGCGTCGTGATCTTGGCCGCTGGTCAAGTCTGCGTAGTGGACAGCCTGGAAAATCTGCAGCGTCCAACGCAGGCAGGACTACAGATCAGCGTGGTTTCGGATGTCGAGCGTCTGCACCAAACGCTTGCTAACCAAGGCATCGCGGTCGAGCGTTCCGGTCCTGGCGAGCTTCGCGTTGCAGGCCAAGGGGATGCGATCCTGCAGGCGATTTGGCGTGCCAGTCGGCAGTCGAATGTCCTGATCCAACGTGTGGCCCCCTCCCGAAACTCGTTGGAGCAAGCCTTCCTGGACGCGGTTTCCATGAAAACACCGAGTCCATGAAAGCACCGAGTCCATGAAATTACCGAGTCCATGAAATTACCGTGCGACGACGACACGAAACGTGTGAGAGGTTGATGTCCGATGCCGATTTTGGATGTGGGCTATCGCCCTTGGGATGGAACGCGCACGCCGCGCTGGACGCGAGGGCTGGTGGTTGCCGAAACGGGCATTCGCTTGGTTTGGCGGAACGCATGGCTCAAGCGCATCTTGTTGTTCATGACCATTCCTGCCCTGGTCGTCGGTGCATTCGTCGGCGCGTTTGAACAAACTTTGGATCAGTCTTCGGCCAGGGAGGCCATGCAAGCGATGTTGCGCACCCCTCGAGCGCGTGCGGTCGCGGAACGGGCGGGGGTCGATGTTCAGAAAGTTGCCAAGGATCCAGCCCAGGCCAGACACTTCGCATGGTCGTACCTTTTGTTTGTCCTATTTCGTTATCCGCAAGCCTTCGGCATGATTCTCGTGTTGGGCTTGGTGGCCCCGCGTTTGGTCAGCTACGACCTGCGAAGCAAGGGGTATCTGTTGTATTTGTCGAGACCCTTGACGCCGGCGGAATACATCGCGGGCAAGGCAGGTATCGTCTTCTTCCTGCTGTTCATGATGGCGGCCGTGCCGTCCCTATTGATCTATGTTGCCGGATTGTTTCTGTCGACCGATTCGTGGGCGATCGCTCAGACGTGGGACCTGCCCTTAAGAATTCTGGCCGCCACGCTGGTGCTCATGATCCCGACCACGGCGGTCGCGTTGGCCATGTCCTCCTTGACGCAGGAGAGCCGCTACGCGGGTTTCGCATGGTTCGCATTTTGGGTGATTGGTGCCGTCTCCTATCAAGTCCTTTGGTTGGCCTCCCAGGTCCGTCGGGGCATGGATCCAGAAAGCATGGAAATTCTCGGGGAATACAACCCATGGATGCTCTTTTCGCCGTATGAAACGCTCGGCTACTTGCAGATGCAGATCTTCGGATTGACCAGGACCGATGATTGGGTCTGGGGACCGTGGATTCTGGTAGTTGGAACTTCGGTAGTTGGGTACGCATTGGCCTATTGGCGCGTGGCGAGGATATTGAAAGTATGAACGAGATCTCATCATTACAAGACGCAGCCTTACCAAAAGATATAGCCCCGCTACTGTCGCTCGAGCATGTGTCGTTGCTGTATGGGACAGTGATCGGGGTCAACGATTTGCAGTTGGAGTTGCCCAAGGGAGCGTACGCGCTGGTGGGACCGAACGGAGCTGGCAAATCGACGTTGATCGGATTGCTAACGGGCGCACTGCGTCCGACTCTCGGGTCGGTTCGCCTTTTTGGGAGTGACCCCAATCGCTCGCCGCGCGTTCTGCAGCGCGTGGGTTTGTGTCCTGCGACCGATCTCTTAGTGCATGGTGTATCGGCTCGACGTTGGATCCAACTGCAATTGGCGATGAGCGGTTGGTCGGTACGCAACGCGCGGCAGCGGACGGACGAAGTCCTCGATGTGGTCGGGCTTTCGAAATCCATGGACCGCCCCATCCATACGTACTCATTGGGCATGCGGCAACGCTGCAAGTTGGCGCAAGCCATCGCGCACGCCCCAGAACTGCTGATCCTCGATGAGCCCTTCAACGGTTTGGATCCAGTGGGAAGGTTTCAGATTTCCGAGATGTTGATCGACTGGGCGCGGAGCGGTAAGAGTTTGCTTTTAGCTAGCCACGTACTGCATGAGGTCGAACGCATCACCGATTCCTTCATGCTCATTTTCGGCGGGCGCTTGTTGGCCAGCGGGACCTCCGGGGAACTGCGTCGACTCCTGGCGGATTTGCCTCAGGAGATCGTGGTCGATTCGGCGCAGCGCGATGCGCTAGCCGGAAAGCTTTCGGATCAACCCTGGCTGCGTTCCATGCATCGCGACAACCATCCCAGTCGTTTGGTCTTGACCGTCGAAAGGCCTTTGGAGTTGTATCGCTGTTTGGCCGATTGGTCTGAGAACGGTCAACTCGTGATCGAACGGGTGACCGGGAGCGACGGAGACATCAGCACGTTATTCCGATTGCTGGTGTCGAAACATCGTGGCGAAGCCATCGGTACCCGCCCAGGAGTCAGTTCATGATCGATGCATCTCTTTCAAGTGAAATCCAACCCCACAACGCAGGCATCGCGATGCGAATGATGCGCGGGGTCACGGGGGTCGTGCGGTACGAGTTGCTCCGATCGCTAACACCGATTCGGATCGGTCTCTGGATTTGCATGGCGTTGTTTCCGATCTTTCTAATCTTGGTGGCTGCATTCTCCATCGAGCCTCGTCAGGCTTCCACTGAAGAGTACCAAATGGTCCTCTCGATACTCTTCTTTGTGCTACTGCCAGAGATCGTCACGATCCTCGGAATGTTGTTGTGGGCGACGCCGATGGTGAATGCCGAAATGGAAGGGCAAACGTGGGTCTATTGTGTCATAAGGCCCGATGGCAGGCGGATGATGTTGATCGGCAAGTACATTGTGGCCGTCCTATGGACGGTATCGTGTGGATGGGTTGCGTCTAGCATTGCCCTGCCCTTCGTAGGATTCGTCAATCCATGGCGCGTTTGGGTTGCGATCCTTACGCTCTGCCTCCTTTCGTCGATCGCGCATGGCGCGCTGTTCGCGCTGATCGGAGTGCTGGTCCAACGCCGAGGGATGGTTGTCGCCTTCTTTTATGCGGCGGTGGTGGAAGGGGTATTGGGTTGGATCCCGGCCGTGATCAACAAGTTTACGATCGCATACCGCATTCGATCGCTGATGGCGTCGTGGTTGGATGTGCCACTGAATCAATTCATGCGAACCTCGGAGCTCGTATCCGATGGCGTGCCGGATTGGGTTCATGTGGCGTGGTTGCTGGGTGGGGCCGCATTGATCCTCGCGGTAGCCTTATGGCGCGTGCAAGCGACCCAGTACGTTGGCAAATCCGACGCATGAGATCGACTCGACGACCGCAACAAGCTCGCGACCCCGTCCACTGACGCCTGCGCCTCGTTTAACGACTAGCCGAAGGCGACGGTGTGAGGTGCTGGCGACGGTGTGAGCGAGACCGATGGATTTTGGGTCCCGTCCGCTGACGCCTGCCGGCTTGTCGTTAAACGAGGTGAAGGCGACGGTGTGAGATGCTGGCGACGGTGTGAGTGAGACCGATGGTTTTGGGTCCCGTCCGCTGAGGCCTGCCGGCTTGTCGTTAAACGAGGTGCAGGCGACGGTGTGAGGTGCTGGCGACGGTGTGAACGAGACCGATGGATTTTGGGTCCCGTCCGCTGACGCCTGCCGGCTTGTCGTTAAACGAGGTGCAGGCGACGGTGTGAGGTGCTGGCGACGGTGTGAGCGAGACCGATGGTTTTTGGGTCCCGTCCGCTGAGGCCTGCCGGCTTGTCGTTAAAAGAGGTGCAGGCGACGGTGTGAGATGCTGGCGACGGCGTGAGTGAGGCCGATGGTTTTTGGGTCCCGTCCGCTGGCGCCTGCCGGCTTGTCGTTAAACGAGGTGAAGGCGACGGTGTGAGGTGCTGGCGACGGTGTGAGTGAGACCGATGGTTTTTGGGTCCCGTCCGCTGGCGCCTTCGGCCTGTTTAACGACTAGCCGAAGGAAGTCGATGACTTTGGGAACCGGCCTGCCGTCGTGGCTTTCTATGAGAATATTGGTCGGCTTGAAGTCGCGGTGAATGATGCCTTTCTGGTTAGCGTGTTGCACGGCCGAACAGATCTGCTGGAACAGATCGGGGATACGTTTAGGATCCATAGACATAGCCAAAGACTCTGCTGGTTATCCTGCAATGTGCGCCCAGAGAGTGCAGTCGATGAAGGAACGATGAAGGTTTCCAATCCATCGACGTTAATGCCCAAAGCAAACGTCGTCACTGGTTGCCAAGAGACCATATCTGTATTCAGATTCAAGAGCGTCGATTCCTTGGACCGTTGATTTTCGTGGGGAAAATATTCATGCGAGAGTGGATTCAGGCATTTCTGTTGATCGGCTGGTTGGGATTTAGTTCCATCGCAGTCGCTCAGACCGAATGGTCGTTTTCATCTCCCTCGGGGGATCGGTTTGCCAAAATCGTTCCGGATGGAGAAACGGTTCTTCCCAACGGCCGACTTTTGACTCCCAAAGGCCAACGTTTGTACACGGGAGAAAACCTATGGAACACAATCCAGAGTCCCGATGGAAAGTACATCGTCGGTATGAGTGGATCGGGCATCGTCGTCTATTCGACAATGGATCTTCACCCGCAAGCACCGTCTCACTTGCTGCCATGGAAATCGGCTGCTTTTTGCGGTGCATTCACCAAGGATGGAAGTAAGTTGGTCATCTCCAGCGGAGATTCAGGGCATGGTATCCGTGTTCTTTCTACGGCATCTTGGTCCAATCCGCCGACAGCTCGATTGGCCAATCTCGAATCGGAAGATGTCCTGTCCATCGTGGTGGATCGAGAATGCTATATCAATGATCTTGTCCTCTCCTCCGATGAACGATTTGTCTTCGGTTCGGATGTGGCTCGGCAACGCCTGGTGGTTTTCGATCTTGCGGAACAAAAAGTGATCGCAGATACGCCAGCCGGTCGCGAACCATTCAGTGTTGCTCTATCCGCCGATGGAAAGAATCTCTTTGTCGCGAATATTGGAATGCTCGACTATTCGCTCATCATCAATGAGGACGGAGATCCTCGTGGACTAAAGACTCCAGCCTTTGGATTCCCGTCCAAGGAAGCCGAGGAGGGTATCAAGAAAGAGGGGATGCAGGTACCCGGTCTTGGCAGCCCGAATGTTGCCGATGCACACTCGGTTTGGATGTTCGACGTCTCGAAACCTTCGCAACCCGTTGCTAAAGCCAAAGTCAAGACAGGTCTGTTGCTGCAGGCACCCGCAGATCGTGGGCATACCGTGGGTGGAAGTTCGCCCAACGGACTTCTGGTCCATGGCGATATGCTATTCGTAAGCAATGCGAACAATGATACGGTTCAGATCTTTGAAACAGACTCGATGGAGCTAGTGAAGACGATCAAGCTGGCTCCCGAGCCACAGCTGTCCACGTTGCGAGGAGTAATCCCGACGGGTATGGCGATCGATAAAGACGGAAAGAATTTGTTTGTCTGCGCTGCTGGCCTCAACGCTGTCGCAATCATCGACGTGAAAAGTGGTGTCGCAGGACGTTGGATTCCTACGGGTTGGTTTCCAACCGCATGCCGGCTTTCTTCCGACGAAAAACAATTGTTCGTTGCAACTCAAAAAGGATTGGGACGAGGCCCCAGGGGACCAAAACATCGGCGGGAGAAGGACGACGAGAGGTTTGGGTTATCGGACATGCCAGGCATGATCCACGTCGTCGATCTCGAAAACAGAACCGATGAAACGCACCAAGTACTCAACAACAACGGGATGAGCATCTCGCCGGGAGCTCCGCCAACGTTCCCGGATGCGATCAAGTATGTCGTCTTCATCACCAAAGAGAACCATACGTTCGATGGCATCTTCGGTGGGCTTCCTGGATCCACCAGTGAACCCGACTACGCAGAGTTTGGCAACAACGGCTGGATCAAGGAGCAGGGGAAGAAGGAGCGCGTCCCCATCATGCCCAACCATATTCGGCTGGCTCAGCAATTCGCCATCTCCGATAATTTTTACATGGAACCTCAAGCCTCAGGTGATGGGCATCGTTGGCTGATAGGCGCTTACCCGAGTTTCTGGACCACGCGGGTTTTTTATTCCGGATGGGGATTCCGAAAAAGCGAAACGGCGCGCGGTCGCATGGTGGTGATCGGTTCGAACGGTTCGCAAATACCCGAAGACTATCTCGAAAATGGCTCCATGTTCGATCACCTGCATCGCGGCGGGGTCACGTTTCGAAATTACGGGGAAGGCTTTGAGTTTCCAGATAACGACGAAGGCCCAATGGCCAACCGTTCAGGCGCTTACACGCAAGTCAACTACCCGATGCCCAAGGTTCTTTTTGAGAACACCGACTTCGACTATCCCGCGTACAACAACAATATCCCGGATATCGCGCGAGCCGATTGGTTCGTGGAGGATATCGAGCAGTACCGACAGGAACATCAGGGATCACTTCCCCGCTTCATCAACATGGCGATCTGCAACGACCATGGAGCCGGCGCCAATGCGAAACGCGGTTATCCCTTTGTTGCGAGCTACATGGCCGACAACGACTTGGCCCTCGGCCGCATCGTCGCTTACCTGTCGCGGCAACCGGAGTGGAAAGAGATGGCCATCTTCGTAACCCAGGACGATTCCGGCGGTGACAACGATTCGATCGATCGGCATCGATCGTTCGTGCTGTGCATCAGCCCGTGGGCCAAACGCGATTTTGTCTCGCACCGTCATACGTCCATCATGAGCATCATCCGAACGATCTATCGCCTTCACGGCTTGCCTCCGAACAATCTGTATGATGCGACAGCCAACGACCTAAGTGACATGTTCACCAATCAACCGGACTTCACTCCCTATTCAGCCGTCCCCACGGACCCACGTGTCTTCAAACCGGAGGACACATTCGATCCCACCGACCCCAAGTTCGAGCGTCGCAGAAGCGAAGGCCCCCAAACCAAGCTCGATGATCCGGACTTCGTAGAATCGTTGCGCGATGACGACGATGAGTGAGGACACAATCGCTGGGACAGGCATTGCGAGCCACTGCCACTTTGCTAGCGATTTCGCTGCAACACAGACGCGATGCTTGCCCTGGTTTGCACCACAAGCTCTCGGACATGAAGCGAAGTTGGAGAATGGGAGGGCGAAGCTTCGGCTCTGGGATTGAGGGTGAGAATGGCATCGAACCCTTCTTTTCTGTCGAGCATCGTCGGTAGTCGATCACGAGCATGAGCACCGTCCGCGGCGGCGGACTGAGCACGAGTACGATTGGATCTGACTACGCGACGGCCAGAGCAAAGAACTTGGCCGATTCCTTGATTCTCAATCCGGCAAACGCATCATAAGTATTGATACGTAAACTTGTCGCCAACTTTTCGCTGCCACTTTCAAGTAGCGGGATCTTCCATGGCTTGCAATCGGCCCGAACGCACCGCCTGGCCGAAGCATTCAAAGTCTCGCTCGACTTGATCGGCATAACTTTTCGCAAAGTCTGCAATTGCGCAGTCGAAGATATCGGAATTCCCAAGATAGCCACTAATTAACGCAGGTTCACCGGACCGCGCGTGGGCTCGTGCCAAAGTCCGACCGCACCATTCGCCGAATAGTTCCATCTTGGCTGGCGGAAATTGCTCGACAGGAAACTTGAGCTTCATATCGCGCAGTTGTCGCACGTAATAGTGACGTCCATCTTCACAAGCCGTCCAACCCAAGAATATATCGCTGGCCGATTGCATGAGCCGATGCCCATGTGCCGGAGCTGAATTCAAGTATCCATAAGCGATTAACGGGTGGTATTACGGCGTTAGGCCAGGGGCGAGGGCAAGTTGTCTTTTTTTGTGGATTTCCGTTGACAAATTGCGCGCAGACTTCGATACTCAAAAATCCTAGGCACATCCGGCGTGTTTCTCGTCTCCTCTTCTCCTAGCAAATGGCGCTTGCGATGCATGCAAACAATCGATCGCGATCGAAGTGCAACGCACTTCTGCGCTCATTGTTTGTTGGTTTGATTGGGTGCATCGTCTTCGGATCTGGGGAAGCGAACGCCAATTGCGGGTCGTCCAGCTATCAAATGGTATGGAGACTGGGATCGGCTGCGGAATTGATCCGGTGGAACGGCAATCTGGCGACGGAAACGTTTGTGGGTCCTGAGGTTTCGATGAGCCGCCACGATCCAGATCAGAAAGTATGCACCGAGTGTCGCTGTCGACGCGAGAATGAAGGTCGCCCGCTTCCCAATACTGATCGAATAGAGACGCCACGATACAGCATGGTAAGTATCGGGTTGCATTCCTATTTGGATTTTGGCTATCCGCCCGTTGGCGATGTCTTGGTCTGTGACTCATTCTCTGCGAGTCGAGGACTTGAAGTGTTGAAGCGACCGCCCCGAATTTCTGTCTAAAGGCGCATACCGCGAGCAACCATTTGCTTTGCAACAGCGCGCCGGTCCATGGAGTCGTGAAACTCACTGGACAGAAACATCCATGATCTTGTCATCAGATTGGGGCCGAGAATTGCTGGCACACGCCGCAGTTTTCACGCGAGGCGACCTTTAGCCAAGCTTCTGCATGCAAACGCATTGCGGCCTTCGATCGGTAAGCATTGGATCAAGGACTCTCGAGCCATGCCAATGGATCGCGCCAGCGGTTTCGGTTGCATGGAACGCGCAGAAATGCCTCTGCCATTCGCAATGACATATTGTTTGCGATAGTGGCCGAATCGCTTTCATTTTCAAATCCATCTTAAAGAAATCAATTTCGCAGGAATAACCATGAAGACACATTCCGTAAATCGCTCAGCGTTTACCCTGGTTGAATTATTAGTCGTGATCGCAATCATCGGGATTCTCGTCGGTCTGCTCCTCCCCGCAGTCCAAGCGGCACGAGAAGCGGCCCGGCGAATGCAATGCACCAACAACATGCGGCAAGTTATGCTGGCTGCATTGAATTACGAATCGTCGTTCAAACGACTTCCACCGTCTCGCATTTCTAGAACCAGTAATCTGCTTGGACCCACCAGCTCGATTTCCGTGCACGCGCGATTGTTGCCTTATATGGAACAAGCTCAGATCTATAGCACGATCAACTTCGGAGTCGAGTACAACGATCCCGCCAATAGCGTTGCGTACAACACCAATGTCCCAACATTTCGTTGCCCATCGGATCCCTCGTCCTATGTGCCAGTGGATGCGGGTGGAATGAACAACTATTACGTTAATTCTGGAACGGTTCCATTGTGGTCTCGCTCGGTCTCCAATCCGATGCCCCAAGTGCCCATGAACGATGGTGTTTTCTATCGCGACTCTTTCCTACGGCTTGCCGCAATAACCGATGGGCTTAGCAACACGGCCGGCATCAGCGAGCGGCTTACAGGCGACTACAATCAAATGAAATCGACGCCCCTAACCGATGCCTATCTGCCCGGCACCCAACCGTTCACTATCGACGATGCCTACAACGATTGCTACGCCATCGATCTATCCGACTTGAGCAAGCAAGGGTTCTCCAATGCGGGGACTCCCTGGATTCGCGGATACCATTCCGTCTCGGAGTACTATCACATCGCACCACCCAATGGACGATCGTGTCAGTTTCCACCCGGTCGGATTATTACAACGGCAAATTCACTGCATGGTGGAAATGTCAATGTTTCGTTCTGCGATGGGTCCACTCACACCGTCGCAGCGTCCGTGGAACTAGCGGTATGGCGAGCGGTCGGTACCCGTGCAGGTGCCGAGATAACCGGCTCGTCCAAGATCGTTGAATAATTTTGCCGATCAGCGCGCTGGTTTTCTATTTAAATCCCAACTCATTTACTCATTCAAATAGACTCATGAAAAACAGTTACAAAACTTCAAAACGAATATGGATTCGAGTTTCTGTCTTGTCGCCCTGCATCGCGGGCATGATGACATTCGCATCGCGCGATGTCATTGCCCAGGAGGTCGATCCACCAGCGATCCAGCAAAAATTGACGGAGGTTGTAGGCAATCCCCCGGATGCACCGCGTGCAACGCCGACCACACGGATTGTGATGAAACAGTACCTGGAGGATTTGAAGCAGCGAACGCCGCGGATTCCACTACCAGAACTGACGCAGGAAGAAAAGAAACGCGCGCTAGAGGATGAGCGGGCATTCGGCTATGAAGGAAGATTGCGAAAGTTGTACTTGCCAGAGAACGCCATGGGCAACTACATGCCCTTCAGCGGTTCATCCAATTCGGGAAATCCGCAGTCGAATAGTCGGTCAGGCCAAGCAGATCCATTGCTGTCGCTTGACTATGGATTCAAGGTGCGATTGTTCTGGATAGCGGCTCGCGCCAACAACTGCCAGTATTGCTTAGGCCATCAAGAGTCTAAGCTACTGGGCGTGGGTATGTCGGAGGATGAAATCGCTGCCTTGGATTGTGCCTGGGAGCTGTTTTCGGAAGACGAACAAGCGGCCTTTGCGCTCGCTCGACGATTGACTTTGGAACCGCATTTGATCTGCGACGACGATATCAATCGTTGCCGCAAGTATTACAAGGATGAGCAAATTCTTGAGATGATTGGGTCCATTGCCGGCAACAACGCCATCAATCGCTGGAAGGAAGGCGCCGGAGTGCCTCAATCTAGCAATGGTGGTGGATTTGGCTCCAGAGACCGAAACGCAAACCAAAATGGGGCGACTTCCGGTCACCAATCGTATTTGACCAAAACGTCTGACTCCTTCGCAAACCGCCGCAGCAAGGTCATTGCGATCGATCCTGAGGATAGTTCGTTGTTGCAATTGTCGCCAACACGTCTCAAACGCCCACCATTGGAAACCGGGGCAGAACTTCAGGCGAAACTAAACGCAGTTGCTTCGAGAACTCCTCGACTGCCACTCGTGGATGAAAAGGTATCCCAACAAGTTATGGGTGAATTGGTGGCAGGCAAAAACGTGCAGCAATGGCATCGCCTGTTGGCCAATTTTCCTGTTGCAGGAAAGCGATTTGCGATTGGCTTGCAAACCGGATCCGAATCGGACGAGCTGAGCCCGGCGTTGCAATCCAAGATGGATTGGGTAATCGCTCGGCAGGATCGCGCTTGGTATGCCGCTGAGTTGGCGCACGAGGCACTCTTGGAGTCCGGACTCACGAGCGAAGGACTGGACGCCTTGGACTCAGATCTCAAAATCGCCAGCGCGCAACTCGATGAGCGTGATCGCGTGTTGCTTTTGGTGGCAAAGAACCTTTGCGCTTCACCGATTGTCCTCACCGACAAAGAGGTTCAAGATGCTGTCGCGGTTGCGGGACCGCGGGCCGTGACCCAGGCGATTAACTATACCGCCTACCGCGCCGCGTTTGACCGCATCACGGAAGCAGCTGGCCTGGCGAAATAATCCTTGCCGAATCGAGCAATAATTCCAACCGCCTGTGTTCACTCATTACGAACGCGACACAGGCGGTTGACCGGTAGCATGCCCGGAGCTCTTTGCAATCGATGGTGCGATCAAGGTCGATAGGTCCCACCGTATCTCCCTCCCCATTCGGCTGGCCTCAGACAGCACCGATGCCTTTGCGGCAAGCCAGTGACCCAAGAATTTGGGGACCCATTTTGGCAGCCCTCGACCTCGTCGCCTCTCTCTCGATAGTCGTAAACCCTTCATTAATGATGGGTTACGCGCAAAATTTCCGGCTTGGCACGCGGGTTGCTGACAGGTCGCTGGGGTATGGTCCGACTGCCAAATCGGGCTAACACAACTTTCAAGGAGTTCAACGTGGCAAAACAAATGGTGTTTGATGACGAAGCGCGGCAGCCGTTGTTGGCTGGCGTTTCGAAGCTGGCTCGAGCCGTTCGCAGCACATTGGGTCCGCGGGGACGCAACGCGGTCTTGGACAAAGGGTGGGGCTCGCCCAAGATCACCAAGGACGGAGTGACGGTCGCAGAAGATATCGAATTGGACGATCCATTCGAAAATTTAGGGGCGCAACTGGTCAAAGAAGCGGCCAGCAAGACCAACGACGTAGCGGGCGACGGGACAACCACCGCCACGGTCTTGGCCGAAGCGATCTTCCGCGAGGGGCTGAAGATGATCGCTGCGGGCGCTGACCCGATGGCTCTCTCGCGAGGCATTGCCAAGGCGGTGGAAGCCGTCAACGCAGAAATCAGCAAAATGGCTACGCCGATCGATGCCAAGAGCAAGAAAGAGATCAAGCAGGTCGCTACGATCGCTGGCAACAATGACCCTGCCATCGGTGACGTCCTCTCTGAAGCATTCCTTCGCGTGGGCAAGGATGGCGTGATCGCCGTCGAAGAAGGCCGCGGCAATGAGACGACCGTTGAAGTCGTCGAAGGCATGCAGTTCGATCGCGGCTTCCTTTCGCCACACTTCGTTACCAATCAAGACGATGTGACTGTGGAACTCGAGGATTGTTACCTCTTGATTCACGAAGAAAAGATCAGCAGCAACAAAAAGTTGATCCCACTCCTCGAGGCTATCAGCAAGTCCAAGAAGCCACTTCTGATCATCGCCGAAGACATCGATGGCGATGCATTGGCGACCCTCGTTATCAATAAGATGCGTGGAATCTTGAACGTCGCTGCCGTCAAGGCACCTGGATACGGCGACCGCCGCAAGGCCATGTTGGGCGACATTGCAAGCCTCACCAATGCCAAGGCGATCTTCAAGGATCTGGGGATCGATTTGGAGTCGGTCAAGCTCAGCGATTTGGGCCGCGCCAAGCGGATCCATATCACCAGTGAAGAGACCGTCATCATCGGTGGCGCAGGCAAGAAGGACGTGATCGAAGCTCGGGTGGTTCAAATCCGCCGCGAGATCGAAGCGACCGACAGCGATTACGATCGCGAGAAGCTGCAAGAGCGATTGGCCAAGATCGCTGGTGGTGTGGCTCAGATCAACGTCGGAGCCGCGACCGAAACCGAAATGAAGGAGCGCAAGGCGCTGATCGACGATGCCAAGGCTGCGACGCAAGCCGCGTTGGCCGAAGGCATTGTACCTGGCGGCGGCGTTGCTCTGCTCCGCTGTGAATCCGCTCTGTCAAAACTGAAATTGACCGGCGACGAAGCCATGGGTGTTCGCATCATTGCCAACGTCCTGGACTACCCGCTGCGAGCCATCGCCAACAACGCCGGACTTGATGGCGCGGTTGTCGTCAATCGCGTGCGTCAGTTGAAGGACAAGAACGAAGGTTACGACGCCAATGCCGAAAAGTACGTCGACATGATCAAGGCTGGGATCATCGATCCGGCCAAGGTAGTCAAGACCGCACTTGCGAACGCCGCTTCGGTCGCGTCGCTTTTGCTGACCACAGAATCCCTCATCGTAGAGATTCCTAAAGAAGAAGAAGCTGCCGGTGGCGGCCAACATCATGACCACGACGGCGGCATGGGTGGTATGGGCGGCATGGGTGGCATGGGCATGGGTGGTATGGGCGGCATGGGTGGCATGGGCGGCATGATGTAGTGCACCCGTGCAGCACTTGCTCGCACTCGCAATCTTTTCAACAACAATCCAAATCAATCCAGTTTAAGAAAGCGTTTAGGTACTTCATTATGGCCAAGGTCAATATTCGTCCTCTCGATGATCGTGTCGTTGTTCAGCCTGTGGAAGCAGAAGAAACCACCGCCGGTGGGATCGTTTTGCCTGACAGTGCCAAGGAAAAGCCACAACGAGGTAAGGTCGTTGCGGTTGGACCAGGCAAGCTGCTCGATAACGGGGTTCGCGCCGCATTGAGCGTTAGCATCGGCGACGAAGTCATTTTCGGCAAATACGGTGGAAGCGAAGTCGAAGTCGACGGTGTCGATTACAAGATCCTGCGTGAAAGCGACGTGCTCGCTAAGCTCGCGTAGGTCACCCGTCCCGGTATCAAATCATCAACTGACATAGAGGAGCTGCCGAGCGTGGCTAAGCAATTACTGTTCGAAGATCAGGCCCGTGCGCGGATGCTGCAGGGTATAGAGAAAATGGCCGATGCGGTCGCGGTGACCATGGGTCCAACCGGTCGCAACGTCATCATCGATAAGAGCTTTGGTGGCCCGACGGTTACCAAGGACGGTGTGACGGTCGCCAAGGAAATTGAACTCGAAGATCGCTTCGAGAACATGGGGGCCAAATTGGTCGTCGAAGTGGCCCAAAAGACTAGCGATTTGGCTGGTGACGGAACCACAACGGCAACCGTTTTGGCGCGATCGATTTTTAAGGAAGGCCTCCGCAACATCGTTGCTGGTAGCAATCCTTCGGCGATTCGCCGCGGCATTGACAAGGCTGTTGAAGCCGCTGTCGCCAAGCTGCAGGACATGGCCAAGCCGGTCAGCAGCAAAGAAGAAGTCGCCAACGTCGGCGCTATTTCGGCCAACAACGACATGTCGATCGGCAACTTGCTTGCCGAATCGCTGGAACGCGTTGGAAAAGACGGCGTGATCACGGTCGAAGAAGGCAAGACAGCCGAGACGACCGTTGAGTACGTGGATGGGATGCAGTTCGACAAAGGCTACATCTCGCCCTACTTCATCAACACCCCGTCGAACATGAGCTGCACGTACGAAAACGCGCTCGTTTTGCTCTACGACAAGAAGATCAGCAACATCCGCGACCTGATCCCTGTGTTGGAAAAAGTAAGCACCGCAGGCCAGCCGCTATTGATTATCGCTGAGGATGTCGATGCCGAGGCGCTGACCTTGCTCGTGGTCAATAAGCTTCGCGGCACGCTGAACGTTTGTGCGGTCAAAGCACCAGGGTTCGGTGACCGTCGCAAAGCCATGCTCGGGGACATCGCGGTCTTGACCGGTGGCACCTTCATCAGTGAAGACCTCGGTATTGGACTGGAAAAGATTTCGCTCGAACAGCTCGGCCGGGCCAAGAAAGTTGTTGTTGATAAGAACAACACAACCATGGTCGAAGGTGGCGGTGATCGCAAATCCATTGATCAGCGCGTGGCTCAGATTCGTGCTCAGATCGAACAGACCGATAGCGAATACGATAAAGAGAAGTTCCAAGAACGACTCGCTAAGCTCGCTGGCGGTGTGGCGGTTATCAGCGTTGGTGCCGAAACGGAAACCGACATGAAGCAAAAGAAGGCACGCGTCGAAGATGCATTGCATGCAACGCGTGCAGCCGTCGAGGAAGGTATTCTTCCTGGTGGTGGCGTGGCGTTGATTCGTTGCCGCGACGTGGTGACCAAAGTTGCTCAAAGCTTGCCAGGTGACGAGAAGACCGGAGCCGAGATCATCCTGCGGGCCCTCGAAGCTCCGCTGCGTCAGATCGCTGACAATGCCGGCATCGATGGCAGCGTCGTTGCCGACGAGGTGTCGCAGAAGCCTTTGAACATGGGTTACGATGCCAACAAAGGGCAGTACGTGGACATGCTCAAGGCAGGGATCATCGATCCGGTGAAGGTGGTTCGCACCGCTCTGGCCAATGCAGCCAGTATTTCTGGATTGTTGTTGACCACCGAAGCCTTGGTCACGACCTACGACAAGGACGATAAGAAGAAGCGAAGGGTCGAAGGAGCGGTCCTGTAGTGACTGTCTCTGCTCGAACCTTGAGCTAGAATCTCATCAATCAACAAAGGGTCATTCGGACTACGAATGACCCTTTTTTACGCTTGGACTCCATTCTCGTGGGAAATCTGTAAACGTGACAGCGCAAGCCAGACGGGACTATTACGAGGTGCTCGGCGTCTCGCGAACTGCGTCGCAAGAAGTCATTGCGAAGATGTATCGCAAACTGGCGCTTAAGTACCATCCGGACTCCAACCACTCCAACGAAGACGCCATCCATAAGTTCAAGGAGGCGGCCGAAGCTTACGAAGTCCTCAGCGATGAGCAAAAGCGAGCCCGCTACGATCGCTACGGCCATGCCGGGGTCGAGTCGCAAGGCGGCTTTCAGGATGTAGGCGATATCTTCGAAGCCTTCGGGGATGTATTTGGCGGTACCATTTTTGAGGATTTTTTCGGTGGTGGTCGGTCGCGCGGACGCGTGCGGCGCGGCGCGGATCTGCGCTGCGATGTGACCCTAGAACTCGAAGAAGCTGCCCGCGGAGTTACCAAAACGGTTTCGCTCACGCGGCATGCAACGTGCGATGATTGCGATGGGAGCGGAGCGGCCGTGGGTTCTCAACCCGAGAATTGCAGACGCTGCCAAGGTCGCGGACAAATCGTGCAGTCGACGGGCGTGCTGCGGGTTCAAACCACCTGTCCAATCTGCCGCGGAAGTGGCAAGACGATCAGCAACCCATGCAAGTCCTGCGATGGCCAAGGGCTCCGGCCGCATGAAGTCAAACTTGATGTGACCATCCCTGCAGGGGTCGACGACGACATGCGCGTCCGACTCCAAGGCGAAGGGCAACCCAGTCCCGATGGCGGTCCGCGCGGCGATGCCTACTGCTTTATCCATGTTAAACCGCATGCCTTGTTCAAACGCGATGGCCAGGATCTGATCCTGCAATGGCCGATCGCGTTCAGCCAAGCCGCGATGGGAGCGACCATCGAAGTGCCAACGCTCGACCTGCGCCGATCACTCGAGATTCCCAATGGAACACAAAACGGAACCGTGTTTCGTCTGCGTGGCCAAGGCATGCCGGACCCACATACCGGAGCCAAAGGTGACCTGCTGATCCAAACGCTGATCGAAGTCCCCAAGAAACTCAACAAGCGACAGCAGGAACTGCTCCGTGAGCTAGCGGAGCTCGATGACATCCACATCTCGCCCGAACGCAAAGGCTTCATGGATCGAATCATGGACTATTTCCAGGGTCAGTCAAACGGCTAACGGGTAACGGACCCCGCGATGCTAGGCGTTTGCAATACCATCCCCCGATCAAGGAATCCAACAACGATGAACCAGCCATCAAGGCCCAAACAACACGACCCGTCGAACGAATCGCACACCTCCGAGTCAGAACACGCGGTGAACGACCAATTTTTTTCCGAGAGCCTGGGAGAGGATGACAACGTGCCACAAGAATCCCCCGAACAACTCGTCGATGCCTTGGAACAACAAGTCGCGGAACTCCGCGATCGAGAACTCAAGGCGCAAGCCGAACTGGAAAACTTCCGACGTCGCATCCTGCGCGATGTCGATCTGCAACTCAAGTTCGCCGCCATGCCCCTGGTCCATGACTTGCTCGACGTGGTCGATAACCTGCACCGCGCTACGGAGCCCAACGCCAACTCGGCGGGCGGCGAAGGAGTGATCGCGGGAGTCAAACTGGTCCAGAATCAATTGGCTACGGTACTCGCCAAATATCATTGCACGCCTATCGAAAGTGTTGGCAAACCGTTCGATCCCAACATTCATCAAGCCATCGCGCAGCAACCGAGCGATACGTATCCGGCCGGAACCGTGATGCTCGAAACCAGCCTCGGCTTCATGATGCACGACCGTGTTGTGCGACCGAGCATGGTCATTGTTTCCACGGGTCCGGCTTGATTGCGTCCTAACCGATTTGCGTCTATTGGGTTTGTCTTAGGAAGTGAGTGTGTTCTGCGATGCCAACTTATGACTACGAGTGCGATGCGTGCAATCACAAATTCGAGCTGTATCAGTCGATCGTTGCGGAACCCGAACGACGTTGCCCGAAGTGCAAGAAGCTCAAATTAAGGCGCCTGATCGGAACGGGGGCCGCCGTGGTCTTCAAGGGATCGGGCTTCTACCAGACCGATTATCGAAGCGATACGTACAAAAAATCTGCCGCAGCCGATAGCAAGTCGAGCAGCGAATCCTCCTCTGCGGGCACCGAGAGTAGCAAGAGCACGTCCGACTCGGATGCGAAACCGGCAGCCAAAGTCGACAAGCCCGCTGCGAGTGAATCGTCCGAGTCCAGCCCAGCCAAGAAAAAGAAATCGTCCTGAACAGTCGGTTTCTGCGGCAGGGTGGCACATCCAGAGCGAACGCGATGGGTGTGGGGTGATTGGCATCGAAGACGCGTGACTGCAATCGCGCGACTGCAATCGCGTGACTCGCAATTGAGTGAACGACACGCCCTTCGTTCCTCAGAGCGTGCCACCCATTGTGCAACACCACCCATTGTGCAACAAGGCGTGCCTTCCATTGTGTATGAGAGCGTGCCACACATTCTGCATTGCCACCCAATGCCAGCATTGGAGCGGTGGCTGTGGAATTGTCCTTCGAAAACAGGGAATCTCTGAAAAGGATTGGGCGCACTCCGGACGACGCACCGATCTTTCTTGAGTTAAATCATTCGAGGGGAACGCCCATGTATTGTGTCCATTGCGGTGCCGACGGCGCAGCGACTTTCTGTTGCAATTGCGGGAAAAAGCAGACCGAGTCGCGGACGGACCACTCCAAGCGAGTCATCGGGCGCGATATTCCGAGTCCCACCTGCGACGTGGAATATGATTGGGTCAAGGGCCTTGATTACCACCGGCTTCTCGAATGTGAAACACCGCGACGGCGCATTGCAGCGGCTTCGACCAAGAGCCATCCTGGTGTGACTGGCGAGGACATCCTGGCGGTTCTCGAAGCCGTATCGCCAAGCAAGATATCGTGGAGCAAGCTGACGTACGCCGTCGTACCCATCGTCGATAAATTGGGTATTCGAACCACGAAGCAATTGCAGGCGGTCTGGCAGGTCGATGGCGGCCGAGTTCTATTGGCCTACCTTTGCACACTCGCATCCATGTCGCTCGAGGTCACCGAGGTTGAACAAGAGCAGGACGCGTGTGTGTTGTCCGCAGCAATTCCATTGGGAGTGATAACCAACCCAGGGAAAGTAATCACCAAGTTGGAAATGAAGTCGGGATGGGTTCGGGCAAGCTTAGTTGTTACGATTGCCGGTCAGTGGTTCGATTGGGGGAAATCGAAGCGGATGATCGAAGACATCCTCTCTGGGATGAACACCGATCTCATGGAGCAAAACAACGGTCGCGCTTTGGCTTTTCAGCGTGTTGCGTAACTGAAGAAGAGATTGCTCGCCTCGTTGCCGATGGATTCAGCAAGGCATTCCACGGGCGCTTCCATTTGTCTTCAACAATCCCTTCTTTCCATCACGTGCCCGATTCTGCGATGGGTCCTGACGCGTTTGCTCCCGGAGTCTGACCGGGACTGGGGGCGTTTGGCGTGGTTGAGACGGTACCAGGCACCACGCGTGGTCCTGCGTTGGTGGCGTCGATAATCCGCTTGAGGTCCTCCGAATCGACCACTTCGAATTCCATGAGCTGTTGTGCGAGGGCTTCGAGTGCGTTGCGTCGTTCGGTCAGAATGGCGCGGGCACGCGTGGACGATTCGTCGATCATTCGCTTGACCTCCTGATCGATTTCACGCGCGGTTTGTTCTGAATAACCGCGGCCCGTAATATCGCCACCACCGGTGGCCAGAAACGGCGAACGGCTCCCTTCGCGGAAGTTCACCCGCCCCATGCGGCTCATGCCGTACTCCATGACCATGGACCGTGCGATGTCGGTGGCACGCTGCAGATCGTTGGAGGCGCCCGAGCTGATGTCGCGGAATACGATTTCTTCGGTGAGGGTTCCCGCCAAGAGGACTTGCATCTGAGCCTCTAGTTCAGGCTGCGTGACCAAGTACCGATCGGCCTCGGGCCGTTGCATCGTGTATCCCAATGCCGCCACGCCGCGCGGGATGATGGACACCTTGTGAACAGGGTCGGTGTTGGGGAGCGAATAGGCGACGAGTGCGTGGCCTGCTTCGTGATAAGCAACCCGCAGCTTTTCGTCTTCGTTCATGATGCGTTTCTTTTTCTCAAGACCCGCAGCGGCCCGCTCGACCCCTTCGTTGAACTCTTTTTGGCCAACGTGGTTTTTGCCATTGCGGGCTGCCAACAACGCAGCCTCGTTGACCAGATTGGCCAAGTCGGCACCGACGAAGCCCGGTGTGATCGCGGCGATCTGCTTGAGCTCGACGTCCGGTCCGAGCTTCACGTTCTTCACGTGCACTTTGAGAATATCCTCACGCCCTTGTTTGTCCGGTCGATCGACCAGAACATGACGGTCGAAGCGTCCGGCCCGGAGCAAGGCGGGATCGAGCGTCTCGGGTCGGTTGGTAGCGGCGATGACGATGACTCCTGAGTTGGCGTCGAAGCCATCCATTTCGACGAGCAACGCATTGAGCGTTTGCTCACGTTCATCGTGCGAGCCCGCGACGTTGCCAGCCCGGCTTTTGCCCAACGCGTCGAGTTCGTCGATGAAGATGATGCAAGGGGATTTTGCAACGGCTTGTTGGAACATATCGCGGACCCGGGCGGCACCCACACCCACGAACATCTCCACGAAGTCGGAGCCGGACAGGGAAAAGAAAGGCACGCCTGCTTCGCCCGCGATGGCCTTAGCCAACAGCGTCTTGCCCGTTCCTGGAGGACCGACCAGCAACACGCCGCGTGGGATGCGACCTCCCAAGCGTTGGTATTTTTCAGGTAGCTTCAAGAAGTCGACGATCTCGCGCACCTCTTCCACCGCTTCGTCGATGCCAGCCACGTCATTGAACGTAATACCGACTTCTTCCTGAGCATAGAGTTTGCCGCGCGAGCGACCGAACTGCATCGGCGAACTGATGCCACCCATCCGACGCAGCACGAACAAAAAGATGGCGCTAACCAGAAAGATGGGAAGGAAAAAGAACCAGAAGAATTGCGCCAACATGCTTTGGCCCGGCGAGTTCCGCCAAGCGATATTGGCCGCGTTCAGCTTTTCCTTGAGTTCGGTGTTGGTACTCTCCGAGTTGTCTTTGACCGACTGGAAATCGCGAGGCGACGGTGTTCCGATTTCCCCGTTAACAATTTTGGCCACGTCGACTTTGCCGTGCACTGTCTTCTCATCGACCTCAACATCGCGGAGTCGACTTAGCTCGTACTTTTCTTTGCCGACGGTGATGATCTTCTTGCCACTGAAGTTCTCAGCAATGGTTTCCTGAGAACTGTCCGTGTACTGAGTCGCATCGATCAAATCGACCAGATCCGGGTAACGGATTTCCTGGAACAAGGCCGAAGACACAAAGCTGATGGCGGCCATCACCACCAGGACACCCAAAAGGGTGTACATCAGCCATGAGTTGTTGGGTTGGGAACTATTGCCGGACCGACGATCGGATTTGTTTTCTTCAGCCATGGATTGGTTTTGCTAGCGGTTGTATTGGGCGTTGGGGTAGGGTTGGCTCGGGGCGTCCGATCTGAGGCTCGGGTCCCGGCATCTTCCCCGAAGAATCGAGTGGCATCGGGCGCCAGAACGATCCAGGGGCTTGTTCTCTGCCGTAATTATGCAACCTAGGCAACGATTGGGCAGGGTTTGACGTTGAGGAATTTACCATCTAAGCCTAGAATTTTGCGGTTTACGAGGCAGAGCTTGGGACAGTTGCACTGATTGTACGGCGTAGGCCTAATGCCGGTGGATGCCAACGGCAGACACTTTGGAATTGGGTAAGCTAAGGAATTGGGAACGCTGGCGAACTGGTAGGCCCGGATCTCGATTGTTGTTCGATCTTTTTTTAATGCATGCTGCGGGAGGGATGAAGCAACGGATGGTCTGCAGGTTCCTGAGGTGACGACATCGACAACATGCCCGCAAAACGTTGCGGTCCTTGGCTCCACCGGGAGCATCGGCCGTTCGACTTTGGACGTGCTGTCCCATCATTCGGGTGGTTTTCGAGTTGCGTTGCTCTCCTGCCATCAGAGTGTCGAATTGTTGGAAGAACAATGCCGCGAATTTCTGCCAGACCGGGCCGTAGTGACGGGTCCGAAAACGGATGCGGTGGAACACTGGATCGCAGCCGAGGATGCCGGAACAAAACGCATGTGCGGCATGGACTCTTTGGTCGAATGCCTTCGGGCGAGTGAAGCCGACATCGTGGTGGCGGCCATCGTTGGCATCGCAGGCTTGGAAACTTCGCTGGCGGCAGCCGCGATGGGGAAACGCTTGGCGTTGGCCAACAAAGAATCGCTGGTAGTGGCGGGTCAATTGCTGCTAGCGGCCGCCCAGCGCAGCGGCGCGGAACTCCTGCCGATCGACAGCGAACACAGCGCCATCTTTCAAGCCTTGCAGTGTGGTCGCAATCGCCACGAAGTGCGTCGCTTGATCCTGACTGCTAGCGGTGGCCCACTTCGCGAATGGCCGCTAAGCGAATTGCCGCTCGCGACGGTCGATGACGCGCTGGCCCATCCGACCTGGAATATGGGTCGCAAAATCACGGTCGATTCGGCCACCATGATGAACAAAGCCTTGGAAGTGATCGAAGCCCGATGGCTGTTCGATATCCCAGCCGAGCAGATCGAGGTCGTTATCCATCCGCAATCGACCATCCATTCGATGGTCGAGTTCTGCGATGGCTCGGTCGTTGCCCAGCTCAGTCCGCCCGACATGCGGCTGCCGATTCAATACGCGCTGACCTACCCACATCGCCATCCGTCGCCTGCACCGACCATCGATTGGACGCAGTCGCAGAGGCTTGATTGGTACCCTGTGGATCCGGAGCGGTATCCTGCCTTGGAACTTGGTTTCGAAGTCGCCCGCCGCGGTGGTACGTGTGGCGCGGTGTTGAATGCCGCGAATGAAGCGGCGGTTGCAATGTTCTTAAATCACAAGATTCGATTGACCGAGATCGCGACGGTTTGCCGTACGGTGCTCGAACATCACGACTTTTCCCCTTCGCCGACCCTAGCCGAATTGCTTCGACTGGATCGATGGTCGCGCGAGGAAGTAACCCGATGGATCAAACTCCCATGCTAGATTCCTTTGATTGGATCGTCCGTTTCGTCGACTTGTCGCTGGCCGACAGACTCCTGTTGGCGGCTGATACGCCGATGCTCGAAAGGTGGGGCAATAACCTTTACTACATCGCCCTGGTGGTGCTCGGGCTAGGCTTCGTTATCTTCGTTCATGAACTCGGACACTTCTTGGCCGCCAAAGCCTTTGGCGTCAAGTGTGAGAAGTTCTACGTAGGCTTCGATGTGCCGATCAAAATCGGACCGATCCGATTGCCGTCCAAATTGGCAAAATTCCAATGGGGGGAAACCGAGTATGGAATCGGGATCATCCCGCTGGGCGGCTACGTGAAAATGCTCGGTCAAGACGACGATCCGAGGCGATTGAAGGAAGAGGCCGAGCGGATTCGAAGCGAGGACCCCAATGCAACCGCGGACGACCCGCTCCGCTCGCGGCTGGACCCAAGGTCGTATCCCGCCAAACCGGTCTTCGCGCGCATGATTATCATCAGCGCCGGGGTGGTCATGAACCTTATCTTCGGCGTGTTGATGGCCGCCTTTGCGTTCTCTTTGGGGGTCCCCTACGACCCGGCCGTCATCGGCGAGGTTATCCCCGGCGACCCAGCCTGGGTCCAAGGCATCCGGTCGGGTGACAAGATTGTTCAGGTGGCCAGCGTCCGGGATGAGCAACTCTCGTTCAACGACATGCGCCAGAAGATCGCGCTGGCCGGGATTCGCGATGCCAAGCAACCGGTTCCGGTCGCGTTCGAACGCGATGGGATTCGAAACGACGTCGAGATCGTTGGGACGACCGTGCACTGGCCTGCGGATGCGAAAATCAAATTGTTGACACTGGGTATCCGCGCTGCCAGCACCACGCAACTTAGCAGCAAGTACGCGTTCGATCGATTCGTCCAATTCTCCGGTCAGAAACTCGGCGACTTTCAGCCAGGTGACGTAATCGTCGGTATCGATGGAGAGATGCTGCCGTTGGATCCAGCAAGCGACATTCCGTTCGGTTATGAGCTCGAGAAGCGATTGCACCCCAAGCTTGATTCCGCCGTCACGCTTCAGGTTCGGCGCAAGCGTGACGAACAGACGGAGCAAGTCGATGTCAGCTTAGCCCCCATGCCCTTAAAGTCATTCGGTCTCCGCTTCGGTGCCAGTGAGGTCACAGCCATCGCCGAAAACTCGCTGGCCGCAAAGGCTGGGATTCAGGTAGGAGATCGCCCGACACGATTCAACGGGCAACCGATCGAAGATGCTTTGGTATTGCCAATGATGGTCGCGGGCCTTGCAGGTCAGTCCGTGACGCTCGAACTCGAACGCGACGGTGCCGAGCCGCAAACGCTTCAATGGCAAGTTCCCGAGATGTTTCAAATGGTGCATACCATTTCGATGTTCGCACCGGCCGGCTTTGAGCTGCCAGGTTCGGGTTTGGTGTACAAGATTAGCAACACGGTGCTAAGCGTTGATCCCGATTCGACAGCCGCCAAGAACGGGCTAAAGGCGGGTGATGTGATCAAACAAATCCAATTTGTTCCGCGTACCGAAGCGCAAAAAGAATACTACGCTGAGGTGTTCGATTCCAAAACGCTGCTCGAGAAAATGCCTGTCGACTCCATCCACAGCATCCAGTTTTTCTTTGAATTGACCCAGTGGATGTCGATTGGTATGCCGGTATCGATTTACTACGAACGGGACGGCAAGGTCGATTCGAGTGAAACGACCGTGCAGTTCATCGAAGGTCGGCATTGGCCCGATCGTGGATTGACCCTGCAGCCTTTCAAAAAGTCCTACCGATCCGAATCGATTGTGCAATCGCTAACGCTAGGCGTCGGCGAAATCTGGCGACGTTTGGGCGACGTTTGGGAATTCCTGATCTTGCTCATCCAAGGCAAAGCGTTCAATGCCATCGGGGGCCCCGGGACCATCGCCGTGCAAGCCACGGATGCAGCCAGTCGAGGAATCTCGCCCTTACTGATGTTCTTGACCCTCCTAAGCGCGAACTTGGCCATCATCAACTTCCTTCCGATCCCAGCCCTCGATGGCGGCCACATGGTCTTTTTAATCACCGAAGCCATCCTCGGAAAACCCGTCGATGAGGAACTGCAAATGAAGTTGACCATGGGGGGTGTGGTCGGGCTGCTATGCTTGATGGGCTGGGCGATCTTCAATGACTACATTCACTTGTCGCGTTACTTCGGAGGTTGATCGCGTTGGTTCGCGTCCCCGCGGTCGGGAGGGGTGGTTTGAGAGCGTGATTCAGGCAAATGGGTCCATGGATCTATTGCCAGTCACTGGTTACAATGCTGACTCAAGCACATTGCTTTTCTGGGGTGTGGTGTAATGGTAGCACAACAGACTCTGACTCTGTTTGTTAAGGTTCGAGTCCTTACACCCCAATGGATTTTTCGAAGGTAAGAAGCCTAAACTACTAAGGAAACTACTAAGAATCGCTTAGTAGCCAGTGGTTCAGTGAACCATCCTTCGGAGACCAAGAACATAGCCAAGAAGTCATCGCCCAGCGATCTCACGGTTGATCGCCATTGTGGGTGCCGATTGCCGACTCGACACGTTGACCCCGCTGGAGTGGGATGCGTTCAATACGAAGCTGTTCGAGCCGAAGACCAGGAAGCCAGCCCGAGGGGCACCACACCTCCTTCGATCAAGCGTAGAAGCATTGTTACGGTCGATGGTGATTTCTGATCGCATGGCGCGACCTTTGTATGGCAATGCATGAGCTTCATCATCACTATCTGTTCGACGTGGCTGGTAACCGTTCACACCCCGATATTCATTGTGTATTTTTGCAGCTAAATCAGCCGGTACGCGTTAGCGTCTGGTTTCTTCGAATTGTTACGGAAACCGGACGCTAACGCGTTCCGGCTAATCGGAGTGTGAACGGATACCGTGGCTGTGGCTGATGATCCATACAAGCTGCAACCGATAGCAAGCACCGGACAACAATACCCGTCAATTGAATCAAGACTGCTGGATCGTATCGAATTGAGAGCGGCGGTTGTGCTGTCGATACCGCTTGCATCATCGTGCAAAGAGTACTCGCCAGAAGAACACAAGAGGTTCCGTGAGGCTAGCGTCGCTTCTAAAGCACCCCGGCTTCGTTCAATGCCATCGTCCGCCCGTCGAGCCATTGGGACGAGACAGAGGCAATAAAAGCGATTGCGATCGGTAGTCGCATGGTCTGAAATGAAAATCTCTTTTCGTATCGACCGCGTTTCGGCAACGGTCATTGAACATCCATCGACCCATGTCGGGTGCATGAAGGGTTTGCTAGATTAGATGACTTGACAGCAAATTTTCAGTTAGGAGTCACTCGATGACCAAGCTCACCGAATACCTTCACACCGCCGAGGCTGCCGAATATCTCGGTGTTTCGCAGAACACTCTTCGCAAATGTGCTGGCCGAGGTGACATTCCGATGCGAAGGAATCCCGCGAACGGATATCGACTGTTCCGATGCACGGACCTAGACCGATTCCTCCATCAAGCAGCGAGGAAGGTGGCGGTATTTCCGACGAACAAGCCCCGGTAGAACCGGGTGGGCCGCTTGGCAGGCGAATAGGCGACGCAATGGACAAAAAGCAGCTCACCGAAGCCGATATTCGAACGAAGTTCATCACGCCAGCACTGCTCGGCGCTAACGGCGAGAAGTGGGACTTGATGACCCAGATTCGCGAGGAGTTCCATTTCACCAAGGGACGCGTCATCGTCCGTGGCAAGACTGTCCACCGAGGCGAAGCCAAGAAGGCTGACTACATCCTCTACTACAAACCCAACATCCCAATCGCGGTGATCGAGGCCAAGGATAACAACCATGGCATCGGCGACGGCATGCAGCAGGCGCTCGACTATGCCGAGACACTCGATATCCCATTCGCTTACAGTTCCAATGGCGACGCATTTCTGGAGCACGACCGCACCGCTTCCAGCGGTCTCGTAACGCGTGAAATTCCGCTCGACCAATTCCCGACCCCTGAGGAACTTTGGTCGCGCTATAGCACGGCCAAGGGCTTCAGCAAACAACAAGAATCCGTTGCCACTCAGAGCTACTACGACGATGGGTCGCAAAAGGCACCCCGATACTACCAATTGATCGCCATCAACCGAACTGTCGAAGCAATAGCACGCGGAGAGAAGCGGGTTCTGTTGGTGATGGCTACCGGTACGGGGAAAACGTATACCGCCTTCCAGATCATTTGGAGGTTATGGAAATCGGGGGCCAAGAAACGCATCCTGTTCCTCGTCGATCGCAACATCCTGGCCGACCAAACCAAAACCAACGACTTCAAACCCTTCGGGCAGGCGATGACTAAAATCACCAACCGGACCGTGGACAAGTCCTTTGAAATCTACCTGTGCTTGTACCAAGCAGTGACAGGAACCGAAGAAGAACAAAACATCTACAAACAATTCTCCCCCGACTTCTTCGACTTGGTCATTATCGATGAATGCCATCGCGGCAGCGCGGCAGAGGATGCGGCGTGGCGGAAAATCCTGGAGTACTTTTCCTCGGCGACACAGATTGGCATGACCGCCACGCCCAAAGAAACCAAGGACGTTTCGAACATCGATTATTTCGGCAAGCCTATCTACACCTATTCGTTACGCCAAGGAATCTCAGACGGATATCTCGCGCCCTATAAAGTGGTTCGGATAGGGCTCGACAAAGACCTCGACGGATGGCGTCCCGAAGCCGGGCAGACGGACAAATTTGGACAGGTCATCGAGGACCGCGAATACAACGATCGCGATTTTGATCGCAATCTAATTCTCGAAAAACGGACAGAACTCGTTGCGGCCAAGGTAAACGAGTTCCTAAACGCCACCGACCGGTTCGCGAAAACGATCATCTTTTGTGAGAACATCGATCATGCCGAGCGCATGCGACAAGCCATGGTCAACACCAACCCAGATCTCGCGGCTGCAAATAGCAAGTATGTGATGCGGATCACGGGTGACAACGACGAAGGCAAAGCCCAGCTCGACAATTTTATCGATCCCGAATCGGTCTATCCCGTCATTGCATGTACTTCCAGATTGATGACAACCGGAGTCGATGCCCAAACATGCCATCTCATCGTTTTGGACCGACGTATCAACTCCATGACGGAGTTCAAACAGATCATCGGTCGCGGTACCCGTATCAACGAAGATCACAACAAATTCTTCTTTACGATCATGGACTTTAAACGGGCAACCGCGTTGTTTGCCGATCCGGATTTCGATGGCGATCCAGTTCAGATTTACGAACCCAAGGACGAAGATTCCGTAGTACCGCCCGACGATGATCCTTCGGATTCCGAACATTCGGATACGGAATCGCCCGGTGACTTCGATCTCGATTTTTCTGGAGAAGGAACCCATACCGGCGAACCCCCTCGAAAATATGTAGTCAACAACGTAGCTGTTCGCGTCGCAACCGAACGAGTGCAGTATCTCGACGCCAATGGAAAACTGATCACAGAATCGTTGCGCGATTATTCTCGGAGGACCGTACTTCAGGAATACACATCCCTTGATCAATTCTTGACCGCTTGGAACGATGCAGAACGGAAGCAAGCGATTCTGGAAGAGTTGGCAACCAAGGGTGTCTTTTTGGATGAGCTGGCCGAGCAATTCGGACGCGATGTCGATGCCTTTGATTTGGTTTGCCACATTGCCTACGATCGACCGCCGCGAACACGCAAGGAACGGGCGGACAACGTTCGTAAACGGGACGTCTTCGCCAAATACGGCGAGCAGGCTCGGGCAGTGCTAAATGCATTGCTCGACAAGTACTCCGACAGTGGACTCCGCAGCGTTGAGTCGCTGGAGATCCTCAAAGTCGATCCGTTGACGGATTATGGCACACCCGTCGAAATCATCAAATTCTTTGGTGGCAAGTCGGGTTATCTTGCCGCCCTTCAGGAACTCGAAAACGCGTTGTATCAGGAAGCTGCGTAGCCCATGCCGAACGTCTCCAATATCGTCAAAACCATCCAGGACATCATGCGCAAGGATGCCGGCACCTACGGCGATGCCCAGCGCCTAGAACAGCTCGGTTGGATGTTCTTCTTAAAAATCTTCGACGACCGTGAGAAGGAGATGGAGCTCCTCAAGGATAAATACAAATCTCCGCTCCCAAAGGCACTCCGCTGGTCCAACTGGGCCGCTGACGACGAAGGTATCACTGGCGATGCGTTGCTCGATTTCGTCAACAACACCCTCCTCCCGAAGCTCAAGGCCCTCACGGCTAGTGGTGACAAGATCGCGGGCCTCATCCGCTCTGCCTTCGACGACGCCAACAACTACATGAAGAACGGCACGTTGATGCGTCAGGTCATCAACAAGATCAACGGCATCGACTTCAACGCCTCGGATGACCGCCACATGTTCGGCGACATCTACGAAAAGCTGTTGAAAGACCTCCAGTCCGCGGGCAATGCCGGCGAGTTCTACACCCCGCGTGCCGTCACCCAGTTCATCGTCGAGCAGGTCAATCCCCGCCTCGGCGAGACCATCCTTGACCCCGCCTGTGGCACCGGCGGCTTCCTCGTCTGCGCCATCGAGCATTTGCGGAAGCAGGCCAAGACCGAGGCCCACGAGCGCACCATCCAGGATTGTTTTGCAGGCATCGAGAAAAAGCATCTCCCGCACGTCCTGTGCATGACCAATCTCCTCCTGCATGGCATCGACGTCCCTTCCAACGTCCGGCACGACAACACCCTCGCTCGCCCGTTGCGCGACTGGGGCCCTAAGGAACGGGTCGATGTCATCGTCACCAACCCGCCCTTCGGCGGCATGGAGGAGGACGGCATCGAGTCCAACTACCCGGCCGAGTTCCGCACCCGCGAGACGGCGGATCTGTTCCTCGTGCTCCTCATGAAGATCCTCAAGCCCGGTGGCCGCGCCGGACTCGTGCTGCCCGACGGCACCCTCTTCGGCGAAGGCGTCAAGACCCGCATCAAGGAAGCCCTCCTCACCGATTGCAATCTTCACACCATCGTTCGTCTTCCCAACGGCGTCTTCAACCCCTACACCGGCATCCGCACCAACCTCCTCTTCTTCACCAAAGGCGCGCCCACCACCCACGTCTGGTATTACGAGCACCCCTATCCACCAGGGGCCAAGAGCTACAACAAAGGCAAACCCATCCGCATCGAGGAGTTCGAGGCCGAGCGCGCCTGGTGGGGCAAGGAGAAAGACGGCTTCAAATCCCGCGTGGAAAACGAGCAAGCCTGGCGCGTCTCCCTCGACACCATCAAGGCCGGCAACTTCAACCTCGACCTCAAGAACCCGCACAACGCCGACATCGGCCCCGGCGACGTGGACCACCTTCTGCCCGAATACGAAAAGCTCCTCGCCCAGATCGCCGAAACGCGAGGGCAGTTGAAGGCGCAACTCATGGAGGCACTCAACCGATGAAAAAGAAACCCGCCACCAAGCGAGCAACCGTCGCCAAGACCAAGCCTGACGCTCTCGCCCAACTCATCGTCGAGGTGCGTCACCTCATCCAGTCCGCCCGCCGAGGCGTGGCCTCCGCCGTTGATACGTTTCAGGTGCTGACCAATTTCGAGATCGGCCGCCGCATCGTCGAGCACGAGCAGAAGGGCGAGAAGCGGGCTGGATACGGCCAGGAAATGCTCAAGGCGCTCTCAACCCGGCTGACCGAAGAATTCGGCAGGGGATTTTCCGTCACCAATCTTCAGTTGATGCGGAAATTCTTCATCGAGAACAGAAACCGAATTCAACAGCAGCCTACTGTTGAATTGACGCCCACGGATATTTCGCAGACACCGTCTGCGATTTCTGTCTCCGTCGAGATTCAGCAGCAGCCTGCTGCTAAATCCAGTAGTCCTTTCGCCCTCAGTTGGACCCACTACGTCGAACTGCTCCCCGTCAAAGACCCTGCCGAGCGCAGCTTCTACGAGATCGAAGCCACGAACGAAGGCTGGTCCGTGCCCGAGTTGAAACGCCAGAAAGCCTCCGCCCTCTACCACCGCCTCGCCCTCAGCCGCGACAAGGCGGGCATTCGCAGACTGGCCAAGGAAGGCCAGATCATCACCAAACCCGAAGACGTGTTGAAGAGCCCCCTCGTGCTGGAGTTCCTGGGGTTGGATGAGAAGTCCGGTTACTCCGAATCCGACCTCGAATCCGCCATCATCACCCACCTCGAAAAATTCCTCCTCGAGCTGGGCAAAGGCTTCCTCTTCGAGGCGAGGCAGAAGCGATTCACCTTCGATGGCGACCACTACTTCCTCGACCTTGTCTTCTACAACCGACTCCTGCGCTGCTACGTAGTCATCGATCTGAAGCTCGACAAGCTCACCCATCAGGACCTCGGGCAGATGCAGATGTATGTGAACTACTACGATCGTCACGTAAAGCTGCCGGAAGAGAACCCCACCATCGGCCTGCTGCTCTGCCGCGAAAAAAACGAAGCCGTGGTGGAATTGACCCTCCCCAAAGACGCCAACATCCACGCCAAGGAATACCAGCTTTACCTACCCTCCAAGGAACTGCTCCAAACCAAGCTCCTCGAATGGGCGCGCGAAGAGGAAGCCAAAGCATGAAGCTGGAAACGTTTTTCGAAAAGTTCGACCAGTTCGCCGACGCGCCCGATGCGGTTCAGAAGATGCGGGAGCTGGTGCTGGAACTGGCGGTGCGGGGACGTCTCGTGCCGCAGCACGCCAAGGAAGGGACGGCGCACGCGTTGCTGGATCGATTCGCATCCACCGCGAAAACACGGCGCCAAGGGGCAAATGAGTTGGACGACACTGACGCGCCATTCCCGATTCCTGAGAATTGGGCGTGGGTTCGGTTGCCCCGAGTGCTCAAAAAGCTGACCGACGGAACGCACCATTCACCACCGAACGGGACGTCCGGTGCATTCATGTATGTCACCGCAAAGAACATTAAAACCGACGGAGTTTTGATCGATGGCATCACCTACGTCAGCAAGGAGGTTCACGAGGAAATCTATTCGCGCTGTGACCCGAGCTTTGGCGACGTCCTCTACATCAAGGACGGCGCAACCACGGGCATTGCGACGATCAATCAGGTCAAAGAGCCGTTCAGCATGCTTTCCAGCGTTGCGTTGTTGAAAACATCGGAAGCCATCTTCAACCGCTATCTGCTGTGGGCGATGCGTTCACCGTTCTTCTACGCGGAGACACGCGGAGCAATGAAGGGCGCGGCAATAACTCGGGTCACTCTGTCGGCGATGGCTGCGAGCCTTCTTCCCCTCCCGCCCCTCGCCGAGCAGAAGCGGATCGTGGCGAAGGTGGATGAGTTGATGGCGTTGTGTGATCGGCTGGAGGCGCAGCAGCAGGAACGAGACACGCGGCACGCCGCGCTCGCCCGCGCGTCGCTGGCCCGCTTCGCCGACGCGCCCACCCCGGCCAACCTCCCGTTCCTCTTCCACCCGTCCTACGCCATCCCCCCCGCCGACCTGCGCAGAACCATCCTCACCCTCGCTGTCCAAGGTAAACTAGTCCCCCAAGACCCAAACGACGAACCGGCGGAAGATTCGCTGGCGCGAAACGACGAACGCCGACGTGAGACGGCGCGTAGTGACCACCGAGCCGATGAAGAGAACCAACCGTTGTTGTCAGGCGATGACCGATGGGACATTGCGGAAACATGGTCATGGCGCGGCTTGGCTGACCTTGTTCTGTTCGTGGACTATCGCGGCAAGACGCCTGCGAAACTGTCGAGCGGCGTTCGATTGCTGACGGCGAAGAATGTGCGGAAGGGCCAAATCAATCTCTCGCCCGAAGAGTTTCTGTCCGAGAGCGAATACCACGCTTGGATGACCCGAGGATTCCCAAAAGCGGGCGACGTTTTATTCACGACCGAAGCGCCGATGGGCAACGCCGCGGTCGTTGAGCTTACTGAACGCTTCGCTATGGCCCAGCGCGTCATTTGCTTTCAGAGTTACGGTGCGCTCGATCCCGCCTTCTTGGTCCTGCAAATTCTCAGCGACCAGTTCCAATTCATCTTGGACAAGAATGGGACAGGAGTGACGGCGAAGGGCATCAAGGCTTCAAAGTTGAAGCAGCTTCCAATCGCCATCCCACCCCTCGCCGAACAACGCCGGATCGTGGCCAAAGTGGATCAACTGATGGCCTTGGTGGACGCGTTGGAAACGCAGCTCGCCGCCTCCCGCGCCACCGCGGCGAACCTCCTCGCTGCCCTTGTCACCGAACTCACTTTGAGGGGGGCCGAAATGCCATGAGTGCTCCCAGTGAATTGGGCATGCCGCTTGACCCGCGATGGTCGGCCCACGGGCTCACGATGGAATGGTTCATCGAGAAAGCAGAATGGATCGGCCGAGACTCCCATTCTCCGGGAGGAACTGATTACTTTTTCGATGCCGCCGGGCGTTTGCTGAAGTTTTGCGGTTTTGATTACATGCTTCTCGGTCCGATGTGTTTCCACGCGATCATCGGTCTGGAGGCACGGTTGCGCCTCCATTTCATGGCAGGCTCCAAACATCTATTCAAGGAGCTCTTAAATAGGGCGGTCGATGAGAAGCTGGTTACTGACATGGCTTTTTCCGATCCCAAGCCCCTGTCCAAGTGTTTCCTCCAGAAGATAGAGAACCCGCGGCCAGTCACCCATTCGGGAAAGTTGGCAGTGCTGCTGCCAAAGCTCCGAAACGACTATTTCCATGGATCGTTTCTTCTCGCCCCGGAACTTCTTCATCTTGCGCTCGAGGTACGCGAAATATCGGATGCTCTCGCCAAGGCCCGGCTCCCGCGCCAATGAGGCCGTCAACTCCAATCCTCCCATCCTTCGCCGAACAACGGCGGATCGTGGCCAGAATGGAGCAACTGATGGCCTTGGTGGACGCGTTGGAAACGCAGCTCGCCGCCTCCCGTGCCACCGCCGCGAACCTCCTCTCCGCCCTCGTCGCCGAACTCACAACCAAGGGTTGACGCAACGTTTTATGGCCGCCAATCGCGAACCGATCATCCGCTTCGAGCAAAAATCCAAGCCACCCTAGGCTGAAGTTGGGGCGACGAGCCGGCCTCAGGTGTAGTATCCTGTACCGAAGGTAAGCCACAGATTGGAGCCAAATCATGAGTGAAAATGATCCACTGTTAAAGATTCGATTCGAAGGGACCGCCGTTGGTCCGGGCAAAATTCCAGTCAGTCATTTACTGACCTTTCTGAGCAATATGACCAAAGCGCTCCAGCGGATTGGTCGCGTGCTAGCCGGAGAATCCGAAAGCATGAAGCGTGGGCGCCAACCTTAAAGCATCAAAGATGAAGTCGCTCTCGACTTGATCATGTTGACGCACGGCAGCCCGGCGGCGGTGCTAGGTTTCGAACGTCGCCAAACACAATTAAGCCTTCCCGGGATGGATATGGGGCTTGCGATCTTTGAGAAGTCTCTGTCAGGTTTGGTCGAGATTCAATCGGCGGAAAACGAACTTCCGCCTGGCTACGATACTGGCGTGTTAATGGCTTGGCGCGATGCTGGTGTGCTCTTCAGCCAAGGAGTCACGAGTATCGAATTTACTTTGAATCATCAAAATGAACCACTATTGGCCCGATTCACGCCGGTCGGACTCACTCGAATCCAGCAACGCATTCAAGGGCCGACAACCAATATCCGAGGCATCGAAGGCCGTCTGCTAATGGTGGATTTCAAGGAGCACGGAACGCGTTGCCGCGTGCACCCGTCTTTTGGGGATCCAGTGCTCTGTCTTTTCGATGATGAGCAGAAGGATGAAGTGCTAGAGGACATCCTGCAATACGTCCGCATCACGGGGGAAGCAAAAGAGGATCCGCAAACGGGTAAGATCGTTAGCATCAAGATTCACGACATCGAGCGGTTGCCGAATAAGGAAGACGAGGCCACCAAATTATTGCCGCAGGGAAGCCCTATCTCGTATGGGTTTTGCGAATCGCCAACCCGTGATGATCTGGCACAGACCCAAAACGTCCAGCCGATGAAAGATGTGCGGTCACTATTCGGAACATGGCCGGGTGAATTGGACGACGGCTTCGAACGCATTATGGATGATTTGAGGCATTCGCAATTGGCCGGCGGGGAATTGTAGTGAGCAGCGTTAAGATTATCGTCGATACGAACGTCGTTTCTTACATCATGAAGGGCGGCTCGCGTGCGGAAGCTTATGCAACACAGGGCAATCTCGCTACCGAATCAGACGTGGATTTTTAGTGGTACTAAATGACTAGCATAGTTTTCGTGATATCCCCAATCTTTTTAATAGTTTTCCCCTCATGGCCAAAGTAAGGCTTCGCCAGGGAAAAGACTGGGAAGGAGCAACCTGGGCCAGGACTCTGACTCTGCGCGTTAAGGTTCGAGTCCTTACCCCCCAATGCATGCCCTCCCGTGTGGAGGGCCTTCTCAGCCCGCACTTTGATCTCGATCCCGATCTCGTTCTTGGCGTGACGCGGTGTTCAAAAGATCAACTTAGAAAAATGTATGCGGATCGCGCCGGGGATCGCGCGAAAGTGGATTGGTTCATCGTCGATGATCTCTCCGTCGAGCGTGAATCGCATCCTGGGAGCAGAGTGCAAGTCGAGCGACCGGACTTGGCGAAAGATGACTTGCTCACTCTTCAGAAAATCTCCCAGCAAGTTGTTCGCGATCATTTGAATCATGTCGCCCATGGTCCCGTCGCGAATGATGATCACATCGAGAAGACCATCGAGAGGTGAGGCCTGGGGAGCGACGACAATGCCACCGGCATTGGTTTTGCCGTTGGCGACGAGTACCGCCCAACTATCGAGATCGACGAACACCTCGTCATCGCATTTGGCAGTGATGCGATAGCTGGTCATGTCAGGTAGCACGGTTGCGGCCCCTCGCATGTACGCGAAGGGCCCCCATCTCTCTTTGATCTCGTCGGTGATCGCTTCGCTAGCCCGAACGCAATTTCCGCCCGCAGCCATGTTGGCGTAATGCCGTTTCCAACCGGCTCCCTCCACTTGGACCAAATCGACCGGTGCTGCGGGTGTCGATCGCATCATCTCAACGGCAGCAGATAGATCGTTGGAGATGCCGAGTGTGCCCGCGAAGTCGTTCGCGGTGCCCAAAGGGATGATCGCTAAGGATGGTCGACAGGAAACATCCAATCGCATCATCGCGTCGACAATGGCGTTAACCGTACCATCCCCGCCTGCGGCGATGATGGTTTGGCAACCCAACTCAGTAGCTTGTTGAACCACCTCGGGCAAATCGATGTCGGTCACTAGGTCGACCCATTCGCACGATTCATCGTTCAAATGTTGTCTCAACCTAGCGACTTGCTTCGCTTTGCCCGAGTTGGAATTCCAGAACACCCAGTTTCGCGACATCCTGTAAGGCCTTACATCAACTATCGAGGCTTGACGTTCCGGTGGGACTCCGCGATTCGTGAATAAGCGTCCTTAGCCGCCAGCCGGGCTTCGTCCCAACTCATGTATTGAGACCCGCCGTCTTGGGCCCAGCGTTGCTTGGCGATGGCCTCCTGTTTCGACCAATCATCATTCTGATCGGCATCGTAGGATTGCCATCCAGCTTGGTATGCAGGCTCGTAATGATCGTAGGAATATTCATCGTTGTAATACTCACGGTTACGAAACTCATTTTGCCAATAAGCGGTCTCCACGGTTGGATCGTAGCTTTCAGCGACTGCTTTGCCCGCCAGACCACCTACCACACCGCCGACGATCGCACCCGCCACGGCACCGACGGGACCCGCTACAACCCCGGCCGCTGCACCGGTGGCCGCCCCTCCAAGTGCAGCTCCGACGCCGCTGCCTACCGGATGCGCACCGGGCGCACTTGTGATTGGATCTTCATTACGAGCTTCTTCGCGCGTTTCGTTGCGGACATTCTTTGAGACCATGATCGGCTCCCTTGGAGAGAAAAGTTCGACATACACAACCAATTGCTAAATGCATGGACCGACATTCGGTCCGCCGCAGCGGTTGCTCCTGCGGCATGTTCCCCTGTACGCCCGACTTGCATGCAGCCACGGTTTGAATTCCCGTCGCTTGCGATGATTCAGTCGCCCACCGTTAAGTGGTTGCCCACCGCGTAGCGGACTTTGCCCACCGCGTAGCGGACTTGGCCCACCGTGTAGCGGACTTTGACGACCTTGTCGTTCGGACTCGATGCAACTTAGAAAGCACGCGGTGTGCCAATCGTCAGGCTAAAAACGATTGATGACGGCATCGAGAGCAATCTTCCTGACGTTTGCTCGCGTGCTGCAGACCATTCCCATCTCGAGCGAGGATGGAATCTACCGATTCTTCGCATACCTGAGCGTTATTGGATCGTCGCCCTTGGTCGCTGAGCGAGCAACTTGAACATCAAGCAATCGAATGTCGGAAATCAACAATCGCCCATTACCAATCGAGAGTTCCCGTGCTCGTCCCGAAGCGATCGACGTCCAAGCCGAGATGTTTTTGAAGCAGGGTCGTGTAGAGATTGCTCAACGGGACATTGTTCTGCGTATCGTACGCAACGTGTTGCCCGTGAGGGAAGCGACCGCCGGCCATGAAGATAGGAAGATTGTGCCAGTCGTGCGCATTGGCGTTGCCGAGGTTGCTGCCGAACACGATGGCGGTGTTGTCCAAAAGCGACTGACCTTGTTCCTCGCGCGCCGCCAGTCCCGTCAACAACGCGCCAAAGCAGCGGATGATCTCGGTTTCGATCCGTTGCAGTTGAGCGATCTTTGCTTCATCCTGGCCATGATGCGAAAGGTTGTGATGGTCCATCGTCACGCCTTCAATCGGCGGCACATCGTTGCGTCCTTGGATCAGCAACGTCATGATCCGCGTCGCATCGGTTTGAACCATGAGTGGGATGAGGTTCATCCACAGTTGGGTGCGGCCGATCAAATCGTTTTCGGCTTGAATGTCCTGCGGGACGGGTTCATCGACGATGGGTTTGGGGCGATCGAGCCACGCGCCAGCGGTCTGTAGGTCCTGTTCTGTTTTGCGCACCGAATCCCAATAGGCTTCGAGACGCTCCCGATCGGCTCGGCTCACACGCTCGGACAAGGCCTTGGTTTGTTGCGACAGTCCATCCAAAATGCTCTTCCCATCCTTGAGCTGATTCCGCTGCTGGGCGATCTCCTGCGCGTTGCCTTGGAGGAACATCTTTTCGTACATCGAGGAAGGCCGCCACTCGGCTGGCAGCATCACACCACCGGACGAATGGGATTGACTACCGTTGCCATGCGTACTCAATTCCAACGACGCAAATCGCGTTTGCTGGCCAAGCTTCTCCTTGGCAAACTGATCGACCGACAGCGTATTGCGAAAGCCGCTCAAGCCGGGGTGCGGAGCAGCGGTCAGCCATGTTTTCTCAGAAGAATGCCCGTCGGAGCCAGATTGGTCAGGATGCGATAGTCCACTGAACAACGTGAAGGACTGACGCTGCGCTTCGAGCAGCTTCAAATAAGGTGTCTCGGAGCGATTCTCTCCCGCTTGAGCTGGGAACAAGGACGGACCATGGAGGCCTAAACTGGTGCAGATCCAAAGCACGCGCCGCGGCGCTTCGTCCATCTCGCGGCCTCGAACCACCTGCCGCATGGCATCGAGGGCCGGTAACGAAAGTGCGACACCGGCCGTGCGTAGGAAATGGCGTCTGGAGAGTCGTGGCATGGAAACTATCATTTGTTGCGGAAGAGTGACGACTGGGTGACTTGGTGAATCATAGTCCGCATGCCAAATTGCTTGGCGCGGCACGCGCTGTAAATGCGATCGAGCTCTTCGCGATCGGCAAACTCCAAGTTGGCACCGGTTGCAAAGGCGATCCATTGCGAAATCATGTGCTTGGCGATCACCTCGCGCTGTTTGATGAGCAACGCCTTGAAGTTCTCGATGTCGTTAAAAATTTCCCCGGTGGGCAACTGCCCCGAGGCATCGACTTTGGGTCCCCACTTGTACTGCCAGATCTTTCGACCGCGAAGAAGGGTATCTACCGGATCACCAACACCTTGAGACCGGTAGCGTTCGCGATACCCTCCGATCACGTCGAATGCTTCCAGTGCGAAACCGGGTGGGTCGATGGAGCGATGGCATTGCGCGCACGTCGCATCGCTTCGGTGTTTGTCCAGCAATTCGCGTACAGTGGTGGTACCACGCGTGTCGGGTTCGATCGCGCCAATCCCCGGTGGAGGAGGGGCAGGGGGCGTGCCCAGGAGTTGCGACAGCACGAAAGCGCCGCGCCGGACCGGCGATGTTGTGGTGCCATTGGCAGTGACCTTGAGGATCGACGCTTGGCACAACAATCCGCCCCGCGGCATACCCTCAGGGATGGAAACACGCCGCATGGTTTGGCCGACGACGCCCGGGATGCCATAGTGCTCTGCCAACCTTCGATTGACGAACGTGAAATCGGAATCGATCAAGCAATCGCTCGACAGATTCTCCCGAATCAAATGCGCAAGGAAGAGTCGGGTCTCAGCGAGCATTGCCCGCTGGAGAAGGATGTCGTATTCCGGGTAGAGATTCATGTCCGGACTGGTCGCGTCGATCTCGGACAATCGCAGCCATTGCTGGCACACATCTTCCACCAAGCGTTCCGACTTGGGATCGGCCAGCATGCGTTCGACTTGTTCTGCCAATCGATCTGGTTCGAGCAGTTCATCGTTTGCGGCCAAACGCAGCAACGGCTCGTCCGGAACGCTACGCCACAAGAACAACGCCAAACGTCTAGCCAACGCGTAACCATCCAAACGACCGACCGGTGCAGTCTCAAACAGGAAGTTGGGCGAGGTCAATATTTCTTGAGCCGTCGCTCGAACCGCCCGGTCCATGCTGCCATCGGCTTCGAGAACCTCAAGGCCGACACGGACGATGGTATCGCGTTCCTCGGTTGGAACCGGACGACTATAGACGCGAGGAGCCAGTCGATCGACGAGGTCCCGCAACTGGGTTTGAGCATCTTCGCCCCGAACGACTTCGTACTGAAGATTCCGTTGCTTGACCCCATCCCATCGCGGATGATCTAGTATGCGAAGTTCAATCGACCCGAGCAAATCGAGCGTGGATTGGGGAGGCCAGCGCTCGACCAACGGGCCTTCGACTTCGACCCAAGCCAACTCGACTCCGGCACCCCGATAATCGGTCGCGCCGACTTCCCAAATCCCTTTGGTTCCCTCCGGGGTTTCGAGATCGGCGACGTCGACAAAGAGGTATTGCCCTCCGTCGACCGTCACTTCGGTGGCTACGTCTTGCCAATCTCCACCCAACACATCGAAGGCTTCTGCAAGATCGGAGGAACCGCGGCGATAGTCCCCCACGTGAAAAGAAAGAATGGCTGGTTGTTCGGTTTGCACGGTTCGGGCGCGAGCGCGAATGCGATAGCGATTCTGATGGTCGACATGAAGTTTCGGGAACTTGGTCAGCCACGGAGCGCTCGCAAAGAGGACGACTCCTTCGCCGGTCTCGCCGAAAATGACCTTGCCTTCGTTGACTTTGTCGATGTGTTCGCGGATGCCTGGATGTTCGCGATAGTCGATCCTCTCGACAGCGTGGGCCTGCGGAGGTGGCTCCAGACGGATGGCCAATTCGAGAGCCTGCGACGTGGCATCGGCGTATCCGCGTAGATGTTGCGGCGACAAGCCTTGCGAGGCCGCTAGCACATCGAAGCCGGCGGTGTTTTCCGAAGGAATGAGGCTAGCGATCTCGGACTGGATGCCCAGTAAATCGTTGATGCAATTTTGAAATTCGGTGCGGGTCAAACGCCGCAGGATCGTCCGCCCCCGTTCGTTTTGCTTCGCGCGGTTGAAGTCCCGCAATTCCTTCGCCAATGACTCGGTGGCGGCCCGTGCGAGAGCTGCATCCGGACGCGGCTCGGTGGCAGGCGGCATCTCGCCAGACTCGATGCGATCGTGCACCCGGACCCATGTCGAAAACGTACGAATATCGGTGAGATCCAAGGTCGTCGGACGCAGATCCAATCCGCCGTCACCATTCTGGCCATGACAATCGATACATGCCGCCTGGATCAACGCATCGACAGCCGTCGGCACGGAAGTTGGGGATTGCGAAAATGACGTCTGCAGGCATGGGCTAGTCGCCATCATCGCCATCCACAAGCAGCGGGCAAGCCAAGGGATCGTCGGCAGCCTAGGCGGGACGGATCGCGATCGTGATTTTCCGTTGCTTGACAAAGTTCGAATCATGATGGTCCGGGGGCGATTGCCGTATTGCTACAATCTTTTGTGTGTTTCCAATAGCGTAGCCATCAACAAGTCACTGCGCCGGAGTAACCCTTGGGATACCTTGAAAATTCCGTTAGGCTCGAGATCGACGCCGATTGCGTTCAATCCTTATCCAACCATTGTAGATTGTAAGTGATAAACATCCCAATGCGTTCACTCACGGAACCGCGCTGGCCCTCTTTGGTCCTTCGAATCGCTGCCATTTACAACGTGCTGTGGGGGGCGTGGGTCATCCTCTTCCCCAACCATCTGTTCGATTGGACTGGGATCGACCGTCCTAACTACCCGGGGATTTGGCAGTGTGTTGGCATGATCGTGGGGGTGTACGGGATCGGATATTGGTACGCTGCCAACGACTTTCGAAGGCATTGGCCGGTCGTGTTGGTGGGCTTTCTGGGTAAAATCTTAGGGCCTATCGGCTTTTTGCAGTCGGCCGTCACCGGAGCCTTGCCGTGGTCCTGGGGCGTGACCATCCTGAGCAATGACTTGGTGTGGTGGATCCCGTTTGGTGCGATGCTGTACATCGCCTTTCGCGACAACACCAATCCCAAGCACAACGCGGGCTCCGCGTGGTCGCTCGACGAGGCCAATCGCAGTGCGCTGGCCACCAACGGTCAGAGCATCGCGAGCATGAGCCATGGACGCAACGTGCTGCTGGTGTTCTTGCGGCATGCTGGTTGCACATTTTGCCGTGAAACGCTGGATGAACTCCGTCGACGTAGATCGGAATGGGAGTCGAAGGGGTTGCATCCGGTCGTGGTCCACATGGGATCCGATGAGGAAGGACGCGCGATGATGAAGCGGTACGAAATGGAAGACGTCCCGAGTATCAGTGACCCGGACTGCCGCGTGTTCCGAGCTTACGAATTGCCGCGCGGACGATTGGGGCAGCTCTTCGGTTGGAACGTTTGGGTCCAAGGATTCCGGACCGCGATCCTCAAGGGCTACGGTCTCGGCAAGTTAGCCGGGGATGGCTTCCAGTTGTCTGGTGCGTTCTTGGTCCGAGATGGCCGTATCCTATCGGCCGCCCCTTCACGAGATGCAGCGGATAGTTGCCCGTGGATCCCGATTGTTCAACAAGTCAACGCGACTGCTCAATAGCTTTTGAGCATCAGGTTTTTGAACTGAACCTTCATGGGCGGTCCTGCGTGGAGCTGCAAGGCTAGGACTCCGTCAGCAGCCCGTTTCGCCGATTCACTATCCTGGACTTCGGACATCAACGCACCGTTGATGTAATGCTGTACGACCGGCCCTCGGGCAACGATCCGGTACCGATTCCAACCCTCGAAGTCGACGCGACTCAACAGGGCATCGGCATCGCCCGTCGATCCGACGCGGCTCTTCTTGCCCTCGTTGTCGATGGCGATGATTTCTCCACGCTCGGCCAAGATTCCTCGTCCGCGTTCTTCGTAGTTGATACCCATGAAACGTTTGTTGGCATCGATGTCGGCTTGGTAACCGCCGACCACGAATTTCTCTTTGTCGAAAACTTTGCTGCGGTATTGGATCCCGGAGTTGCCACCCATGATCTTGAATTCGAGTTCGAGTTCGAAATCAGCGAAGGGTTTGTCATAGACCAGGAACGTGTTTTGAGGGATGGGAGCTTCGGCCGTGCTTTCACCAGTGATCGCTCCGTCTTCCACGCGCCACAGGTCCGGCAACCCCGACCAACCCTTGAGGGTTTCGCCATCGAAGAGAGCGACGGCAGTCGGCTCTGACTTGGCCTTGGTGTCTTGGGCAATACTCGTCGAGGCCAGGAAACCGATCACCACGCCGATACTCATCCACACGCTGCATTTGCTCATGATTTAATCTTCCACTTTTACGAGAGTAAACCGCACCTTGGTGGCGCGGTCGTCAGAAACCGCCAGGACTTTGGCTGTGACGCCGGGCATTTCGATCACATCGCCGGCCACCAGCAGCCGTTCGACTTGATGGACCAACAACCCGGCGACGGTATCGACATCGGCTTCTTCGAACTTGATGCCGAGACGTTCTTCGACGTCGTTGACGGCGGTCGAACCGAGGACGATGAAGGCATCGGGACCGTCGGGGACAATCTCAGGTTCTTCCACGTCGAATTCGTCTTCCACATCGCCGATGATTTCTTCGAGTACGTTCTCGAGGGTGACGATGCCGATGATCATGCCGTATTCATCGACGACAAAGGCCATGTGCTGATGCGTGCCTTGGAAGTGCCGCAGCAGTTTGCTGATCGGCATGTTCTCGGGCACTTTCTTGGGAGGACGCATGACGGACGTCCAATCGAAGCCTTGTGGAATCGGTGCACCGGTAAAGTCCTTGATGTGCAGCACGCCGCGGACCGAGTCGAGCGAACCATCGCAGATCGGGTAACGCGTGTGCTTGGTCCTGCGGATCATGCCGAGGATCGTGTCGGTGTCGTCGTTGAGATCGATGAAGTCGATGTCGTTCCGTGGGACCATGATCCGTCGACAGACCAAGTCATCGAATTCGAAGACGGCGTTGATCAAGCTGTGTTCGCTGCGCGTCAAATTGCCGTGGACATGCGCTTCGCGCAACAAGGCCCGAATTTCTTCTTCGTTGTACGGAATGGCGCTTTTCGAATCGTCGCTGGCACCCAGTAACTTGAGCAGCCAATCGGTGGAGACACTCAAGATGACCATCAACGGATAGGTCAACACATAAAATATCTGCAGTGGCACCGAACAAGCCAGCAGCAAGCCTTCCGGTTTGCGGATCGCGAAGACCTTGGGAGCTTGCTCACCGACGACCAAGTGCAATGCGGTGACGAGGGTGAAGGAGATCGCAAATGCGACGCCATGCACTACGGCCTCGGATTGGAGCCCGACGGCCCGCATCAGGGGCTCGATCAGATGGGCGAAAGCAGGTTCGCCGATGGCACCCAAAGCGAGCGAGGCCATCGTGATCCCGAGCTGGCATGCCGAAAGGGAATGCTCCAGACGTTGTGCCAGCCAGCGTGCCGTGCGAGCGAAGAGCCTCCGATCGGCCACCATTTGCTCGATGCGGCTCAACCGGATCTTCACCAGAGCGAACTCGGCGGCCACAAAAAAACCATTGACCACGACCAGGACCAAGGCCAGTAGGATCATTCCTAGATCCGGAAACCATTCAGGCATCGTTGGTTGAAACAACCCCCACTAGAACACAAACGAACTCCACGCCCACATGAGCGGGCCGCAGATTGACCTCAATGGTCAGTGAACGCTACGAGCCGGTCTAGTGTATCTCATCCCGACCCTAGTGTGTTGGATCGTTCGTTTCTTTCCTGGCCGGTGTTCACGCCTAAAACCGTTAAGGATTCGCCAATTTACGCGACCGATCTGTCGCACCGACAGAAGGGAATTCTGAACGTTTTCGCCAGCTTCTACACAAGATCGGGCGTATTTGGGTGCAAAACTAACCTTGCGGCTTGGTTTCGATCCGATCCGCCGCCACCCGCTTCTCAGCCTCGATCACCCGGAGCCCCTGCATGCAATCCTCCCCGCTACTGTTCCGATTGGACAAAGCCCTGCGAAGCCACCCGCACTTGAATCGACAGCACGTGTTCCTGGAAAACGAAGTCGATCGCGTCGTCGTCCGGGGGACGGTCAAGTCGTACTTCGAAAAGCAAATGATTCAGGAAGCGATTCGCAAAGTTGATGGTCAAGCGGAAATCAAGAATCTGGTTGAAGTGAAGTAGCCTCAGCGTGCCACCCATGCCGACTGTTCCACCCCATGCTGATTGTGCCACACACCATCACCCTACTCCTGAGTCACCTCAAGCAATTCCTGAATGGCTTGGATCAAAACCACTTCGCACTCTGGCGACACCAGTGAAGATCTCGCCTCGGTCTCGTAGCCACCTTGTTCATACGCAATCGCTGTCCCGATATAAAACGGGCCGTAATCCCCATAAGCCGCCATGCACACCCATTCGTTGGGTCGCATCTCTGACGCCGCCAACTAATATTCGACGAACAGTTCTCCCGGCATGTGTAGGATCCGTGCCGGACCGAGACGCAGACATGTCAGGTCAATGGAATCGCCAGCCTCACAGCGGCGCATCCATGCCAATTGTGCGGCGGCGTAGATTCGATCCTTGACCGGTCTCGCTGTATCTTCGAGAAGCTTTTGAAGCTGGTCGATGTCGAGCCGCTGTGTCATCGGAAGTTGTACACTGCGGAGGGTCCAATGCACCTCGGAGGCGACGATCGACGTTCGTTGCTCGGAGTCCATCGCGCGGCGCATGGCGTCTTCCACTCGCCCAGCTAGGACCGCTCGGTTCTCCGGCGAACCATCGTTGTACTTGCCCGCCCCGATATTTCCGCCCGCGCCGCAGAAATGGATATGAGTGCTGCCGGTGGTTTGCTGTCGAGCATCCCGCGCCAGGCCAGGGAAATCAGGATTGACGTCTCCGTTCCCGTAGTAGCTTTGGGGATGGGTTGCGTAGTAAGTGAGCGTAACCACGCGATCGCTATTGCGAAACAAACTCAGCGAACGCAATTGCGGATCGATGACACCTTCTGGAGCCGCGCGGAGCTCGGGATCCTTGGTCGCAGTCCATCGTACGCCCTTCACATGCCCATCCGGTCCCAGGATGCGGCGATTGGACGCGACCTGGAACACCTCGGCACTCCCGATTCCGATATGCGAAATCGGAACACTCTGGGCTAGACTCGCATGCACGGCTTGAACCGCGCGCTCAAGCATTTCACGTGCGAAACCGGAATCGAAAATGATGCCCGTCGCCCCGTTCGTCTGAGCAAGGGCGTCGGCCGAGAAATCGCACCAAGGTGCATCGTGCTGGTGCAGAGTATGCACAGCCACACGGTCGGGTGTCGTTCCCGCTGCGGCAGCCAATCGTTCGCGGAACAGGCGGTTGCCATCGTTCGCAATGCCCAACCAATCGATCGCACACAGCACGATCGGTGCTTCGTTGGACAGGAGCACCAGCCCTTTGCATCGCAGCGGCGCGACGATCGATCGCGTCGGGCTATAGGCTAGCGAACTACCAATCGGTGGCGTCGCATCAATATCGAAGAGCGCGACGCTTAATGGTACTTCAAGTCGCAGGGGCACTTCGGGCTGGGCGGTCGCGGCTCTAGCCGAGAGCCAACAGGTTGCAACACAGAGCAAAACAGATGGCAACGCGCGGAGCATGAGAGGGAGTCTCCGAGGTAGGATCGGTAGCGTGGAGGGAATTCGGTCGCGGTGGACCAACCCGCTCGGTTATACCAAGCCATCGAGTTCGCGGACCAGATCCCCGAAGCGTTTTAGCGCGGTTTGGACCGGCTCGGGCTGTGTCATGTCGACTCCTGCCCCGCGCAGCAAATCGAGTGGGTCCTGAGAACATCCTCCCTTGAGGAAGCCCAAATAATCGTTGAGTTCCGCGGCTCCACCACCCAGGACTCGCTGCGACAGCGCGATGGCGGCCGACAAACCGGTGGCGTACTTGTAGACGTAAAAAGCACGGTAGAAATGTGGGATTCGAAAACATTCCAATGCCAATGCATCGTCGATGACGAAGTCGGGCCCAAAGTAATCGCGCAGAAGCTCACGGTACACGGCCTTGAAGGAGGCCACCGTCAACGGTTCTCCAGCTTCGGCCATGGCATGCGTTTTCTTCTCGAACTCAGCAAACATGGTTTGCCGGACGATGGTGGCTCGAATGCTGTCGATCTCATGGTTGATGATCGCCGCGCGCTGTGCATCCGACTTCGTGTTGCGAATCATGTATTCGGCCAGCAACTGCTCATTGAACGTACTCGCCACCTCGGCCACGAAAATGGTGTAGTTGTAGTACTGAAACGGTTGATGTTTAGCCGAGTAGTGGCTGTGCATCGAGTGACCCGCCTCGTGCGTGAGGGTAAAGACATCGTTGAGCACGTCAGGCTTGTAGTTCATCAAGATGTATGGTGCGCCATCGAATGTTCCGCAACTGAAGGCACCACTCTGCTTGCCTTGGTTCGGATAACGATCGCACCAACGGCCGCGAAGTCCCGAGGCCAGCGTTTGGCAATATTCGTCACCCAACGGTGCAAGGGATTCGAGGACCAGTGTTACGGCGTCGTCCCAAGCGTGATGCGAGGGGACATCGTTTTGAATCGGTACGTACGTGTCGTAGTGATGAATGGTCTCAAGTCCCATCTTGCGCCGCCGCATGTCGAAGTAGGCATGCACCGCTGGCAACTGCTCGCGGACGGCGGCGATCAGGTTATCGTAGACGCTCGTCGGCATGTTGTCGGCGAATAGTGAGCACTCCAGTGCGCTGGGGTAATTCCTGGCCCGGGCGTAGTAAACGTCGGTGTGGATGCTGCCGGCCAACGTGGCCGTGAGTGTGTTTTCGTGGGCTTCGAATTGGGTGTAATACTGCTCGAATGCGTTGCGCCGAACCTCGCGCTTCGGGGACTGCAGCAAAGCGCTGAGAGAGGCATTGGTCAGTTCGACCTTTTCGCCATGCTCGTTTTCCAACTCGCCGAATTTCAGGTCGGCATCGTTGAGTTGCCGAAACGCCTTGCTCGCCGACTGAGCCATTTCGCCTTGCATGGCCAGCAATCTTTCTTCGGATTTGCTCAGCGTATGCGGTCGGTAGCGGTCGATCCGCTCGAGCACCAATCGATAGGGAGTCAATACGGGATCGGCCATCATGGTTTGCAATCGATCGGCGGGGATGCTCAGGATTTCGGGTCGAATGAAGCTGGCTGCTTGACCGGCCCGCGTGGCGAGATTCTGGTAGCGAGCCGCCAACGCTTGGTACGTGCTGTCGCTTTGGTCTTCGGTGGTTTTTAGAAAGGCGTAGGTCCCGATGCGCTCGGCTAAGCGATCGGATCGGACGTCATGGTCCAAGCATTCGGCCAATCGCTGCGGCGATTGATCGAGGGTGCCGGCAAAGGCCGCGAATTGGGCGATACACGCTTCGAGTTCCGGCAATGCCGCTTGCCAAGCCGCATCGTCGCGGAACAGGCTCGATAGGTCCCAGGTATCGGATACGAGAACGTCACTTCGCTTCGGGTTTTTGCGGGTTTGGGTCATTTTTTATCGTCGTCGTTGCTTGTTTTGGGGAGTGTTGGATTGAGATCGCTGGAATCGCAACTGGGCGCGATTGCCTTGGCGGGTCAGCAAAGATGCGAATTCTATGCGTTGGAAGCTCGAACGCCAAACGCCGCGGAATGCGAGCCGCCTGTCGAGCACCCGGATCGATTTGATTCCTATTACGACACCTCGTTTTCTTGCAACACCTCGTTTTCGAAGCCGTAATGGAAAATGTCGTTGCCAGAGAGTACTCTGTGCAGTATCGGGCGGATCGACCTATCCGCCTCGATTACTTGTCTCATCGCTTCTCGCTACTTTCCCATAGGTTTCAAAATGCAGTACCGACTGGTTCTGAATAGTAGGGAACAATCTACGGCCCCCAGAAGCTGGAATTTGAACTTGCCAGCAACAGTAGGACGAAGCTCGGAGTCGTCCTTGTGTATTGATGACGACTCTATCAGCCGCTCCCATTGCCAATTGTTCTTGTCTGCGGACGAGTCCTTGATGGTGCGTGACTTGGGATCCATGAATGGAACCTATGTGAATGGTGACCGCATTCAGCATTCGCACTCGCTGGCTCCTGGCGATGTACTGGACCTGGGTTCACTATCGTTGCGAGTCGACTTCCTCTCGGATACCGATCCAGGTCCTGCTCCGATCCACAAGTCGCGTGGCTCGTCCGACACGACTCAGAGGATGCCGAGCTTGGCAAATGCGACGTTTACCATGCGGGAAGTCAAAGAACCCGCCAAGCAATGGTGGGAATTCTGGCGGACGGATTGAAGCATCCAAATGGGTCAGGCGACTTTGATGGTTTCCTTGAGTCGACGTCGTCGCCAGAGAAATCGCTTCTCCACCCTGACAGGCAGGGTGGCCGGCCGATGCGAATTTCATTCATGCATCGTGGTCCCCCATTCAAGGCGTTTTTTTACTGTCGATTGTTCCTCGTTTCCAAACGAGGGTTTCTCACCCTTGAAAACAGGTTATGCGTATCCGTTCACACTCCGATTAGCCGGAACGCGTTAGCGTCCGGTTTCCGTAACAATTCGAAGAAACCGGACGCTAACGCGTACCGGCTGATTTAGCTGCAAAAATGCACAATGAATATCGGGGTGTGAACGGTTACGTT
>JBGSHV010000064.1:0-23992 GCA_041752005.1 Pirellula sp. | reverse complement strand
TCTGGAAGACTGCATTCCGGTGATTTTAGGTAACGCTTTCGCGAACCGCGTCGTACAAGATGCCGACGGCCCGGGCGAATAGTGTTTTTCCAGGGCAACGAACCCAGATTTCTAAAGCGATAATGACGAGGCGAATCCATGGCGCGACGATGGTTATGTTGGACAGTGGCTTGCATGGCCACTTGGTTGGGAGCCAGTTCCCTGGTCACGGCGCAAATTTCAGTGCCGGAAGATGCTCAGTTTGTCTTGCAGATTGATTTGCAAGCGATCCAGCAAAGTCGTTTGGGCCAAGAGCTCATCAAAGCTGGAAAAGAAGCCGCGATGGAGGAGTTGTCCAAACATACTTCTGCCCAAGGCGCTGAAAATCCACTTGATAAGGTCAAAGAGGTTCTTGGTTTTGATCCACTGACCGAAATCAAGCAATTGGTGATCACTTCGTCGGATCTTGAGCATCCGGAGAAATCGATGACCCTGTGGTTGTCGATGGGTAAGACGACTGGCAACCTGGAAGGTCTATTGCTCGGTCTTCCGAACTACGAGAGCATGGATTACGGCAATCACGTTATCCATTCCGCCAAGCCCGATGAAGACCGCATCTACGGGGCGGTGGATCAGTCCAAGGACGGCAACCACGTGATCATCCTCTCGTCCAATCCCAAGACCGTGGAGCAGCAATTGGATTTGCTCGGCGATGGGTCGATTGCATCCAAACCCAATCGGGACAAGTCTCTTGCGTGGGACTGGGATGTGAAAACGCTGATCAGCGCCCAGCTATGGGAAATCCCACTTCAAGATCTCGGTGAGGGTCCTCATGCGAATGTCGCCAAACGCTTAAAGTCTCTTGCGTTCGCGATCAGCGAGATCGATGACGAATTGGACTTGCGATTGAATCTAGAGACTGAGACCGAAAAGCAAGCCAACCAGATCCGGCAGATGGTCGATGGCCTGGTGGCCATGATCGAGTTCGCTCAGTCCATCGAATCGGAAGATGAAGACTTGCAGCAAGTCGCAAAGCTCTTGAAACAAGCCAAATCCTCGGTCGAAGGAACATCGGTCCGCATGAAGCTCCGTCTGCCCTTCGAGATGGTCGAAGCGGCCCTTCGAGAAATGAACTGAGCCGTGCAAGAAGGAGTGCACGCAGGCATATTGGAACCTTTCGGACTTCCTCAAGTGGATTCGGCTTCTGCAACGAATCCGTCCACTGAGGACTGGGTCCGGCGCGCCATGAACGGTGAGCAATCTGCCTACACGTGGCTTGTTCGTTCCTATCAATCTCGATTGCAAAAGTTACTGGAATACCGACTCGGAAGGTATCGCTGCGAAGCAGAAGACGCAGTGCAAGAGACGTTTGCCAAGGCCTTCCGATATCTTGATCGCTACGATGCTCGCTACCAATTCTCTACTTGGCTATTCACCATCGGTTTGCGAATCGCAGCCGATATGCACAGGTCACGCAAGCGGCGTCCTAATCTTGTGACGTCCTCCGAAGCCATGGATCGGTACATCGGTCCAACCTTGCACATGGCCGATTGCGATGATGGGGTTGGCAGGCTCTGGGAACAGGCCAAGAATATCTTGAGCGAGACGCAGTCAACCGCCTTGTGGTTGCGGTACGCAGAAGACCTGTCGATTGGTGAGATCGCGATCGCGATGCATAAGACGCAAGTGGGTGTTCGCGTGTTGCTGCATCGCGCACGGTGTTTGTTGATGAGAAGCATGGATGAATCGAACGAACAGGATGTTCTTGATCCCTTAGAGAGTCCTAGAACATGAAACGTTCATGGTTGATTTGGTGCATCCAATGGTATTCAGACGACCGGAAACCGTGGCCGAAGTGGCTGCGGCGTCAGGTGGATTCCGATCCCTATCTTGCTCGCTATGCACGACGATTGTCATCCATGGAAGAGGCGTTGCTTGCGCAATCGGGAATGATGAGTTCACCTCGAAACGCAGCCCCACAAGCCACGGTCATTTCTGCTGTTGAGCACTCGCCACGAAATCAGTCAGGATCGTGGTCGTCGTTTTCAGGAGCCAAAGGTATCTGTGGTGGAGTGGCCATGTTGGCCGCGACGCTATGCCTGATGCTTGGCCTCTATTCTTGGAAGTCGGATTCCAGAGAGTCGGATTCTAGAGTGTCGCAAAATGGACGCTCACCACAGCACTCTTCCGTACATTCCAGGGTTCATTCCGGCGATGCCATGGCAGCGGAGCGCGCAGCTCCAAACTCGAACGGCGTGCGTCCGTTAGAACAAATCCAAAGAATCTCCGAGGGTAGTGGTGGCGGCAGATTGGCTTGGGATTGGTTGAGGAGTTCTGTCAATCGAACGGGAGATGTTCCAAAGCTGGCGGTCGAACAATGGGACGGTCAATTTCGAAGTGAGGTGCAATCGCTGCGAGACGAGTTTCGGAATTCAACGCGCTGGGTTGCCGTCGACGTGCCGATGGCAAGTTTAAAATTTCTAGGTGTTCTGTCCGATCCCTAAGAACGTAGGCGAGTCTCTCCGAGACTCGCGTCTTACCCAAGTAAGCAACCGACGACGAGCGACTGGTTGCCAATTGGGCCCACCACACTTGCAAGCAGGTTGGCAAGCGGATGCGTCGGTACGGCAGTTTCACGCACTCAGCATTTGTTTGAGAACATGTTTTAAGATTCGGAAAATCACATCCGGCTTGTTCAATCGTCTTCCGTTCGGAAGAGTTTCTGTGCGAACGCAGGCAAGTAGTGTTCTCGCCATTTGATCCATGTATGACCACCGTCGGTCTCTTCATAAACTACGTCGAACCCGTGCGACTGAAGCATCTTGACCGTCGCTTGGGTTGTCTTGAGCAAGAAATCATCTTTGCCTGTCGCGAACCAGACCAGTTCTAATCCTTTCTTGAGTGAAGCTTCGTCCAATGTTTTTTCGTGGGCGGATTCCCATGATTGTCCATTGCTACCCCCGGGCCCGCCGCTGCCTTCGATTCCAAAAATTCCCGAGCTGTAGACACCGACGTAAGCGAATTGATCGAGCTGACCAAAAGCGATATCGAGTGTTTGAGCGCCGCCCATCGACAAGCCGGCGATGGCTCGATTGGCCCGCCCGTCGCTCAGCCGATAATGGGATTCAACAAATGGCTTGAGATCCTCCACGAAGTCCTTATTAAACTCTTCCATCTGTTTTTGGAAATTTCCCCGATCGGGACCGAATGAGAACGCACCTGTATGTCCCATTGGCATGACCATTACCATCGGTTTGGCTTTGCCCGATGCTATCAAGTTGTCGAGGATGAGTCCTGCTTTGCCAACCGTGCTCCAGGAATTGTCGCTATCCGATGCACCATGTAGCAAGTAGAAAACGGGGTACGATTCGGTTCCAGTCTCGTAACCAGGAGGCGTGTAGACATGGGTGCGACGCATGCGACCTAGCGACTTTGAGAAGTAGAGTCGCTCGGCCACGGCACCGTGAGGGACATCGCGAAGATCGGAAACTTCCGAACCTGGGACACTGAATAGACCAAACGTCATGGCATTGGCTTGGCTCGTTTCTACGGCCTGTGGATCCACGACAGCGAGACCATCCACATTGAATAGATACCGGTAGGTACCAGGAGCGACCGGTTCTAACGTGGCTTCCCAGACCCCTGCGTCATTCTTTTTCAATTCGACGCCTGCACCCATCGGCCCGCCTAAAGGTAGATCGCTACTGGTCAACCGCACGGATTCAGCTTTCGGTGCCCAGAGTCGAACCACCACGCTTCGATCCTTTTGAATCTCTAGTGATTGAAATCTAGGAGGCGGGGTTGGCCGGCCTTCTTGAGCAGCGGCAAGCTGGCCGAACAGCAACATTGAACTAAGAATCGCAAGACGAGAGTATCGAATGGACATGGCGACCTCGCGTGAAACTAGAAGAGAGGAATAGGTGCGATCATGGATCGGCATGAATTGTATCGAAATTTCGGAAACGGTTCTGACGCGCCGATGACTTCAAATGAATGTATCAGCAGTTGCTGACCCCGATGGGCTGCTATGGCTAGGATTTTCCGAATGCGACCGATCCATTGCAGAGGAATCCGAACGTTTGCAATGAGAAGAAGTGACATTTCGGGACAAAGCGTTGGTCATGGGTGGCATCGTTGGCGCCGACCGATTACCTTCAATTCTTCAGCCATTGAGGGACGACCGCGGTAGAATCGCATGACCAGCGATGGGAGTGTGCAGGACTGTCAGGGCGGCGCCAGATCTATTCGTGAACCATCAGGAGTACGAGTCTTGAGTCTACTGCATCGACGCCAAATCCTCCGTCTCGGAGCGGCATCGGCTCCGATCCTTGCCGGCGCGTGGCCATTGGCCTCGTCCGCTATTGCCACATCCGCTCATGACACAACAGCATGGGTGAATGCCCGGATCTTGACCGCGTGCTCGCCGCCAATCGATCGTGGCACATTGGTTGTCCAAGGGGGCGTGATCACTGCGGTGGGACCTACCGATGGGCTGCCATTGCCACTCGGAGCCAAGACCATTGATGCTGCCGGAAAATGGATCATGCCGGGTTTGGTATGCACGCACAGCCACATCGGGGGCGCAGGGGCGGCCGACAGCAGCGCTCCGATCCAGCCTGGTGTCCGCATCCTGGACTCGATCAATGTTCTCGAGTCCGGATTCAAGCGAGCGTTGGCAGGCGGGTTGACGACCCTCAACATCATGCCTGGATCTGGTCACTTGATCAGTGGCCAGACGGTCTACTGCAAACTGCGGTATGCGGGCAAAGGACCAGCGACCATCGATGATATTTGCATTCGCGACTCGGATGGCAATGGCCTGGGTGGCTTAAAGATGGCCAACGGAACGAACCCTCAGGGAGATGCTCCCTTCCCAGGTACGCGCGGGAAATCCGCCTACTTGGTCCGCGAGCAGTTCATCAAGGCCCGCGAGTATCACGCTAAGGTTGTGGCTGCTAAAGGGGATGCTGACAAACTACCTCCGCGCGATCTGCACATGGAGGCATTGGTGGAGGCCATGCAATGGAAGCGAATCGTTCATCATCACACGCACCGTCATGACGACATCATGACCGTATTGCGATTGGCCAAAGAGTTCAACTTGCGAGTCGTTCTGCACCACGTGAGCGAAGGCTGGAAAGTCGCCGACGAAATCGCCGCGGCGAAGGTTCCGTGCTCGATCATCGTGATCGATTCACCTGGCGGGAAACTCGAGGCACGCAACATGGCCTTTAAGAACGGGCGGGTGCTCGATCAAGCGGGAGTGCGAGTCGCGTTCCACACCGATGATTGGATCACGGATTCGCGTGTCTTTGCGCGCTCAGCGGCCTTGGCAGTGCGGGCTGGAATGGATCGCAACAAAGCCATCGAGGGCCTCACCATCGCAGGCGCTGAGATGCTAGGTCTTGAAAATCGCATCGGATCCTTGGCGGTCGGTAAGGACGCAGACTTCGCCATCCTGAGTGGGGATCCACTCAGCGTGTACACACGGGTGCTCGAAACCTGGGTCGAAGGCCAAAAGGCTTTCGATCTGTCGAACCCCGACGATGCCCTCTATGCCGAAGGTGGAATGGGCGCCGGGAGCGAGCTCGATCCGTTTCTGTGCTGCTACGCCCAAGCCTGGCAAGTCGGAGGCACCAAATAATGCGATTCGCACGTCTTACATCCTGGATAAAAATGAACCCAACCCTGCTTGTACGTAGCGCTTCCTTGGCATTGGCCCTCCTAGTGACGGTTTCGGCTGGCGAGGAGTTTTCGGTCGGCGAGAAGGTTTCGGCCGGCGAGGTAGTTGCGGTCAAGGCAAAGAAACTGCATACGGTGTCCGGCAAAGTCATCGAGAATGGTGTCGTCGTTTGCGTCGATGGAAAAATCACTGCCGTGGGCGAAGCGTCCGCAGTCATCATTCCGGAGTCTGCAACCGTCCATGAAGCGGAGGTCGTCTTGCCCGGTCTCGTCGATGTTCGCACGTGTGTTGGTCTATCCGGGATATTCAATGTCCCTCACGATTCAGACCAACTTGAATCCTCGTCACCCCTCCAACCGGAGTTGCGGGCGATCGATGCCTACAACGCGCAAGACGAATTGGTGGAATACATTCGAGGCTTTGGAGTCACGACCGTCCATACCGGCCATGCGCCCGGCGAGTTGATGTCGGGTCAGACGCTGATCACCAAGACGTACGGCAACTCCGTCGAAGCATCGCTCCTAGTCGATGGCCGCGCGATCTGCGCAACCTTGGCCGACGCGTCGAAAAAGTCAGGCAAGCAGAGCCCAGGCACGCGCGGCAAACAAATGGCCATGCTCCGGACGCTGATGCTCGAAGCGGTCGAGTATCGAGCCAAGCTGACCAAAGCGGCTGCGGTGGAGAAAACGAAAGAAGCGGGCGAAGCCAGCAAGGCCACTGAGAGTGCCACCGAGAGTGCCACCGAGAAATCCGCCGAGAATGCTACCGAAGTAAAACCCAAGGAGAAGATCGAGGTCGCCCGCAACCTGAAACTTGAGGCTCTCGTGGCTGTTCTCGAAGGCAAGAAGGCATTGCTAATCACTGCGGATCGCTCGCAGGATATCGCGACTGCATTGCGGCTGGCCGAGGAATTTCACATCTCGATTTGGCTCGATAGCGCCGCCGAAGCCCATCGACTCATTCCGCAGATTCAGAAATCAAAAGTCGTGGTGTTACTCCATCCCTCCATGGCCCGCGCCAGTGGTGATAAAGAGAACATGACTTTTCAGACCGCTTCGATTTTGAAAGCCAATGGAATTCCGTTCGCTATCCAGGGTGGATACGAAGCGTACGTACCAAAAGTCCGAGTGGTGCTGTTCGAAGCCGCCATCGCAGCCGCGCACGGGCTGGCTAAAGAAGATGCCATCGAAGCGATCACTCTCGCGCCCGCGAAGATCCTCGGCATCAGTGACCGTGTTGGATCGATCGAGATTGGCAAGGATGCGGACATGGCCCTCTACGATGGCGACCCATTCGAATACACCACGCACTGCGTCGGAACCGTGATCGACGGAAAGTTTTTCGAAGGCGAAGAGCGTTGAATCTCCCAGCCAACTGCGGTTACTCTCGATAAAATCTAATCGTGCCGCCAAACACTGAAATCAATCGAGTGTTTGCTGCCGTCCTTTCTTCAAAAAAATGATCCTATGCAAGTGCGATACAGACCGCTTTTTTCCATGTTGGCATTGGTTTCCTGGTGCCTAGGTATGAATTTGTCTTCTGCTTTAGGTCAGGAGTCGGTACCCCCGACGCCTGAGGTTCCTCAGTTGGCCGAGGACTCAGGCGAAGCCACCAGCGCAATCGGTGCCTTCAAAAAACCCACGGGTTGGATGTGCGAACTGTTCGCTGCAGAGCCCATGGTAGGGAATCCTGTGGCGTTCACGATCGATTCGCAAGGGCGTATTTTGGTCTGTGAGTCGTATCGCCAAGGCGTCGGCGTAACGGACAACCGATCGCACGACGATGCATGGCTTCAAGCTGATTTGTCGGCCATGACCGTAGCGGATCGCATTGCGTACCACCGCAAGCTACTGAAAGACGAGGTGGCAAAGTACGAGAGCAAAGATGATTTGATCAGGCTGCTCATCGACAGCGATGGCGACCATGTGGCCGACGAGTCGACGGTCTTTGCTTCAGGATTCAATGCTCTGGAGGAGGGGACAGGAGCGGGTGTGTTGGTTCGCGATGGCAAAGTATATTACACCAACATACCGAACCTTTGGCAACTCATCGATCAGGACGGCGATGGCGTGTCGGATGAACGTATTTCCCTCGCCAGCGGGTTCGGCGTTCGCGTTGCTTTCCGCGGACACGACATGCACGGTCTGGTCAACGGACCGGATGGACGGATCTATTTCTCTATCGGTGACCGAGGCTATCACGTTCAGACACCCGACGGATTGTTACACAATCCGGAAAGCGGAGCGGTGTTTCGATGTGAGACCGATGGATCGAACCTGGAGGTCTTTGCAACCGGTCTTCGTAATCCTCAAGAACTTGCGTTCGACGATTTTGGAAACCTCTTCACCGGCGACAACAATTCGGATTCCGGCGACCGCGCTCGCTGGGTGCACGTTGTCCGTGGTGGCGATTCCGGTTGGAGGATGATGTACCAATACCTGCCCGACCGCGGTCCGTTCAATCGCGAAAGGGTTTGGTACCCCTACGACGATCAATCGCCCGCCTACATCGTGCCTCCCATCACCAACTTGAGCGATGGACCATCGGGTTTGGTGTGCTATCCGGGAACCGGTCTGGATGATTCCTACCGCAATTCGTTTTTTCTCGTGGACTTCCGCGGACAAGCCTCCAACAGCGGCATCCGCAGGATCCAGATGGAACCCAACGGTGCGAGTTTCAAGGTGACTGCAAATGACGAATTCATCTGGAACATTCTGGCGACCGACGTTGACTTTGCGCCGGACGGTGGCCTGGTCGTGAGTGATTGGGTTAACGGGTGGAACGGCGAGAATAAAGGACGGCTTTACCGATTCACCAATCCCGAAACGGTCAAAGACTGGAAGGTCGAGCAAACACAATCACTGCTTGCTGAAGGCATGAAGGAAAAGACCAGCGATGAACTTGACACATTCCTCGTCCACCCCGATCGTCGTGTTCGACAAGAATCGCAATGGGAACTGGCAGCCCGCCAGGAAATCGATCGGCTTCTAGCCATCGCTTCTAAAGAGAGTTTGGCCCCACACCTACGTCTGCACGGTTTGTGGGGATTAGGACAAATCGCCCGAGGCAGAGTAGAGGCAGATCGCCAAGCCGTGATCGTGACTGGCCTCACGTCGCTGGTGTCCGCATCGGATCCAAATGTGGCGGCCCGAGCGATCGACGTCATCGCCGATAGCTTTCAGCGCGTATCATTACCGGGCAACCTTCGCGAAGCAGTCGAAGCCGCCATCGGTTCCGGACTTCAATCGCAATCGCCGGTAGTACAATCCGCTGCATGCCTTGCCGTCGAACAACTGGCTATGGATGCAATGCTCCCTAAAGTTCTGAGCATCATCGAACAAAATGACAACCGCGATCCCGTGTTGCGTCATAGCACCATCATGGCGTTGAAAGGCATGTCGAATCCAAACTCCGTTGTCGAGTTAGCGCGGCATGCCAATCCCGCAGTCAGGTTGGCAGCGGTCATCGCGCTACGCAAAAACAAACATGTAGGCATCGCGCAGTTTCTCGATGATGAATCCGCATTGGTCTCCAAAGAGGCCATCCGAGCCATACACGATGTTCCAGAACTCCACAGCTTGATGAGCCAACTGGCCGATCGGATCGTAGGGGTCGCCAAGGATGACGCGGTCATTCGGCGTGTTCTCAACGCGAACTTCCGACTCGGAGAACCGGTCAATGCTCAGCGTTTGGCTGCCTTTGCAAGCTCCGCAAAGGTAGACAACATTTACCGCATTGAGGCCCTCGACATGCTTGCTAACTGGGGCAGCCCGGGGCTCAACGATCGGGTCATGAATCGCTTTCTGCCGCTTGAGAATCGCGACTCTAAACCTGCGGTCGACGCCCTGCGCAACAATCTCGAGAACCTGGCAGCGTCACCCGAAGCGGTCCGAGATCGATTCTTGGAAGTCGGAGCCACGTATGGCATCAATGGCATTGGCAAACTCGTAGAAGCCAGTTACTTGGACACGAACAATGCCCCAGCTCGCCGAGCCGCCGCTTTGATTGCACTCTCAGGAATCGAGCCCGATAAAGTGCGAGGTTTGCTGGCCGAAGCGTTGCAAAGCCCTCAGGTCCAACTGCGTGTTGCCGGTCTAAAGATCGCGGCCAAGCTTGAACCTGAAACGGCCTTGCGAGGCATCGAGAAAGCCATCGGCTCCTCCGAAGTCGAGGAACGCCAAGCCGCATGGGATACGCTGGCCCAATTGCCCGAATCCGAAGAACGTGATGCACTCATCGCTGTTGCGTTGGAGAAGTACACGGCCGGTACCATCCCAATCGATAGCCGACTCAATGCGATGGAAGCAATCGAAAAGGTGCTACCGAAGAGCCTGCAGCAATCGTGGCAGGCCTTGAATGAAGCCCGCGAAACTCTTCGCACGACCGATCCAGTTCGTTTCTTTGAAGACAGTATGGAAGGTGGCGATGTAGCGAACGGCAAGCTCCTATTCTTTACCAAAGCCTCCTTGTCCTGTGTGCGTTGTCACAAGGTCGGTACGACCGGTGGCGAAGTCGGACCGAATCTTTCCGAAATCGGTACGAAGAAACCGAACCTGTACTTGCTCGAAGCCATCGTCGCACCCAACGCCAGTATCGCTGAAGGGTTCAAGACGATCATCGTTCAAGACGATGAAGGGTCGATCTATTCGGGAATCGTTAAATCCGAAGACGATGAGAATCTGGTTCTGCTCGATTCTCAAGGTGTCGCGATTACCCTGCCTGTCGAATCGATCGAAGGACGCCGAGAGGGGCTCTCATCCATGCCGGCCGATTTGACCAAGTACATGAGTCGACGGGATATCCGGGATCTGGTTGCCTATCTCAAGTCGCTCGATGGCACTGCGGCTGCAACCTCGGGTGCCTTCGAAGCCGCTGGTGGTCACGGACTCGAATGAACGATTGATGACCGATTGGCAATTGCGTTAGGCCACCTCCTAACGCGCTTTGGCTTGTTCTAAAATTCGTCGCTTGGCCGCTTCTAGGCGTTTCGGCCAAGTGAACATTGGAGAACGCTCCGGATCGTATCCTTGGAGATGATCGATCAAGCGGGTTACGGGTTTGGTGTATTTCAATTCTGTATCACCGAAGACCTCGCGGCATAGGTCCGCCAGCCCACTATCGTAAGCGAGCAATTCCTCGCGTGTATTGACATGATTGTGGTCATGATCATTCTCACGGTTGTCGTCGAACCAGGACTGGACTCCCTCGGCGAAGTACTCGTGATGGTTCACGCTTGCGTACTTGCCCTTCCACAGACCTGCCTCCATGGCTTTGTCGTACGTTGTTTGTAGACGGCCATCGAAAGTTGGATCGACGTTGACCAAGCCTCGGAGATGAATGTTGTGCGCGAATTCGTGGATCAAGATACTTTCGGCTGAATAGGGATCTCCCATGTATCCGAGAACGTTTTCCTCGCCGCAGGAGCAATAGGGGTCGGTCATGCTGCCCCCCAAACCACGGGCCCGCGCATCCCAGTAATCGCGACCGCTGATGCCAGGAAACTCGCGGAGCGGTTCGTTGGCGAGGCGGGCGAATTCAGGTTGGTCCGTGGTGAACTCGTTCCAAGCCAGAATGCACATTCGGGATCCCGATTGGATCATTGCCTCACGGACATCCGGTCGCTTTGCCAACATCAGGTCCACCAGATACGCGGCTTCTCGAAGTGCGTATGGGTTTACTGTTTCCGATCCAACGATTGGGTATCCATTGGCCGTAACGCGCTGGGTGTAGAAGGCAGGAACTCCGTCGATTGAATTCGGATCGAAGCGGAACGCTTGAATGGGAACTTGACTGGTAACCCTAGCTTCGGTTCCGTTTCCTTTGCTGACGATGGCAAAAGAGTGTCCGATCGAGGTGGTGTGGATCGTGTCGCCGCCTGGTTCAATGGTTCCTTTGAGAACCCGCTCCCCATTCTCCGGTAACCAGAACACATCCACGCTTTGATCACTCGCATTGAAGATCTGCAGTTTCGGTCGCTCGGCGATTGGCAACGTCAACTCGGAAGGATCGGCTGCGTACAAGCAGTTGCCAAAGGTGCCAAAGGTGCCGAGAAATGCAACAAGGCTGAAGCAGACGGTTCCGCGAAAGTTATTGCCGAGTCGGAGCCAAGTTGCATTGGTCATGGTGAACGCTTTCACTTGTCAGCGACCTCAACCACGCGTGGACCGAGCACATCCCAGCGGGGTTCGATGCCGAGTCCCGGTTCGTTAGATGCACGCATGAATCCGTTTTCGCGTTGCGGGGCACCCGTGGCATTGCTCACGGTTACGTAGCTATTGAAGTCGGTACTGGTGAATCGAAATTCTTCGGGTGTGCTTTGGGCCAGATGGGCGATGGCTGCGGTGGTGATGTCCCCGCCCCAGCTATCTTCAAGCGTCATGGCAATGCCCATGCTCACGCATAGATCACGGGCTTGTTTGGTTTTCGTCAGACCACCCAGTTTGCTGATCTTTAGGTTAACGACATCCATCGCCAGGTCTGCTTTGCCGCGTAATAGCATGTCGAGACTGTCGATATTCTCGTCGAGCACAAAGGGGTGACTTGTGTTGCGACGGACAGCAAGGCATTCCTCGTAGGTCAAGCAAGGTTGTTCGATGTAGACATCCAAATCGTGGACCGCGCGAACGACTCGCATGGCTTCGTGCTGTGTCCAGCCCGTGTTGGCATCTGCCACCAAGCGATTGTTACTTGGCAAAATCGCGCGCGCCGCACGAATGCGTTCGATGTCTTGATCCGGATCGCCGCCCACCTTGAGTTGGAAGCGGGTGTACCCCTGATCGCGATACCTCGCCACATTGCTTGCCATTTCGTCGGGAGGCAGTTGTGAGATAGCACGGTACAACCGGATAGATTCTCCGTATCGACCACCCATGAGGGTGCAGACGGGCAGACCACTCGCCTTGCCCAACAAGTCCCAACACGCCATGTCGATCCCCGATTTGACGTACGCATGCCCTTTGAGGGCTGCATCCATGCGGTGATTGAGTTTCCCGAGTTCGCGAGGGTCGTAACCCATGAGATGCGGTGCGAGTTCCCGCAACCCCGCGCGAACTCCTTCGGCGTATGCGGGCAAATAGAACGGTCCCAGCGGGCAGACCTCGCCGTATCCGATCAATCCCGAATCGGTTTCGACTCCGACGATGGTACTGTCGAACACGGTCACCGATTTTCCGCCCGACCATTTGTACGATCCCTCGACCAAAGGCAAGTCCACGCGGTGAGCAAACACACGAACAATCTTCATCGGCTGGTCCTAGAGCAAGTTTATTTACCGGGCGCGGGAGGCACGAATATAACGCGTGACATGCTTTGCGTCGACGCACCCAATCCCTTCCCCTCGCCAACTGCTTGCCCTGCGATGCGTGCGGTTTTCTACCGCCTCCGCCCTCCACTTTGTCCGCTCAAAATGCGACGCAGGCTCTCTTGCATCTGCTGGTCCTTGGAGTCGGAGCCGTTGACTTGCGTCTGAAACGGGATGATAGCGATCGAATCGCCATCGGTGGGCGTGTCCATCGATTCGGCCATTTTCAGGACATCCTGCGCTAGGTACTTGGGTGCCGAGATGAGGAGTAAGTTTGCTTCTTGATCGACGCCGATCGAGAGCAAGTTTTGATACTCAGGGCTCGAAGCCGAAGCTGCTATATTGCGGTTGAATGCGAGTGATCGCGACATCCGACGATCACTGATGTCCATGAGGTCCTCGTACACCGAACGAAGAGCTTCGGCCACCACGGTGGCTTTGCGATGTTTGAATCGATAGGTTAGTTTCTCGCGCTCCAGCTTTTCGGCTTCCGGATCCGGCAGGTCGAGTAATTGCACCGTTTCATCAATCAGTTCAAGCTGGCTCTCGCTCGCGTTGTGAATGATCAATCGATTGGTGCGTTGATCGACATCGATGAACACGCTCGGCGTGCTCGAGAGTTTGGAATTGATGACAGGATTGGACTGGGGAACGATGAGGTCCAGTTGTTGCTTGACGACTGCCGCTTGCGAATGTTTCAGCGTAATGATCTTGAGCTGCGCCGGCGAGCTGATCATCTGTTTGAGCAATCGCTTCGCGATTTCGGCAGCTCGCGCGTCGCGGGACAGGATCACTAGGTTGCCGTCACTGGCTTCCATCAAACGTACGGGGGGAGCGTCCGTGGCCTCTTGTCCTGCTTCGACGGTTTTCCCTTGAAGATCGCGGAGCGCGATCATGCGACCCGTTCGCGTTTCGGAAGCAAATTGAACCTCTGGAACGTTGAGGATCTGACCAAGCGAGTTCGAACTCGCATTCGCATCGCGTCGGACTGGCTGGTTGGTTTCCACGGCAGCCGACTCGTCCGAATCGATCAACAAAGGTGCATCGCTGACTTCACCCCATACGCGTTGCAACCGATCGACGACCGGTCCGACGTCTTGACCGTGCATTTCGATAATTTGCACGTTGGACTGCATGACGGCTTCCGAATAGCTTTCGCCGAGTTGGGCTAGGAATTCCCGCACGTCCTTGTATTCCTTCTGGGTCGCCCACAGAAGAAGTCGCTGATGCTCCGGATCGGGTTCAACTTGAAACTTGCCATCGCTTGGAACACCGGGCGCGTTCGGTGGTCGCTCCGCGGTCTTGAGCACCAATAGAATCGCCTTGGAAGCGTAGGTCGCATCGAGGGTTGCCAACTGCAGAACCATCGCGGTTCGCTTGTCGGCTCGGAACGATTCGATGACTTGCGAAATCGTCAAATGATCTTCGGGAGAAGCAAAGGCGATCAAACGGTTGTAGGCCGATTCGTGTTGGACCGTCGCATCCTTGCCGATGCTATCGCGTTCCTGCAACGACAGGATGATTTTGGTTACGATCGCTGGATCGAAGCCGCTGACGTCATACACCTTCACACGACTGATCGTTTCCCAAGTCGATCCCCTCTCGGGGAGTTCTTTGTCCATGGCCAATACCGCTTGGCGGACAATTTCGATCTTGTTAGGTGGGGCATTTACGAGCAGACTATTTTCTTTTTCGTTGACCACCAAGAAGATCGATGGTTTCTTATCGGTGATGAGAGCCGTTGCGTCCCGTCCCATTTGCTTGACCGCCTCGGCCCGAAATCTCGCTTGCTCAATGTCGAGTTGGTTTTGCCCCGCTGAAGAATTGTTCGTGTCATTGGGCAAGCCGAGCAGTTGACGAATTTTTGGCGCGACCTCTTCGGCTTTGCGATGTTGCAACCGAAACTCCGCGACTCGCTCACGGCGTGTTTCGTCGTTTTCGGCGTTGTTGAGCAGCCGCTGAAACTCGCGAAGGTTGACCACCGCGTCGACGGCTTCCAGACGATTGGCGCTCGACATTGGAAAGAGCTTGCCATAAGGGCTGAGCAGGGGTTGCAGTTCTTTCGCAGCTTCCTCAGCAATCATCCATTCGAGTGGAAAAGAAACGCGTACCAGGGAGTGCTTGGCCAAGGAATCGAGATCTGCTGGTTCGATGCGAGGTACCAGCGTCACGTCCAGTTCTTTTAAGGAAACGACTCGCAATACTCCCGCTCGCTTGACCGTGGCAAAGCCGCGGGCCAGGAGTTGCATGTTGAACAGATCCTCGGCCTCCTTCAGCGTCAGTTCCTGGGTGCTCGACAAACTGAACTTGTCGGTCGGCAATTCTTGCCAATCAAGGTTCATTTCCAGTTGCGTGGCCAGCCATTGCAAGGCGGGTAGCCACTCCTGGTCGCGAAACTCGAGCGTCACCTTGGCCTCCAAATCAGCCGATACGCTGGACTCGAGCTCCGACACAGGATTCTCCGGAGGTTGCATGCAAACGGTGAGCAACACGCCGAGTAAGGCAGAACATAGCATGGTATTGGTGCGATGTTGCGACCTGCCAACCATGGCTGGAACGAAAGAATCTGTTGGAGATTCGATCGCAAATGAAGGCGGGTCTAAGGTGAGGTAGGGCGGATGCGGTGGGTAGGATCAAAAGCATCCGCGTACAAAGAGGCGGTATTTGGCCTCTTCGGACGGAGTCCAGTCTAAATGGAACCGCTCCAGAAGGCAATATACAGATTGGTCAACCCTTTCCGGCAAGTTCAACCCGGTCCTGCCGTCTTGGCGCTCGGCGGCAAGAACACCGGCGGTTTCGAACGGGTGACACAAATCAATCCGCACAAAATCAATCCACCCCCTACCAATAGGGTGCGCGTGACTGCTTCATTCAAAAACAAAACGCCCCAGATCACTCCGAACATAGGAATGAGGTACGCCACCGTCATGGTTCGCGTGGGACCAATCGAATGAAGCAGCGGGAAATAGATCGCCAATGCGAGCCCCGTGCAAAGGGATCCCAACATGCCTGCGGCCATCCACCCGCCGATGCTGGGAGACTGTTCAGGCCACACCCACCAAGCGATCGGGATCAACAGGAGGGTGGCCATGATTTGGCTGTCGGTCGCCACCACCAATGCTGGGACGTGCGATAACTGACGCTTGCTGAAATGCGCGGCGACCCCATAGAGCAGTGCGGCCGCCAGACCGGCCGCTACACTCGGACCGCTTGCGGTCCATTCCATCTTATCCCAGACCAAAACGCAGACGCCTGCAAAGCCGATGCACAGTCCGATCCATTGAAGTCGTCGCAGTCCCTCTCGAAAAACCAGAACACTCAAAAACGCGCCGAAGAAAGGTGCGGTCGCATTGAGGATCGAAGCAAAGCCTGCGGAGAGCGACAACGTTGCGTAGGCAAAAAGCGAGTAGGGAAGGGCTGAGTTGGTCAATCCTAAAAACGCCATTTTGACAGGATGGCGGAACAACGCCCGCTGCTGCCCACGAAACGTCACCATCGCAAACAGGATCACGCTGGCGATCGCGAGCCGGACGAAAATCAAAGGAACAGGTCCGAACTCCGGCGCAGCCACGCGCATGAACAAGAACGATCCACCCCAAATCGCGCCCAGCAACAGCATCCATCCAAAATCATATCCGCGTGATTGCATTGAAATTATGTCCAAGCGCTTGATATCGTTGGTAAGGGAACGACGTCGTACCCCAACTTTGCGAGTCGCGGTTGAAAGGACTCGACTGCAAACTCGACGTTCGTCCATACGATGGATCCAATTCGGATCATCGCCGATCAAAATGATACGCATAAGATCGATCGACAAGGATGTGCTCGAAGAAGTTCGTTGTACCGATGGGCCGTGTAGCGGTTGAAATCGGATCGGTTTTCGTTCGAAAGAGCCGGATAGTAGGCGACGATACGGTCCTTTTGGTGATCCTTATCCATTTCCTGGCTTGAGTACTTAAAGCGATTGACTAAGATTTTGGTTTGTTATTTCCATCGATCCGTTTTAGAGACACACGTCCATGTTCTCGATCCGCTCCGCTTTTTTCTGCGCTGTTTTCATCGTCTGCTCGACTGTCTCGCGGGCAGATTTAACGCTGACCTACAGTGTCGGAAACAGCTTGACCTACGACATCCAGTACGCCGCCGGATTGGATGGTCTGTCGGTTGGCGAAGCTTCTGCGTTATCGTCTGGATATCACATCCGATGCGCCCGTCCATTGAGCTACATCGTTCAGAACCCGACCGATGTTTGTGTCGATTCGCCTCGTTTCGGTACGTATCAAACAGCATTTTCCAGCACCGCTCTCCAAGTAGTTACCCTGCAACCATTTTACGGGGCGAGCATTCGGAGCGAGGTGGAAGCAGCGAAGCAATTGGTGCAAGAACTCAGAGCCAACCCGGCCAACGCATCCACAAGGATTCTCATCTACGCCACTTGGGCAGCCAATACCGCAGCCGAGCCATTTCTCAGTACTTGGAATCGACAAGACTTCACGCTGGATAGCAATTTTGTACCGTCGGCCAAGGCGTACGACTTGTTCATGAACGAGTTCCGATTGGATGTACCCGACGCAGAGATTATTCCCGCGGGACATGTTTTTGCGCAGTTCGCAAACGATCTTCAAGCCCACGGCCAAGTCCATGGCTTGACGTCCGTAAGCCAAATCTATCGGGACGATATTCACGGCGGCAATATTGGTCGTTATTTCGCCGCGGCGACGGCTTACTCGACGATTTATGGCAAATCATCGGAAGGGTTGGGAGTGCCATCGGCGTTCCAGTTGACGGGGAACAACGGATTGCAATTGACACCCGAACTCACCCTTTATGGCCAACAGACCTCCTGGAACGTCGTGCAATCCATCACGGGTGTTCCTGAACCTACAAGCCTCGCTATGGCCGCATTTGCTGCTTGCTCAGGAGGATTGATGATGTATCGCCGCAGAAGATCAGCAGGCGTCTAGGCCATAATTCGGTACACTCCAAACAAGTTGAGGGCCAGGTCCCCCTGAATGGTGCATTTGGGTGCTCCTAGTTGACTTTGCGTTTTCGGGAGCGCATAAATGGTCTAGGTGAAGGTCGCAACGGACAGGCGGCCCTCATCTCCCCACCCTCCCTTCCCACCAAGGCATGCGGCCCCGTTCTGGGTTTCCGCAGGTCTTCCCACCTCTCCATCTTGCAATGAATGCATCGCGATCAATTTCCGATTCCCTACTTTTCGCTGCGCGGTCGGTTGTGTGCGTGGCCGTCCTCGGACTGGGAGCGTGGTGCTCAGCACAAGAATCTGGATTGAGCAAGTCATCGAATCCTGCCTCGGCCGCCAGTGATGCAGCGGGAGTCCCAGATCTCGTTTCCAATCTGCATCAACGCATCGACGCGTTGCTGGTCAGTGACTTGGATAGCTTGATCGCCGATAGGGAAGTAGACGGCCCACTTCTTCGAAGATTGTCCCTCGACCTTCGAAACGTAGTCCCCACGCGCGAAGAGTTGGATGCATTCCAGGCCGACACACGGCCTGATCGGTGGACTCATTGGATCGCTCGCTTGCAAAGCGATCCGCTGGCCGCAGAGCGATTGGTGGATTGGTATGACAAGACGCTCATGCAACGTCGCCCCTTCCTGCACACGCAAAGGGCCGCTTGGATTGCCATGCTCCGATCGGCTGTCGATGAAAATCGGCCCCTCGATCAAATGGTGCGAGACTTGGTTGTGAGCGTATGGTGGAATCCCAGCCAGCGTGCCCAGCAACGATTCTTTCTCGATCGGGGAGGTGATCCGCATGCAATCGCGCGCGATCTGGGACGAGTCGTATTCGGACGCGACATGCAATGCGCCCAATGCCACGATCACCCTCAAATCGATGATTACCTGCAAATCGATTACCACGGACTACTTGCCTTCGTGTCCCCGAGCGCTTTGGTCGAGGGAACTGGCAAGGACGACAAAGGAGACGACATTAAGTTACAAATGTATATCGAACGCGCTGCCAACGACGCTCCTTTTGAATCGGTTTTCGACAAAGGGGTGATGTTTCGAACCGCCACCCGATTGCCCGGCGAACTGGAACGCATCGAAGACCACCTAGCCCCAGATCAGCGTTACCAACCCCAGCCACTACCCGACGCCATCGCGGGTGTAGGAATGCCACCGGTCATGAGTCGTCGCGGCCTGCTGGCCGAACATCTCAATGGCGCACAGAGAGCCTTTGCGGAAAACTGGGCCAATCGTTTGTGGGCCATGATGTTCGGACGAGGAATCATCCACCCGCTCGATATGCACCACAGCGACAACCCGCCGTCCAACCCAGAACTCCTCGCAGCCATTACCGATGCATTGATCGCTTCGCGGTTCGACGTGCCTCGAATTTTGAACCAAATCGCGGCGAGCGACACCTATCAGCGGGGCCGACGCGTCGCGCTCGATGGCTTGGTCGACGGCAATTCCGTGTTATCGCTTTCCGCCGAGACTCGGAGTGCAACCACTAACCAACTCGCCGCAATATTGGCTACCAAGCGACAAACGCACCAAGAGGCCTCTCAGGAACGCGATCGCCTCTCCGAAGTCGTGCAGCAAGCCAGAGACGCGTGGCGTACGGCTCAACAAGCCCGCGTTGCGACGCGAGCGCAGTTGGAACAATCGGAAGCGGGACTGAATGAAGCCATCAAGAAGGTTGCCGAGGGACAAGCCGCATTGGATAAGGGGACCGCTGCTGAGCAAGCCAGCATCGCCAAGGTTTCATTGCTCGATGAAGCCGCCAGCAAGCTCGAAGGAGCCAAGTCGGGTCCAGAAGACAGCGAACTGCAATCCGCCATCGCGATTGCGAAGACCCGTGCGGATCAATTGCGAACCGCTCTCCCAAGTCTGCGCGATGCGACCGTGGCCGCTACGGTCCAACGTGATACCTTGATCATGCTTAGAGAAGCCGAGCGCACCAAGTGGCAAGGAGTGGTCGATTTATTGGCCCCCTTAGAGAAATCGCTGACCGAAGCCGATCAGACCTTCGTAGATGCTCGTGCCACTTATGAACAATGCAACGCTCGGACCAATGCGTATGCCCAACGCATTCAAGAGTTGGAAAAGCTGGAACGTTGGTTAACCCTCTCCGATCAAGCGATCGAAGCTAGAAACAATGAAACCTCATTGGCCCAACGAGCGGTTGAGATCAAGCAGCAGTTGGAGTCCCTCGAAGCCAACCGAGCCGAGGCTGAACAGCGCGTTAAAATTGCGGAGCAAACTCTCGCGACGCACCTGGAGACGGTGCGTGCAGCCTCGGTGATCGTTCAAGCCTACGAGCGCCAAACGCAGCAATTCGACGTTGCCATGAGTGGATTGATTGCAGTAGCTCCGCTCTTGATCGATCCAAAACAGTTGGATCAAGCTGTCGAAGAAATTCAGCGATCCCGCGATGTATTCGCCTCGCAACGAACCGATGCGAGTTCAAAATTGACCGCATTACAGCAACAGCAAGCGGCATTGGAGATGTCTGTCCACATGGCCGTTGTCGATTCACAGGCAGCGGCGGAGCAATGGACGCTTGGGAAGAAACAACAAGCCGAAATCGAAGTGCAGCTGACGCAAGCGCCGAATCGAACGCAAGAACTGTTCAAACAATGCAATGCGATCCGTATATCGGTTGGGATCGATCTGCAGAATCGCAATGCCATTGCTGCCGAACGCCCACTGAGTCCTGAGCAATTGGGCTGGTCGATTCTGCGATCGACGGGTGTCTTGAACAATTACATCATCAATGAGAAAGCCGAATTGGACAAGCAAGGGCCGCTGGCGGCGGATGCGGACCAAGTTCAAATCGCGTCGCGCGAACGTATTGCCATGCGCAGCGCAATGGACAAACTCCTGGGAAACGTCGACGTCTTTTCAAATCTGTACGCTTCGGGAGTCGGTCAGACCAGCGATGAGTTCTTCGCATCGCCCGATCAAGCACTGTATGTTGCCAATGGCGGAGCTGTCTATGCATGGGCTGGCCCTAATGGTTCCAACGTCGCGAACTCGGTGATGCAACAGCCCGATTTGGTCGCGGCGGCCGACCTGATGTATTGGTCACTGCTGTCGCGACCGGCGGACCCTCAAGAAATAGACTTTGTGGTCGGTCAACTGTCGAACGCTGGTGAGCAGAAACCTGCGATCGTGCAGGAGTTGGTTTGGAGTATTTTGGCGGGTGTTGAATACCGTTTGTATCCTTAAAGGAGTCGTGCTATGCGTCATGCCAACTATGCCTGTGGGTCGATGGAGCATCGTCTGAGTCGACGTCGATTCCTGCAGCGTGCCAGTACCACGGCAGCGGTCGGATCGGCTGTGATCGGAGGTTTAGGTGCTGCGCTTCAGGGGGCAGCTGCAGCTGAGCTGCAACGCAAGGACATGCGCGTGGTCGTGTTCAACATGCATGGCGGATTGAGTCAATTGGAATCCTGGGATCCGAAGCCTGGAGCGAAGACCGGGGGCCCGTTCCGAGCCATTGCCACAAGTGTTCCAGGAATTCATATCAGCGAATTGATGCCGCAAACCGCCGCCCAAATGCATCATTTGTGCTTGCTCCGCGGTGTGAACACAGCGGAGGACGATCATGGCAAGGGAGCTTATATGATGCTCACCGGTCGTCGCCAAACTCCATCCGCTGAGTACCCGCAAATCGGCTCGGTGACAGCGAAAATGCTACACGATGAGAACCGCGGCCTGCCCGGGCATATCGTAGTCACACCTGGCGGCGGTGGTGGTCGAGGGAACGAGTCGGCATATCTGGGGCCCAAGTACTCCAGCATCCATCTGGGTGGCGATAAACCACCACAACACTCCAGCAAGCCGGAAGGTTTTTCGGACGAAGCGGAACAGAGACGGCATGAATTCCGAAGGCGGATCAATCAGGAGTATCTGTCCAAGCGTCGGACCGCCATTACCGATGCGTACACGCACAGTTACGAACAGGCTCTCAAGTTGATGGAGCGACGCGATGTTTTCGATGTGTCGAAGGAATCGGTCCGCGATCAAGAAAGGTATGGAAAAAGTGATCTGGGGCGACAGTGCCTGATGGCCCGGCGACTGCTCGAAAACGGCGTGGCCTTCGTACAAGTCACCCACTCCAATTACGACACACACAACGACAACTTCAATTTTCACATCGAACAGGTCGGGGAATTCGACAAAGCCTACGCGACCTTCATCGCCGACCTGTCCGAGCGCGGGCTCCTAGAAAAAACGCTCGTAGTCGTCATGAGTGAGTTCGGACGCACGCCGAATATCAACCTCTATTATGGTCGCGATCACTGGTCCAAGGCTTGGTCGGTGGTCATGGCCGGTGCAGGTATTGTCCGCGGAGCTGCCTTCGGCCAAACCAATGCGGAAGGAACCGAAGTGGTGGACGGCCAAGTGGACCACGGTGAAATCTTCCATACGTATCTGCGGGCCGTCGGCGTCGACTCCAGTCAGTCGCTGCTCGTCGACGGGCGCGAGGTTCCGATCGCGGACCCTGCGGTCGCGCCGATTTGGAAGGTTCTCGCTTAGCGATTCAGTCAACCATAGTCTATATCGAACGCAGCCAACTTCGGAGCAATGATTTGTAATGAACCTTCTCGATTTGCAGAAAACCCGGTTGCTTCATCAGTGGAATGCGGAATCTCCACTGATCGCATGCCGCATGTCCCCCACGGGCTTGCAGTGCATGACGACAGCGCAGGATTTCACACTGCAACGCTGGAGCCTGCCCGGCGGCGAGAAGGTGTTGCTGCAGGGGCACGAGAGTTGGGTCCATGGACTCGCCTACCTCAACCAGGGCGAGCTATTGGTCAGCGGAGGATGCGAGGGGAAACTCATATGGTGGTCGATCGGCGATGCGCAGCCACGAGCCGTACGAACGATCGATGCGCACTCAGGCTGGATTCGAGCGGTGGAGCGATCGATTGATGGCCGCCAATTCGTCTCGGTCGGGAACGATCAAACGATTCGTCTCTGGTCGAGCGAAACCGGCGAAAAGCTCGCAGAATGGCCAGGCCATGAACGGCACATTTACAGTGCGGCATTCCATCCCGACGGACAGCATCTGTTGACTGGCGACCTGTTGGGCAAAATTTGCGTTTGGAAACTGGACGATCAGTCGCTGGTCCGAACGATCGATGCGGCGGCGTTGCATTCTCCGAATCCAGGGCAAAATGCAGAGTTTGGAGGGGTGCGATCGCTAGCAATTCATCCCGATGGTTCTCAAATCGTCGCTGCAGGAACCCATAAAGCGACCAATCCCTTCGGAGCGGTCCACGAACCATTGTTGCTCCGCTTCACATGGGCCGATGGAGCCTTGGTGCAGTCCCACGTGTCCGACGGCATCCCGGGCGGGCTTCTGTATCGAACCTGCTGGTTGCGAGATGGCGTGGCAGTCTCCGTCTCAGGTGGATCGAGCGGCGGCATCCTGCTCTTCCATGATTCGCACCAGGAAAAGGAAATCCATCGCTTCCAACTCCCAAGCTTGGCCCGCGATCTGGATCTGCATTTGCCATCGGGCCAAATGGTCACCGCGCACTACGATAATCACGTGCGCATTTTAACCATGATGTCCGAATAAGGTTGGTCGGCGGTGTCTAAACGGTCACCGTCCAGGATACGATCGGTGCCAGGCACTTGACGCCGTAGGCGGGGGAGGTAGATTGGCGGTTTAGGGAGATGTGCTATGCCTAGACCACTGCGTTCGGAGATCTTTTTGCCCAACGAGATTTCGATCCTGCACGTCGTGCAGAGATGCGTGCGGAGGGCTTATCTCAGCGGCCTCGATGAGTTCTCCGGCAAGGACTACTCCTATCGGAAAGAATGGATTCGCCAGCGGATTGAGAAACTGGCCTCTGTCTTTGGGATTGATGTCCTGTCCTACGCCATCCTGTCCAATCACCTGCATGTCGTGCTGAGGAATCGGCCCGATGTCGTGGCGACTTGGTCGGATCGGCAAGTCGCCTTGCGCTGGCTGCAGATCTTTCCAGGCAAACGGATCGATGAACAACTAGGAGATCCTACCACCAGTGATGTGGATGCTC
>JBGSHV010000063.1:0-94644 GCA_041752005.1 Pirellula sp. | reverse complement strand
AACGTAACCGTTCACACCCCGATATTCATTGTGCATTTTTGCAGCTAAATCAGCCGGTACGCGTTAGCGTCCGGTTTCTTCGAATTGTTACGGAAACCGGACGCTAACGCGTTCCGGCTAATCGGAGTGTGAACGGATACGGGCAAACAGCCGTCAGGGCAAACAACCTTAAGGGCCTGAAGCGTCAGCGCCCGGCAGAATAACCGCCAACGACTTCAGGACGATGATCGATCAACGATGCCCTAAGTCGAGGTGCGTTGATCGCGCCCTTCGCGTCCATCCTATTGTTCTTTCATTCCAGGGTTGACAGGTAGACAGGATTATTGAGTTTGCGAAGTACGTAAACAGCGATGATCGTACCAATTGGAAAATTCAGCAACATCAAATATGCTGGAATATATGCGAATGCTCTGCCCGCTCGCAGCCCCATGGAGATCATGATGCTGCAGGCGAAACACAGTATAGATATTGCAAAGACGTAGGTTAACAGGGCTATCGTAATTGCATCCATTTTCATCTGCTCGCTCCCGTTACCAATCAACCAATGGTAAAGATTGTATAGAGCGATCGCAGCGGGCAAGGATGCGTAAATTGTCATCAGCCAAACAGCATTTCGCAAGACATTTCTATGCGACAAGCGTCGTTCATCTGAACTGGGTTGCAAGGTAGTTCGAATATCGGTATTCAGTCCGCAGCTCGGACAAACACGATCAGCCAATAGTGCCACATTCATTTCGCAGTTCTTGCAACGAACGATTTCCATGAGATTTTCCGATGAAACGAAAGAACGTGTAAGCTGAAGCACTCCTGCCAGGGGAATGATCATGGTCAGCACAATCAATCCAAACGTCAACGCGATCCCGACATGGGTGATGGCCCCGCCGCTGATATCGTTGACTACGATCGCCCCTTTCCCTGCAAAGACCAGCGCGAATGTGCCAAAGGCTTCGGCAGCTAAGCATCGCAAATTGAGCGGTGGTTTGGAAATGTTTCCCCTCATCGGTGCGTGATCAACTCAGGACGAAACGAGCTGCGTTATCGTGAGACTAACCCGTGGTGCGGATCCAGCCGCAACCCAACGCCCGCGTGCCATCGAAGGCGGCGGCAAGTTGGCCGGGCGAGACGCCGTTGACGGGAGACTGAAACTCCACGCGGAATCCACCTTGGGCCAATCGCGTTAATTGCGCCGGTTCCGGTGAGGAGTTGTAGCGTATTTGGACTTCGACGTTGGTGGGCGTATCCGTCGGGAAATCGACCAGCCAATTGTCTTGATCGGCCACGAGCCAGCTTCGCCCTAATGCCTCAGGTGGACCGATCACGACCCGTCGTGTGACTGGGTCGATGTCGGTCACGAAGTAAGGGGAGCCCATGGCCACGCCAATCCCTTTGCGTTGGCCAATGGTGAAACCTTCGATACCCGGATGATGGCCGACCACACGACCTTCGTTGGTGACGATCTCGCCCGAGGTGTCGACATGGCTGCGATCGCGCACGAACTGGGCATGCAGTCCGCTGGTGACGAAGCAGATTTCCTGGCTATCCCGTTTGTCGGCCACGCGCAACCCGAGTTCGCTGGCCATTCGCCGAATCTCGGTTTTGCGGTACCCGCCGACGGGCAGTAGCATCCGCGGCAGTAACTCCTTGGCAATGCCGGTCAACACATACGCTTGATCCTTGTCGTCATCCAATCCTCGATGCAACTCATAAGGTGAGTCTGGCCGGTCCGTGGCCAGCATCCGGGCGTAGTGTCCGGTGGCCACGTAATGGGCGCCGACGGCGTCCGCGTAATCGAACAGTCGCCCGAACTTGATCCAATTGTTGCATTGGACGCAGGGGTTGGGCGTTCGGCCATGATGGTATTCATCGACAAAGTAATCGACGATGCGTCGAAAATCGGACGCTAGGTCGAGGGCATAGAACGGGATTCCGAGTTTGTCCGCGACCCGGCGAGCATCGGCCGCGTCGCTGGCGCTGCAGCAACCTTGTTTATGGTCGAGTCGCCCCTCGAGGATCGGCAGCAACGGGTTGGGGCGATCGGAACCCAGGTCGCAGGCTTGACTGGACTGTTCCCCATGCCGCATGAAGACGCCGACCAAATCAAAGCCTTGATCGATCAGCAAGTGCGCAGCGACGCTCGAGTCGACACCACCACTCATTGCCAGAACGACGCGTTTGTGGGACATAACCGCTAAATGGGGGACAATTGGAAAAGGGACTCGACCGGCCCGCCGAGGGCACGGGATCCGAAATTGTAAGCGAACGACGCCCAAGGACGAAGAGCTAAGGGTTAGCAGGTTGGACGAGGCATGGGACAGAAACTGGCCTGCGGCTATACTAATTGCCCATACGCGTTGACCGAAAACTATTTCTTTCCTGCACTGCCGCTCTGTCAGAAACTCACGATCCATGAAAGCCATCGCAGTCCGTCCTGGTACCCCCAACAGCGTCCATCAGCGGGATATCCCGATGCCCGTCCTCGAGCGGATTCCTGATGGCAAAGGGATATTGGTCAAAGTTCTCAAGGTCGGTGTCGACGCCACGGACCGAGAGATCAACGAGGCGCTCTACGGCAACGCACCTCCCGGCGATGATTACTTGGTCCTGGGCCATGAATCCTTCGGGGTGGTCGAAGAGGTAGGGGCCAACGTCCGCAACATCCGACCGGGTGATTATGTCACAGCAACCGTACGTCGTCCTGGCGGATCGATCTATGACACGATCGGGACGTACGACATGACCAGCGAAGAAACCTACTACGAGCGTGGCATCAACTTGCTGCACGGATACTTGACCGAATACTTCGTGGATCACGAGGACTACGTTGTCCGCGTTCCCAAGGGACTCAAGCACCTGCATGTACTGATGGAACCGATGAGCTGCGCCGCCAAAGCCATTCATCAAGCCTACGAAGCCCAACGCCGGATGAAGGTCTGGAGTCCCAAACGAGCTTTCGTGCTCGGCGCGGGCCAAATCGGTTTACTCTCGACGTTGATCCTTAGATTACGAGGGATCGAGGTCTTCACCCTGGCGCGCGCCCAAGGACCGCACTTGAAGAGTTCGATCGTCGAAGGAATGGAAGCTACGTACGTCGCAACGTCCGAACTGAGTCTTGAAGATCTGACCAAGAAGGTAGGCAAGGCCGATATCATCGTCGATGCGACGGGTTCTTCGAAGATCGCATTTCATGCCATGGAGTGCCTTGGCCACAATGGTGCCTTGGTTTGGACCAGCATCACCGGCGGAAAAACCACCACCACGGTTCCCTCGGACAAGATCAATATCGAATGGGTGCTTGGTAACAAATTGCTATTGGGAAGTGTGAATGCCAACCGAGATCATTTCGAGATGGGCATTCGCGATTTGGCACTGGGCGAGGTCATGTTCCCGGGCGTGCTCGAAAAGATTTTGACCAACCCGGTGCATGGGTTGGATCAGTTCAAGGAGATGATGCGCTTGCTGGTGGAAGACAACACCGCGTTGAAAGTTTACGTGAACGTCGCCGAGTGAGCATCGGCCCCGTGCATTGGGAATCCTGACTATGAATGCAGCTTTCGAACGGACCAGTCCCGTTACAGGAGAAATCACATGGGCCGGCCGCTCTTCGACCGGCGAAGAAATCGCGTTGGCCATGCGACGCGCTCAATCGGCTTTCTCGGGTTGGTCGCGCACGAACGTCGACACGCGGTCAACGCATTTGAAGCGGTATGCGGAGTACCTGCAGACTCAACGCGACGCTATCGCAAATACGATCACGCTTGAGACGGGCAAGCCGCTTTGGGAGAGCCGCTTGGAGATCGCATCCTCCGTAGCCAAGGTCGGGCTGGCCATCGACGCGTTTCGCAAACGTCGGGACAGCGTCATCGAACGTGGCGCCATGATCACCAGTCAGATCGTCTACCGTGCGCTCGGGCCAGTACTGGTTTTGGGACCGTTCAATCTGCCAGTGCATTTGCCAGGCGCGCACATCGTGCCTGCATTGCTGGCAGGCAATACCGTCGTCTTCAAGCCGAGTGAAAAGACACCCGCCGTCGGGGACTGGATCGCTCGGGCTTGGGCGCATGCAGGATTGCCCGATGGCGTATTCCATTGCTTGCACGGGGACGCCCAGGTAGCCCGAGCAGCACTCGAGGCGCCCGAAGTAAGTGGTGTTCTGTTCACCGGCTCCTTGTCTGCAGGCGTGTCTATTCATCGTCATTTTGCGGGTCGACCGGACGTGTTGGTCGCCCTCGAAATGGGCGGCAACAACGGGTTGGTGGTGGACCGAGCGAACGATGTGCGCGGTGCGGCCGAGGTTATTTTGCAATCGGCTTACATCACCAGCGGTCAACGCTGCACCTGCGCGCGGCGATTGCTTCTGATCGAGAACGAATTCAATCGCGAGCTGCTCTCGATGCTCACGCAGGCGATCCCCAGGCTCAAGGTCGCGAATCCGCTTGCCGAACCCACACCATTCATCGGAACCCTCATCGATGCGCCGTCGGCACAGCGCGTACTCGCTGCCCAGCAAACCGCCATGGAGGCTGGGATGCAACCGCTGGTAACAGCACGGTGTGTGAATGAACTAGGAACGCAGTTGAGCCCTGGAATGCTATTGGACGAGGTTGGAATCGCCGAAGACGAAGAGGTCTTCGGGCCATTGCTCATCGTCCAATGGGTGCCCACGCTCGAGGCTGCCATCGACCGAATCAATGCATCGAGGTATGGACTTTCCGCAGGCTTGATCAGTCCGGATGCCCAAGCGTTCGAACTGTTTTTGCAGCGCGTAAAGGCTGGCATTATCAACTGGAATCAACCCACCACGGGTGCTACGGGCACGCTGCCTTTCGGCGGAATTGGTTGGAGTGGCAACCATCGCCCCAGCGGCTACTACGCGGCCGATTACTGCAGTGACCCCGTGGCTTCCATTCAGCGCGCCGCATTGACTCAGGCGGAAATACCCCACGTCGGCATGGAAGAACTATGGGAAGTTTGAGCCGCATTGTTGAAGAAGAGTTGCAACTCGACGGCATCATCGGACCGACCCATCATTTCGGCGGTTTAGGGGTAGGCAACGTCGCGAGTTTACAAAGCCGTTGGCGGCCTAGCCATCCAAGGTCCGCTGCGTTGGAAGGCTGTTCGAAAATGGATCGCGTTGCGGCATTGGGTGTGCCGCAATTTTTTTTGCCTCCATTGGCACGGCCCGACTGGTCGTTCTTAGCCCGAGTCGGATTCGCTGGTGGTCGGTCCGAGGTACTCAAGCGATGCGGAGCAGAGTATCCACAGCTGCTTTCTGCTGCGTACAGCTCGTCGTTCATGTGGACCGCCAATGCGGCCACCACCGCGCCCGCGTCCGACACAACCGATGGCAAAGCTCGGGCTGTGATCGCAAATTTGTGCTCGAGTTTGCATCGCGGGATGGAAGCCGACGGTCGTCACGCGCAATTGGCTGCGATTCTCTATGGTCGCGCAGGTATCGAGGTTGAGTCAGGGTTGCCCTCGGTCAATCCACTGCGTGACGAAGGCGCCGCGAATCACATGCGACTGTGCGGTCCATCGCGACACTCGCAGAAGGCAGGACTGCACGTGTTCGTGCATGAACCGGTGGTGATTAGCGAACAAACAGTTGCACCGAAGTACGCCTCGCGTCAAGGGTCGCTGGCGTCCCGGGTCGTTGCGTCGCGATTGAGGTTGCCCGAATCGCACTGTGTCTTTCTGGAGCAGACGCAAGCCGCCATCGATTTCGGAGTCTTTCACAACGATGTGATTGCGACGAGTCATCGCAATGTACTGATCTACCACCGCGATGCCTTCGTAGACAGCGACCGAGCGGTGGAAGAGATTTGTTCCCGATTTAGACACTTGATCGGCGAGGAACTGATCGCGCTTGAGGTTTCACGGCGGGCGTTGCCTTTGGAGGAAGCCGTCCGAACGTATCTCTTCAACAGTCAGATCGTGACGCGCAGCGACGAGGCCATGCAAATGGTCTGTCCAGAGCAGTGCCGAGATTCGGACGCGACTCAGCAACTGATCCATGGCTGGATCGGGGATCCATCGATTCCAATCGCAGGCGTCGACTACGTGCCGCTGAGCGAGAGCATGGCCAATGGCGGTGGACCCGCATGCCTGCGATTGCGATGGACCGATAGCGACGGGCGATTGGCCAGCGCCATGCAGCGGTACCGGTGGAGTGAAGAAAACTCTGAACGTGTTCGGGCCTGGATCACGAAAGGTTACGCGGAATGCTTGACCTTCGACGACTTTACGCGCATCGAATTTGCGGAGCATGCGACGAATGCGATCGAGCAGTTTCCGCTCTAAGGAGATGATCGTCCGCGAAAAGCTTGTTCGTATGCGCGCGGAGCGCCCATTCAGCGGTCGGAGAATCGGATCGTAGCGGTGACGGTATTGGATTGCGGCTCAGAAGTACTATCGCTGTCGTTGAGCCGGATGTCGAACGTCTGCGTCGATTCGGCATGATCGATCCGACCACGGTCGCGATCGAACCAGATGCTGCCGGATCCTTCTTGACGTAGCAATGTGCGTTTGGGGTCTTCAAGGCGAAAGGCTGGGCTGGTTTTGAATTTGTCGAGCGGTTGGCCTTGAATCGTCTCGGGGCCGACGTATTGGAATGTGGTGGCGCACTGCATGGTTCCTAGTCCTGGCACAGGGGATTGGGAGGACGAAGTCCAGGAGGCGCCGACGTCGAGAGGCTGCGTTGGAAACGCAAGGTTTTCTTGGGAGAAGGTCTGTTGCACGGTGGATTCATCCAGTCCCAGGCGATCGCGCAACCATTCCTTCATGGAATCTTCAATCCGAACCTCCAGGATTTCACCACGGGCGGACATTCGCGTCACAAACCGGACCTTGAGCAACGCCCGCAGTCGTTGACCGAGGATGGAGTCATTCGCAGGAGATTCAGCTCGGTCCGCGTCCAACAAGACCTTGTCCCCCTCGCGGACCACCAAGCGTTTGAGGGATTGCTCGATTTCCGCCGATCCGTCTTCAAGCACTTTCAGAACATCCCATTGCAGCATGAGTTCCTGGGACGTGCGAACTGTTTTGGACTGGAGAACGGTTGAAAACTCCTGCGTCATCTGGACATCCCAGGATTCTCCTTGACGAAACTTCCAGCGAAAGGTTTCATCCCCCTCGACCCTTGCAGCTGCCGCAAACGTCGCAATCAGCAGGGTCGCAACCATCAGGGTCGTAGCCAATAGCGTCCTGGCCAACAGCGTCCTAGCCACCTGGGTCTTTGCAGCCAGCCGCGTGGTACTCAAAATATTGGCCGCCGCACCTTTTACAGAATTCAACATCGGTCCAAAAAATCCTAATCATGGGACTGCGTTGTGGCCGCCTTGCCAGCCGCGAGAACGATGGTTGTAGTCTAGGCAGAGAGTCCATCGTTGTGCACCCCAATCCATCGGCAACTCGGACGAGCGTGTCTTTGGCACATGCCGCCTGACGGCGTTTGGGGTACAATAGGGACAGCGTTTTTTCCTCGGTTCGTCGTCCGGTTCCTGCGAGGTCATCCATGCAGTGGTTGATCGTGGCCATTCTGGTGGTGACGTGCGCAGTCGTTGCGATCCGATGGGTGGTGACCTACGCTCGACGGGCTGTCGGCGTTGACGACACCGAATCGGCCGGCGGCGGCTGCTCGGGTTGCGGTTCCAAAGGCTGCGGGAAGCAAGCCAACGGCCCCAATTTGGTGACGTTGCAGCCCAGGGTGCGACGATGAGGGATCGCCAATTGGGATTGCGGAGTCTCATCGCCGCCATGGCGGGGGTCGCAGGTTGCATGTTGGTGGTCGGCTATGGACTTCGCAACCAAGGCGACTATTTAGCCATTGCTATCGTTACCTCGCTAGGCATGGTCCTCGTGACGTTCGCACTCTTTGCCTTGATGTTTGTCATGTTGCTGCCGTTTGGCATTATCGAAGCAATGGCGCGTGAATCGGCCGAGCCAGCCTCAAGCCCCTTTTCGACCGATCGACTGCCGGAGCAGAGGATAGCCCCCATCGACACAGATCCGGGACGGTAACTCCCGGCGAGATCCATGATTCAATCTTCGCAGTCAAGCAACACGGAGCCCATGATCGAGCTGCGTCGGATCCATCGCTTTTTTGGATCGACCAAGGCCGTCAACGACGTGTCGTTCGAAGTCTACCGCGGTCAAGTGTTTGGATTCATCGGCCCGAACGGGGCTGGGAAAACGACGAGCATGAGGATCTTGGCTACGTTGGAGTTGCCAAGTTACGGTGATGCTTTTGTGGATGGTTTTTCCGTGGTAAACGATCCCGATTTGGTGCGAAGACGGCTGGGGTTCATGCCCGACGGTTGCGCGCTTTACCCCAACATGAACTGCGTCGAGTATCTCGATTTCTTCGCACGCTCGTATGGGTTGATCGGACGCGATCGGACCGATGCGCTTCGGCGGACATTGCGTTTTACCGGCTTGGACAAAATCGCTGCAAAACCCGTGACGGGGCTTTCCAAAGGCATGCGGCAACGGTTGAGTTTGGGTCGAGCCATGATTCATCGACCATCGGTGTTGATTTTGGATGAACCGGCAAACGGGCTGGACCCCCGGGCTCGGATTGAATTGCGGCACTTAATCCGACAGCTAGCCGAGGAAGGGACGACTATCTTGGTGTCCTCGCACATTTTGACGGAGTTGGCAGAGATGTGTGATCAAGTGGGCATCATTGAACGTGGCGCTCTGCTGGCTGTGGGGAGTGTCGATGAGATCCATCGCTCGTTGCAAGGGGCCTTGCGCGTTCGTATGCGGTTGGTCGATCGAGCAGATGAACTGTGTGAATTTTTATCAGCCCGCGACGATGTGTTTCGGATCCAACGCGATGGTCTTTGCATTGAACTGGAATTGAGCGGTGGAGATAAAGCTCAATCGCAACTGCTGCGCGCGATTGTGCAAGCTGGCTACGATCTTTTGGAATTCGCCGCCTATCGTGATTCGCTCGAGGATGTGTTCATGAGGATTACGACCGGAGCGGTGCAATGAGCGGGGCCACTCCAACACCAATGGTTTCCTTGGCCGACACCGTGACCCAACAGGACGCAGGTGTCGCCGTCGAGCATACGGAGGCCGTGCGGTTGTTGCTCGATGGAGAAAGCCGCTGGGATCAGCGACTCATACACTGGAGCAATTGGCTCAATCCCATCTTAGTGAAAGAGACTCGGCAAGCGCTCAAGAGCAAGCAGTTCATTTGGACGTTCTACTTGTTGATCCTAATCGTCATCATCTGGACATTGCTGGCCATCTGGTCGAGCATGCCAAACATCTACTACGAATCCGATGGAAGTGTCTTTCTGACGGGATATTTGTTAATCCTGCTCATACCCGCCATGATTGTGATTCCGCAAGCTACCTTTCGATCGATGGCATCGGAACTGGACGATGGGACTTACGAAACACTCACCCTATCGTTGCTGCGACCCTGGCAGGTAGTGTTCGGCAAATTGACCGTCGCGATGCTGCAGCTGATCATTTATCTGTCGATTTTGGCACCGTGCATTGCACTAACGTATCTGCTGCAAGGAGTAACGCTGGAATCGATCGCAGCGGTTTTGCTGATACTGAGTACGACGAGTATCGCGCTCTGCACGGTGGCGATTTTGTTGGCATCTCTGTCGCGTACGCGAACGTTGCAAGTGCTGTTTTCCGTGATCATGCTCGGTTTGCAGTTGATCGTCGCCGGCATGACTCTGTCGATGATCTTTTCGATGTTGGCCATCGGTACGCTGGGAAACCAAGGCTGGACCTCAGTCGGGCTGGGAACGCTTGCCATGGCGGCCTACGGTTGGCTGTTCATGCTGTGTGCATCGAGCGCGATTGGAATGGCCAGCGAAAACCGATCCACCCCCATCCGAATTGCTCTCTTTGCCATCGGGATGGTAATCCCGATGTGCGGAGGTTTTCTACTCGTCTTCTACTCAGGTCAGATGGGTGCCAGTAACGGTCAATATTATGATTATGGTCCAGATTATGGAGAGATGGTTGCATTGCTGGCGAATCTGACTTGCGTTCATTGGGGCATTGCGGGCGCTTGGCTCATGGGAGAGAGTGGTGTCATCACCCATCGTGCCCGAAGGACGCTTCCGGCATCGTTCCCCGCCCGTCTCTTTTTGACTTGGTTCAATCCCGGCGCAGGTCCTGGCTATTTCTTTGTCGTATTGAGTTTCATTGGGCCTTTGGTCGCTTTAATAACCATCCCCTGGATTCTCCATCGATCGATGGATAGCTCAAATGTTGTGATGCATGTCGGCAGCATGGCGTACTGCGCAGCCCTAACTGCGTACCTGGCATTGTATCTCGGATGTGTGCGGTTACTCATGCTGGTCGTGTTTCGCAAGCGGCGGTCCCAGCGATTGCTGTTGGCATTTGGATCTACCTTTGTATTGATACTCTTCAGCATTATCTTGAGTTGTTCCGCGAGTCTGTACGTTGGCCAATACCGCGATATGGAGTTCCTTTGGTTTTGCTTCATCAATCCATTTTGGAGCTTGACTGAGTTTTTTCCGTACAGCTATCAGTCATCAACCGTAGGGATGTCCGGAATCAATGGCGGAGAGAAGCTGATGGCTTGGGTTTGGTTGATGATCAGCAGCGGCATCGTCTTCGTGATCAATGCCATCTTCGCCTCACGGGACGTCATGGTCACTCGTATCGAAACGCCTCAACGCGTGCTGCGAGAACGAACGCAACTTCTCCCCGAAATCGAACCGGAGTTCGACCAACTATGATTTCAACGTTGAAACGTCTGGGGCAAGAAGCCCGCATGATACCTCTCGCCTTGTTGATGAGCTTCCTCATGGCATCGCACGTTTTCTCCCAAACCCGACCGACGAACTACGACGAAGGATTGGTTCCCAAGTTCACGTTGGATCATGTCCTCAACGGGCCAGACGGCCAACGCATAGAGTCCGCAGAACAATGGCCCGGACATCGCACCTATTTGCTGGAGCTGCTGGCTCAGCACGAATACGGGATTGCACCTTCGGATTCAGTCGAAGTGGATGTCTCCTTGGTCGACGATGGGATTTACACCGATGGGATTAACGAAACGCCGACCATCCGTCGCCGGCAATACGTGGTGACCTTGTCGCGTCAGGGAAAATCGCTACCCATTGTTGTGTTGCTGTGGTCGCCGATGGGGGCAACGAAATCGGCGTGTTTTTTAGGACTAAATTTCCGGGGCAATCAATCGACCACGGACGATCCCAACGTTCGACTGACCGAGAGTTGGTGCGACGCAAGCAATCCAGGCGTGGTGGATCATCGGGCCACCGAGGACAGTCGGGCTAGCCAGGACGAGCGATGGCCGGTTAAAGAGATTGTTGGGGCCGGTTATTCTGTAGCGACGGCCCACTACTCTGACATTGATCCTGATTTCGACGACGGATTTGAGAATGGGGTGCATGCACTCTATCCAGAGTTTCGTTGCACCGTCGAGCATCCGGAACGGTGGGGATCGATCGCGGCCTGGGCTTGGGGATTGTCGCGGATCGTCGATGCGTTGCAAAGCGTCGAAGGGATTGACCAGGAGCGCTGGATGGTCATCGGCCACTCGCGGCTTGGAAAGACCGCACTTTGGGCAGGTGCCCAAGATCCTCGCTTCCGATTGGTGATCTCGAACAATTCAGGTTGCGGCGGGGCGGCGCTAAGTCATCGCTGCTACGGCGAGTCCGTTGCGACCATCAATCGCGCATTTCCGCATTGGTTCAATCGCAATTTTCGAACGTACAACGACGCCGAGGAATCCATGCCCTTCGATCAACATCAACTCATCGCTGCCATTGCTCCGCGGTTGGTTTACATCGCGAGCGCGACCGAAGATCGGTGGGCTGACCCGCAAGGGGAACTGTTGGCAGGTCACTTGGCATCGCCGGCCCAGCAACTGTTTGGTCGTCGCGGTCTGGAGGCGACGGAACTTCCTCCGGTGCAGCAATCGATCGGAGATTCCATTGGATACCATCTGCGAAAGGGCAAGCATGATCTCACCCCTTTCGACTGGCAGCAATTCGTTCAGTTCGCGAAGCGCAACGGGCTTTGAGAATGCCGTTCACTTCGTGCGGCGGTTGTGCAACCAGACGATCGCACGCGAGCCATAGAAGCTAATCCAGGTAAAGAGGACGTTGGCCGCCATCAAGGTGATCGCAAGTTGCAGGAAGGGCATCGAGCCAAATTTGTACTCGGTGATCGATTCCAACAGGACGATTCCGAACAGCAACAGCAAGCTCCCGAGCATGACCGTGGCGGTCATGCAAATGGCGAGTTTTGCTACACGGGCTTCGGCCTCGCAATCTGTCGCTGGAGAATGGTTTTGAGTGCAGCAGTCTTGGTTCATGGCGGACATGTCCGGCAGGTTGAGGGTGCAATGCAGGTCGCGAAAATGGGGTGACCTGACGCATGACCCTAGGTCTCGAGCAAGCACGGCACCAAAAAATCGTGGCGGCTCCGTCCGCCTCCTGGGCTATTGAGGGCCGTTGGCGCCGATTGCGCCGGTCGTAGCATCGTGCAGAAAATAATAGTCGCCTTTCGCTCCGCGAAAGTAGCGTCTCAAAATTTCTTTCACAGAACGAAAAAAGTCCATCGTGAACCGCAAGAAGCCAGTCGCGCGATTAGAAGCCAGCAGCGTTATCAGTCGCATTGCAACGCTTGAGCCCGCGCGAACAAAATGTTGAAGCGTTCGGTGAGAGTCGCCAGAAGCTCGTCGTCGGTCATGGTCAGGTACTCGGCGGCCGAGATCGGTTTACCGACGCACAATGCGATGGGAAGCATTCGAATGCCGCGTTGGCCTTTTGGCATGCACTCGTAAGCACCCGCAATCGCGATCGGGATGAGAGGGACCTGGCTTCTCCGAGCGATAGGGATAAAGCCGGGTTTCAGTGGCGAAAGCTGACCGTCATCGGTTCGCGTACCTTCGGGAAACAACAAGACCCGTTCACCGTTCTTGAGCCTCTTGAGCATTTCACGAAGGCCGGCCAACCCTCCTCGCTCGCGATCGATCTCGATCGCATTGAGCAGTCGAATCAGGAATGCAAACAACGGGTGTTTGAAAAGGGTATGACGGGCGAGGTAACTAACGAAGTGATTGTCCATGAGCCCGACCAGGACTGGATCCATCGACGACTGATGCATCGATAGGAGCATGGCCCCACCGTCGTGGCGCAAATGATGCCTGCCATCGACGCGCAAATGGAATAGCAACGTCGTTACGATACGGCTCGTCATTCGCAAGAACCGATAGAAAAGCTCTCGAAAGCGTATCCAAGCAAGGCTGTCTTCGGTTGGCATTTTCAGGTACTGCTTCGGACGATTTCGAGCAAAGTCTCGAGCACTTGTTCTTCGGTCATACCGTCGGTGTGAACGGACAAAGCGTTGGATGCGGGCCGCAAACCTCCGGTCGGTCGTATCATGTCGTTGGCATCGCGCTCCTCTTGGTGACGCAGGATCTCATCATAGTCCGCATCGATGCCTGCATCGAGGAGTTGCCCCAAGCGTCGGCGGGCTCGCTCCTCAGGGGAGGCCGTCAAAAAGATCTTGCACGGGGCATCTGGAAAGGCCACCGTGCCTTGGTCTCTGCCTTCGGTAACCACGTTTCTGCCTTGCACCCAGGACCGTTGGGCTTGGACCATGGCAGCACGCACACGGACGTTGTCCGCAATCCGTTTGATTGCATTGGTCACGGCAGGCGAACGAATGGCTACCGTCACATCTTCACCGTCGAGCAGCACATGCTCCGCAGTCAGTTCGATACGAATCGAGCAAGCCACATCGGCGACACTGTCGGCGTCCTCGAGTGGAATTTCCCGGCGCATGCAGGCCAATGTCACGCAGCGGTACATGGCACCTGTATCGAGGAATGCGAATCCTAACGCCTGAGCCAATCGTCTCGCAACCGAACTTTTGCCGGCTCCGGCTGGGCCATCAATGGTTACAATCATGCTCAAAAATGCGGTCCGCAGAGGTACAGTGGACGTATCTGGTTGGGGTTTTGTGTTGCATGCGAAGCGGTTGGACGAGCAACTTCTGCCGGTCAATTTGGCTAGAGTGTAGCTGAAAATGAGAGGCGCGCGGATCGTTGATCGGACAAGTGTGCGTGGGAATTGGCGGTAGATTCACGCAAAACGGGAAGTGAATCGTGGAAGTGAGTGAAGAGGTATGTCCGCACAAAGCGAGCGGTTCGACGTTGTCGTCATGGGCTCCGGATTTTCGGGTAGCCTGTTGGCGTGGATTTTGGCCTCGCATGGGCGCAGGGTCTTGGTCATCGATCGCCAGCGGCATCCGCGCTTTGCGATTGGCGAGTCGTCCACTCCAACGGCCGATTTCCTACTGGCCCATCTCGCAGATCGCTGGGGGTTGAAGGAGTTGGCGCCGCTGGCGTGCTGGGGGACCTGGAAGAACTGTTATCCCGAAGTTCTGTGCGGTAAGAAGCGAGGGTTCAGTTACTATCGCCATCATCCGAACCAGACGTATCAGGATGACGCGACGCATCGACAGTCGCTGTTGGTCGCTGCGAGCTCGGAAGATCATTGGAGTGACACGCATTGGGTACGTAGTTCCGTCGATCAGTTCTTGTCACTTCAAGCAAGTGCGCATGGGGCTCAAGTTCTCGAGGAGCATGTCCTCACCTCGGCGGTCTACGACGTCCACGAAGAGACATGGAATCTTGGGGTGAAGGCGGTAGGCGAAAATAGCGCGGCCGAGTTGCGAGTGCGGTCCAATTGGATCGTGGATGCAAGCGGCGGAGGCAATGCATTGGCCCAGTTCGTTTCCAATCCGGCGGACGAGGCATGGATGCGGACTCGGACGCGGGCCCTCTATGGTCACTTCTCCGGGGTTGCGGCCTTCGATCAAGGTCGCAGTCCGGACGATCCTTTCGACGGCGACGCTGCCGCGCAGCATCATGTGTTGGATCGAGGCTGGTGTTGGATGCTACGCATGGATCATGGCATCACGAGCGTCGGCTTGGTCGAACCCTGCGGCGACGAAACCTGGAACGAAGCCACATTTCGCAATCGCATCGAGCAGTACCCTAGTATGACGGCCATGCTCGAGAACGCGGCTAGGACCGTGCCGACCAAGGCATTGGGCATTGCGAATCGCTTGGGTCGCTGTCGATCCGCAGCGATAGGGCCGGGGTGGATATTGCTGCCGGTCACGTACGGTTTCGTCGATCCGCTGCACAGTAGTGGTATCGCGCATGGCTTGAGCGGCGTGGCTCGAATTGCAGAGGCGATGTTGGGTGAACCTGCCAAGTTGGGTTCGCGGCTGTACCGCTATGGCGCGGCGTTACGTGACGAGCTCGAGTGGATTGATACGTTGGTCGCGGGTTGCTACCTGGGCCAGCCGTCGTTTGCCTGCTTCACCGCGTTCGCTTGCTACTACTTCATCGCCGCGATCCATTTCGAGAAGCAGTTGGCCGCAGACCCGGCGGCCTGGCCAAACGGTTTCTTGCAATGCCGTGATGAAGGGTTGCGCCAGGTCGTTGAGCAATCCTTCCAGATGCTATCTGTGAAGTCTGAGCGAGGTGTGAGCTTGCATGCTACCGATGATGTTCAGGCAATCGTCGAATGCATACGCCACTCCATTGCCCCTTGGAATCACGTGGGACTGCTCGAGGATGCCGCTCGAAATCGTATCGCCCATTCTGCGGCCCCAAAGTACGCGCACATTGCCAGCCGTGGTGCTGAGAATGTTTTTAGGAGAGATTGAGACGTCGTGATTGTTGCGCTTCGTCGATCGCGATGGATCCAAAGATCATGTGGGATGCCGCTTTTCGTAGAAAAGCGACTACAATATGGTTGCTTTCCAACCCTTTCCTGTTGAACGATCGCTCCGGAGCTCGCCCGTGAAAATTGCCCGCTATTGCGCTGTCTGCCCCCGTTTTTTATCTTTCCTTTTGGTCACCCTTTTCGGCATGAGCGTCAGCGGCGCGTCCGCACAAGACACTTCCCCTGCTACCGCCGTGCAAGCGGCCAAAGCGATTGATCTATCACAATTTCCACTCGTAGATCCTGTCGAACCGGCGCCCTCTGGAAGTGTGGCTTCGTTGAATTACCAAGCCAAGGGCTCGGTCGAAAGTGTTGCCAAGGCGGTTCAGAAGAAGCTCGAGACGATGGGTTGGAAAGCCCTTCCGGGCGCTTCAATTACCGAAGCCTATGCCAACGCTGCTTTCCAGAAACAAGGCTTCACGCTCAACCTAACGGTCATGCCATCCTCCGAAGCCAATCAATGCATGGTGGTGTTGGTCAATCAGGGCAATGTCGATCTCAAGAAAATGCCGACCGTCGCTGGAGCGAAAGAGATTTACGCGACATCCGCCATGCGTCTGCTGCAGTCTCCTGTGAGTGCGGACGAAACGACGGAGCAGATCAAGAAGCAATGGAGCGGAGCTGGTTGGAAACCCTTTGGAGATACGACGGCCACGTTCTTCGTCCGCAAGAATGCGGTGCGATTGCAGGTCATGGTCAGTCCCGCACCGATGGACCCCAAAGCATCGATGGTCCAAATCTCCAGCGAACAGATGTCCGCGGACTTTCCTGAGCTCAACGACGTGGAAGGATTGCAGTATTCGGACAATCCGACGCAACTCGGATTCGACAGCCCTAAGTCCGAAGAAGATTGGGTTGAAACGCTGGGCAAGTCTATGGCTGGTCTCGGGTGGCGACCGACCACCGAGGCCCCATTGGTCATTGATTTCAAACGCCATTGGATCTTTCGCAACGATGCCAAGCAACTCATGGAAATCGAATTTTCAAAAGTAGATGACAAGACGCGGATGCGGATCCTCTTTCAAACGGCCGCTCAAGTCGAGGAGTTGGATAAAAGGGCCAAGATGGCTGCAGCGGCCGCATTGGCCAAACGTGACGCTGAAATGAAGCGCAAAGCCAATCCCACCAAGATCGCGATCACCGCTCCCGATGGCGCCAAGCTCGAAACCGAATCAGCGACCGAGTTGGAATTCGCCACCCAATCGGGAGCTGCCAAAGCCGCGATCGGGAAATGGATTGCGCAACACGTTAAGGATGGTTGGGAATCCAAGGCATTGATCGAAGCCAAGGAGGCTGGGGAATACGAGTTGACCAAGGATGGATTGACGCTCCGAGTCGGGTTCTTGGACCCGGGCTTTATTCCGGGTTCGATCACCATCGGCACCTCCGGCGACGCCAAGCTCGAACTCAAGAAATAAAGAAATAGTCGCAGTGCCAACACTGTTGTGCTGTGTTGCGTCACTGCTCGCGCTCGAAGACCGATCGATTGCGTTCGGATACACTGGCTGTTCGGATACACTGTCTGTTCGTCTACCCTGGCTGTTCGGCTACCCTGGCTGTTCAGCTACACTATGTGATTAGTGCCTCACGCGCATGCTAGTGCTGTGGAATCCCTCTCCGAATCCATTGAGTCTGAACCATGAACGCAATCCATGTCTCCAATCGCCGTGGTTTTTTGAAAGCGGCCTCCGCTGCATCGGCAATCGCCGCCTTCGTCCCTGCGCACGTTCTCGGCCGGGCCGGTGCTGTTGCCCCAAGTGAACAAATCACCTTAGGGATCGTGGGCATTGGACCGCGTTGCACCTACGATCTCAGCGCCATCCTGCCGATGCAAGATGTACGGTGTGTCGCCATTGCCGAGGTGCAATCCAATCGCCGCGGAGCCGGGAAAAAGTTGGTCGATGAGCATTATCGCAATACCGATTGCGCGACTTACCGGGATTTTCGAGAACTCCTCGAACGCAAGGATATCGATGCCGTTTTGATCGCAACCGGAGATCGTTGGCACGCAGCTGCGTCCATTTTGGCCGCCCAAGCTGGCAAGGACGTGTACAGCGAGAAGCCTTGTGGCATCACCATCGCGGATTGTCAGGCGTTGTCCGACACGATGCATGCGACGCAACGCGTTTTCCAAGCCGGAACGCAGCGACGCAGTGTTCTTAATTTCCAGAAAGCCGTTGAGTGGGTGCACTCGGGCAAACTTGGAAAACTTCACACGATGCATGCTTCGGTTTATATCCCTACGCTCGACAACAGTTGGCTACCCTCCCAAGTCCAACCGAGTCGAGACGTTGTGGATTGGAATCTGTGGCTCGGGCCGGCCGCATGGCGTCCCTACAACCAAACCTATTGCGATGGCGGTTGGCGCGGGCAATGGGATTTCGATTCCGGCGCTCGGTTGTTGGACTGGGGGGCCCACACCATCGACCTGTGCCAATGGGCAAACCAAGCCGATGACACCATGCCGATCGAATACGAACCGAGCGAGAACAACATCGTGTGTCGGTACGCAAACGGCGTTCGATTGATCATCGATTTTCTAGCTCAGCCTTTCGGCGATAGATCGCCTCAGTACATCACGCGTTTGGGTACATGTCCTGTGCGGTTCATCGGAGAGGAAGGCTCGGTCGAGACCGGAGATTCCGGCGAGATCGTTGCGGAACCAGAATCGTTGCAAGCGGAGGTTACAGAGACGATCAAGCGTGCGCGGGGACTGGATGTTCATGAACATGCGCGCAACTTCTTCGACTGCGTTCGTTCGCGTGGCATCACGGCCGCCAACCCCGACGTCATGCGTCGATCACATATTGCGTGCCATGCCGCGGCCCTCGCGTGGATACTAAAACGGAAATTGACCATCGATCCGGTCCAAGAAGTCTTTATCGATGATCCCGAGGCTAATTTGCTGCGGACTCGACCGTCGCGACGTTGGGATGTCTGAATGGAAGCCACTGCATCGAGCTTTATCGAAATCCGGGGTGCTCGCACTCACAATCTCAAGAACATCGATCTCGATATCCCGCGCGGCAAGTTGACGGTGCTGACGGGCGTGAGCGGAAGCGGCAAAAGCTCGCTGGCATTCGACACGTTGTTTGCGGAAGGGCAACGCCAATACCTTCAGAGTCTGTCGAGCTATACGCGTCAATTCGTCGATCAAATGGAACGGCCCAACGTCGACTCGATCCGAGGATTGCAGCCTTCACTTTGCATCGATCAGCATCAGGGAGTATCGAGTCCGCGAAGTACCGTTGGGACCGTTACCGAGGTCTACGATTACCTGCGTTTGTTGATGGCTCGCGTCGCGATGCCCGCTTGCCATGCATGTGGAGCACCGATCGATCGACAGCCACCTTCGGCGATCGTGGCCGCCGTTCGCCAGTTGCCGGAAGGAACGAGATTGACCGTCTTGGCGCCGATGGTGATCGGTCGCAAGGGCGGTCACGCCGACGTCTTCGAACGGATTGTCAAAGCCGGATTGATTCGGGCGTGGGTCGATGACGAGATTATCGAGTTGGAATCGCCACCGGTACTTTCACCACGCCGAGAACACTCGATTTCTGCGGTGGTCGATCGATTGGTCGTTCGCGTGGACAATGCAGAACGGATCGAACAAGCCGTGATGTCAGCGTTACAACTCAGCGATGGACTAGTCTCTACGCATACAGCCCCGGCAGGGAACGCTGGTGGCGAGCCACTCCTCCAACGCCTTTACTCCACGCGCTTTGCATGCGCGGCATGTGGGACCAGTCTGCCGGAGATCGAGCCGCGGACGTTCAGTTTCAACAGTGCTTATGGCGCTTGCCAGACCTGCGAAGGTTTTGGAAGCGTGGGTGAAGAGCAAAAAGCTTTGTGCCCGGCATGCCATGGTCGACGGCTGCGACCCGAGTCATTGGCCATTCGATTGCACGGTTATTCCATCGCGGACATCGTTCAGTTGCCGTTGAATGATTGCCAACGTTGGCTTCAAGGTCTCGCGTTCGATGCGGACACCCTGCCTGTGGCCGAACCGATCTTGAAAGAGATTTTGCCTCGGTTGCAATACCTCGCCGATGTCGGTCTGTCGTACTTAACCCTCGATCGATCGGCGGACTCGTTGAGTGGAGGCGAGTTGCAAAGGGTGCGTTTGGCCACGAGTGTCGGTACGGGATTGATTGGCGTGTGCTACGTTTTGGACGAACCTTCCATCGGCCTGCATCCTCGGGACACGCAACGGTTGATTGACATCCTTCGATCGTTACAACGCAAGGGGAACACGGTCGTCGTCGTCGAACACGATGAGACGATGATGCGAGCTGCCGATTTATTGGTCGATATCGGTCCAGGAGCGGGCAAACAAGGGGGCGAGATCATCGCCAGCGGTCCGCCGAAGAAAGTGCAAAAGGTGGCAGAGTCTCTGACGGGCAGGTACTTGCTCGGTCGTTTGGGTATCGCCAACGCTGCATCGAGAACGATCGAGTCCGAAGGACCTGCATTGGAGGTGATTGGCATCACCAAGAACAATCTTGTGGACGTTTCGGTCCGACTGCCGTTGGGGCGGTTGGTCGGGATCACAGGCGTGAGCGGTAGTGGCAAAAGCACGCTGGTGCACGACACACTGGTGCTGGCGGTCGAAGCTCACTTTTCCGGTCGGAAAATCGCAAAGCATTGGAAACGGGTGACGGGATTGGAACACATCGATCGACTGGTCGAGATCGATCAATCTCCGATCGGGCGCTCACCGCGGAGTGTGCCCGCGACGTATTGTGGTCTGTGGGATGATGTGCGCAAGATTTTTGCAGCCACCCGCGACGCCAAGCAGCGCGGGTTCAAGCCCGCCAGGTTCAGTTTCAATGCTGGGGCGGGTCGATGCGAAGGCTGTGCGGGACAGGGGAGACAGAAACTCGAGATGAGCTTCCTCGAGGATGTGGATGTGCCATGCCCGGATTGTGGCGGCAAACGCTTCAATCGCGCGACGTTGTCGGTGCACTTCAAAGGCAAGAACATTGCGCAGGTTCTCGATCTGACGATCGACGAAGCCGCTGAGTTTTTTGAAAATTTCGATTCGCTGCGCAGAACGTTGAAGTCACTGCAGGATGTCGGTCTCGGCTACCTGAGCTTGGGTCAGCGTGCGACCACGTTGAGCGGCGGTGAGGCACAACGGTTGAAGTTGGCTGCGGAATTGGCCAAGCCGGCAACGGGTCGGACGTTGGTTGTTCTCGATGAACCCACGACGGGATTGCATGTTTCGGATGTTGTTCGGCTCGTGGACGTCCTACAGGGGTTGGTCGATCGAGGCAATACGGTGCTGGTGATCGAACATCATATGGAGTTGATTCGCTGTTGCGATTGGGTCATCGACATGGGGCCGGAAGGGGGAATGGGTGGCGGACGTGTGTTGGCGGTCGGACCACCGACAATGATAGCCAAAACGGATTTCCCAACCGGAATCGCCTTGCGAAATGGGCTTGCTCCTTAAGACGGAGTCGGAATGCCAGCATGGAATGCGCTTCTCATCGTTACCCGTTAGTAAGCCGATTGGGCGATCGATATGTCGATTGAAAAGACCGATGCGATTGTTCTGAGGGCGGTGCCATGGAGCGAGACGAGCTTAGTCGTCACGTTGTGGACGGCTAAATTTGGGAAGATTTCGGCCATTGCCAAGGGTGCGCGTCGGTTAAAGAGCCCGTTTGAATCTGCTCTTGACCTATTGAGTTTCTCCTCCGTAGTCTTCATCGCTAAGACTGGAGATACCCTCGACCTACTCACCGAAGCCAAGTTGCAGCGGCGTTTTCGGTCGGCCCAGCGCGATTTGCTGCCTTTGTACTGCGGCTATCACGTGGCTGAGTTGACCCTTGCAATGACCGAAAATCATCAACCGATTCCCGGCTTGATCGATTGGTTGTTGCGGACGCTGGTGGATTTGGATGCGGACCAACATCCCGCAAGTGTGACACTGCGATACGAACTGCAGTTGCTACGATTGCTGGGATTATTGCCGAGTTTCCACGCATGCGTGGGTTGTGGTGAGGAGATCGATACAACCAAACCGAACGTTGCTTTTGCCACGTCGGGTGGCGGAGTGACCTGCCCCCGGTGCTCGCCATTGCATCGCCCTGTTTTTCGGATCCACATGAATACCTTGCACGCAATGATCGAAACATCGGAATTGGGATTGGAGGATTGCCACTCGGTCATTCCCCCAACCGTCCGAAGCGAGGTTCGATTCGTGATGGAGCACGTGTTGGGCCATGTGTCCGAACAGCGACTCAAACTACTGGGCTTTCTCGAGGAGTTGAAGCGTTGATGCAACAAGGTCGCGGTCGATACAACGCATTTTTCCGTAGTTCCATTCCACGCGGTTTCGTCCTGAGCCTAGCGCTGCTGGGGCCAGGCTGCGCGACATTGAATCCGTGGAAGGAAAAAGAAGACGAGTACACGCGGGCAAAAAACTCGATCGAAGGCTATGAAGACAAGGAAGGGAATTGGGTTCGGCCCGAGGGACGACGCGCCAATGGCAAATCCACCAGTGGAGTCCCTGCGTTCCTCCAGCAAGTTCCGGGACTTGGTCAGCCTCCGGTGAATAAGCAGCTCGCTCGTTCCACGTATGCGGAAGCCGATGCGCTGTACCAGAAAGCCACTTCCATTGAGGGCGATGAACGCCGTGAAATCTTCCGGCAGGCAGCTAAGAAATACTTGGAAGCCGGTAAGCAGTGGAGGAGTAGCGCCCTCGAGCAAGATTCAATGTTCTTCGCCGCTGAAAGCTATTTCTTCGCCGAAGATTATGCGAAGGCCGAAGACCAATACATGAAGCTCGTCAAAGAGTACGAGCGTTCACGGTACCAGGACAAAGTCGATCAGCGACGCATGGAAATCGGGCATTATTGGCTGCAGTTTCCGGACAAGTTCTACCATGTCAACTTCACCGATCCCAAGCGGCCATGGAACGATACGGCCAACCATGGCAAGCGAGTCTTAGAGAAGATGCGTTTGGACAGCCCGACCAGTCGACTGGCGGATGACGTGACCATGGAGATCGCCAACACCGAGTTTCTGCGAGAAAATTGGAACGAGGCGCTCGATACGTATCGGGACCTGATCAGCATCTATGCGGGCAGTCCGCATCAGTTCGATGCGCATTTCTTGGGGGTCAAGTCGGCGTTGATGGCCTACCAAGGTGCCCAATATACGGCTGAACCACTTGAACATGCAGACAAAATGTTGTCGCAAATCGTCAAGCAATTCCCCGACAAAGCGCAGCAGAACAAAGAGCAGATTCGCGAACTGATGGCCGAGGTAAAGTTCCGCAAGGCGGAACGACTCTACGACGAAGCTTTGTACCGGGCCAACAAAGAGGAGTTCGCTGCCGCTCGCATCTATTGTGATCGCATCCTTCAGGATTATGAAGACACACCGTTCGCCGAGAAAGCGCGAGGCCTCATTGCCAAGGGAGAGGGCAAACCGGATGTTCCGACCCCTTACCTGTATTGGATGACAACGGTCTTCCCTTCGCGTGACAAAATCGCGCCGTTGATCAAGGCTGGTCAAGACGCGATTGTGAACAGTGAAGCGAGGGCGAGGGCATCGCGCGCAGCACCCACCCCGACTCGCGCCGCGGGCACGGGTGGTGAAACGGTCGATCGATGATGGCACATCGCAGCGCAATTGGCTGGCTGCTGGCCTGCTGTTGCTTGGTCATGCTCACCGGTTGCCTCGGGTACCGTTTCGGCAGTCGAACTCTGTTCCGGGCCGATGTTCGGACCGTGCATATCCCGATCGTCCGCAGCGACAGTTTTCGACCACAGTTGGGGGTATTGCTAAGCGAGTGCCTTCAAAAAGAAGTCGAGCGACGGACGCCTTACAAACTAGCCCAGGCACCAACGGCAGACTCAGTACTGGCAGTGCGTTTAACGACGGACACCAAGCGCGTCACGAGCGAAACGCTCACCGACGAACCGCGGTTGCTCGAAACAATTCTGACCGTGGAATTGAGTTGGACCGATCGCCGAGGTACGACGTTGATTGAAACCCGTTTCTTGCCTCCTGGTGACGTCACGTATTACTTTTCGCAAAGCGCAGATTTTGTACCAGAAGCAGGCATGTCAATCTCGGTCGCGCAGCAACAAGCGGCCGAGGATTTAGCCGCGGCCATCGTGGACCAAATGGAAGCCCGCTGGTGAGTAAGCACATGAACGAAACACCTGCTGGGTCAACCACGTTGGAACCGGGCTCCATGAAACCGGCTTCGTTGATTTCGCGTTCTACCAAGTGGAAGCGTGTCGTGACCTACACGGGTTTGACCCTATTGGGGACCGGCGTCGATTTATGGACCAAACAAGCCATCTTTCGTTGGCGTGGTTTGCCGGGTGAACAGCCTCCCTATTGGATCGTTGATGACTACGCTGGCTTCGAGACCGCGGTCAATCTCGGGGCGTTGTTCGGACTCGGTCAAGGGTTGGGTTGGCTCTTCGGTGTCATGTCCTTGGTGGCACTAATCGGCATCCTAGTATGGCTGTTCGTCTACAACGCATGCCACTCGCGCTGGTTGACCATTGCAATGGGTTTGATCACGGGAGGCATTCTCGGCAACCTGTACGATCGGTTGGGAATGCATCAATTACCCCCCCCGTTCACCGGCGGTGTTCGCGACTGGATCCTATTTCGCTATGGACAGTACACTTGGCCGAATTTCAACATCGCGGATAGTTTGCTCGTCGTCGGTGCGTGCATGCTCGCCATCCACTCGTTTTGGCTGAGCGAACCGGAGACCACCTCAACGACCACAAACTCCTAGCATCCGACGGTTCGTTTAGTCGCCTTTCGCTCCGCGAAAGATTGGATTTACTTAGTCGTCTTTCGCTCCGCGAAAGATTCGAGCTATTGAGCCCTCTTTCGCTCTAGGAGAGAAGGATGTCGGCTCGTTGCGCAGCTGTTACAAAACCATCGACCTGGTTTTCTAGAATTTGGAATGTACGGTGAAAATGCGAGAGCTTCGTTCGACGAAGGTCTGTCGCGGTCCGAGTTTCAAGGTTCTTCGAAGTAGGTCATCATGCGCCATTCACGACAATTCGATCGAATTGCGATCGTTACGTTGCTCGCTTTGTTGTGCTTTCTGCCCCGAGCGTTGGGGGCTGACAGTGATTCCCCTCCCATAGCAGGGACAACCAAGGAGAATCCCTATGTTTGGAAACCGAAGACCCGATCGGTCTCGGTATTCAAAAATGGTTATGGATTTTTTACTCGTCAGGCGACGGTCGCGTTGCATGAGGGATGGGGGCATGCCGCAGACGTCCCCCCCGCAACGTTTGGAACTCTGGCGATCTACTCGCAGGATCCCAAGCAGTTGGTCGATATCGTCGGAGTCGGCGATGGCGAGCTGATTCGATTCGAAGTCCCGGGCGATGATCCCGTATCCCCAGAGAGCAGGCGGACTGCGCTCACGTCGGCGTTGGGCACGTCGGTCAAACTCGTCGTTCGATCGAACGAGCAAATGCGCGACGTTGAGGGAGTCGTCGAAGCCATCAGCGGCGAGTATGTCGTTCTCCAGCAAGGAAACACCTCCGCGGCGATAGCGATTCATTCGATTCAAAGCTTGCAGCGAGCGACGTTGCCGCTTCGTTTCCATGTTCTGCAGGACGAGAAGAAAACGGCGGAGTCGGTCGATCTGCACATGGCCTATTTGCGGAGTGGTATCGTTTGGATTCCCGAATACACGCTCAAGCTGATCGATGAGGAAACGGCCGAACTGACTCTGCGCGGGACCCTTATCAATGATGCCGAAGATCTTATCGATTGCGATGTGAATTTTGTCGTGGGGGTCCCCCACTTTGTTCACACCGATTTGCTCTCACCGTTGGCGGTCGGCCTGGCTATCCGCGCATTGGGAACTGCCATGCCAATAGGTGGCATTCCTCCTCAAGTCATGTCGCAGGTCATGAATCGCGCCGTCATCGCCAACAACTTCAATGGAGCGGTGGTTGCCAACGGCGATTTAGAAATGGCGTCGAGTGGTACGAGAGAAGCGTCCACTGAATTTGCAGCCATGATGAGCAATTTGCCGCAGATCGAATCGGTGGGCGCCGGAGACTACAACGTCTACACCAAAGAAAAATTGACGCTGCGACGGGGCGAACGAGCGACGGTGATTCTGATGTCGAAGAGAATTAAGTATGGCCATCAGTACTTCTGGAATACTGATAGCGAAATCGAGCATCAATTGTCGCTCGAAAACAACACCACCAATCCATGGACGACTGGGCCTTGTTTGGCGTTGGCTGGATCGCAACCGCTGAGCGAAGATGTGCTCAAGTATACCCCAGTCAATGGCCAAGGGAAATTGACGGTTACGACGGCCATCAACATTGCGAAAGGTATCCAGGAATCGGAGGTTGATCGTCAGCTCAAGGCCCATGAGCCGCAGCACAGCCAGTTTCTCGACTTGGTGACCGTGGCGGGGACATTGAAAATCAAGAGTCATGAAAATCAACCCATTCAGATCAGGATTATTAAGAAGGTGCTCGGAAAGCCGATCGTCGCTAGCCACGACGGAGCCATTGCCATCGACTCGGAGAAACTTCGATTGATTGAGCGGAATGGTACGATCGAGTGGCGGCTAACACTGCAACCGGGCGAGGCGTATGATTTGACATACCGCTTTGAACGATTCGTCCCATCGTTCTAACACAGTTCGTTCCACCGATTCGAAGCATGATAGATCGTAAACGTATTCTCGTGATTGAGGACGACGCGGCCATCCGGCGTGCCGTAGTCGATGCGTTGACGATATCGGGTTATGACGTTTCTCAGGCGGATCGTGGTGAGACTGGTTGGGACATGGCCCAACGAGACAATCCGAGTCTGATTCTTCTGGATCTCGTTCTGCCTCGCGGGGATGGGTGGAGCATCTTGCGCAAGCTTCGGGCAGCTCATTCCATCGTCCCCGTCATCATCATGACGGCTTGCGGTCGCGAGAGTGACCGAGTGAATGGGTTGCGTGAAGGTGCCGATGATTACGTGGTCAAACCGTTTAGCGTGATGGAGTTGATTGCTAGGGTGGAAGCCGTGTTGCGGCGAAGTCCCCAACGACCGCGCGTGGTCGCCACGACTACTTTCGAGCACGGCTACATTGATTTCGAACGGCGTGAGATTGTTCGTAGCGATCAACATCGTGAAGCGCTCTCGGAACGGGAAATCGAATTGTTGGAGTATTTGGTCCTTCATCGCGGTCGCTCCTTGTCGCGCGACGAGCTCTTGCAGAGTGTCTGGCAATTGACGCCCAATCGTTTGGGTACGCGCACCATCGACATGCACGTCGCTCGCCTACGTGAAAAGCTCGGTGACAGTGGCTCGGATCCCAAGGTTATCGTTACCGTTCGCGGCAAAGGATACATGTTCCAAGGGTTGGATTGCGATGAAACTGGAGCCACGCCATGACACGCGGGTTCTCATGGCGTCTAGGACTCTGGCTCGCGTTCGCAGCGCTATGGAGTTTAGTCTTCGGAGCGGTTGTATTGCTCGGCCAGTCACTTGCACGACTCGAGCGGTCGGAACGCCAAGCTCGTCAGGCCGCCGCGGTCGAAGAAAACTTGAGACTGGGATTGTGGCGGATCGATTCACTACTAGCGCCCTTGATCGCTCAGCAGATGCTGTTGCAAATCCCCGCATCAGACACGACGGATTTGGCCGGCGAAACGGAGCCAAACGCGGAAGGCATGAAGTCTGCAGTGGCTGGACTCGATCGATTGCCCATCCAAGGATCATTCCGATGGTTGGTGAGTCCCAACGAGCCCGATGATCACTGGCACGCTTTTGAACAACTCCAGGTGTATCAACGCAACCATGTGAACATGATGTACGCCCAGCCAATGGCCGACTCGAACGTCGTCGAGTTGAACGAGGGTTACAGCAGCCAAATCAATCGGTCGATTGCAGCCAATGAATTCAATCAGCGCGCCCAAAACTTCGAACGGAACAATGCGTTGGTAGTGAAAAATGGAGCGCTTCTGCGATTCAATCAATCGAACCAACCGCTACTTGGTTTTTGGCACCGTGGGAAGTTACTCTTGATTCGAAATGTTTCCGAGGGAGCCCTGGAATTAGAAGGTTGGGAACTCGATTGGCCAACCTTGCGATCTGCCATGCAGTTGGCCGTGCGGGATTTGTTGCCGGAAGTGGATTTTCAACCTGTCGATGACGTCCATGCGCCGCGGAGTCCCGACATGTTGGTATCCATTCCATGCCTCATGATCCCAGGTGCTGTGGCAGGCAATGTTCAAGAAATTGCGGTCGACCGGGAATGGCCGGTGGCTTGGGTACTCGGTTTGCTCTGGATATGCAGTTTGGCTACGTTCATCGTCACGGGTTGGGCGATGGCGATTGCATTGCGATTGAGCGACCGTCGAGCGGCGTTTGTGGCTGCCGTGACTCACGAATTGAGAACGCCATTGACGACACTGCGGTTGTATTCTGAGATGCTCAGCAATGGAATGATCGAAGATGAGTCAAGCCGTCGATTCTATTTATCGACCCTGAAGAATGAAGTCGATCGCATCGGCCATCTGGTCGAAAATGTATTTGCTTACGCGAAACTCGAACGCGGACGGGGCCCAAGTTCGATGGAGCGAATGGATGTGCAAGAACTGTTTGAGCGGGTGCGGCCACGACTGGAAATGCTGTGTCAGCGAACGGACATGCAACTTCGATTGGCCCCCGATGGAGCGTGCGTTAGCGAGGTTCAGGCCGATCGATCCATGATTGAACAGATTCTGATCAATTTGGTAGATAACGCCGCAAAGCATGCGCGAGGCAGTTTCGATCCTTGCATCCTAATGCGATCGTTAGACGCGGGACGGGATGTGCATCTGGTGGTGCAGGACCACGGACCTGGAATTGCGAAAGGCCGGCGATGGTGGCGGCCTTTTTCGAAGACGGTTGAGCAAGCCGCTGAGTCATCCGCGCCAGGCATCGGTTTAGGATTATCGATCAGTCACCGTTTGGCTCGTCAAATGGGCGGCAGATTGATCGTCGAATCCTCATCGAGCGGCACAACGGTGACACTTGTGCTACCAAAAGGGTCCGATCAGGGTAGAGAATAGAAATTGATGGTTGAGTGCACGCGTTTGATTCGCTTTTCGGCACCTGTGGCAGATCTTCTTCCGACTCGCGCAGCTTTCCCACCTTTTGACGCAAACGATGAACGGTTACGACCCATGGTCATGACGGGCAATTGCAACCATAATTAGCGGCCCCGTGATCGCGTTTTCAACATGGCTTGGACGCTCGAATGGTCACTCCGCATTTCCCTCCGATCGACAGGTTTGAATGATGGCATTGGCTCGAATTGATTCTTCCAAAGGACCGGTTGTCGCCCGCGTCGACGCCACCCATGCGATACCCCTGGATCTCGCAACGGCTGGTCTGCACTCCCTGTCGGAATTGCTGTCGCATCCACACCTCGAAAACCTGGTCTCGAAACTACCGAGTTCCGGGACGGCCATCCCGTTGGCGGATGTCGCTTGGTTGCCACCCATCGACGATCAAGAAGTCTGGGCGGCAGGGGTGACTTACAAGCGATCGCAGACCGCGCGGATGGAAGAAAGCGAGGCGGCCGCGAGTTGCTACGATCGCGTGTACACCGCCGCCCGACCAGAAATTTTCTTCAAGGCCACTGCAAGTCGTTGCACCGGACATGGAGGAGTGCTGCGCATTAGAAAAGATGCGACGTGGAATGTGCCCGAGCCTGAACTCGCTTTGGTTTTGTCCAATCAAGGGAAGATCGTGGGCTACACCATCGGCAATGACATGAGTAGCCGAGATATCGAAGGAGACAATCCGCTGTACCTGCCGCAAGCCAAGCTCTACAACCAATGTTGTGGATTGGGACCATGGATCACCCTGGCAGCGGACATGCCTCCGCGAATGTCAATCGAGATCGCAATCGAAATCCAACGTGCCGAAGCGACCGTTTTCGAAGGAAAAACGTCCGTGGCAGAGATGGCCCGCGAATTCGAAGACCTTGTCCAATGGCTCCTTAGGGATAACGATATGCCCAATGGAGCCTTCCTCCTGACCGGTACTGGGGTCGTCCCAGATAGCGATTTCACCCTGCATCGCGGTGACCTAGTCACCATCACGATTTCAGGGATTGGCAGCCTCACGCACTCGATCGTGCAAGGATAATTCAGCATGGCAACGACCCTCACTCCGACCCGTCACGTCCTTATCGATGGCGAATGGATCGAGTCCAACTCCGGTGCAACGTTTTGTTCGAAAAATCCTAATACGGGTGAGTCGATTGCGGCTACCTATCCAGTCAGCGACTGGGCTGAATGCGATCGAGCCTTAGCCGCTGCCGCCAGCGCGTTTCGCGTTTCGCGCGGTTTGGACGGCGCTCGCATCGCGGAGTTTCTGGAGAGCTACGCTCGCAGAATCGAAGAGGATCGCGAGGCGTTGGTCGAACTGGCGCATCAAGAAACCGGATTGGCCAAAACTCCGCGTTTGGCGGATGTGGAGTTGCCGCGCACCGTCAATCAATTGCGGTTGGCAGCCAAGGCCGCTCGCTCGGGGGCGTGGAAAATGCCTACGCTCGACCCCAAGGCCAATATCCGATCTTGCTACGAAGCCCTCGGGCCCATCGCTGTCTTTGGTCCCAACAACTTCCCATTCGCTTTCAACAGTATCGCGGGAGGTGATTTCGCTGCCGCCATCGCAGCCGGAAACCCGGTCATCGCCAAAGCCAACTCGTCCCACCCTGCGACCAGCGAACGCTTCGGACTCCTGGTGGCTGCCGCTATGCAGGAAACCAATATGCCCAGCGGTATGGTCCAGTTGATCTACCGTACTTCGCATGAAGATGGCGAGCGACTGGTTGCGGATCCGCGCTTGGGTGCCGTCGGCTATACCGGTGCCCGTGTCGCGGGTTTGACACTCAAGGCCGTCGCCGATCGGGTTGGCAAGCCTTTTTATGCAGAACTTTCGAGCGTCAATCCCGTTGTCTATCTGCCGGGTGCATTGCGGGAACGAGGTGGCAAGCTGGTCGATGAATTCGTTGGCAGTGGATTGATGGGGACTGGACAATTTTGTACCAACCCGGGACTTTTGCTGATGGTAGGTTCACCCGAGAGTGAGTCCTTCATCGATGCGGTCGTGGCCAAGTATGCCGCCGCAGCGGCGGGTACGCTGCTGTCGCAGAGTGTCGAAAAATCCCTGGTGCATAGCCTCGGTGTCCTGACGAAGGCTGGCGCAACCAAACTGACGGGCGGGGAAAAAATTCCCGGCCCACGGTGCGCTGTATCCAATGCCGTGCTCCGAGTTTCTGGCGCTCAAATGCTTGACGATCCAGACGTTTTTCAAACCGAAGCCTTTGGCAACGCCGTCTTGATCGTTGTCTGCGATGATCTCGAACAGGTGATCGCGATCATCGATGCCCTCGAAGGGAATTTGACGGGAGCGATCTACAGCGACATGCAAGGTTCGGACGATGCGGACTACCCGCGCGTGGCCGATGCATTGCTTCAACGCGTTGGGCGCTTGCTCAACGATAAGATGCCAACCGGAGTCGCAGTCAGTTGCGCCATGAATCACGGCGGTCCGTATCCTGCCACAAGCCATCCGGGGTTTACCGCCGTTGGAATTCCCGCCAGTCTGCTTCGCTTCGCCAAGCTGACATGCTACGACACAGTGCGGGAGTCGCGACTGCCTTCGATTCTGCGAGACTCCAATATCGCTAACGCGGTTTGGCGCTGCATCGATGGCGTCTGGACCATGGAATCCCTCTAATACAATCGTCTACTCGTCTGCCGGAGACGGTGGATTCGTTGGAAGCGGGTTGCGCGAGGGATAGAGGGCGATGACGTTGGCCGCTAGGATCATCAAGCCCCCGAACAGCAAACTCCACGTGATCTCCTCGTTCGCATGCACCATGCCGGTTGTCAACGACAACCAACCTGGAATAAACAGCGCCCAGGTCGAGGCACATACAGGTTCGAGCGAGTAGATCACCGCCGCTTGGGAAGCCGATACCTCTGGCTGGAATCGGTTCATCATCCCAAAAGAAACCAACGAGCAGAAAAAGGCCAAGACTGCCAAACTGATCAAGAATGTTCCTTGCATGGTCAACTCCCACCATGCGGAGAGTTTCATCTCGGAACCGCCAGCCCAGTCACGGAAAGGCGTTCCTAGAATCGCGGCGATCGTGATCCATCCCAAAAGGGCCGTTACCAAAAACATCCCTGGCGTTAGCGCGATCGATCGCATGCGACGACCGTAGTAATCCAGAGATAGAACTTGCATACTAAAAAAGATGGATCCGACGGTCGTCAACGTATCCCCCCATGTCCACCGCTCCGAAGCATCCTTCGCCAATCGAATGCCTTCTGAATCCAGCTCGACCAATCCCGTCAGCACCATCACACCTAGCAGTGCAACCAACGCCCCCATCACCATCCAGCGCGATGGAAACGTCCGGAAAAGAACGACACCCAGCATGGGCGTGAATACCGTGGTCAGACTCGTTAAGAAGCCACTGCGGCTGGCAGGAATCGTCGCCAGGCCAATGACCTGAAGTACCAGCCCGGCAAAGAACAGGACTCCGATCCGCGCCCCCGCGTCCCACTCGCGCAGAGTCGTCCGAACCATCATCCGGAACCCAAACACGGTCAGCAGCACAAAGGCCAGCGTGAAGCGAGTCGCGAGTAGCCAAGACGATGCGAGCAATCGAAAGGTATTCGATTCGGCTGCCGACGCGATCCCGAAGTGCGCATCGGCCATGTCATTCATGACCTTAACCATCGGAAACGAAGCGCCCCACAATGCATTGACGAGCACCAAGGCGCCGATGGCCATCCAAGGGATCGAGCTGCTCTTCGCGGAGCGACTAGGATCCAGCATCGGTCACACATCGCTTCATCGCCCGCATGCTGTCGCGCAGGATCACGTCGACGCCCGGAGTCATGTCGAAGACTTCGACACTCACCCATCCTGCGTAATGGACATCGATCAAGGCCTGGAAGATCGGCCCAGGATCGACGTCGCCCATGCCGGGTCCCAAACGATTGGGGTCGTTGGCATGAAAATGGATCATGAGGTCGGCGTTGTCGCGAACAATCGTTTCGATCGGTATTCCTTCGCTGCTCATGGCCTTCATATCCAAGTGCAATCGCACCCACGGACTATCGACCGCCTCAATCAACGCGCGCGCCTGAACGGCATGATTCAAGAAATTACCCTCTTGAGGTCCAAGGGGTTCAATGGCCAATCGAACGCCGGTGGATTCGAGATTGGGGACCAAACGTCGAAGCACATCGCTCGCGTTCTCGGTCGCTTGCCCGTGCGTCATCGATGCGGGAAAATTGCGCTGGGCCGGTGAACCGAGAACCATGACGGTCCCTCCAAGATCGGCGCACAACTCGGCCAGTTCTCCGAGATAGTCAGCGGTCCTCGACCGTACGACCGCATCACTTGTCGTCAGATGAAAGCCATCGGTTTTGGCCAATAGCCAATGCAGTCCGATGATCTCCATTCCGCAATCGGCAACCAACTGACGATACGCCCCTCGCGCCTCGGACGAGATATCGGAGGCGCATACGCCCAGCGTGAACGGCGCAACCTCCAAACCTGTATACCCTAGCTCTCTGGCCCTAAGCAGTCCTTTTACAGGCTCCTGACCTTCGAAAATTTCGTTGCAAATCGCAAATTTCATATTCGTTCTCGATCGAATGGCAACCGGGATGGGTAAGACAAAAGAGAACGACAGCGTCCAAACCCTAGATTTTGGGGTCTGCGCACTCTTGCCCGGCTGGATATAATGTCCAGGAAACGACCCTCCGTGCACGATCGTTCGATTTCTCCCACCGTTAACTGAGGTTACCATGCACACCCGCTTTGCAAAGCTCCCCTGGAAATTCGCCCTTGGCTCGCTCGTTACGCTGTGCCTAAGCACCTACCTCGTCGTCGTCGCTGCGCCTCCGTCGGACAAGGCAACCGGCGAGTCTGCAAAAACCTCGACCACCACTCAGAAGTCCAGCAAGGGAAAAAAGATGTCCGAAGAACCCAAATACAACAAACTCACACCTGAGGAACGTTGGGTCTTGCTCAATAAAGGCACTGAGCAGGCCTTCATGGGCAAATACACCGACCACTTCGTGGAAGGGGTGTACATCTGCAAGCGTTGCAATGCGCCTTTGTACGAATCCAAGGATAAATTCCATAGCGGATGCGGTTGGCCAGCGTTCGATGACGAGATCAAAGATTCCGTCAAACACGAAGTCGATGCGGACGGTTATCGAATCGAGATCATGTGCAATAACTGCGGTGGCCATCTTGGGCACGTTTTCAATGGCGAAATGATGACCCGCAAGAACACGCGGCATTGCGTCAACAGTATCTCGATCAAGTTCATTGCGAAGGGCAAAGAAATGCCCGAAGTGATTGGCAAGGAACAGGCCGAGGAGAACGACAAACTCGAGAAAGCAAAATCGGACAAGGAATCAGAATCCAAGGATGCCAAGTCCGATACGTTGGACTCAAAATCCGAACCTAGTTCGAAATCGAAATAAGGCGTCCAGAGACTTTATTTTGTCGCAGTCAAATAACCGCGTTCCTTCAACCAGTCGGCGGCGCGGTCCGTCCAGTGCGTGACCGGATTGTCGGTTCGCCGATGACCATAACCGTGTCCTCCCGTGGGATACAGATGCAAGCCAAACGGAATCTTAAGCCGCGTTAACTCAAGTGCGGGCGTCAAGACATTTTCACAACCGAGTGCATCGTCTTGGGCCATGGTCATGAACATAGGTGGGGCGTTGGCAGGGATTTGAAACGCTGCGTTCAATTGACCTGGATTCTTAGGGTCCACCAAATAGGCAGGGTAAATCAACATGCAAAAGTCAGGACGGGGAACAGTGCCATCGGCTTCATCGATGGCATCGTAAGTCAGCTTATCGAACTGCGTGCTCAGCAGGCCCGCCAAATTGCCACCTGCGGAATAGCCTAAGCAGCCGATCCGATTAGGGTCGATCCCCAACTCTCTTGATTTGGTCCGTAATAGGTTCATTGCCCGTTGCGCGTCTTGCAACGGAGCCTCATGCGCAGCGCGACCTTCGCGCCGCGGCACACGGTACTTGAGCAATGCTGCTGTCACGCCAATCGAGTTGAGCCATTCGCAGGTCTCGGTTCCCTCGAGATCCAGGGCCAGGATGTGGTATCCACCGCCGGGGCAGACCAAGACCGCTGCTCCCGTATCGCGATCGGGTTCCGGCTTGTACAAAGTCAGCGTTGGATCGCTCACATTGGCGAGTCGTATTACCGTTCGTCCCGCAACCATGTTGTCACCTGGCTTGGACGAGTCCGCTTCGGGCGGCAGGGCTTTTGTATCGCCCGGGGCCTTGTCCGGCCACAGCCGAAGGACGAGCGGTTCTTCTGCACTGCACCGGAATGCAGTGCTTAGCACGCTCGCCCAAACGCAGAGCGCGAGGCACAGGATTGGAGTGTGGCCAGTTGCAAATCGTTGGAGCATGATCGTGCCATCCACAAGAGGGAGAGAGGTCGTGGGAAGCGATGAATGTTAGGGTTTGCCCAGGTCAGAAAGTAGTTCGCCCATCTCTGCAGCCGCATGCAAATTATTTTGCACGCGGGCTTGTTCAATTCCATCGCGAAGAAACGTCCTTGCTTCCTCGATGCGGCTGAGATCGGCCAACTGCTGCGCCGCCATGAAGTACGCAGCCACGTACTTATCTACGGGATCGTAGGCGAGCGCACTCAGGAGTCGGATACTCTCGTCGCTATCCCCTTCTTTTCGCAGCTCCATGGCCAGCGAGTACTTCAGAAACGGATCGTTCGGCTCCTCGGCGAGCATCTCTAGGATGCGTTCTTTGCGGTTCGTGGCTGACATGAGTGCGGCTCGTTCTTTAGGCTTGATTGAAGCTATACGACCCGGGTTGATTTACGCGCACCTCCGGTGCGTCACCCCACGCCAGTGTGTCCGGCACCAACGACATCTTGCTTTCCTTGAGGTCGTCCCAGCGGATGACTTCGCCCGAGTACGCGGCTTCGCGGCCCATGATGGCCATGAGCGTACTTTTGCACATGTAGTCTCCGTTGTTGATCGGAGTTCCTTCGCGAATTGACTTCATGAGTGCAACATGCTCTAGGTAGTACATGCTCGGTTTGTCACCGGTGAATTTCCAAGGATTCTCGCCGGTGATTTCGTTGGCCAATACACGGGCAGTGCCTTTTGTTCCGAAGACATAGTCCTCGGTTTCGTTGAAGCAGTTGGGCATCTGGCGAGTGGCGGCGAAGGTCCGAGTCCCATCCGCCCATTGATACACGACGGAGAAGTGATCGTAGATGTCGCCATACTCAGGGTCGGTACGGACCTGTCGACCACCCATCCCATAGCACTGAACGGGCGGGATATCGTTGTGTAGCCACAAGGATTTGTCGAGCGAGTGAATGAACTGCTCTACAATATGGTCGCCGCTGAGCCAGCGGTAGTACAGCCAGTTCATGACCTGATTGTGCATCGGCGTCCAAAAATCTTTGGGTTCACGGATCCAAAGCGTTCCGGCCAGGTAGTTTTCTTGAATGGTGAGAATCTCACCGATTGAGCCGCTCATGATCTTTTCAATCGTGGCTTTGACACCAAGATCGTAGCGCCAACATAAACCCGAGACTACCGACAAGCCTTTTTTCTTGGCTTCGTCACTCGCGGCCATCACGCGTCGCACTCCGACGGGATCGACCGCCACCGGCTTTTCGCAAAAGACATGTTTGCCAGCCGCCACTGCAGCTTCCATTTGCATTGGACGGAATCCCGGTGGCGTTGCTAACAATACGACGTTGACGTCGGTCTCGAGCAACTTCTGCATCGCATCCCAACCGGAAAAGCATTGATCGTCGGGAATGGCGAATTGATCTCCGAGCGATCGCTTGAGATTCTTCTTGGCACCTTCCATACGATCGTCCGTGATCTCGGCCAGTGCGGTTAGCCGACAACCGGAGTCCGCGTCCATGGCATCTTTCGCAGCACCGGTACCACGCCCCCCGGCTCCGATCAGCCCCACCTTGATGATATCGGAACCTTGGGCATGCACGGAGCGCTCAAAGAAACTGGTCGCTAAGCCAACCGCCGCTCCAGCCGTGCCAGCGGTCTTCAAAAAACCGCGACGATCCACATCCGTATCATTCGCGGAACGCGGCGTTGGTTGCTCAAGCGGTTCGTGGGACACTCTTGCAGGGGAATCGGATGGACGAGACGCGACAGGATTCGAAGGAGAAGTCATGAAGGTGGGACCTCAAGGGGTTTCGAACGGGGAGGGATTACGTATCTTGGTTCAAGCGTCGAAACGAAGCTCAAACCGGTTATAACCCAACCCGCGCGACATGCAACACAGCCACCCGCAATCCCCGCCCGAAAACAGCGAATCGGACCCGGCCTGCGAATCCGTATCCGAGGATGCCGCTCCCAATCGCCCCGGCCGCTTTGAAGACGCCTGCGATGAATCGCGACTCCACGCAGCCCTGAAGAACCCGATGCCCATTGAATTGGAAATAGGATCGGGTAAAGGATTGTTTTTGACCCGCGCGGCCAGCGAGATAACTTCGCGTTACTTCATCGGCTTGGAACTGGCGACCAAGTACGCGCGCCAGGCGCAAGCCAAGGTGGAGTCGATGGGCCTCACCAACGCTTGCTTCATCGCCTGCGACGCAGTCGCTGTCATGCGTGAGGATATCCGCGACGCTTCGTTAGCCGCCGTCCATGTTTATTTCCCGGATCCATGGTGGAAGCCACGTCACAAGAAACGCCGTGTCCTGAGCGATGAAACGATCGCGCACATCGAACGCTCCTTAATCCATGGCGGCGAACTTCATTTCTGGACCGACGTTCTTGACTACTATGAAGAAGCAGTCCAGAGGATCGGGGAATGCACGCAACTCAACGGTCCATTTTACGTTCCCGAACCCGAATCCTCCCACTCGATGGATTATCGCACCCATTTCGAACGCCGTACGCGACTCAACGGGCTTCCTGTCTATCGGGCTCGGTTTGCCAAATCCTCATGATCGGATTTAGCAACGCGTGGCAATCCTTCATCGCTCCGCACGAGTGGCTGCCGCTCGTCCTTTGCTTGACCACCCTCGCAGCGTGGAGCCGCTCGGATGAGCCATCGCTCGAACGTTTCGAATACGTGGCTCCCACCATGGGCACGATGCTGAAAATCGTTCTCTACTCGGAGAGCCAAGCACGCGCCGAAGAGGCCATCGATGCAGCTTTGAACGCTATCGAGCGACTCATTCCCGTTCTCAACAACTATGACCCTGAGAGTGAGATCTCACAACTCTCGCAAACGATTCAATCTCCCCAAACGCTCAGCCCCGATCTGAGTGTGGTGGTTCGACAAGCCGCTCGTTGGCACACGCTGTCGAAGGGCAAGTTCGATATCACGATTGGACCGCTAACTCAACTTTGGTCGCAGGCCAGACGCAATCAAAAACTACCCGATCCGGTTGCGATCGAATCGGTCCACGGGCGAATCGGTTGGAACAATCTGCGGGTCACACCGGTACCCTACGATGCCACCGACCCCTTAGAGATCGAATTGCTTGCGGATGGAATGCGGATCGATGTTTCAGGACTTGCAACGGGATACATCATCGATCGCGCCTTCGAAGCCATCGTCGACGCCGGGCATGACTGCGCATTGATCGACATCGGAGGGGATATCCGAATGGGTGTATCGCCACCCGGAACCGACGGCTGGACCATCGACGTCGGAGGTATTCGACGAGACGCACCGCCGTTGCGTCAACTCCGATTGCATTCATGCGCCGTGACAGCTTCCGGAGATTTAAATCAATTCATCGAGATCGATGGCCGACGCTATAGCCATTTGATGGACCCGATCGGTCAGCAGCCGATCGAGCGGCGGCAAAGTACTACCGTCGTGGCGGCGACGGCGCTCGATGCCGATGTCGGCGCTACTACACTGTGCGTAATGGGAATGGATGAGGCCTCGCGCGCCTTTGATTCGCTCCCGATCACGCAGGCCATACTCCTGGAAATCGATCCCCAGTTAACCCAAGATTGTCTGCCCGCCATCCGCTATCGAAACCTTGTTCATGACCAATGAACTCTACGATGCATCCTGGCTATACTTCATGTCAGGTACGTAGGTGCGGTCGCCTGAACCGTTCCGAAATCGCCATGTCAAACCGAAGCCGAGCCAATAGCTTTCGATCGAAGTCCGCGTGAACTCACCCAACTGCTCAGCATCGTAGAACATTCCACCACCCATCATGTCGAAGTCGACACCGGGCAAAACGTCGATCACTCCCACTCCCAACGACAATCGATTCTGCGAAGTAACCGCCAGCAAGGATTGGGTGTACCGAATCACCGGTGCTCCCCCAGGTTGGACGACGCCACCAAAATTGAGCCCCGGCGTCGGATCGATTGGATTCTCGGCCCACACATAGCCGGCCCGCCATCGGTATCGCCCGCGCGTCCACTGAGTCCCAAACTGCATGACCCATTGGTTGTCATAGACTGCTGAATACATCGAAGCTTCGTCCCAAAGTTTGTACAGGACGTCCATCCCCAACAGAAGCTGACCGTCCATCAACGATGTGTTGGCGATACCGAAACCGATGTTCTGTGGCAAATCCATACGGATGTCTTGCGTCACATTCACGTTGTTAAACGAGAGACTGAACGCATTGTCGTATTTGAATTTCTGCTCCGTTTGGTAGTATCCGCCCACGGTCGTGGTGTCGGTCAAAAGGTAGTTGGCACCGATCGTTCCGCGAAGCGCGTAATCGGGAGTCATTCCACCGACACCCACGGTCGGACCGTCAAAGTAGGAAATACCCATCGACATAGCGGTGCCGATCGATAGGCGATCGGTAATATTTATTCCGACGGCGAGTGGTGTATTGAGTACCAACAGGGCTGTGTTGGTACCATTGCTCTCTGGCACTTGACGATAGTCCGCAGCAGCCCCCGCTGTGGTGACAAACCCAATTCCGACAACACCATCGATTCCTAACTCGCTTAGGTCTTGCGTCACACCGATGTTGCCAAGCGGCGTTCCAGGTGCTGTGGATTTTGCCGAAAAGGGCTGGATCAGCGATGGACCGACAGTGGGCAAATTGCTGGTTTGTGTCAAATTCAGCGTGGGTTCTGCCCAACCGCCACCAAACTGAAACTGTGTCCCACGAAACTGAGTCAAAGCGGCGGGATTGGCGTTCAAGGGACTCGTCAAATCTTGAGGACGAGCAATACTCACGCCGCCCATCCCACCCGACGCAGGCATCAACGTATTGTGCAATTCGACTCCGAAAGACTGCCCGTAGACCTGTTGACTCGCACCGCCGAGTAAGCCCAGGCTGAGGGAGAACAATGCGAGCGAACGGGCTTGTCGTTTCATGGCGTTGGGAATCCTTTGAAAACCGTCGGAATGCGTGCGGCGACCGACATTCAATCCGGAGGCACTGTCCAACGGCTACAATCGGAATATTCAGTAAACTTTTACGCCCATTTCTTTCCTGCCCAGCAAACTTTCCCCAGATCGCCGAGAACCCTTATTGCCATGGATCCCTCCACACCGATCGTCAGTGCCCCGCTGGATATCGCGACCAAACTGGCGGTGGATCGGACGAGGGTCGCGTACGAACGCACGGTGATGGCATCGGTCAGGACCGCAACGTCCTTGATCACGTTCGGTTTCTCAATCAACAAGTTCTTTCAATTCGATATCCCTGGTCGGACCCCCAAAACGCATTGGCTTGGTCCCCATGAGTTCGGACTGTTGATGATCGTGATGGGACTCGTGTCACTTTTTTTCGCGTGGTTGGAATACCGACGTGACATTTTCTCCTTGCGAAAAATGGATCCTGCATTGCCCGCCTCTACCGCAGGTATTCTGGCGGCCATGGTCGGTATTCTGGGGATTTTGGTTCTGCTCCTGACCTTCTTTAAGATCTAAGTCGCTGAACTGGCGGATTCGCCGGGGATTGGAATCCCCAATGTCCGCATGAGCAGCTTCATGTCTTCCCAAGTGGATCGCTTCGCTTCGGGGTTCCGAAGCAGGTACACCGGGTGGTACATTACCAAGACTTTTGCTTGCTTGTATGCGTGGAATCGACCTCGCAACCGACCGATACTATCGGTCGTACCGAGGATGGCGCGGACCGCAACGGACCCCCAGCATACGATGTACTCGGGTTGAAGAATTTCTAACTGACTCTCGTAGAACGGCCGACAGTTTTCGATTTCAATTTCCGTGGGGGTTCGATCGCCCGGCGGACGGCACTTCAACGAATTCATGAGGTAAACCTCATGGCGACCAAGCCCCGCGGCTTTCAAGATTTTGTCGAGCAGTTGACCAGCCGCACCCACGAAGGGTTCGCCCTTGCGGTCCTCATCAGCTCCCGGAACGTCTCCAAACATAACCAGCTTTGGGTGAAGCGGACCGATCCCAAAGACAGTTCGCTGCCGACGGCAAACGATGTCGGTGCATTTACGGCATGCGCGCACGGACGTGTCCAAGGAATCGAGGGCGGTTTGTCGCTCAACCGTTGACAAGGAAGGCTCGTTCCAAGGCCCAAACTCATGCTGCGGAGCCCGTGCTTTCCACGTCGCTCCCGCTTCGGTCACCACGGTATCGAAGCGTGTTGCTGGCGGCTCGGCCACCCTCCCTGCGGTGATCGTGGCTGTCGAGATGGCGGCGGTGGCTGCCGAAGTTTGCTGCGACTGCGCAATACTTGCGTTCGATGCGGTGCTAGAACTCCCGCTTGACGCGTCCGGCTCGGCAACGCGCTCGAGACCTTCGAGCCAAGCCCGGACTTCCGAAGGCAGTGTGGCCTGCGGACAAGGCAAGCGGTCGATCCCCGAACGCTGCATGTGCTGTAGCAGTTGCTGGGTGGCTTTGGCCCATTGTTGAAGATCCATTGGTGTGCCGTTCCTTTCGCCCTGGTTTCGACTCTGCTAAACAGCAACGCGAAGGGCTCGCTCGAACGCATCGGCCGCCTGCAGCAGTTGCTCGCTCGAATGGGCTGCCGAAACCTGAGTTCGTATCCTGGCCTTGCCCAATGGTACCACTGGGTAAGAAAAGCCGATCACGTACACGCCTTCGTCGAGCATGGCCCGCGCAACCCTACCAGCCAAGGCAGCATCTCCCAGCATGACGGGAACGATCGGGTGCGTGCCGCGCAGAATATTCATGCCGCGGCGTGTCATCTCTTCGCGGAAAAGCTTCGTGTTGGCCTCGAGTCGATCCCGAAGTTCCGTCGATGCCGTCAGCAACTCGAGCGACTTGATCGCTCCAGCCACTACCGGCGGTGCAATGGTATTGGAGAACAAGTACGTGCGAGACCGCTGTCGAAGGAGCTCCACCATCTCTGCGCGCCCCGCAGTGTATCCGCCACTGGCCCCTCCGAGGGCCTTGCCTAACGTACCAGTCATGATGTCCACGCGTTCCAAGACACCACACAATTCGTGCGTCCCACGCCCTTGCTGACCAATGAATCCAACGGCGTGCGAATCGTCTACCATGACCAACGCATCGTATTCGTCGGCCAACTGGCAGACACTCGCCAGGTCGGCGATTGTGCCATCCATCGAAAAGACACCGTCGGTTGCAATCATGCGAAAGCGAGCCGATTTCGCTTCTTCGAGTTTGAGTCGGAGGTCGTCCATCGAATTGTTTTTGTAGCGCAATCGCTGAGCTTTGCAAAGCCGAATGCCATCGATGATGCTGGCGTGATTGAGCTCGTCGGAAATGATGGCATCTTCGGGCCCAAGAATGGTTTCAAACAATCCACCGTTGGCATCCCAGCAGGAGTTGTACAGGATCGTGTCCTGCATCCCCAGGAACGCGCTGAGTTGATCCTCGAGTTGTTTGTGGATGGTTTGCGTTCCGCAAATGAATCGGACCGATGCCATCCCATACCCCCAGCGGTCGAGCGCCTCATCCGCGGCTTGGCGAACCTCCGGGTGCTGAGCCAATCCGAGGTAATTGTTCGCGCACAGATTGAGCAGTTCATCGCCGTCGGACAACCGTACCATTGTTCCTTGAGCGGAATCGATGACCCGTTCGGTTTTGAACGTTCCAGCGTCCCGCATGGCTTGATTTGCGGCGGACACATGCTCCAGGAATTGAGTATTCATGAATTGGGGGTTTCTAGGATGGGATCAGGCGAAACGCGAGCGGTCCGCTCGGACCAATAGTCCGTCCAGCGGAATCCCATCCATGGTACCAAGATCGCTGCAAAACAATAAGCGACCCATTCGATGCTTCCCAACAGCGTCCAGTCTTTATGAATTCCACCGGTCAGCCCCTTCAGCCAATACGCTTGATCCAACGCGGCTTGCACCATCGCATGGGAGACCGCGCGGGCGGCGACCACCATCGCTCCAAGCACCGGAAACATCAGCCAACGCCACGGTTTACCGGCCAGCATCCACGCGGCGAGCAGAATTGGGAGCGAAGGCAAGGTCAGCAACTGCGCCGCATGATACGCCAGCCAAACGTTTCGAGATTGCGTCATCGGGTGAATCTGTTGAGGACCGATGTCCGATCCATGGGTGTATCCAACTGACAACTCCGCAAACCAATTCATTTCGGCCATGCTACTTTGAACCAAGACCGCGATGGCCACCATGAGCAAGAACCAGCGTCTGAGTCCCCATCGCGGCTCGATCGGAATCGCGCGATCAGCGATCTCCAAGCCTGTGATCATGCTAAGGATTCGAAAGACCGCCCAAGCCTTGAGTAACATCAAACCCATGACAGGGACGTCGAGCGTCCAGAAGGTCGTCCACGTACCGAAAAGAGAGGGCTGGAACGAACGCCATGCCCATAGACTCAATCCCCCGAGAAGACAGGCGTAGAGCAGGCCGACGACGCTTGCCCGCCAACGTCCCGGCCCTCGCATGGCCACCCACGCTACCGTGCACCAAACCGTCCAGCCTCCCACCATCCCCCATGATTCGCTATCCGGTTGAGCCCACAGGATGGAAAGCCACAGAGGAATCGCTACGAGAATCGCCGTCACAACCCTACGTGCTACCCAACGCTTCTCAATTCCAGGCCGATCTCTTAAAGCCACGAGTTGCATTGTGATGACCTTTTTGCAAACACCTCAGTGCGAATCCGAAGTGCGATCCCGACGTGCGAACCCAGAATCCGAGTCGATCGCAACGGTCCTTGCAACCGAGGAGATGGTTATTTCAACCCCATCGTCGGATCCAATCCGAACATGCAGTTCAAATTTTGGACCGCAGCTCCACTGGCGCCTTTAACGAGGTTGTCGATAGCGCTCACGATCACCATGCGCGGGCCGTTTTCCCTGACCGTCATGTCACAATAATTGGTTCTCGCCACAAAACGCGTGGCGGGTAGATGCGACACGACGCGCACGAATCCTTGGAGTGGATAATACGAATTCCAGCACTCACGGATTTGATTGGCCGTTACACCCGTTCGAGGATGCGCATAGATAGTTGAAAGAATTCCGCGCTCCATCGGCACCAAATGGGGCGTGAAGATGATTTCTGGTTCGACTCCCGAATAGCGCGCGATGATATCAACGATTTCCGGCTGATGACGGTGACTACCAATGGAATAAGCGGCAATACTCTCGTTGACCTCGCAATAGAGATTTCCAAGTTTGGGCGTGCGACCTGCGCCGCTGACTCCAGATTTGCTGTCGACCACAATGTCCTTCTCGCTGATCAATCCTTCTTTGATCAAGGGTGCCAGAGGTAGAATGGCAGACGTGGGATAGCAACCTGGATTGGCGACTAGCTGAGCCGATGACAACCCATCGGAAAACAACTCGGGGAGCCCATAGGGTGTATTGCCCAATCGCGCGGGATCCGGATGTTTTTCGCCGTACCATTTCTCGTACAACTCGGGTGTGCTGAGTCGATAGTCGGCCGACAAGTCGATAACACGGCAGCCTTCCTTGAGCAGCTCCATGACGATGGCCGCCGAAGCGCCATGCGGCAAGCAAGTTAGCGCGACATCGCAACGCTCAGCGATCTGGGCTGGAGTCAGATCATCGACCGATAACCGCAATCGGCGAACCAGCGATGGGTGCATGTCCGCAATCATGCTCCCATCGGCTTGTCGGCTGGTCGCGCACGTGATCTGGATCTGCGGATGATGCAGCAAACACTCGATGGCTTCGATGGCCGTGTAACCTGAAGCACCCACAATGGCAACTCGGATCATGCGACTTCCTTTCCTGCTGAGTTACATCAGCCAAGGTTCAAATTGGTTCTCTTGTTGGATCGCGCGAATCAGCGATCGTAGTTCGGCCAAGATCATGGCCGTTGCTCCCCATACAAAATGCTCACCGATTCGAAAACCTGGCGCTTCGAACTCGGCACTCCCGCGGCGCATGGTTCCAATCGTGCCAATGTCATCCGCGATCAACTCGGTGACCGATAGATAGATGATCTCGGCGACTTCGATTGGGTTGGGGTTCATCGTCGGTCGTAAACTGCAGAGGCTGACACAAGGCACGACGTTGTTGCGACTGGCGAACACATAGATCGAACTCAGTTCACCCAGCAATTGCAAATACTCAGTCGTGCAACCGAGTTCTTCCCCAAACTCCCGGCAAGCAGTCCGCCAATACGACTCACCGGACTCAGCACGACCGCCGGGCAATGAAATCTGACCGCCGTGGTCTGACATGGTCGAGGGTCGAAGCGTCAATGGGATGAGCCACTCACCGGCTTTGGCAGGAATAAGCGAAATCATCACCGATGCTTTGTGGGAATATCGTGGGGCTGGCCCGCGATGCCGACCGAAAGCGTACTGAGGCGCAAACTCGCGATGCGCATTGCGATCCAGCGAGCCGCTTTCCATTTTTCGGCGCAAATGCTCCGGCAAATTCGAGAGGTCGACCGATCCGAGTTGCATGGATTCTACCAGTGGAACGTCAAATGAATTATCATGCTGCGACAACCTCGATTGTACTATCAAGCGACCAATCGGTAGAACGTAGTCCGACCGATTCCTGGACGCAAGCCTTGTTTCCGCGAGCCTCGATCCATGACGCGACGCGCGCCACCGCGACCGACACCTGTGCGAACCGACACGATCTCTTCCGCATTGCGAATCATCCCTCCTCGTTGGGCGCTCGCGATTCTAGCCGTTGCAATCTCGTACGCGTTGCTCCAGCCGACACTCAATCAATGGCTGGGTTGGCGTTTGCCCAGCATCCCAAGCTTGCTCGGGCAATCCTCCCAACCCCACGTGGCACCGGATTCCGAATCTCCCGCCAAACCACCTGGAAAGCCTCCCGCCAACGAAACGTCCAACGCATCGCCAAAGGATCTCAAGTTCGGCTTTTTAACGGACATCGGCCGGGATCGATTCCAATCACCCGCCGGACTGATCTATGCCCCAGGCAGCGAGGAAGGCCACCGCCTTAAACATATTGAGCGTCACCTGAAAAACGATCCAAAACGTCCCGGACCCCACGGTGTTTTCGAGGGAGACATGCAGGACTTCCTAAAAGCCATCGATGAAACCTACCGGCTCGCCCGCGGTCATGCCAAAGGCTCGAAGCAATCCACCGAAGCAGGCTCTACCGTGTACGAAGCTCAGTTCGGAAAACCCATCGGCTTTCTCGGCGGCACGCTAGGTGCACAGCGAGGTCACCCCAAACTTCAGCGCATGCGAATCGTCGTACGTAATGAAAACATCATCACTGGCTTTCCCATCCAATAGCCTCCCATCCAATTGCCTTACATGGTCCTCCCCTACTTGATCTACGTGCGATCGTGCCCCATTTGCGGCGAAGGCCTTTGTCGCGTCCGCGTCTGCACCTCGGATCATCGATTGATCGGGTGCGTCGTGTGCGATGAATGCGAAACGGTCTGGAAAGAACCCGAGATGCAGGAACAATCAGCCAATGGAATCGATGGCGTCACCGCCTGCTGCCCAGAATGCGGGATGTCTCTTTGGGATGACGCTTGCCATTGGGCCGATATTCAAGAAGTCTGCTTGCTGGGTTGGTACGATCGCGTCAAAGTCGCGCGGACCTAAGATACCGTGCGTCGCACTGCTACTGCGGCTCGGAACGGTAACGATCGATGCAGCCTTGGATGGTTTCGGACGTCAGTGCGTACTTCTCATCGAGAGGAAAACCCTGCCAGCACACAATCCCTGAAGGATCGATCAAGACGACATGGGGGATGCCTCGCACACCGATGTCCGACTTGGTTCGCCCGACGGAGTCAATCGCCGAGAAGTACTCGATCACCGGCGTGCGCATCGCCTTGACAGCCTCTTCGGTCTCATCCGAAAGGCCGATCACCACCAACTCCTCAGCAAACTCCTCAGCGAACCGGTTGAGTTCCGGAATGGCATCACGACAGGGTGAGCACCACGTGGCCCAGAAATCAACCAATACGAACTTGCCTGCCGTTTGCGGCACCTCACCCATCCACTTCTCGACCATGAGATCAGGTGCAGGAGTACTCAGGATATCCCGCTTGGCGTAAAGTTCTTTTTCCGGGGCTTTACCCCAGTCCACACGCGGCCCCGTCAACTCGGAGAAGGCCAAGATCCAGCTTGGGGCTGCGACTTTCAACTCGCTGGCACTGGAGGTTCCTCCCGTGGATTCCCCCTTCGTATCGCCCACGGCTTTGTCCGTCGCAACGGTGATAGGCATGTTGCCCCCGTCTTTGCCGCATCCCACGGCCATTGCCATCAGCCCGCTAATCAGCCAAGCGGATTGGCTTCGTGAAAAAATCATCGTTCGGTCTTCCTAGGGTGTGGTAATGAAGGGACGGAAACGCTCGATCGTTTGCTCAATCGATTACTCAATTGGACTGCAATCATTTTGGTAGATTGCCATAGAGGAGCGCCAGGTACTGAGAAAAGATAATGAAGATCACGGTAACGATCATCGCAGCGATCATGAACCAAATGGCGAATCCGGCCGCGATGGCCAGTTGCTTGAGTGCCAATTGAGCGCGTTCGCGGTAGACCACGGCCATGCGTTCGAGCGATTCGCTGTCACTGCCGCTCATTTCGCCCACTTCGACAGACTGAATGAAATCGTCGGGCAAGACCTTGGGTTTATCGAGGGACTCCGAGAGTGTCTGCCCTTCTTCGACCATTTGGACCATCTGTGGAAGGCCAGAGATGTAGTAGTAGTTTCCTGTACTCAGTACCGCATCGCGCAGACTTCGGCGGGCGTCGACCCCCGCCCCGAGCATCATCGATAGAGACATGGACAATCGGGACATGGCGGTCATGGTGAACACAGGTCCGATAACAGGAACATGTCGGACGGCGGGCACCAAGAAGTTGTGGCAATTGAACCAGTTCTTCCAGATGCCGAAGACGACCGTTGCCAACACAGCGGCGATCACCCACAGAATCGAAAGGAAGATGAGGACCCCCGAGGCTCCGCGCAGCCCTACGCCGGTCAAATCGATTGGCTTTTCGTTGACGCTACCCGATTTAAAGAAACCGTTGATGAAGATCAATCCGCAAATAATCGCGATCGCCATCAGCAATTGGATGACCGGTGTAGTGATCTGCGAAATGAATTCTTGACGGGTTCTTTTCAAGTCCAGGTAATAGTCGGACATGTAACTCAGCGTGCGATCGATCTGGCCCGAATGTTCGCCCGCCTCGACCATCTTTATCAGAAGCGTTGGAAAGAAAACGCCTTGCAATCGAAGTGCATCCGGGAACGAATAACCCAGCCGGATTTTATCCGAGACGTCTTTGACCGCGTCGCGATAGCGTTGCTTGCCAACCTGGGCCTCGGTGTCGAGAACGCGGAGGATATCAACGCCCGCGTGCAGCCCGGTGGCAATGCGGTTGCAGAAGCCCTGAAGTTGGGACAATGACGCACCGCCGAAGATGCGTTCCAAAGAACGGCTATTGGTCGGATCGCTCGGGTCCTGCGAAGGCTCGAGCTTACGTGAGCCTCGAGGACTGCGAACCGTTTTAGAAGATTTTTTAGGAGGAGTCGGTGATTCGGCCATGGTATCGACGTGCGTTGCCACGTCGGCTCAAACAGGAAATAGGGTTATTAGGCTGCCATGGCTCGAAACCGTTGCTCGGTCGGTGGACTAACGTTGAACGCGGGCCGAGCCACCTTTGGCGAGAGTTTCGACCTCAGGCAGTTTGGCCATGCTGGTATCGCCTGGAAATGTCGTGAGGAGTGCGCCGTGAGCCCAACCCAATCGCAAGGCTTGCTCTGGATCGCGTCCCGCGAGCATGCCGTAGATCAGGCCCGATGCGAAACCGTCACCACCTCCGATGCGATCGATCACGTCGAGTTGCATGGTCGGACTGACATAGCGTTTACCATCGTACCAAAGTACCGCCGCCCATTCGTGGCGGTTGGTCGACTTCACTTCGCGCAACGTGGTCGCGACCATTTTGACATTCGGGAACTTCTCGATGGTGCGATCGATCATTTTGAAGAACGAATCGGGGTCGAGTTCGGAGCTGTGCTCAACGTCCTGGCCTTGGATCCCCAATCCCTTTTGAAGATCCTCTTCGTTGCCGACCAGCATATCGACGTGCTTGACAATCTTGCTGATCATCTCTTGGCCCTTGGCAGGTCCTCCGATGGTGGCCCAGATTTTGGCGCGGTAATTCAAATCGAACGAAGTCACCGCACCGGCAGCCTGAGCGGCTTGCATGCCTTCGATGATCAGTTCCGAAGTGGTATTCGATAGGGAAGCGAAAATGCCTCCGGAATGAAACCATCGAACTCCCGACGCGAAGATTTTCTTCCAGTCGAAATCTCCGGGCTTGAGCATGGCACCGGCTTCATTGGCTCGGTTGTAATAAACGACTGGAGGCCGTACGCCTTGACCGCGGTCGCTATAGACCGTCGCGATGTTCGGGCCGCGCACGCCATCGTGCTCGAAGTGCTTGTAAAAGGGTTTCACTCCCATTTCGCGAACGCGCGTTTGAACCAGTTCGCCGATGCCGTAATTGACCATGGCCGTGGCAACCCCAGTATTGAGGCCAAAACAATCCGACAGGTTGGCCGCGACGTTGTACTCTCCTCCAGAAACATGGATCTCGAACGTTCTCGCTTTGCGAAACGGGATGATGCCTGGATCAAGTCGGTGCACCAAAGCACCGAGCGAAAGGAAATCAAGTTCGCATGCGTCGGTTCGAACAGCGAGTTTGGCCATCTATTGCTCCTTGAGAGTCTACGTGTGGATGCGGGTTGAGGGGCGGCGCGAATGCCAATGCATTGCGAAGGAATGGGAATTCAGATTAGATCGTGGTCGCGGTAAAGCCACCATCGACGACCAAATTATGACCGGTAACAAAAGAGGAAGCGGTGGACGAGGCGAGGTAGACCACCGAACCGGCCAGTTCATGCGCATAACCAAAGCGAGCCATGGGCGTATGGTTGATGATCTTTTGGCCGCGCGGAGATAGGTTGCCATCGGCGTCGTATAGGAGATTGCGATTTTGCTCGGCCGGGAAAAAGCCGGGGCTGATGCAATTTACGCGGATGCCGCGCGGGGCCCATTCGCGTGCGAGGAATTGGGTCAAATTGATGACGGCAGCCTTGGCGGCCGAGTATGCGACCACCATCGACAGCGGAACCATGCCAGACAATGAAGCAACATTGATAATGCTCCCCGCATTGCGAAGCAGCATGGTCTCTCCGAATACTTGACACGGCAAGACCGTACCGCCGATGAGATTCAGATCGAAAACTTCGCGCCAGGCATCGAGCGGCAGGATGCAGAAATCATCCCCAGCCTGAAGCGTCGCAGCGCTTTGATTCCCACCGGCTGCATTGACCAGAACATCGACTGGTCCCATTACCTTTTCAATCGATTCGCGAGCCCGGGTCAACGATTCACGGTCCATGGCATCGGCCGAAAGAAAGATCGCTTCGCCTCCTTCTCGACGGATCTCTTCGGCACGGCTCATGCCTCGATCCGCATTGCGACCGACCACCGCGATGCGAGCCCCAGCGGCTCCGAGAGCAGATGCCATGGCTCCGCCCAAACTACCCGTTCCGCCAATGACCACGGCCACACGGTTGTCGAGTTGGAACAAGTTGCCGAAAGCCATGCGATTTCCCTGCTTTTTCGAGAGAAGTTCATTGTTGAGGAACGTCAATTGGATGACAACCCGCCTTCCTTCGCAAGGGGTAGCTGTCATGCAAAATGCGATTTTCGTTCATCAAGAATTCGCAACTTCTTCCTTTTTCAATGGCGATTGCGTAGATCGAGTTCAGAGATTCCGAAGCTTTGCGCAAGATCCAACTCAGATACTAGGCAGCATCCCTTCACTCCCTAAAACGTCGTTGCTGACTTGCCGTTCAAGGCATGTTGTGTTTTAGGATTCTTTCATGGGAGTTGGATTCATGTTCAAACGATTTGGTTGGAACAACGGGATTTTGGAACGCATGGCGAAGCGGCGACCCGCATTCACTCTGGTCGAGTTGTTGGTGGTGATCGCAATCATCGGTATTTTGGTCGGTTTGTTGCTACCCGCAGTGCAGGCTGCCCGTGAGGCCGCTCGTCGCATGTCTTGCTCCAATAATCTGCGACAAATTGGGCTCGGATTCATGAACCACGAGGCCGCTTACAAGCACTTGCCCCAAGGTGCTTACGATGGCGATCCGAGCCTGCCAGGCATGGTCTACAACGAGCCGATTGGGGCGTACGAAAGCGGCACGACCTGCTGCCGCGCAGCGCATCCCAATGGTTGGAACCATTTCTTCAAAATCCTTCCCTTCATCGAAGGGCAGAATGTCTATAACCTCGCGAATTTCAGTGTCCCGCCTTTGTTCAGTGGTCGGCCTGCCAATTACGACGGCGAAGACGATGTGGCTCGCTCGGTCATTCCGATTTACTACTGCCCCTCGCGTCGCAGTGGTGCAGTGTATGGCAGCGGCTTCTTTTCGCGCTGCGACTACGCGGGCAATGCGGGATTCTATCAAGGTGAAGTGCACGAGAATTTTGGTGACATTCCCGCCGAGCCGCTCGGACTTGCCCCACGCCGCAACGAACGGACACCAGAAAACTTTGGCAACTATCCCGGTCGCCAAGGCTACATCGTATGGTCGGCTCAAGGTGCAAAACGCCGCTTGCGCGATGTGACCGATGGCACGTCCGCGACCATCATGGCATCCGAAAAGCACATCCCACAAAAGCGGTACGGGACCGATGGTGGAGATAATGAGCGTTGGAACAACAACGGCTGGGACGAAGATTCCATTCGCTATCACTTCCCTCCAAAATCGGATTTGGATACCGTCAGCATCCGAGTGCAAGGTACTCCGGCCAATCCAACCGGTACGGGCACTGTTTGGCGACGTTACTTTGGATCGGCGCATGGAAGCGGACTGAACTCCACGTACGGAGATGGCTCCGTCCGATTCTCTCCCTTCAGCGTCGATCCAGTGGTCTGGATGCGTCTGTGCGTCATCGATGATGGTGAAACCGTTACCGTCGACGAATAATCGTCGCAACGATGCCTGAAGTGGCGTTCTATCACTTCCAATGTTTACGGCGGAGTCGGGAATGCGATCCCCTCCGCCAGACTGTCCCAATCCTTAGACCCCGAAATACCCAACCATCATGAAAAAACACCGTTCCTTTGCGTTGCAGTTAGCAATGCTTTTCGCCTGCATTTCGTCCGCGACTGGTTGCGGCTCCATGGACTCCTCGCCTGTTCTCCCCAACGGACCGATGACCCCCGAACAAGAGGCTAAGGTGCGGGTGGAGGACACGCAGGTTGAAGACGAAGAGAGTCAAGGCAGCATGCCGAAAACTTCGTAAGTTCCGATTGCTTTTTGGGACTGCACCCGCAGGTCTAGCGATTCTCTCAGAGGAAGGTTTACGCCGATGCGCATCGTATCTCCATCATGGGTCGCGCTCTTAGGATTGTGTGTCTGCAACGGCTGTGGGCCGTCGCCGTCGGATCGACCGACAGCTCCCATCTTGCCCGCCAGCACGTTGTCGTCGTCCCGGCCTCACGATGCCAGTACACCAGCAACCGATATGTTGGATCATCCCGAGTACGTCAATTGGAGCCAATTCTCGATCGGTGCTTCGGTCACTCGCAAACGGTTGGTTACCAACGCTTTTGGCGAAGTCACCGTGACGACCCGCACTTGGCTTGAGGACAAGACGGAGGAATTCGTGAACGTCGGCACCCAAGTCACGGTCGAACGATCCGACCAACCTATCGAGAAAAATCCGGATCAGTTCACGCGCTTCGTCGCGCGTTTCCAAATCCCGCAAGGCATGGATAGTAATACATTCGTTTTGCCTTCCATTCATGCCAAGCGACTCGACGATGAAACTCAAAGAGTCGGCGATCGCGAATTGATCACCGAGGTTTACGAATGGCAGGAAAGCAATGAGTCTGGACCGATGACCGTCAAACTGTGGCGATCGAACGACGTACCGGGCCGAATCGTCCGGCAGGAAATGCTCACTCTCGCGAGCGACACCAAGACCATGGAGGAAATCGTCGAAGTTCAGTGGTAGCCCGTGCCCTTGCTAACCCATGCACGGGATCGCTCATGCACGCTCGCGTGCCGAGTCGGCAACATCATCCTGGGAACACCAACGGTTTGATCCACAGTACAAAAAACACGATCGCTACCACGGCGATTGCGTTCACGCCCGCGCCAGCCAATAGCATGTCGCGTACTGGAAAACGCTTCAATGCGAAAACCATGGTGTTGGGTGGCGTGGCAACCGGCATCATGAATCCACAACTGCTTGCCAAGACCGTGGCGCTTAGCAGTGTGATAGGATCGACTCCAAACGCACCCGCTGCGCTCATGAGGATGGGAATCATGGTCGTGGCCGTGGCCAAATTACTGGCCATCTCTGAAATCGCGATGACCAATACGACGATGGCGGTGATCAGTACCCAGACAGGTACACCATTGATCAGTGAGGCCACACTCGCAATTCGCTGATCCAGCCCGGACGCTGAAATGGCGTTGGCCAAACTCATCCCGCCTCCGAACAGCAACAGAACTCCCCAAGGAATGCGTTCCACATCCGACCATCGCAGCACTGGGGCACCGACGGGAAAGATCAATAGCATGGCTAAACTTGCCATCGCGATCCACGGATCATTGATCCCCATAATCCATCCGTCGACGCCCCATTGACGGCACAGCAGAAGGAGCGGATCGCGAAACATCCACATGCCTGCGGCGAACAGAAACACGGCCATTGTGACGCGTTGTTCGCGTGACAACGTAGTTGCCTGGTTGCGTTGGATAAGCCATTCTTCGGGTACTTGGACCCGAAGGTCGTCCATCGGCCAAAGGATCTTTACCATCCAAATCCAGCAGCCTACTAGCAAGGTGATCGCGATCGGAAGGGCCATGGCCATCCAAGCCAGAAATCCAACTTCGATCCCTTGCTCTTTCAAAAACCCGAAGAAGAAAATATTGGGAGCCGTGCCGACGAGCGTGCTCATGCCGCCGATGCTAGCCGCGTAGGCGGTTCCGATGAGTAGCGAACTGGTGAAGCGTCGATCGGATTGCGTCGCGATGACGCTGGTCGCAAGCGGCAGCATGAGCATGGTGGTGGCGGTGTTATTGATCCACATGCTCAGTAAAGCCGTTGAGAGCATGAAGGCTGCGACCACCGTACTGGCATTGGAACCCGCCCATCGGAGCAGGATCAACGCACCCCGCCGATGCAGTTCGGTTTTCTCAATCGCTAATCCCAAACCGAATCCGCCGAGAAAGAAGTACACACTTTCATGCGCGTAGGGAGCGCAGGCCTTCATCATGCCGTTTTCTGGATAAAGGCCGGTCAGTGGCAGGATCAACATCGGCAATAAGGACGTTAGTTCCAAAGGCACGGCCTCGGTCATCCACCAGACTGCCATCCAGATACCGAGCATGGCTACAGCGGCTGCGGGCACCGGGATGTCGGTAGCAACACGCAGGATCGCAAAGAGGGCGACACCCAGCGATGGCCCCGAAAGCAATGCGATGATTCTCATGAAACATTGATCCGATGCGAGCCGAAATGTGCGCGAAGACTCTTTGCTAGTGTACCCGCTTCTAGCGCGGACCGAGCCCTCGCCGAGCAGCGGCAATTTCTTCAGGTGCGAACGCATCGTCGAGTCGAGTTTCCGACAGTCGGACCAGCAACAGTACGTGCTGCATGTTCCCATCCTTGGTCCGCGTTTGAAAAAAATGCTCACCCAGGCCGCGGGGAGTGGGGGTTGCTCCCAAAACAATGCAATCGCCATGGTTCAATCGCATTTCGACAGCCAGGGAATCCCAGATGATCTCTTCCTGACGTTCGTCGGTGCGAATGGCGGAGTCCTTGGCGACCACAATCCTGCGGACCTCACCATGCTTGAGCTCGGGGACCAACCGAACTTTGGCCGATCCATCCCCGACAGCGGATGTCTCGAGTTTGAAGAGGAAATGAGGCGTGCGGTAATGGGCTCCTTTGAGGGCTCCCTCGTAAAAGAAAACGGTGGCATCTTCCGTCATCAACTTCCGAACCGTCAGTTCCTTGCTCGAGTTCGGGCGGCATCGCCATAGCTGAGCAAAGGTCGATACGTCGGCTGCCAGACCGACCTGCTCGAGCGGGTCCTCCTCACGACGCTGTTCATTGGCGCGAACCCACTGCTCGAGCATGGCGGGCAGATGCCCCGACGCCTTGCCAGCTCGCAGACCGTTGCGATCCATGGCTATCCGTAACTCCGGTGCAACGACTTGTTCGTCAAGTGCGCTCCAGACATCTGCAAGATTGGAAGTCTGGTGGCTATCGAGCCGGATCACGATCGATTCGATCCCAACGGTGTCACGCGAAATTTCGACGCGACTAAACGATTTTTGAATGGGAGTTGGTTCGTTGGAAACGGGCAGCCAACCCGCGCAGCCCACATTGAGTAGAGCCAGGACTCCCGTGCACCAAGCGGTGAACCACTGTGACCTTAGGCAGGGCATGGAGGGCTACTTCGGGCGAGGATTGGTCGGCAAGTTGGGATTGGCGGTTCGCTGTCCGTTGGCTTCCGGCCCGGGAGGATTGCTTGCGGGGGGAAAGTAGGGGATGTCGTTCTTCTTCCAATCCGACGGTGGTTCGGTTGGGATGAATTCTTTTTGGAAGATGGTTTCGCTGATCTTTTGGAAGATGCTGGCGTTGGACTGCCTGTTGGCAAATTGATACACCATCCGTTTGTCGCGAGGATCGATCACAACTCCGTTCTCGCTGATGCTCTTGTCACTCCACTCGGGCAAGTACAGGACCATCAGTTCCGGTAGGAACAACTCTCGGTCGAGAACGATTTGCACGTGATGGTAGTTCACGGCGTCGACCGGATATTTCGGATACGCTTCCACGGCGTACTTGTCCTGAACAGGTTGGCCATTCTGCATGCCTGGCGAGATGGCACGCACCCAATAACGAGCCTTGATCTCATTGGCTTTGACCCCGAATAGAAATGGGAGCGGTGAATTCATGATCCCCAATCCTTGCATCTCGGGCGGGAGTTGCATCCGGGTGCAAATCTTTTCCTTACGATCGTAGTCCCAAACGTTCTGTCCGTCGCAGATCACGTACTCGCCGAAGTTCTGTGGATCCTTGACCAACTCCACGACTCCATTGGGTAAAACCTTGCCAGTCGATTTGGAGTAGGTGTCGGTGCGAAAAAGACCCTTGTCGGGTTTCTGGAATCGAAGGACGCCTTGGCCGGCCGAAATTGGAACGTCAGGTCGACCAATTTGTTTGGCCAGTTCTGCCACACCCGGGGCTTGGGAGTCGTACTCCCATCGACCGAATTCGCAACTGAAGCGATTGATATCCGCCGTCTTCTCCTCCCATGCCTTCAGAATCTGATCGATGTACTGTTGCTCTTGAGCATTCAATGGAGGAAACGGAGGTTCAGCGATGATCTGACCACCGTTGTTCGGGCCCTGCATCTGCCATTGCCGTCCCTCGCGGACCGCCTGCTCAATCTTGGCTTGCGTGTTCGGGTTGAGCTGGGGATTCAGTCGAGGATCCGGTTGAGAATTGGTCGGGGGCGTGGTCGGTCGCTGGTTCGCGGCGGACTGGCCTGAGGAAGCGTTTCCCGCGCCGTAACCGGGTGCACGATTTTGAACCCCCGGAGGATTGCCCGCAGTTTGAGCCCACAGGCTCGTAGAAGGAATCCAGACTAGGGCCGCAACCATGCCGCTAAGTGCCCAGCCCCATAAATCCAAGCGTTGATTCATCGTTTCACTCGTCCGTGAGCAAGTTGGTTTTTTTGCTTCGCGTGGGCCTTCGGGCGATCGATCCTCGATGTTCCCACCGCATTCCTACGGGACTCCGTCCCACGCGTCGAGGCACCATAGCAAGTCGGACCGGATCCACCTAGATCGTTTTTAAGGGTTGTAGCGATGGCGGGGTCGGAAACGGTCGCGGAAATGCTCGCGATCGCAGTTCGAAACCCAAGTCGGTTTTGCATAGCAACCTAGGCTTTCCTAGGAAAAGGTTGTGTTCTTCCAAGGGAATCGTCCAAGATGCCAGAATTGCTTGATGCCGTCGAGGTACTTCGAAACCCAATCGCGCGGGCCCCAATGCGGACGGCGCGGCTGCCCACGACTCAACGCGTATTGCACATCATCAACGGCGAAGTTTTCTCAGGCGCTGAACGGGTCCAACAACTGCTTGGCCTGCAATTGCCAGCATTTGGTTACGATCCGTCCTTCGTGTGCATTAAGCCTGGAAAGTTCGCGGAGTGCTGCGATTTGCCCGCAGAGAGGGTGTGGGCGGAACCCATGCAACATCGACGCGATCTGCGCGTCGTCGAGCGCATCGCCCAGCGCGCCATGAAATCCTCCATCAAATTGATCCATGCCCACACGCCGCGCAGCGCCATGGTCGCAAGCGCGGTTGCCAAAAAAATGGGCTTGCCATGGATCTACCATGTCCACTCACCAACGGTGCGTGATTCCACACGCCGCGTTCAAAACTGGATCAATGACTGTGTCGAGAGGTTGGCTCTGCAAAGTGTTCAACGCATCATCACGGTGTCCAAATCCCTACGCCGCGAAATGCTTTGTCGGGGATACGATCGTCACAAGGTAATTGCTATCGCCAACGGGGTCGCCGTTCAAGAACCGATCCCGACTGAGGAGCGACGCGATGCGCAGCACTGGCGATTGGGAATGGTGGCCTTCATCCGTCCCCGAAAAGGGATCGAAGTCCTGCTTCAAGCCATGCAACGCATCGCCGTTCGCTGGCCGAATGTTCACTTGGATGTCATCGGCGGTTTCGAGTCGGAAGCGTATCGGTCCCATATCGTCGAGCTGACCGAACGCTTAGGCATCGCCCATCAAGTCCACTGGCGCGGGTTCCTTCGGGATGTTCAGAGCGGCCTTCGACCCCTCGACGCCATGGTTCTCCCGAGTTTGTTTGGGGAGGGCATGCCGATGGTCGTCCTCGAAGCGCTAGCGATGGGTATTCCGACCATTGCCACCGCAGTCGAAGGAACGCCGGAGGTGATCCGCGACGGACGCGAAGGTTATCTCGCCCAACCTCAGGATTCTGATAGTTTGGCCATGGCGATCGAACGCTTGATCTCCGACCGCGATGCGTGGCGAATCATGAGTTTCAACGCGTTCCAACGCCATCGAACGAACTTTACCGATACGATCATGGCTCAGAAAGTCGGCCACGCCTACACCCGCACTTTGGCGGAATGGCAACCCAAACCTATGCCTAACCGTGTTCCGGTGCATCCGCATTCGGTTCTTCCGTATGCTCAGCGGTTCCGAAGCTTGCTCAATGATTGCTGAATGGGTCGGAGGTTGCTGAATGGGTCGGACGATGGAGAATCAACTTCTGCAGATGGATTCGGGAGCTCACGCAGCAAACGTCGGTACGGATAGATACCACGCCAATAGGACTTGCGATCCACTGACTCCCAAGGCTACCGAATGCCCAATGCGTCGTTGCCGATGAAACAACAAAGCCAGAATCGTAAGGACGAGAAGCGTTCCGATCGATTTGGCGGACAGGAACAGGGTCAAATCGGGCAGGGCACCATTGTCCAAATAGTCCAACTGCATCATCCAGCGGCCAATCGGATTTTGCTCGAGGTACTTCAACTGCTCCGCGTACTTGACCGTCAAAAACATGTCGTACAACGATACGGCAGCGATCACTATGCTGTGGATTACCAGCGGCACATAAGACGTCCGCACGCGCGCAATGAAGGTCGCGATGTGCCGCCCGCAGAACCATGGTTCGATGCCAGCCATCAAGGAAACGCTGCTTCGATTCAGAGAGGTTCGCTCGTTAGCGAAAAGGCTTGTGCTCAAGGACATGGGATAGTTTCCATCGGAACGATAAATCCGGCTTCATTGCCGACAATAGGTTCTATCCCATCATGCGTATGGTGTGCCAATCGGCCTTTGATCTTGCAAACAACCATGCAAGGGACGCTGCAGTCACCTAAGCATGGGCTTAATGGGGATACCGGTCAGCTCAAACCATCGACCAAGAAATGACTGCCTAGTTCCTGAGCAGTGGACCTCCTTCCAATCGTCTGCGGTCCAAAGAAATCCCTCCTGGCCGGAGCCGAACCCATCGCGAGATGACTAGAGTGGTATCAAAGTCCCCCTTAACCGCTTGTTCGATTTCGCGGCAGCTGCAAAGGTGCGACTCGTTTGTTGATCCGCAAACTGCTGCCCGGTCACGGACGACGTTCCAGCCCTCCCCTCTTGCTGGCCGTACAGGCTGGAAAGACCCCGTTAAAAAAAACGGGAATCTTCCGTGCGAGGAAGGTTCAATCGGGTTGGTTCTTGCACAGAAAACGGGCCTAAGCCGTAGATGCGGATGCCCAGAATGGGCATCCGCTTGTTAAGTAGCGATGAGAAATCGATCTCTTATTCGTCGATGAACAGGTCTGCCAGGACACGGTCCACAGCTGAAGATTCACTGCTTCCCGATTCATGGACAAACCCGAGGAGAACGTCATCGTCCTCGTCTTCATCCACCAAGCTGGCCAGGTAGTCGGCCAGTGACGCATTGGTGGACAGCCTGTTGGAATTGGCATCCCATGGACGGGCTGCGTTGGCGAGCGCCGAATCCGAGAACGTGCCTGATCCCGTTTGGATCGATGAACCGATCTGCATGGAGATGGCCGCACTGAACCCATTGCCGACATCCATTTGGAAGTTGGCTACGGACGCCCCACCGCTACGCAGCAACTGCGTTCCGCCTTCGCCTTCGCCTCCGCTACCACTGCGGCCTCCGGCGTTGATGTAGTTGATGACTTCCAGAGCATCCAGCGGTTCAACCACGTTGTTGCCGTTGACATCGACGTAGTCCGGTGGGCCTGGCAAGCCAGCCACGGGAACGGAAGGTCCGCGGGAGTTGAGTAGGTTGATGATGATCAAGACGTCGATCGGAGACACGTAGCTGTCTGCGTTGACATCGAACTTGAGGACCGGGTTCTGATACCGAGGCGCAGGAGCCTGGCCGATATTGATCGTGACCGTCGCTTCTACACTCTCCGCTCCAAACGCATCGAGCGTCCGGTATCGGAAGGTGTCGGAAGTACCTGTGAGAGCGGTTGCACCTGGCACGTAGGTGAAGGTACCGTTCGTATTCAGAGTCACGGTTCCCCGTGTCGGAGCAACGGTTAGGATGGCTGTGAAACTGTCGCCTTCGATATCTCGATCGTTGGCCAACACGCCGTTATCATTCGTCGTGGTCGTAGCAGTCCCGTCCACATCGGTGGTAACTAACGTTACGCCTTGTGGTATGTCGTAACGATCGTTGGCAACAATCGGTGCGTCATTAACCGGGGTTACTGTGAGCGTAAAGGAACCGGTCACCGAACGACCCGTCGTATCGGTCGCGGTGACTGATACGATCGATTCACCGTTGGCATCCGCCGCCAATACGAGCTGCAGTTGATTTCCGGAAATCGTCGGTACTGCCAGACTCAGGTTGGAGCTGGTCGCGGTGAACGTCATCGTATCGCCGTTGATCACATCTGGATCGAAGAAATACGTTGGGCTCAACGTGAACAGGATCGGCGCAGAATCTTCGGCCACCGTGCGATTGGGGAGTGGCGTGACCAATCGCGGGGTATCTTCTGCCGAGGTGACGACAACCGTGAGTGTGCTGGTCACCGTCGCGTTGGCAATGTCTCTGGCTTCGATGACGATCGTCGCTGAACCGTTTTGATCGGCTTTGGGGATCAAGACCAAGTTGCCACCGCTGAACGTCGGTTCGATCAACTGGGTGTTGGTGTTGCTGACCACGCGATAGGACAGCACATCACCGTTGGTCGCGATATCTACGTCGGTGAAGTAGTCCGACAGCAGTAGATTTCGAGCTGGATCGTCTTCGGCCATCGTGACGGTACCGAGGGGACGCACGGAGGTTGGTGTGTCGTTGACAGACCGTACGGTGACCGTGACGGTCCCGGTCGAGGTCTGCGGATCAGGAATGCCAGCACTCGTGCCATTGTCGGTCACCGTGTAAGTGAACGTGTCTTCGCCGTTGAAGTCTGGACGCGGGGTGTAGATGACTTGGCTTCCGGAGATGATCACCGTACCACCGTTGGCACTGGTGGGACTGACACCGGAGAAGGTCACAGTTTGAACCGCGTTTTCAATCGGTGGACCTGCGACATCGCCCGCAATCAGGTTCACGATGGAAATTTCACCCGAGACATCTTCGTCTGTCGTGATGAACTTGGGTGTAGTGATCGGCGGATCGTTCTTGTCGGCCACATTGATGAAAATGGTGCCATTCGAGGTCAACGGGTTCGGAGGCGTTCCGGTCGGATCCTCATCGATAAGGGTATAGGTGAAGGAATCCAAACCGTTGAAGTCGGTCGGTGGTGTGTAAGTGATCACGCCATTGACGAGCGTTACCGTACCACCGCGAACCGAGGTTGCATCGACGCGTGTGATGGTCAGTTGTTGGTCGGACTCGTTGGCAGGTCCCGCCGTAGATACGGCGATGATGTCCAACGACGGAATGACCAGCGGAACGTCTTCGTCGATGTTGTAGTTCAGGTTGCCAGCAGTCGGAGCGTCGTTAACTGGGCTGACGGTGATGGTCACGGTGGAGACCCGCAACGAATCGAGCACTCCGTCTGTCACCGTGTATTCAAACGTATCGGTACCGAAAAAGTTAGGAGCTGGTTGGTAATCGAAGGTGCCGTCTCCACGCAAGTTGAACAGCGCGGCGTTGCTCGGTGCCTGTACCAAGACCGCTGAAAGGGTCTTGTTGTCCGGGTTTCCGTCATTGGCCAACAAACCGTTGTCGGTCAAAATGGCCGGAGTCAACAATCCCAAAGGATCGGTCGTCGACAACCCACCGACTTGATCTTCAATCATCGCATACGCATCGTCGTTGCCAATCGGTGGAAGACCAGGCACGATTCGGACGCGGTAATCTTCGACTTCGCCATCGAGAGCCAAACCCGTAGGCAAGGCGGCACTCGCGGTCGACGCACGGAATCGAGCAAAGGCGATCGTCTCCGTGGTCACGTTCGGTGCGGTCGCAGGAACATGGACCAGCAGCGTCTGGGTGAGGGACAGGGAGTCGAAGACGACATCCGAGAAGACATGCTCACCTGGATCGTTCCAGTCGCCATCAAAGTTGAAGTCAATCCAACCGTTGAGCAAACCAGGTTGGCTCAAGGTAACCGTGATCTCGGTATCAACATTCTTGTTGAACAGCGGTGCACCGGTGCTCCCGTAGTCGTTGCGTTGGAAGCGGAACGAAACACCATCGTCTCCGTTATCGCCATCGCCGAGCGGTTGCGGAATGCCTTCGGTCTCGCTCGTGACGCTTGGCCCGAGACGCAGACCTTCCTCATTGACAACGTGACGTGCGCCATCGTTGCTCTTGAGCGTTGGATATCGACCTTGGGTCGTCGTGAAAGGATCGGGAGCGTCACCGAAGTCGAGTTGCACGCCTGGCATCAGGATCGTGAACTGAGTCTCATTGTTGATTCGATTGCTCTTGAGGAAGTTCCCCGCAACGTCTTGCACGCCTCGCAGGAAGTAACTGCTGATCTCAGGACTAATACTGATCGCGTTCTCGACGAAAAGTGTCGAGCCCCCTCGAACCTTGGCCTGGAGTGGCGTCTTGCCATCGGCAAAGGCTGTATTGATGGCGCGGATGATCGCATCGCGCATCTGCTGGCCGTCGAAGGCTGGATCCTGAACGTAGGGGATTGCGATCGAACCGCCCGGCACGCCAAGTTGACGCAGCGAAGGGGCATTGTCCGTGGTCACGACAAAGTTCGCGTTGTCGCGAAGTTGCAATCCGACTGCTGTGATGTCCGAATCCAAATTCAACAGCGATGACTTGATCGTTGCCTGCATGGCTTCGTAAACGCGTTGCGTCGTATCTTGATTGGTGTATCGGATCGGTACGCGGGAAGGATCCCGACCGTTGCCAACACTCAAATTCTCAAATTCAAACGTGACCGTGTTGGTCCCGTTGTTGATCGAGAAGAAATCACCGTCCTGAACCACACCCCGTTCGGTGGCCAGGCCACTATCGAATAGCGAGACCGCTGAGGTTTCGATCAGACCGAGATCGATCCGTCCGCTCCCGACATCACGAGCGTTGATCCCCAGCCGTGTCGTGGAGTTGATGGCGGCTACGATCGCAATCAGGACGTCGTTCTGAGTCGAGGCTTGGGTGAAGCGAATGACAACATTGTTCGGCGACGAAGGACCGCTGAAATTGCCGTCAAACTCGAACGTGGCACTCGTTCCATTGTTGGTGATGGTGAAGGTCGAGTTGTCGGTGAGTTCCGCACCACCCCGGACCGGTACCAGCAATTGCAAGGTTCCGAAAATCTGTAGCACGGTGTTGCCTTGAACACCCGGTTGACCGAAAAGATCGACGGTCGGAGCATTCGTAATGGAAACTGCGTCGCTAACCAAACCGCCGATGACCACGTTGCCATTGCCGAAGTGAACCGGCATCAATCCAAGGCCGGACCCTGCGATGGCTTGTTCGAGCGATTCACCGATTTCTGACTGTGTATCGCTGTCGGTGAATGGGACCGAAATGTTGCCCGGCTGTACGCTGCCATCGTTGTTGAATTCAAAGGTTTGTACGACACCGCCGTTGTTGCGACTGATTGTGATCGAATCTCCATCTTGGATGGCTCGGGATACACCCGCGACCACCAAGGCGGTATTGATCAGATCGACGCGGCCAGCACGAGGTAATCCCAGGTGGACAATTTCGCCACCGACCACCGAAGCCGAAACGGATAGAACGGACGAGTTGATGGCCTGCACCATGGCGTCAGCCACCAATGCAGCCGTATCGGATTGGGACACGTCGACTCGAATATTGCCGGGTTGAACCGCAGCGATCGTATCGGTGTCGAACTCGAAGATAACAACATTGCGACCATCGGTCACACTGAAGGTTTGACCGTCGGAGATACCGCCCAGCCCGGTTCCTTGAGAAGGCACCTGCAACCCCAATGTTTGCACCGGTTGCGACAGCGATGGTGCATTTGCCGTTTCAATCGACGAGCCTTTGGAAGCTGCGACGAAGACATCGTTGGAATCTAGTTTTTTAGCCAGTAAACCGTTCGTGAAGGAACTGTTGATGGCAACCAGAATCGCATCCGCCAAATCCGACTTCGAGGTCAATGACGTGAACCGGACGATGCCTTCGGGACGGGTCACAACTGTGTTGTTGTTGCTATCGAACTCGAATTCACGACGCAGGCCACCGGAGGTGACTGCGAATCGATCTCCATCGACGATTCCACCGGCACCGCCGCCAGCGATCGGTAGATTGATCTGCAAACCTTGCGGCAATTGCAATCGATATCCACTGTCGAATTCAAAGGTTACGTCTCCGCGATTGGCATCCCGAATCGTGAACGTTTCTCCATCGGAAATTTTCTCGCCCGAGGTGGCGTTAATGACAAATCGATCTTTATTGTTGATCGTGATGTCGTAGACCCGATCGTTCTTCCAGACGCCCGCGAGTGGCTTGAGAACGATCTCATTGGTGGTGGTGTTGTAAGAGAAGACATAATCGATGCCTTCGACCAACAAACGTCCGTTCTCTGTGATGGTGACGACCGCACCCGGGGTGCGATTGCTACCCGCTCGGCCAACCACCGAATCGTCGTTGATGCCTGTCCCACCGCCGAGGTTGGCCGACTCAAATCCGTCCTGGAGTTGGATGCGGAATTCAGGGTACACACCACGCGTTAATTCCATCACCGACTCGGCGCGATCGATATCGACGTTCTGAGCATCATTGTCGATCGGATTGAGAGAGATAGCTGACGGGCCGACGAAGTCGGCGCGATCGATGGCACCGCGGTCCTTGAAAACACTACCACCCAACCCGCTGGGGGGAGCCACCGACGGATCGTCGGCGCGATAGATACCGTAGAAGTCTCGGTCCGGAGCCAGGATTGGCGAAGGAGAAATCCCCACCGCATCCTTGACCGCGCGGAAGCCCTCGCGTTCCGGAAGCGAATCGATGGAACTGTCGATGATCTGCGAACCGGCACCGGGCAAGAAGTTCTGGCCAGGGAAATCGACAAGCAATCGCTCGCTATTGCCAGCGATGAAGTTGAAGTCCGAACCCGTGTTAGGAACGTTGGTCGGGACGGCCTCAATTGGATTGGTCAGGTTAGTAACCGGAGTTGCAGCATCGATGTACTGGTACGTGTTGCCACCGACCACGACTGCGGAAGGCCGAACCGATGTGAGATCCGGACCACCGGGGAGTACGAAAACCGGCTTCTCTTGGATGATTGGGCTCTGCACGTTGATGAACGTATTGTTCAACAACGTTGGGGACGCACCACCACTGACCATGATTCCCGTTTCTGGAATCAACTGGTTCATATTTCCCGAACCGGGTTGACCGGTGATGCGCCGCGGCGTGCTCGGTCGAACCGAATACGCATTGCGAATAATCACAAACTTTTCCGATGTCCCATTGCCTCGCGCGCTCCCAAAGACACCCGACGCGGTCCGATCATGACCGAAGCCATTGAAACCGTGACCAAGGGGTGTGACATCACCCGGTGCAACGTCATTGGTCCACCCAATTCCGTTGGGAATGTTGTAACGATTCAAACCGGCTTGGACCTGCGGTCCACGGATATTGCCTGAATTGATGCCGAGATCGACCGAACCTGCAGTAACGCCAAATGAAGGGTTGAATCCACTGTGCCCACCCAAGGCGATCGCGGAAACCGGAGCAAGCGGGTTGGCTGTTCCCAACGCACCGTTGGGGAGCAATTGCGTGTTGGTTAAGCCTGACAGGCTGATTGCCGTCGCAATCGATCGGGCCAAATCGGGCACGCGGTATTCCGGGCCGATGAAGACGGGAATGTTTCCACCTGCGTAGTTTGCATTGCGAGTGAATTCAAACGTGCGGCTGTTGCTCGTCGTTCCCGCTAGGTCAGGGATTTGTTGAATGGTGAAGGTTTCGCCATCTGCATAGGTGGCTGGATCATCGACCACCATCACAAACTCTTCAGGTTTGATGACTTCGATGATCAATGTGTAATCGCCGCTCGTACCCCCACGCCGACGATCCGCGAATGAGAGAGGATCGTAGATGGTGTTTCCCGAGGCGCTGACACCAACATAGTAAACGCCGGCCTTCGTAGCCGTGAAGTCGATGTAGGGATTCAAACCAGGTGGTTCGCCAGGTGCAGCTCGGTCATCCGACGTCGTCGGATCGCTGGCGTTGCTTACGACTTGTCCAACTCCGCTGCTGTCAAAGATTTTCAGTGCCGCATTGAGTGTGGATCCCTGAGTGGTATCGACATCGATTCGAACACGGTCGCCAATCTCAAGCTTGAACTTGTACATGTCCACGTCTGAGGAACCAGTGGACAACGGATCGGGGGTGAGAGTGCCGTTGACGCTATACAGCTGTGGATTGATTCCAACACCCTGGAACGTCTCAGCCGCGCCGGCGATGGTGTCGTTCGAGTCACTATCGACCGCTTCAGCAAAGGATGAGGCGAGACCGTCGTTGCCAATGATCGTATTGTTTACAGCGCGGACAAAAGGCGCCGCGGTGAACTCACCCAAACGTACGATCGACAACGGATTCGGGTTGTTGACCGTATTCACATACGAAATATTTTGGGGGCCACGAACAACTATCGAAGCCGTCGGCCAGGTCGAGGTTTCGATCGGATCGCGGATGATCGGTGCAGTCTGTGGCAGAACCCAACTATTAATATTAAGGGTTGTACCGTTGGTCACCAACGCGCTGCCGATGAACGCATCGCGTATGGCCTTAACCATTTCATCGGTAGCGTATCCGGGAGCGGTGTTTGGAGCCCGTAAATACTGAGCGCCCGCATCTTCTCGGTAGTAAATGGGAATGTTATCGACATTCCAACCGTTGCCGCCAACGACACCGCTTCCGAACGATACACCACCGGTGGGAGCACCGGCCATGTCTTCGAATTCGAAGCGAACGCGTTGCCGACCAAAAGTGACATCCAAAAAGTCGCCGTCGTCAAACTGCGTACCCGAGTGGTCCGCATCAGTGAATCCTGCCGTGCCGGCGGCGCTATCGGTCGTTCGATCGCGTACGCCTGGGAAAGCGGTGATTTGCCACGTCGGGGTTTCCCCTTGAATGTGCAATCCACCCAACCCCGAGGAATCGAAAATGTTGTTGACGACGATCATGCCCGGAGCCACGCCAGCACGCTCCGCGACCGATCCAGAGCCTACACCAAACGGCACGAGATTGTCGACCGGAAGGTTACGCGTGTAAGCGCCACCTAAGGTTGGTGGTGCAACGTAGTTCGCTTGAGGACCAAACGGGGTAACTAAAAATGTCGGTTGTTGAGCCCGTCCATCTGCGTAGTACTTGTCCGCCGGTGCCGACCAAACAGCGTAATCGCGAGATTTGGTGATGATCGTGTTCGAAACCGTGAACTGACCTTGCTCGCGGACCGAGTTCTGATCGCCAAAGCCATCGTATCGCAAGACACCTGACGCGCCCCCGGGGACGACGGTAAACACGCCCGATGGATCGAAGACTTCGACGTTGCCGAACAGGTCGATGACGCCGTTGCCTGCGCCTGTGACCACACCATTGGTATCCGCAGCCCGTACGTTCAATCGATTCTGTTGATACAGCTGATTGACCGTATCTCGGAATTTGTCGCCTAACTGGGATGGAGTGTCGGTCACGGAAATCAACACAGGTACGTTGCCGAAAACAACATTGCCGGTGGTGGTGAATTCTAAGGTCACGCGATTTGGGCCATCGCTGACCTCTACCGTGCTGCCGCTAGCGATCGTTAGACCCGGCAGGAACTGGACCGTCGTGCTATAGGAACCGCGATAGAAACGCGGCACCATCGTCGGTACTGCGTCGCCTGTTCGGATCTCCAATTGGTAGACCCCTGAGCGCCGATTCGCTGGATTCCCGTTCGGATCGCTGACAACAACGCGATACGTTCCACGGGTAAGTTCCGCAGTCCCGATGAAACTCAAGAAGGGATCGCGCGATCCGACCGATCCACGGGACAGATCGCTCAAGTCCGCGCCCGAAAGTGGGCTCGGTAAATCGTCCACAATAGCCGTACGATCGCGCACCAGTGGTGCAACCGGTGTCGGAACGCCACCTACAACGCGGAATACCTGTACGTTCAGTGCCGCTCGATTCAATCCGTCGGCGTAATCGATATCGATCACGACAGGGTACGTTGAACCACCGCTCGGTGCTCCAACATACGTGCTGGCCAAATCTCCAACGCTGAATTCATACGTGTTGGTCCCATTGAGTCCATTGACGACCGGTAATAGTCCGGCCACGCTGATGGCCCCTTTGGACGTCAACTGCAGCGGTCCGACATTGGTGATTCCGTCGGTTGGAGTCCCATCGTACATGTTGACGTTGGCTTCGCCTGTCAACGGTGATTGGAATGGCAGGCCGATGGCATGGACACCGTTGGTCGCGTAACGAATGTCTGCATACTGGACCGTCGAACCCGCGAATTCTTGCTCATCCCGTAGACGGACCTGCACGGTGTAGGCACCACTGGTGATGCCTGCGGACGAGTTCTCGATATTGGTGCTCTTGCTCCGAATCCGGAAGAAAAAGGTACTCTCAGCTCCGGCGACTCCTGGCAAAAGGACTCGCAACCCGGCGTCGCGCGTATTGGTCGTGCCATCCTCTTTGATCAGACCCGATTCGTTGCGACGGGCGGTAGCGCGCGTCTTCTGAACAATCGGATTGACCGAGTCAGGATTGAGGGATGGATCCCGATAGATCAGTGATGGGTCGACTTGTTCGGCGGTGCTGTCATCGCTTCGCGCCAACAATTCGCCATTGGCGTTGAGAATCTCGAGGACGGTGTCGAGCGTGAACTCAGTCGAGTCGACGTCGAACCAAACCTCGGTGCCAGCCACACCCGTGAAGCTGTAGAGATCTTGGTCGGCTGGTTCGCTCAATACCCCTTGAACAACCCATCCCAATCCCAAATTCTCGTCGGACTTGGACGCGTTGGGAGCAAGTGCGCCAAGCAATTGAGCCGTGAGTACCGAGTCATTCACCCCTGGAGCGACGACGTTGGCACGTTCGATTTCCATGACCGTCGCAACGTTGCGATCATTGCTGTAGGTGTCGAACAGCAAACTCCGCCAATCGCCAGGCCGCGGAATCGATGCGATGCCATCGTTGTTGGTATCGGTTTGTGGCAGACCGTTGGGCTGTGTACCGGCACCCACCGTATCATCGCGAAGGCTGGTGAAAACAACGGGGAAGCCGGGCATGCCAAGGACATGAACCGTACCGCCCACGCGGTCCGTCATGCTGCTATAGCGCCCCGTCGCAGTGATGCCCGTTCCACGCTCGCTATCGAAGTTCGAGCCTTGGCCTTCCAACTTGATGACCAGCGATTCGTTGACCGAGCTCTGCAGACGCAGACCACCGACGTGTTGCAGATTGCTGACAGTGATCGAATCGAACAGCACGTGGACAATGTCGGTGTCGTCCCAAACGCTTTCCGTCGTCAGAATATTCCGGTCCAAATCGCGCACCGCTAGGACGGTTTCGTCCCGATTGTTTGTCGTGGCGTCGGCCCTGATTTCCAAACCGTTGATGCTGTTGTTGAACAATCGGTTGCCACGCAAAAGCGGACCGCGATTCGCATCGAGCGTTAAATTGCGATCGACCATTCCAGTCTGCCGGCCCAGATCCCCCCGCAGCTCTGCATCCATCGAATTGGCATCGATCGTGATGGCCGTACCAACGTTGTTTTGGAAGATGTTGTCCAAGAAAATCGGCTGACTTCCACGAACAAAAACGGTCGAGCCACGGCTGGCATTGTTTCCAAACGGGAAATTCTCGTTGGCTGGTCGACCTAAACGATCGATCGGTCCTTGGCCACCCATTCCGTTGGCATTGTTTTCGAACACGGAGTTCGAAATGCGGGCCGAACCTTGTTGGATTTCGACTGGACTAAACGCCTTGAACGTACCTTCAATACGCGAGATGCCACCGGCATTGGCCAGAACAACGTGATCCAAGCTGATATTGGCGCCCGGCGAGACGTAGATACCGCTCCAATCTCCAGGACGGGTATCGGCCGCGCCGCGAAGACCATTGTTGTTGGTGTCGAACGTACCACCCGCTCCAAAGCGATCGTCCTGGCGACTGGTGAAGACCACCCGGCTACCATCGACTCCTTCGGCCAACAACTGGGAGCTGTGTCCGAGTTCAATGCGAGCCCCTTCGAGTTTGATGATGGTGCCCGGATCAATCGCCAACGACGCATCCAGCCTTGGCCGGATGTTGCCGCTGGTTTCAATGCTAAGGGTTTGCGTCAATGAGGATGTGCCGTTGTCGATGAATGACGTAATGGCAGGGTTGTTGAGTTCGGCGACGAGGGTGAAGGTTCCAGCACCTCCCACCGAACTTCGATAGATACGTCGACCCGTGTAGCCAGCTTGGACAGCAGGCAGATTGGTCAGATTCATGGTTCGGTTTGCGGCCGTCGCGGTTCGAAGCACCGTCGACGACGAAGCCAAACTCTCACGCCCCATCGCGTCGATCATCACGATGCGATACGTGTAATTGCCGAGTGCTAAACTGCCACCAGCCGTGGGGGTTACGCCAACGCCAGAGACATCCGGTCGATCGCGCAACAAGGTTGCGAACGGATCGACGGAGCTGGCCAACAACGTACCACGGTCGGTAAAGCTGCTTGTGCCGCCATCGAGTTCCGCGACCAAGCGGTACGAAGACGACGTGCCGTCATTTCGATACAGTCGACGGGAGACATACTCATTGCCAACTCCTGGCAATCCCGCGATACGAATCGCCGTTTGTCCGCCAGTCAAAGTGATGGCGACCGTTGCGTCCGAAGGTGGCGTTTCGTAGCCATTGGAATCAACGTACGTTATTTTGTAACGGTACGAACCGGGGGTTAACACACCGCCCAGTTCGGGTGCCATGGAAATCAGGTTCGATGGGACGATCGATGTGTCGAGCAATCCCGCGCCTGGGTTTCCTTGAACGATGATGTTTTCCGCGATCACGTGCACCACGTCGGTGTCGTCGAAGCGACCAGACACCGTCAACTGCTTGAGCTCACTTCCCGCAGGTGTCGATACCTTGATGAACATCCCGTTGATGGAGTTGTTGACCAACGTGTTGCCGTGGATCTTGGGACCTACACGATCGTAGTCGGGTGTAAACGATCCCTTGCGTTGATAACGTGGATCGCTGAAGAGGGTTTCTTCGAAACTATCTGGAGTCGCGCTGATGGCCGAGTCGGCTCCGCGTGTGATGCGGTTGAAAGTCACTGTCGGACGCATGTCAGTGATCTGGATCGAATTGACCACTTGCTGGCTCGAATCGATCACCACAGCGCTCGAACCGCCGAAACGGATGTCGGCATTGTTGACGTACTGACGGAAAACACCTTCGTCTTCCAAATCCGATCGCCCCACCGACTTGTCGAGATCGCGACGGAATACCAACCCGCCCCAGTCCCCTGGCGATGGGGTCGTGCTCGGAGCGTAATTGTCCAATCCGATACCTTGATCCAGCCAAGACGTGAAGAAAACACTTCCTGAGACCGCTTTGCCGTCGGTCCCGAGGATCGCATTCCCAGCGGCATTGAGAAGCTTAGGGGTGCCGAGCACTTGAAGTGCGCCGCCGCTTCGATCGACACCGATGGTCGAACTACCGACGCCGATGCGCGACCGACGAAGTTTAAAGACCGCCCCAGCATCGACCATGACCGACACGCCTTTGGGAACATCCATGGTCGAACCATCCGACAGGACGGTACCAGCCAAAATGCCAAAACCGATTTCGTAGGCGAAGTTGTCAACGACCGTCTCGAGTCGGCCGTCCACGCCGCCGTTGCCCACGATCCGAACGATGTCGCCTGGGATGGTCGCCGCAAATGCATTGGCGACGCCCGTGCCAGCGATGTTATTGAAAGGTTTGGCCAACGATCCGTCTGCATTCGGGCCAGCCGACTTGTCGACAAAAATCGTCTTGCCGGCAATGTCGATGGCGGTGAGTCCAGACGACAATTGAACCAATCGTTCGCCTTGAAGTTTTAGACTTGCCCCGGTCGACGTGGCAGTAACGGCCAGTTCGGTCCGCGAGTTGATCGCCAGTGCCAAGGCGGATGCCAAGTCCAACGGTGTGCTCGCCGTGTTGTAAGCGATCCGCGTATTGCCCACTCCGATATTGGCATCGGCGCTGAATTCAAATCGACGAACAACACCGTTGCCGCCGGTAACCGTAACGATGCGGCCTTCGAGGGAAGCCGTACCACCGGCGTTGAAATTCAAGACCCGATCCAAAGGTCGCGTTTCAAACCAGAAGTTGTAGACGCCGCCTGGTACACCGTCGGCGTCACCATCAAACGGAACCGAGAGATCGGCCGCGCCCGTGGACACATCGCGAATCGTATCGATACCATCGGTTTGTGCGCGGAAGGTTAGCCGAAGATCATAACGGCCTTGAGTTCGACCACCGTTTCCAGTTCCAGGAATCGACGCATCGTAAGCATCGTTCCCCGACGCCGAGACTCCGATGTAATACACACCGGAATCTAGATTCAATCGGATGAGAGAATCCTTGCCAAAGTAATCGTCGTTCTGAGCGATCAGATCGATACTGCCACCCGCCAACGTGATCGGTGAATACGTGATGTCGCGGTTGCCGACCAAGGTACTGAGGTCGCCGGCCAGGAGCTTGACCGACACCAATTGCCGTGCAGCGGAACTGTTGTCCAACGCGGTGAGCAACTCATCGAGTGAGGTTTCGCTCCCGAGCGTCGAATTCAAATCGATGGTGATCGCATTTGGAAAAACGTTGATGATGGGTTGTTCGCCGACACCGCGATTGCTGCGGGTAACGAAGATCTGTAGGTTGTTGCCCTGCTTACCAGGCTTGACCGCCGTGAACTCAATCTGGACTCCACCGCCGGCGCCCAAGTTCGAGATAGCTGTTGCTTGGGTCTGCTTGTACAGTGCCAACCGCGTGTCGAGCGAGCTGCTGGTCGCGGCCCGCTCCGCCAATGTTTCTATCGTGAACGCACCTTCACGCGTGGCTCCGTCAGGACCGAAGTCCACATCGAAGCGATAGAGATCGATGTCGCTGCTCTCAGGATTATGCAGGTAGCTGGCTCGAAGAACGTCTAGGTTGCCCGGAAATACAGGTTCGAAGTTGCGGTCAGCGTTCGACGGGAAGTTGATGAAACCGTTGTCGAAGTTCATCAACGTCGATGGGTCGGAATCACCAGCCCGAGCCAAGCCGAGCATCAACCCAATGCTGGCCGCAGCCGCGCGAGTCATGTTCTCGCCGTAGTTATCATTCCATGTATTGTCGGCAGAGAAAACGGCGAGACTGGATTGATAGTTCGGATCGATCCGAACGCCCCAGAAACCACTTGCTGCGTTCTCAACGCGTCCTGAAACGCTGGTCAAGGCGTTGAGGGTTCCCAAGGCCATGGTCAACCCGCTGTTAGGCGTTTCGACAAATTGAACCCCGATTTGTTCCGACCACAACGCGAAAGCCTCGCGAATACGAGCCTTCTGCTTGTCGGTGATCGCATTGGACTGCTGCACTCCACCGACCGTTCCATAACCGGATTGGAAGTTGTAGTAGATCGTGCGAATGCCGTTGAAATTGTCCCCGGTGAAACTCGGGTTGATGTAGTTTTCAAATGCTTCTGGAACGTTGCGAAGCCCTGGATCAGTGTTGCTACCCAACAAGTCCAGAACGTTGACCTCAGGGTCGATGTTCGAGGTCAACAGCAAGCTCGTCAACGGAACCGACGCCGATCCAATCGTTCCTAAATTGCCAGCTGTGTCGAACGAGGATCCGAGACCGACTAGGGTGACAGGCGAGTAGTTGATGGGCCGGTTTCCAGCCACGGCATTCGCGTCGCTGCCCGGTTCGAGCGAGACGGTCATCAAGGCCGATGCAGCCGCCGATGCTTGCAGCGCTGTCACGACTTGGCCAACTGTCGCGGTATCGGAGGCCAAATCCACAGTGACTATGCCTGCTACCAAACTGACCGTCACCCCGCCACCGACGTTGGTGTTGATGAAATCAACTTGCAATCCAGAAGCGGCTTCGCCTAAGGCTTTGGCCGTGAAACGGATCTTTGCTAAACCGTTTGTGTTCAAATCAGAAATGGCGGAGGCCGTCGCTTCGCTGCGAACGGGCGCCATGGGCGTGGTCTCACGTGTGCCGATGCGGAGTCGGAAAGCCGCGTTGGGCATCGTACTACCGGGCAGGGTATTGATGTCCTGCGAGAACCGCAGCGTCGCGGTGTTGGCCGACGCGTTGTAGACCACGCTCATTGGCTTGTAGGTCACGTCGTCGGTGTTGCGAACCGTATCCGAGGTATAAATGAGTTGGTAGAAATCCGGATTTTCGACGCTGCCAGGAGCAGGCAAACCGGCAGGTGTGTTTTCGACAAACAGCTTTTCATCGTCGAAGTAAACCACAACCGTATCGCGCTGTTGCACCAAAACCCCGGCTGAATTACGGACGACCGGTTGAGGCACCACGCCCGTAATCTTGGTCCCCAAGTCCAATCGGAACTGGATTGTGTCCTGCCGAGTGTTTGGATCGCGCGGTACAAACAAATCGCCATTGGTATTGCGTAGAGCGGTTACGCCGCGGGTTGGATCGTCAAAACCAAAGACCTCGAGACGGTAGTTATCGTCCGGAAGATTTTCCGCAAAACGCAAAGTGACTTCGTTTTCGTTCGGACTGTCACCGATGATGACCGCGCCCGGAACGATCATGACATCGTTATTGTTGACCAATCGGACCGGCGAGTAGGTGCTGGTGCCGACCAATCCCAACTTGGTGGACGCAAAGCCACCGTTGACCTTGGCCGATATCTTGGCAAACACGGGCGATGCGGGTGAGTTGATCAAATTGACCAGATCTCCTGCCGAGATAGCCGAGTCCGCTCGCGAATTCAGCACGATGCGGACTTCTGTTCCGACTACCGTGAACTGCGGTGCGACTCCCGCACCGAGATCGGCAAGCGATACGACAACCTGAAGAAGTTCTGACGCGTTCTTGGACGTCCATTGAACGTCCACGCGGCCGTTTGTTCCAAAATCGGTCGAGGCGCTCGGCAACCCGAAGCTTCCATCGCCCCCTGCACGCGTAACTCGAATGCCATTGGTGGTCGCCGCATCAATGATCTGCGAATCGTCGAAACGAAACGTCAGCTCGCGCGGCGCAACGGTTCGGATCACACCGTTCTCAATTAGCTGGCTGTTGTTCGGTTGGACCCCAATCAAAATGGGACCCGAGGACGTCACCGTGTCGGCTTCGAACTTCAAAGTGTACAACTGGGTTTCGCCAGCAGTACCACTAACCCGCATCAAGTACGAGCCAGCAGCTAGGCCTGGACTGTTGACGATTTCTGGTAGCCCAATTGCGGCCGTCGTGGCCGATGCAACTACCTCACCGGTCAATCGCTCGATCTGAAACGACAGGTTGCGATAGATCAGAGAGTTGGTCAACTGAGCGGTGCCTCCCTGAGGTCCCGACAGGTACTGGAATCCAACCGGCTCAACGCTGATCCGACGCAACGTGGCATCCCCAACGGTGAACAAGTACACATCGGTGTCTTCACTGCGGTCGACCGATAGATTGCGGAATTCCGTAGTACCGTTGTTAATCACACCCAAATTCGAAGCCGAAGCATTCGAATCGTTGTTCTCGAAGTCGTCGCCGTAAAGTGTTTGTGCGGCCAATACGTCGTCGTGCTGCGGGCCCGAGAAAGCCAACGAGACAAATGGCTCCATCAGCTTCGTCTCGTTGACCGGAATCACGTGGGCAAGGCCCAAACCGTGACCAGCTTCGTGCGACAAGACGTTGAAAAGTCCGCGATTCTCTCCCAAGGGGCCATCGGAGTTGTCGGAGTACCAACTATCCGAGGTATCGATCACCATGTCCCCGTCGGTCCCGCCATTGCCTGAACCAGTGGGGAAGAAGTTAAATGCCAGGATGCCGTTGTCGCCATCGATGGCGTTCCCACCGATGCGGACGTCACCGCGCACACCCGTCACACCCCGTGCGTTGGCCAGGTAGGGTGCACCATCATCTTGAGGTTCGTAAATGTAATTTAGACCGCTGCTCTGCGACCAGCCGTCATAGGTTCGTTGGAAAATGCTGAACCAAGGGCGATCCGATACAGGGCCCGTGCCGCCACCGTAGATGCCGTCCATGAAAGCAATCAAAGTCGAAGGAGCCGTGCCGCCGGCCAACGAAGTCACCGGCGTGCCATCCGGAACGATACTCCAACTCACCGTCGCGGAGTCACCCAAATTGGGACTCAGACCACCCGTTGGGTTGACCCAACGCGAGCCCTGCAACTCAAAATTGCCCGTACCTCCGCCGTTGTTCCCTCCACCGTTGCCGCCGCCATTATTGATCCCGCTCGCTCCAAGCTTGCTCAATTGATCGATCATCGCATCGGCATATGCTTGACTCGTCCCCTGCGCGAAAATCGGCGCAGCGGCCATCAAGTCGCGTCGTTCGAGATTCTCGCACAGAAGAGAGCGAAAACTGCTGCGACGCTCTTTCAATCGAGACAAACTTCGGTTCTTGAACCTGTTTTCATCAATTCCCATTTGCGACTAACCTTAGAACCAACACGGACTGGTGGGTCATAATGGCGGGGAATACGCCTTTGGCACGGTGGCAATCCCCGCGGAACACATAAGTTCGAGTATAATTGGACGGAATTGGGATGCAAATTTGTGGCGATTGGGCGGACAAAATCCTGCATCTTTTGGCGATCCTTCGCCGGGTTCTTCGGGCTATGACTGGCCTCCTGCGAGACCATCTTAAACCGAAACCGGAGCTTCGCGGCGCAACCTGACTCGTATCAATGACCGAAAAACACGGAGCTTTTACGGTCCTCGACGTCGATTTGGATGCCCGAGATGGCGTTTAGTTCCCAAAGGTGAGGCGGGAAAAGAAAAGCGGAGAAATTTGATTCGATGTTTTTTCCATTTGTCATTCTCCACCACACTAGAATGGGGTCTTTGACCCGAACCGACCATTGGGATTGGCTGTTGGACTGGCCGGGTCGCGCGTTGGCGGTGGCGTCACCAGGAGACAACCCTGTCGGACCGGATTCGTGCTTGGGCCTGATGAGCTTTGCTCTTAGAGACCTCCCGGCCGAGGGTCGTCGTGACGAGCTCCTGCTCCGATTGCCCCCGCACCGTCCCGATTACTTAGAGTACGAAGGCCCTATTTCGGGAGACCGAGGTTCCGTCCGACGCGTCGCATCGGGTCATGTAAATTGGATTCGGATCGACCCCTATCGCCTGGACTTTCAAATCGCGGCGATGGAATTTGTCGAGGCGTCTTCCACGCCTTGGCCCTCCGCTGCATACTGCTTAGCCCATGTCGGGGACGTTGATTCTGCTCGAGAGCCTTGGTTTAGCCCGCAATCAGACGCCCAACCGTGGTGGCAGTTGCAACGCTCGCTTTGATCTCGATCCCAGACCCGATCCCATCTTCCTACTCGATCCGATCTCGCGATGACTTTATCCCCGATGATGCGACAATATGAGGAGGCCAAGGCCGCGAGCGGCGACGCCATCCTCCTATTTCGCATGGGAGATTTCTACGAACTATTCCACGACGATGCCAAAACTGCGGCTCGAGTCCTAGGGCTGACGCTCACCAGTCGCGACAAAGGGGAAAACCCAGTCCCTATGGCTGGCTTCCCACACCACCAACTCGAAGGTTACTTGGCCAAACTGGTTCGGCAAGGCTTTCGCGTGGCGGTATGCGAACAAGTCGAGGACCCGGCGACGGCCAAAGGCTTGGTACGCCGCGAGGTGCAACGCATCGTCACGGCGGGTACGTTGACGGACGACGCGCTGCTAGATCCGCATACCTGCAATGTGCTGTTGGCCATGTTCCAACCCAAGCCAGGTCAGTCCACTCTTCAATCCTTTATCGGCATGGCATGGGTCGAACTTTCTACCGGCCGGTTCGAAGCCGGCACGTATCCTGTCGGCCAATTGCAGGACCAGATCGCCCGGCTCGAGCCTTCGGAAATTCTGATTCGCGAGGACGATAGTAGCCTCACGGCGGATAAACTTACGGGCTGGGCGTTGACGCGGCGACCGTCCTGGCAGTTTGGTTTCGACGAAGCCACGCGGGTCCTGCAGGAACACTTTGGTGTCCTCGACCTGGCCGGCATGGGTTGGGATGCTCAGGCGAGTGGCGATGCCGCGAACCAACGCTCGCATGCGGAATCCGACGGGGGCGACTCCCTGGCCATCAGCGCCGCCGGGGCAGCCATGGCCTACTTGCTCGAAACGCAAAAAACCTCTCTTAGCCATATTCAACAGCTTGTCCCTGCTCGATTGCAGCGCTGTTTGGAAATCGACTCGGCCACGCGCCGGTCCCTCGAGCTGACGCAGACCATTCGTACCGGTTCTCGCGAAGGATCGTTGCTGGAAGTGCTCGACCGAACCGTCACTCCCATGGGAGCGCGTCGGTTGTCGCAATGGCTAGCCTCTCCGTTGGTCTCGACCGCCCAGATTGAATCGCGGCTCGACTCGGTGGCAGAGATGGTCCGCGAAGCCCGGCTCCGCTCGACCGTCCGCTCCGCACTCGACGAAGTCTACGATCTCGAACGGCTCTTGGCCCGAGTCGCGACCGGTCGCTGCAGCCCCCGAGATTTGCAGCAGATAGCCCGGTCGCTTGAGCAAATGCCAAAACTGAAAGCCATCCTCGAACAGCGTAATGCCCCGAGATTGAACCAGCTCAAGGAGCGAATCGAACTCTGCGAACCGCTCCTCGAGCGTCTCCAATCGTCATTGCAAGAGGAATGTCCACTGCAAGCTCGCGGCGGTGGATTCATACGCCCCGGCTACGATGCCCGACTCGATGAATTCCGCTCGCTCGCTACAGGCGGCAAAGAATGGATTGCTCGCTACCAAGCCCAACAAAGCGAAGCCACCGGAATCCCGAGCCTGAAGGTCGGTTTTACATCGGTCTTCGGATACTACATCGAGATCACCAACACCCACCGTGACCGTATCCCGATGACGTACATTCGCAAACAAACACTGAAGAACTGCGAACGCTACATTACCCCTGAGCTCAAGGAGTACGAAGAAAAAGTTCTCACAGCCGACGAGTCCGCCCAACAATTGGAATACGAACTTTTCCTCGAACTGCGCGAATGCGTGCACCGAGCCACCGCACCCCTCCAAGTCAACGCCTCGATCATCGCGGAACTCGACTGCCTCGCCTCGTTCGCAGAACTTGCCAATCAGCAATCGTACGTCCGGCCAACAATCACCGAAGAACCGATCCTTGAGATCACCGAAGGACGGCACCCGGTCCTCGATGCGATGCTACCCAAAGGCACCTTCGTCCCAAACGATTGCATGCTCGGGTCCGAGCACGGTCGCATCCAATTGATTACTGGTCCGAACATGGCCGGCAAGAGCACCTACATCCGGCAGACTGCGGCTTTGGTGGTACTAGCCCAAATCGGTTGCTTTGTACCCGCTCGGAAAGCCACCATCGGTATTGCCGACCGATTGTTCGCCCGTGTTGGCGCAAGTGACGAACTGTCGCGAGGTCAGAGCACGTTCATGGTCGAAATGGTGGAGACAGCACGCATCCTCAACACCGCCACGGAACGCTCGTTGGTCATCCTGGACGAGATCGGTCGCGGCACGAGTACCTACGATGGATTGTCACTGGCCTGGGCGATCGTCGAACATCTGCACGAACACAATCGATCGCGCGCCCTATTTGCAACGCACTACCATGAGCTTGTCGAATTGCAGAAAACACTTCCGAGTGTTCGGAATTGGAACGTGGCAGTCAAAGAGTGGGATGACTCGGTCGTCTTCCTGCATCGCATCGTGCCAGGCGGAGCCGACAAGAGCTATGGCATCCACGTGGCGCGACTGGCAGGCATTCCGCGTTCGGTGAACGAGCGCGCCAAGGACTTGCTCAGCGAACTCGAATCCAGCCGCTTGAATCGCTACGATCAACCTCGCTTCGCTCCTCCCGCACCGAAGAAATCCGGACACATTCAGATGACGTTGTTCCAATGGCAGGAAAACGAAATGGTGGAGAGGATCAAGGCCTTGGACGTGCACAGCTTGACCCCCATGCAAGCCCTTCAAATGCTCGAGTCGCTTCAGAAGCAAGCCCGAGCTTAACAGCTCGTTGCAACCATAAGTAGGGAAATTGACATCGCGCGCGTTCGCGTTAAGCTGCAGCCTGCCAATGGATGTAACTTCACGCTCTTGTTCGTAATGTCCTCTCGATGAGACATTTTTCTAGGTGCACTGCGTCCGATGCCTGTCGGCAATGGGTCGCAGCCACACAACCAAGGTTTTAGGATCACAATGAAGCGAGAACGAATCGATACTTACGTGAACGGCGGCGCAGAATTGGCCCAATCGATTTTGGGTTTGACCCACGAGCAACTTCATACGCGGCCCTCGGATGGCTCCTGGACCATCCATCAAATCGTAATCCACATGCTCGACAGCGATCTGATCGCAAGCGATCGCATGAAACGGATCGCATGCATGGACAAGCCGCTATTGATCGGCTACGACGAGAATGGCTTTCTACAACTACCTGGTGTCACGGAACTGTGCCCGTTCTCTGCCTGCGACCAATTTACGAAAAATCGACAGTTCACGGCCACGGTCCTGTATCGATTGCCTGACTCCGCCTGGGACCGCTTCGGAATCCACAACGAACGCGGCAAAGTGACATTGACCGAAATGCTCGACATGTACATCCACCATCTCGAGCACCACTTGGATTTCCTGAACAAGAAGCGTGCCTTGGTCTCAGGCGGTTCACAAGTCACGACGTAACCGTTCACACCCCGATATTCATTGTGCATTTTTGCAGCTAAATCAGCCGGTACGCGTTAGCGTCCGGTTTCTTCGAATTGTTACGCAAACCGGACGCTAACGCGTTCCGGCTAATCGGAGTGTGAACGGATACGTCACGACTTAGCGAACGGGTCCTCCACGAATTTTATCGAGGAACCCACGGATCTCAGTAGCGATGGTTGCTCCGTCCTCTTCCAATGCGAAGTGACCTGTATCGAGCCAATGAAACTCGAGGTTGGTCAGATCGCGCTGGTACGGTTGGGCAGCGGCGGCGCCGCGGAGTTGCTTGGCTTGAAGCCAACAACCCTACTGTCACGAATCCGAGCCTTTGGAATCGAGAATTGAATTCCCCCAAGTCTCGATTCAATGGACCTCTGATGGATGAACGATACCCTGCAATTGCTGCATCTTTACTATAAGCGTTGCGCGATCTTCATCGCATGTTCATCAAGCAGGCGCATACTGCTTTCCTTTTCGGTCCCATTGGATCACAAAAGGATTTACGAATGTCAATCGATAGTCGAAACGGAATGCGGCGAGGCTTCACCCTCGTCGAACTGCTGGTGGTGATCGCGATCATCGGAATTTTGGTTGGACTGCTCTTACCCGCCGTCCAAGCAGCCCGCGAAGCTGCCCGTCGGATGTCTTGCAGCAACAACCTCAAGCAGATCGGGTTGGCCGCCCTCAATCATGAAAGCGCTTACAAGCGATTGCCGCCAAGTCTGTTTGTCGATATCGGACTGCCTCCAGGGTCTCCCGGTCAGCCGGGTTTTCCTTACCCGGCCATCGTGCATGCTTGGAGCATCTATCTGCTCCCACAGATCGAGCAGCAAACGCTCTATCAACAGTATGATCAAAAATTCCCCTGGTTTTCATCTCCAACAATCGTTCCAGGCACGCCCAACAACCAACTCGTACTGCAGACTCCGATCGCCAGCTTTCTTTGCCCATCCGCACCAGGTGGCGCTGAGCGGCGGGTTTCAGGCTCCTTCACCTTTGGAGCGAGATTCCCCTACGATCGATTGGCGGTGACCGACTACGCGACATGCAGCTCAATCAATACCAATAGCATCACCTTCTTCGGTTATCCCTCTGGCACAACACAAAACGACTTGTTCAGCGCTTTGGCGCCAGAGATCAAGGGAGCGGGGGCACGGCCTCTCTTGGGGTTTACCGAACGCAAACCAGCCAAACTAGCAGATATTCTCGACGGCACCAGTCGAACGATCTTGATGTGTGAGGATGCAGGACGACCTGATTTCTGGATCGGTGGACGCCGCGACGGCAGCCGCGTTCTGGATGACGGAGGTTGGGGGCACCACGAAAACGATTACGGTCTCGACGGGGCTGTCTACGGCACCAGGACCTCGCCAGGCAATTGCGTGATCAATTGCCACAACGACAACGAAACGTACGCCTTCCACGGAAGCGGCGCCATGCATGCCATGGCCGATGGCAGCGTCCAGTTCACATCCGCTAGCATCTCGCCCCAAGTCTACGCGGCCTTGATCACGGCCCGTGGATCTGGTTCGACACCGGCTGAAACATCCCCAAGTACCGAGGAGTAAACCAATGCGTGGAAATCTTTATTCTCGCAAGCGGACCGGTAGGTTATGCGCGGTGCCCGCAGCGGCCTTGCTTCTACTCAGCTTCACCGCCTGCACAGGTTCCAACCCCAGCGTGGTTGCGGCCAGTGGGTTGGTGAAGACTAAGGATGGTCGTCCCTGCGAAGGCGCTTTTATCGTCTTCCATCCCCAAGAAAAAGAACGCATCAATGACCCCAAGCCGGTCGCGACTGCCGACGCCATGGGCAAGTTCGTATTAACCACGTTCGCGAGCCAAGATGGTGCCAGGCCAGGCGAGTACGGGATCACTGTCGTATGGCCCGGTGCCGCGTCCTCCGAATCGCAGTTCTCCCTCTCAGGGGAATCGGGCAATTCGGGTCCGGACCAACTCAAAGGTCAATACGGAGATCCACGATCCCCAGTTCTCCATTTCACGATTCCAGATAGCGGCGCTACTGACATGATTTTTGAGGTCGACGGCTAATCGCGAGCCGACCATTGTCGGCGCAATTTTGTCGCAACGAATCAACGGAATTGCATTACATGACTAGCAGAGGATGGACGCATGAATCGAGCGAATGTTAAATATCGACCGAACGTTAAATTCAGACAGGATCGCGGAGGCGTTTCAATTCGATCGAAAGTTACCCGTCCTTGGCAGTGCATGCGGACAATGCGGTGGTGGGTTGGCTTCCTAGCTGCCAGTATCGCGATGATGGCCAGTGCCAGTTCTCAAGAGAAACGAGAACGAGATCAGGATCGTTTTCCAGGTCCCACGAAAACAGGCTTCCTACTGCCCAACGGTTGGCACTTGACCCCTGCCGGAAAACACATCGAAACCAACGATCTTCTCCTAAATATCATACCGCTCCGCGATGGCCAACGCGCCCTCATCGCGACCAACGGCTTCAACGAACATAACCTCGCTCTGGTCGATCTGAATAAAGGGGAAGTGATCAACAAAGACATGGCCCACCAAAGCTGGTTTGGGCTGGCGATTTCACCGGACGAGTCGCAGGTTTGGTGGTCTGGAGGAGGGATCGGGCGGATTCATACGTACCGCTTGGAGGATCAAACGTTGACCTTGACGAGCGAACGCGAACCGGACGTGTTTCGCATGACGGATAAGGAACGCTTGGAACTGCGAGAAAAACTGGTCAAGGAAAAAGCCTTCAAGAGCGGTCTGTGCTGGGATGAGAGCCGTGACAGACTTTTTGGATTGAACATCAACCAAGGCAAACTGACCGTCATGTCTGCCGACGGACAAACGTTGGCAGAAACGGACCTGGGTGGTCGGCCATACGACGTGCAGCGATCCTCGCACAATGGATTGCTCTACGTCAGCGATTGGTCTGGACGCCGCGTCCAAGTGGTCGATCCAGACTCCATGCGGATCGTCGCTCGCATCCCGGTCGGGGAACATCCCAACCAAATCGCATTTCACCCGCACGACCATCGCCTGTTTGTGTCCTGTGCATCGTCCAATGGAGTTTGGGTCATCGATACTCGTCGCGGTACGGTCACCGAAACGATCTATACGAGTTTGTTTCCACAGTCCCCCGAAGGCAGTACTCCCGACGCAGTCGCGGTCGCACCTGACGGTAAAACACTTTACGTGGCCAACGCCGATAATAACTGCATCGCAGTCATCGATATCCAGTCGGAGAATCGAAGTCAAATTCAAGGCTTCATCCCTACAGGTTGGTATCCGACGGCCGTGGCGGTCACCCCGGATGGAAAGCGACTCTTGGTTGGCGTCGGCAAAGGGAATCAGTCGAAAGCCAATCCGCTGTATCGCGAGGACGAGGACGAATCGAAACTCAATGAACTCGAAAAGTATGTCAAGAGAATACTCCCTTATCCCTACATCGGTACGACCCTTCGCGGGGCGCTGTCGATCGTGGATATCCCCGATGAAGAACAGTTGGCCGCGTACACCGCCCAGGTCTACCGCAATTGCCCGTATTCCGACGATCTGTTGACCATCGTTCCTCATTCCGAACCCTCCGTGATTCCCAAGCAAGTCGGTGGGGACAGTCCCATCGAGTATGTGATCTATGTCATCAAGGAGAATCGCACGTACGATCAAGTCTTCGGGGATTTAGCCGACGGGGAAAATCCCAAAGGCAACGGCGATCCGAGTCTGTGCATGTTCCCTCGCCAAATCACGCCGAACCATCACAAGATCGCGGAACAATTCGTACTGCTGGACAACACGTATTGCAACGGGCAGGTCAGCCGCGATGGTCACCCTTGGAGCACAATGGCTTACCACACCGATTACATCGCTCGCGATTGGCATTTGACTTACTCTCAACGGCTCGGTGTGGATGACGACGATGACGACGGGGCCCTGTCGAGCGCTCCTTCAGGTTACCTATGGGATGCATGCCTGCGTGCCGGAGTTAGCTATCGCAGCTACAAAGAATTTGGACGACGTGTTTCGGATGCCGAAGGAAAACCGGTCATGGAAGGCCGTGTTCCAGGATTGATCGGGCACATGTGTCCTGACTTCGGAGCTAGGAAAGGGAACGGCCGCGAGCGAGACAAGGATCTGGTCGACGTCATGCTGGCAGAATATCAACAGTTCGTGACCGACGGCAACATGCCGCAGTTCATCATCATGAGCTTGGGCGAAGACCACACAGATGGAACGACTCCGGGAGCATTCACACCCGAGGCATGCGTAGCCAGCAATGACTTGGCGATCGGCAAGCTACTCGATACCGTCAGCCACGGTCCGCTTTGGTCAAAAACCGCCGTGTTCATCATCGAAGATGATGCCCAGAATGGACCGGACCATGTCGATGCGCATCGTACGGTGTGCTTGGTCGCCAGTCCTTATACCCAACGTGCGATTGTCGATAGTACGCAGTACAGCACGGTCAGTATCATTCGAACAATGGAGCTAATTCTCGGACTCCAGCCCTTGTCGCAATATGACGCGGGTGCACGCCCAATGTTCAACGCCTTCAGCACCACCCCCAATCTGACTCCCTACGACTGCGAAGCCGTTCAGATCGATCTGGAACAGAAGAACGCAGCCACTGCCTACGGCGCAGAGCGATCCAAGAAAATGGACTTTACCGAATACGATCGCATCGATGATTTCGAGCTCAATGAAATCCTATGGCACGCGATCATGGGAGTCGATGCCCCCATCCCTCCGGCCGTCCGACGAGCCATCGCCATTCGTCATTCCAACGACGCGCCCTAAGTACGTTCTCATCCGATGCAAAGGAACGAAAACAAGGACATGCATTGAATTGTTGCGGATCCAAACGGCGTTCGCCAAGTTGATGGCTCGATGAATTGGTCCATCGGAAGCAGACAGGCGCTGAGAATGGAGTAATCGATGCAGCGGATATGGATTTTTATCGTGGTGAATACGAACGGCTTACTAAGGAACGAGAACGGTCCTACGAAGAATCAAAGTTGCCAGAAGTGTCAACTTGTCGAGACGCCCTCAATGACTAGTTGGTGCGTTTGCGTTTGAGAGAAGCCCCGTTTGGCTTCGTTCGCTGAACTCGCTGCACAAGCTCAAGAACTAAAGATATGCAACTAGCAACCGAGCAGGAGAGCCAAGGATGGAAAAGCGGAACCCTTCGGGCAGCCGACCACAACCTCGACATTCGAAAACATCTGCCCCTTCGCTGCGCGACAAGCGAGAACGGTTTGGCTCTACGGACAAAGTTGGGTGTGTCTTGCGTAGGCGAGTCCGACCAGACTCAATCACTCTCATGGTGCAAAAGCAAAGTCAGCAACAGGCTTGAGTTTGCGACCGCTTTCAATGAGTGTGGCTCGCCCGATTTCAAGTAAAATAGTTGCCCAGCACTCAACTCAAATTGCTTTGCCGCGATACTAAACAACACCAGCCCTTCGAGACATTGTACGATGATCTCGCCCTTGGCCTGATGCTCTGCGATTTCTTTGCCAGCAAGCAAAACCATGCGTATCATTTCGAAGTTTTGAGACTTGATCAAGGCACAGGTTTTGGTATCAGGGAGCGAGTCTCCAAGTGGTCGAACGTCGACAACTTCTCCAGCCTGCGCGTGCAATATGGCCATGTTCAATCCTTATATTCCTAAGTGTTTAAATAAAATCAGCCAGTACGCGTCAGCGTCTGGTTCTTCCTGCCATTTCAACTAGGCGCCAACCGGGTGCTAACGCACTGCGGCTGCTGGGGACGATCCGCATTCAGCCGTTTGCCAACATGGCTTGGATCGCAAATCGGCTCAGCTCCGCACCGCTCTTGGCACCGAGCTTGCGTTTGATATTTTCGCGATGCGTATCGATCGTGTGCGTGCTGAGCGAAAGCTGCGACGCGATTGCGCCTGTCGTGACACCCGCCCCGATCAACCGGAAAATCTCCAGCTCGCGATCGGAGAGCAATTCGATTGGGTCTTGCGTCTCGTTGCGTTTTCCCAGGGCCTGGGCAACCAAACGCTGGGTCATCTCGGCGCTCGCGTAACGTTCGCCATTGAGAACGACCCGAATCGCGTCAATCAACTTTTCGTTCGTTTCCTGTTTATTAAGATACCCCGACGCACCCGCGCGCATTGCGCGTTCAGCGTAAAGAGACTCTTCAAACGCCGAAACCACTAACATCTTGACTGTGGTACGAAGTGCCTTGATGCGCTTGACCAGCTCGATTCCATTGCCGCACTTGAGCGAAATATCGATGATCACTAGATCGGGACAACCCTGTTTCACAAGCTCGAAAGCTTCCTCCTCAGTCGCGGCTTCGCCACACACCTCCAAGTCGGCTTGCGACGAAATTCGCATTGCTAAACCGTCTCTCATCATGGGATGATCGTCGACAATCATGATCCGCGATGGGGCTGATAGTTTCTTCATGTCAAAACCTCCGTTGTGGGAACAGTGCAGCGTACGGTCGTACCAGGGCCGCTATTACGTTCGACTTGCAGAACACCGCCGAGCATACTAGCGCGGTATTCCATAATGCGCAAGCCCATTCCGCTCCTGACTTTGCCAGGTTCTTGCTTCAAATGTGGGTCGATTCCCACTCCATTGTCGCATATTTGCAGAACGATTTGTCCGTCCTGTTGCGAAAGCGAAATGAGGATTTCGTTGGCTAACCCGTGTTGCAGTGCATTGTTAAGTGATTCCTGGGCGATGCGGTAAAGTTGCGTGGCGATCGAGTTGTCCGAAACGGAACTTGATCCAGAGAATTCAAAGTGACATTGAATCTGTTGTTGTTCGTTGGTCACGGCCGCAAGGTCCGCAAGTGCTGACCGCAACCCTTCGGCATCGACTTGAACGGGCATGATCCCGTGCGAAAGGGTTCGGACATGCTGGTTTGCTTCATTCAGTCCTTTCAACAATCGGTTTGCGGTCTGCTTGAGTTTTCCGAAGTCCTTTTCCTTCAGCATCCAATCCTCACCGTCGGATGTTTCCCTTCGAGCACCCGAGTCGAGCAAGTCACATAACGTGCCAGCGAACAGCGTCAGTCCTGTCAGTTCCTGCTGCGTACCATCGTGCAACTCTTGTCCGATGCGGCGTTGTTCCTCCGAAGCAATTTGCAAGATGTGAGACTGCAGCTCCTTGCGCTCCGAGATATCTCGCAAGATACCCGTAAACAGGCCCAGATGGTCCACTTTGCTGAACGTGAAATCGATGGGGAATGGATCGCCATTCTTGCGTTGCGCGACTGCTTCTTGGGTACGCCCCATGAATTGAGTTTGGCGGTTTTGACCATCGCTAAACTCTGCGCCGTTGACAGCACCGACGACTGCATCGTCATGATGGTTGTGATAGATGGACGGTATCAACAACGAAATATTCTGGCCGATGAGTTCATCCCGCGCGTAACCGAACAGTGATTCGGTTGCGCGATTTATGCTGTCGATCTGTCCATGCCTATCGATTGTGATGATCGAATCGGCGGCGGTGTTCAAAATCGCTCCCATGCGTTCATTGCTTTCTTGCAATGCCGCAACCGATCGGGCTTCGGCCTCACGCTGAATCGCCTCCGCTTGTTTGCTTTGAGTCAAGTCGACGAATGTAATCACCACACCGCCAATGTGATTGTCGGTCGAACGGTAAGGCAGGATGCGACGGAGATAATAACGGGATTCGTCGGCCTGGACTTCACGTTCGATCGGGATGAGACTATCCAGCACCTGTTGACATTCGATTAACATCTGATCGTCGTGAAATTTCGAAGCAATTTCGCGTAGCGGTCGTCCCACGTCGGTGAACCGCAGGCTCAATAGCGACTTCGTCGGCGGGGTAAATCGCTTGATATTCAATTGTTCGTCAAGGAAGATCGTCGCGATCTCGGTACTGGCCATCAGGTTCATCAAGTCATCGGTTGCTTTATCTAAATCGGCGACTTTCTCTTGAAGTTGGCTGTTGACCGTGCTCAATTCCTCGTTCAACGATTGCAATTCTTCTTTCGATGTTTCTAGTTCTTCGTTAGCGGATTGAAGCTCCTCGTTCACCGACATGATTTCTTCGTTGGAGGTCTTGAGTTCCTCTGTGGAGCTTTCCATTTCTTCGATCGTGTTGTGCAGTTCCTCGCTCATCGACTTCAGCTCGAGTTCAAGCTGTTGCACCAAAGGTGAATCCTCGCCTTGGTGCGCTTCCGAAATGTTCTCATCAAGCGATTTCTCTGTACTTCGATCCTGTAAACCCCGATCTTGGAAGACGACCAGCATCAACCCTTCGGATTCCTTCGCATCGGATAGTGGTCGCACAGTGACCGAACAATGAACATACCGTCCGTTGCGCTTCACGCGAGCCTCGGTTTCCACGATCGTTTTGCCGTCACGAACTGCATTGTTGCATGCCAAACGAAGCTTGGTTCGCAAGCCGGCTCGCGCCATCGCCAACAAATCCTTCGTCAATTCGCCAAGGGGAAACTCCAGGTAGTTGACCAGTGGTCCGGTCACGTAACGTATCTCATAATTGCGGTTGATCAAGGCCGCCGCCGGAGCGAACTCGCTCAGGACCACCTTTTCCGTTAGCTCCTTCAAACCCTTGCGATGCAACACGGGAGTCGCCTGTTGAGACACGGAACCAGGCTCGTCGGTTTTGACGAGTGGAATGCCGATGATGTCTCGTCTTGATGGCCCGATCCTGCGGTAGAGTCGCCACTTCTTCGATATCGGCTCGAACAAACTGGTCGAATTACCCATCGTTTCCGACGGACCGAGCAGCAGGTTCCCGTCCTCAGACAATGCGAAATGAAACAGAGCGATCACCTTCTGCTGCATCTCCGGTTCTAGGTAAATCAAGAGGTTACGACAGGAAATGAAGTCAAGTCTTGAGAAAGGTGCGTCGCTGATCAAGTTCTGGTGTGAGAAGATAATCGATTCGCGAATTTGCTTATTGATTTGATAGTGACTGTCGTCGACGGCTATAAAAAATCGCTTCCGCCGTTCGGGCGGAACATCGCTTACGATACTTGCTGGATAAGTCCCAACCCGAGCAACGTCGATGGCATCCTGGTCAATATCGCTGGCGAAAATTTGGATCGTGCAGGTGGATTTAGCAGCCGCGATCCCTTCGAGCAACAACATGGCAATCGAGTACGCTTCCTCGCCCGTTGCACAACCAGGCACCCAAACACGAATTGGCGTTTCACGGGTGTGCCTCGCGATCAGTGCGGGAATCAGTTCCTGTTCCAGGACTCGGTAAGCGTCCGGATCACGAAAGAAAGCGGTTACGCTGATTAACAGATCCTTGTACAACGCGGTGACTTCCTCGGGTCGTTGTTGCAGCATGTTGAGATAGTGCGTGATGCTGTCGACGTGAGCCAAGCCCATCCTTCTTTGTATACGCCGTAGCACCATCGCCTTGCGGTAGGAATGAAAATCGTACTTCGTTCGTGAATGCAACAAAGTCAGGACTTGGTTCAACAGATCAGCAAACTCAGCCGACTGTGTGCCAACCTGGCCCGTAGTGTTCAAGTAAGGCTGCTCGACATAATTGACGAGGGCTGCGGGCATTTGTTCCGGCGGCATGACACAGTCAACCTGTCCCGTCGCAATCGCATTGGTCGGCATCTGATCATACTCAGCCGTATCAGGCTGCTGTGCCATCGTCATACCGCCAGCCAGTTTGATCTCACGCACACCGAGCGCGCCGTGACTGCCTGTACCCGACAGCACAATACCGATCGCACGTTCCTTTTGGTCTTGTGCCAGTGATCGCAAGAAAAAATCGATGGATGTTTGCCACGAACGTTCTTTTGGCGGCTCACTTAACTGAAGTCGACCGTCAGAAATGGCTAGGAAGTTTTTCGGTGGAATGATGTAAACGCTGTTGACCTCAACGATCAAATCCTGACCGGCTTCAACGACCGGCATCGACGTCACCTTGCTTAGTAGCTCGACCATCAAACTATCGTGGGACGGATCGAGATGCGGGACCAGTACAAAAGCCATCCCGCTGTCGCTAGGCATCGCGGCGAAGAATTTCTTGAACGCGTCCAGTCCTCCGGCCGAAGCAACAATCCCGACAATGGGGAAACCGCTAGGCGACTCCTGGCTGGGTACTTCGTCCATACTGACCGCCTTTTGTTCACTCAACCCTGTTCGTAGCGAACCCTGCATCGTAACAGTTGCTTGTCAGGAACGTCACCCATGAGACCTGTTTTTCGCAACGGCGACTCTGCTTCAGGGCTGAAAATTGAACCGCGAATTCGCAAAGACACGATGGGCATTCGCAACTTTTTGCCTTCGTGTCTTTGTGGTCACTAACCCCATGTCTTCCTTTCTGGCGGAATCCGCCATGCCCGGAATGGCTTTGGCTTCGATGTTCGAGCCAACGCAAGTTCGGCACAATCGTAGAGCATGAACAGCACCAATTGAGTACTGTCGATTTGCCAACGAGCTGTTCAATGAAATGGAATCTTCGCGAGGCGTCGCCTCATTCGCACCAAGTAAGTGAATTACCATGGCACGACCACGCAAAGGACGTTCGATATCTCAACCTTAACGTGACAAGTAATGAATAGCGAGTCGAAACCAAACGACGCGATTGCTCCCCCTGAATCCGTTGAAGATTTGCACGAGCAGCGGGATTGGTTGCTCGACACGCTCTCCAGCATCGGTGATGCCGTGATTACCACGGACAGCGAAGGGCGGGTTGCATTCCTGAACCCCGTTGCAGAATCCGTGACGGGATGGACGCTGCAAGACGCTGTGGGGCAACCTATCGATAACGTATTCGCCATCATCGACGAGATAAGCCGCCAGCCTGTTCAAAATCCTGCACTGCTTTCCTTACAGGAAGGTCGCACGTTCAAGCTGGCAAGCCCCTGCCTGCTCATTACCAAAAACGGCACTGAAGTACCGTTTGACGACAGCGCAGCACCCATCCGAAATGAAAAGCAAGAAATCTCGGGTGTTGTGCTGATCTTTCGCGACATCTCTCAGCGGCGAAAGTCGGAGCTCGCTTTGGATCAGGCGCTGGCCTACGGTGAGGACATTGTTTCAACTCTACGAGAACCGTTTGTCGTTCTTGACAGCACCCTCCGAGTCAAAACGGCCAACCGCTCCTTCTATGAAACATTTCAAGTCTCAAAAGCGGAAACTGAGAAGTGCTTCGTATACGACCTGGGGAACGGGCAATGGGACATTCCTGGCCTGAGGAAATTGCTCGACAAGGTTCTCACCCGTAGCGAGCCGATTTACGACTTTGAGGTTGAACACGTTTTCCCGGATCTTGGTCGAAAGACCATGTTGCTCAACGCTCGGCCTTTCCCTCCCGATTCCAAAAATCCCGAGTTGATCTTGCTTGCTGTCTATGACGTTTCCGCTGTCCGCGAACGGGCCCGCGAATTGGCCGAATCGATCCGACACAAGGACGAGTTCTTGGCAATGTTGGCCCACGAGCTTCGCAACCCGCTGGCTCCTATCCGCAATGCTGTACAAATCATTCGACTCAATGGCAGCGATGTGAAGGCAGTCGAGACGGCATCCGTAATGATGGAACGTCAAGTCGATCACATGGTCCGATTGGTGGATGACCTACTTGACGTGAGCCGCATCAGCCGTGGCAAGATCGAACTCCAAAGGCGGCGAATCGAACTGGCGCCCTCCATACACCAAGCCGTCGAAGCCGTCCGCTCTTTGTATAAGGACATGAACCATGAACTGACCGTCACCATGCCGCAGCAGCCGATCTATCTCAACGCCGACCCGACTCGGCTGGTTCAGGTGGTGGGCAATCTCTTGAACAATTCTTGCAAGTTCACCGATAAGGGCGGTCGCATTTCCCTAGTTGTCGAGCGTGAAGGCGAACAAGCGAATATCCGAGTGCGGGACAACGGCATCGGCATCGTGGCGAAAGAACTTCCCCGTATCTTTGATATGTTCACTCAGATTGATACGTCGTTGGAGCGTTCGGTAAGCGGGTTGGGCATCGGCCTGACGCTCGTGAAAAACTTGGTGGAGATGCACGGCGGTACGGTGGAAGCCAAGAGTGCTGGCAAGGATCAGGGTAGTGAGTTCGTGGTGCGTTTGCCAATCATCGTCGAAACTGCGACACCGCTGCCACCAGAGTCGACCGAAAGTGAAACACCCAGTGCAACATCTTGCCGCATTCTGGTTGTCGATGACAACCGCGATTCAGCCAACACGCTCGCGCTCCTACTTAGGCTCACTGGCAACAGGACGCATACTGCTTACGACGGCCTTGAAGCGGTCGAAGCAACAGCGACGTTCAAGCCCGATGTGATTCTCATGGACATTGGCCTACCCAACTTGAATGGCTATGAAGCGTGCCGCCGCATCCGAGAACAGGCATGCGGCAAGAAGATCGTGATCGTCGCCTTGACCGGTTGGGGGCAGGACGAAGACCGCGAGAAATCGGCAAATGCCGGGTTCAACAGCCACATGGTCAAGCCGGTTGATTTCACCGCTCTCAAGAAACTGCTGGCCGAATTGTTATAGTCGCCATTGAGCATTTATCAGCCGTCGGGGCGTTAGCGTCCGCTACTTCAATTACTTACCGTGTGCTATCCCACTATGGCTGATCTGAATCTAAACTTCGTCCCTTCAATGCTTCGAAGCCCGAAACGACATCGAACAATTCCTCGTCGATGCCACTTTGTCGCTGACGATGAAGGGATGAGTTGAGAGTCCCGAGTAGTTCTTCAATGTTTTTGTCAGCTGGTTGCATAGCAGCCAATCGACTGGCGTTCTCGCTGGCCAAAGACTCGGTGCAGGCCCGGAACACGGACACAAAAAGGTATTCGCCGGTTAGTTTGCGTATCGTTTGAACTTCGTTGCCAAGAACTTGTGGCAGATTCTTCGCCGGCCACGGGGTTTCACAGAGACGACGACGCCATGGGTCGTCCAGCGGTAGGAGACGTTGAATGACCGGTTCATAGAGAGAACCGACCGTGAGGCGATTGTAAAACAAGAAGAGCTGGTTTGCTGGATGTCGTTTCGCTTGCGTCTCGTACTCGATGAGAAGTTGTCCCACCAAAGGTGCGATCGCTTTCACCGTGCTCGGCACATTGAATCGACCGATCAATTGAGAATCTGTGTCCGCCAAACGCGAGTGAACTCGCTCACCAACGGCCCAAATCATCTGTTTGTCTGGCAAACTAGATAGCGTTTTCAGCGCCTCGTCAGCAATGATTGCGTTGAATTGTCCGACGAGGCCCTGATCGGAACCGAAGACGATCGCGGCCGTCTTTTGCGTGCCGGCTGTCATTACTGATTCGGGTTGGATTTTGGTGTCGGCTTCGCGAAGGCAAACACTTAGCGCGAGTTCGACGGTACGGCTGTAATCAGCGAGCGCCTGTACCGAACTTTCAAACTGGACAATGTTGGAAGCGGCCATCGCTTTCATCGTTCGAACCACCGCTTGCAGATCCGTGGCTCCTCCGATCTGTCGCTTCAGACTTGCTGTCGTTTGACTCATCTGTTAGTCCCCATCAAATAGCACACTTT
>JBGSHV010000062.1:0-94652 GCA_041752005.1 Pirellula sp. | reverse complement strand
GTCGCGGCCGCAGGCCGCGACCCCTGAATTGGAGGAGGGGGGGGCGTAGATCCTCTGGTTGCCAATCGTACTTCCACCGAGACAAGCTCGGTGGCGAGTTAAAACGTTCGACTTCGGCGCATTGGTTTGCTCGCAAACCATACTTGCAACAGCCTCCCTACCATTCTCAGACATATGGCGTGAGCAATGAAAATCGAGGTAACTGCGAGTGCTGAATGCAGCTTTCGAGGAACACGCGAGCGGTTAGAAGGACTGCACCCGAAGGGTCTATTCGCTTAAAAAAATGTTCTGAACCGCATGATCTCGACGCAACATGGCATCGCAACATCGACGTGGGATGGCTCTTAGGTCACGCGCGGCGTTGGAAACGAGAGTTTACCAACGGAAATCTTGGATTGAACGGGAGCTCGCGATTCAAGCTCGAGGCACTTCCGAAGGCCTTTGTATATTCTCCCAAGCAGATCGTGCCCCCTTCGCGTTCATGGATTCAGCTGCATTGCGCTTTCTATCCTCCATGGTTGACGTTGAGGGTTTCTCGTTGTCTGGTGGCGAACTACACGGATTCTAATTGCATCCAAAGGTCGCAAGCAGCCCCGCAGCAAAGAACATCAACAATGTGTGTTTAATCGACGGAATCTCCTTCTTGTGTTTTAACGTTCTCTACAGTCGCCCCATCAGCAACATAATCAACACCACAAGCAGGATGACGCCAACGAGACCCATTCCACCGCTCGGACCATACCCCCAGCTTCGGCTATGAGACCAATTGGGCAACGTTCCTATTCCGCCCAAAAGGAACAGTATCACAAGAATAATCAGGATAGTTTGAAGCATGTTGTTTCTCTTTCGATTAAATGGCAGACAGGGTTTTGGGGCTGATTGAATTTGCGACAATGCGAGTCGAAGGGCGAATAAGATTTTCTGCTTCCGGCAGCTTCAAGCTTTGTGGTAAGGGAGCTAACTCGAATCCAAACACCCGTTGTCGGAGGTCCAGATAGTCCCTTACACCGTCTAGCCGCACTCGCATGACTCCTCCAGACATGGGATGAGTTCTGCGCCAAGCCGAGTATCGAACAAACGAGGACATCGCCACACTGCCGATCTTTTCAAGAAAGTTTCCACGACCATTCTGCGATGCAATGTTCCGAATATTCGTGATGGCATGACCTAGAGAAGCGAATTTGCTGTAGCAACCATACAAGAGCTCAGACAGTTTCGCAGGCGAAAGGTTTGGATGTTTCCAGGTAAGACAAGTTGTATCGAAACGGTCGAGATTGCGCTCCGTTATCAAACCCTCTTGCAGGAACGTGTCGTATTGCTCGGTCCCAGGAATCGGACACAATATATAAAACGATGCCCAATTGGGTGCGATGGATTGAAGAACATCCAGATGATCAGAAATCGTTTTTTCAGTATCTTGTGGGAATCCAAGAATGTTTGAGAAATGCGAGCCGATTCCATGCTCCCGACACAACCGCACAATGTCATGATATGCCTCGGGTCGGTTTTGTTTTTTATTTGCTGCGATCAACGTCCCGCGATCGAATGATTCGACTCCGACAAACATCTGATAGCATCCAGCTTTTGCAAGCTTCTCAACCAACGATTCTTGTTTGGCGATCTGAGTGTCGCATTGGACAAAGAACTTCATTCCCAGCTTTTCATCGACCATCGCTTCGAGCAACTCCTCCGCTTGTGGGTATTTGTTGAAGTTGTCGGAGGTGAACATGATCGTATTGACTCCGGCCCCTTTTGCCGCCCGCAAGCTTGCCATAGTCGTTGAGATACTCTGGCCACGAATCTTGCGTCCAGCGATCTTGGTGACAGAGCAAAAGTTGCACAGGAACGGACAGCCTCTTGCTGGATAAACTCCCAGCATCGGTACGATGTACCTAGCAAGCTCGGCACGATTAGGTGGAATCAAAACGGGGGAATCGAGGTTCTCCTGCCAACGCAAACCTGCTCCATACAATGACTTCAATTCTCCCGATATCGCATCGCCCAATATCTCATTCCAAACGAGTTCGGCTTCGCATTGGGCAAAGCTGACGCCGTGCCCTTGGAGCATCGACGTGTCACAAGTCATTACGTGCGGCCCGCCAATAACCACCATACAGCCGTGTGTTTTAGCCAAAGCGGCAAGATCGAGCGCACGATGGAACTGATGACTCTGTACTCCTACTAAAGCTATCAGCGTGCGCGTATTGCGAGTCGACTCAAGCAGTTTTAGATACTTGAGGTCCGTATAAACGTACTCATCGATTGCGTGGGATTCGATGCGTAGATGACTCATCTCCGGTGGAACCATGCTGCGAATGTGCGGGACGGTGCTATTGGGCATGAACCCTCGGCGAAAGCGTTCCACAGCTCCGTCAGCCATGTATTTACTTGGCTTGATAATCACGACTTGCAGGGTTTGAGGCATTTCAGGATGTCCTACTGCGTCTTTAACTTACGTTTCAGTGACTCGAGTACCATATTTCTACGAGAAAGAAAGCACTGGGACCATCGAACGAACCGCCAATAGACCGTGGTGAAATCCACCAGCAGAAAAATTGCGGGACCGGCGGAGGCCTGAACTTAATTGGCGTTCTGTGTCGCGGGGTTGCTCACAACGGTGGGTGCATTGGTCAACACAACCTTTCCATGATCGACCCCCGCTTCAATGCGGCGATGAGCTTCAGCCGCCTGTGCGAATGAGAAGCAGCTATCAATGACGATACGTATTTTACCGCGCTCATAGAGTCGGATCAGTTCTTTGAGATCGTCGCCTGACGGAACGGCCAACATGACTTGCCCGGATTTCGACAATGGCCAAGTCAGAATGGTCATCATCATTCCCACTATGCTCGGCTCCGTTGAGACGAAATGCCCACCGTCTTTCAAGATCCTTCGAGCATCGAGATAATGTGCCTTTCCAGCGACGTCAAAAACAATGTCCCAGCGTTCCTTGGACTCTGTAAAATTCTCCTTCTCGTAGTCGTAAAAGTGGTCGGCCCCAAGGGACAAACAAAATTCTCGGTTGTGGCCGCTGGCGACAGCGTCTACGTGACAATCGAACGATTTGGCGATTTGGACCGCGAACATTCCCACTCCGCCGCTTGCGCCGTTGATGAGCACGGATTGCCCGCTTTTGATTTTGCCGTGGTTGCGAAGTGATTGCAGTGCGGTCGAACCCGCAAGTGGGATCGCTGCGGCCTCTTTCATCGGCATCGTGGCCGGTATCTTGGCCGCGGACGAGACCGCGCAAACCGCATAGTCAGCCAATGCGCCGCCGCGAGTATGATCAAGAAAGGCCATGACACGATCCCCTTCGATGAACTCGCTTCCACTATCCGTATCAACGACGATCCCCGCCACATCGTAGCCTGGAATTCTGGGGAAGCCGAATGGAATGATGCCCTTCAAATCACCACGACGAAACCTGTAATCGATGGGGTTCACACTTGAAGCCAGCACTTCGATCAACAATTGGCCTGGCAAGCGACGTGGAACCGGGTAATCAGCGACGTGGAGAACGCTCGCATCCCCATAGTGATCGTACTGAATGGCCCGCATTGTTGGGCCGGCTGGGACGCGGTGTGTATTGAGTTCTTCTGGCGTCTTCGGGATCATGTTTATCTTCAACCGAGAGGGCATTCACAATCAGTGATTTAGTTGGATGGCTGAATCCGCTATCGCGTTTTAGTCGATCGCTCGTTGTACAGATGTCAGTGAGACTTCGCCACCTTCGTTTTCCCAGCGTTCAAGTGCTCGCTGCTTCATTGATGCTGCGGATCCACAAGTTTGCTTCAAACGCCCCGAAAATGACGTCGTTGGTGTAGAATTCCACAGCATCATTGACCTTGGCTTATTTCCCTCGCGATCGAGGCTGAGGATGCTCACTGAAGCCGTGTCGAGCAAAAAATATTCGGCTTGTTCGACGGCAAGTCCGATCCAACGCGCTGCCAGAACGCGACCCAGATGGCTGTGAGCGAACACGGCAATACTGCCATCTAGTGCACTAAAGCGAGCCACCAGCCGATCGGCTCGCGCGCTAATATCCATGGGCATTTCGCCGTTCGGACAACCGTCGCGAAAGAGATTCCAATTCGGCTGCACGGCAGAGATGTCCGCGTGTGTTTTGCCTTCGTAATCGCCATTGTCCCATTCGGCCAAGTCGTTGTCGATCAACCGATTTTGCGATAGCCCGGCCAACTCGCATGTCTGTCGTGCGCGGAGCAGTGGGCTGCAAAAAACTTGAGTGAATGCAATCGAACCAATACGTTCGCCAAGCAGCCGCGCCTCCGCTTCGCCGTTTTCAGTCAGCGGAATATCGACTCGCCCCGTGTGTTGTCCCGACAACGACCAAGCCGTTTCGCCGTGCCTCATTAGGTAAACTCGTAGTGTCATTCGATGCTCTGATTATGAGGCTGTGACGGCTGCTGGTTGGACTAAACACTTCGAAGCATTCATGTCCGTTTCTGACTGATCCATAAGCTTTGAGAGCCATGCACGGGCGATTTTGCCCGATTGTAGTCGTTCAGCTCGATCTTGGTGGCTCCATCCATTTTCGATTTGGGTACATCTCAACTGTATCTCCAAACGGGATAAAACCTGTGCGCTGGCTCGCGCGAGCAGTTTTTCGGAACTGCTTTCTTTTTCTGTAGCACTACTGGCTTGAACGAGGGTTATTCGTCGCTGTCTAGTGTAGGAGACCGTGACCATTGAAGCATCCTTACTCTTGTATCCGTATCAATCGTTGACGTCGGTGACCGCACCGATGTTTTAGTAATTGGATTATTGCTTGAGCAGTCTCTTTGTAGAATCGAGCAGACGACCAAAGTAGTCTGGTTGAATCCGCCAAGTGATTGCGATCTGAAACTTGATTTTCCGGTGGGCCATCCGTCAAACATCGGAAGATGCCCTTGGCAAGTCTCACCGCACTCAGAACGATAGCCGCGGGTACGAACCAGAAGCTCGACCGCATTTCTTGCCACCCATGCTTCCGTTTCGCGATCATTTGTCGGTCTCTCTTCCGTTTTCGCCTTCGTTCTTCCCCTTTTCACCTGCGGGTGCTGTGCCAGAATTAGCCTTGAGCAGGTTCTCCCCGTCGTTCAGCGGCTTGACCTGCCGGGCCTGGTCCTTGATGACACCAGCTTCGCTGGCTAGTCCACCCTCTGCTTTTGTGGAAGGCGCATCAAGTTCATTATGTATGGGTTGGGCAGGGAGTCGATTGACTGGGCCGACATCATGGCTCTCACCCGATTTGCCGTCGAGTATGGTGATGGGGATGCCTTGTGGAAAGACGACCTCTCGGGCTTCGTCAGGCATCGAGATGCCTTGTTTCTGGAAGGCGAGTTTGACAAGCCGGATCACGGACGACCTCACTTTCAACCAGCTGTATTCTTGGCCGTTGAGCCAAAAGTAGATGCGCAAATTAATGGTCGCTCGCCCTAGGGTATCCACCAGCACTGAGGGTTCGGGATCATTTAGGACGGCCGGGTGGTCCGCGAGCACCTTCCGCGCGATCTCCTGTGCTTCGTTGATCGAATCGTCGTAGCCGATGCCGACGACGAAGTCCTCGCGCCGGTTGACGTTGGTGGTGAAATTGCGAAGGTTGCTCTTGTAGACGGTGGCGTTGGGGATCTGTACGAGGTTGCCGTCGAGGGTCATCACAATTGTTGTGCGGACGTTTAACTGCTGCACGTATCCGGTCACGCCGGCAACCTCGACTAGGTCACCGGTCTCGAATGGCCGTTGCATGCTGAGAAAAATGCTCGCAAGGAAGTTCTCCGTGATGTCCCGGAAGGCAATGCCAACCGCCAGACCGATCAGGCCGGTGCCGCCGACCACCGTCAACGCCAGTTGGGTCAGGCCGGAAACTCGGAGAACGATATAGGTCCCGATGAGGAAGACGAGTACGCCGATACTCCGCGCAATCACATTTCGCAGAAGTTTCGCTCGAACCCTGCGTTGCAGGAACGCCCGCACGCCGCGGGTTGCCATTAGGCTGGCTCCTATCGAAAGTGCGAGAATAAACAGCCCAAAAGCAAAAAAGGGAAGCGAGCGGATGAAGTCTCGCCACAAGACCATCAGCCCGCTCCACGCTGGGCCGAAATCCCACACCGACGGCTCGGGTACTTCCATCCGATTGGCCACAGCGACGACATCTTGCGTATTCCGCGCCAGATCTCCGGCCCACTTCTTGAGCTCATCGGTCTCCGACCGGCCCTTGAGGAAGACGACTCCTTCCTCGACCCGGACCAGTGGTTCGGTGAACCAGCCCGTGGCATCGAGGACACTCTGAAGTCGCGCGCGGATCTCCTCGTCGCGCGCGAGAGGCTTGACATCCACCTTGACGGGCGCCGGGGCGAGGTCTTCCTTTTCAGGAGCCACGATTCTCGGTGCTGTATCACTTGCGCCCCCTGGCCCCTGTGCCAACAGAGATGTCGTCGGTGGGCCGCTAACGCAAACGGCCATCGCCACAATTCGCATCAACCCAAAGAAGCGTCCGACCGTCGCGCGCCAAATTACGCGGGCCATCGCTCGGCATTTCCATTTAAGTTCATCGCACATCTAAATTCTCCGCAGCTTAGATGGGGCCCGGCATCGGCAGTGGTGCGGGATGCGGAAGTGGTTTAGGAAGCGGGTCTGGTCGCGTAATCGGCGGCGCAGGCGGTTGGGGCTGCGGTATTGGATTTGGCTGCGGATGAGGCTTAACGGACGCCGAAGACAGCTCCGCTTGATTCCAACGAAAAATCCCTTCGTCTCGCCACTTCGCATTGGATTGCCGAGGAAGTTGACCTCCAGTAACTAGTGCTTCAAAACAGGTGAGCATTTTATCCTCGAGTCTTAGATTCCGCGAAGGGTGAAGGCCGCATTGATTGCATCTTATGCCAGAAGCACGCGAATGACAGCTGGTTTGTTTCGATTGATGCCCCTCTTGAAGTTGATTTGCCGGTCGACCGTCCGTCAAAAAAACGATGATGGCTTCGATCACTCGTTACGATTAGTTTCTTAATAGTCATATGCCTTCCGGCAGTACGATTTCCAAGCCATGCGACTTGCTCGGCTGCTCTTCGAGTCTTGCTACCTTCGCCAGGCGGCGACGATGTCGCGTCACTCCGGAAAAGGATGCACTTAGAAATGTTTGCACAAGTTCCCACGCCAAAGCGCGACCGACAACGAGTCCGCCAAGGCACATGACGTTCAGGTCGTCGTCTTCGACCCCTTGATGGGCGGAAAACATGTCATGAATTAAACACGCACGGACACCTGCCACTTTGTTTGCAGCGACGGACGCACCGACGCCGCTGCCGCATATTGCTATGCCTCGTTCCACTTCTCCTGTCGCAACGGCACGTGCCATCGGCACTACAAAATCGGGGTAGTCATCGGCCGGTTTAAGACGCGAATCGCCGAAGTCGAAAACCACAATGCCATATTTGCGTAGCATCTCGACGAGGTATTCTTTTAACGCATAGCCTCCGTGGTCAGCGGCGATGCCGACGATTTTTATGCCCGTGAAAGCAACAGAGATGGAGTTATTCATGCGCAGCTCTTTTCCAATGCGGCCTTGTATTCGCCGCGACGCGCGGCTCGATTGCAACGGGCGCGACAAAGCAGTTCTTGCTGGGCAGCGTTGACATTGGCATCGTCGCCTCGCCAGATTTCCAAAGCCGGTTGCTGAATCGCACGGGCGAATGAAAATGTCAGAGCCCAGGGCGATCGTGAAGTGCATTGAATGTTGATGGCATTCAATCGGGCTGATGCAAGTTCGGCAGATTGGCCGCCTGACAGAAACGCTATTCCAGGTACTGCGGCGGGAACGGTTCGCCAAATACAATTCGCCGTCGCATCGGCGACTTCGTCCAAGCTTGGTTGCTCTAGACAAGCCAAACCAGCCAGCACCATGTTGGGCTTGAGTATCATCCCCTCCAGCATGACTCCTTGCACGTGAATCTGCTCGAAAACAGTTTGCAGAACTTCTTCTGTCACTTCCGCGCAGCGTTCAAGAGTATGCGAGCCAGCCATGAGGACTTCTGGTTCGACAATTGGAACCAAGCCCGATTCCTGGCACAAGGAAGCATACCGTGCAAGTGCGTGAGCGTTGGCCTCGATACAACCTCGACTGGGAAGAGAATCGTCGAGCGCGATGACCGCCCGCCACTTCGCAAAACGAGCGCCCATTTGAAAATATTCACTCAGACGCTCGCGCAAGCCGTCGAGACCTTCGGTGATTTTCTCACCCGGATGACCTGCCATATCCTTGGCGCCCGTGTCCACTTTAATGCCAGGAATGATCCCCGCTCCGGTAAGAGCACTGGCAAAGGGAGTGCCATCCTTCTTTTGCTGGCGAATCGTCTCGTCATAGAGGATCGCACCGCTGATACACTCGCCAAGTCCTGGCGTGGTGACAATCATCTCGCGATAGACGCGCCGGACCTCTTTGGTTTGGGGGATCCCCAACTTAGCAAATCGTTTGTTGCAAGTTGGATTGCTTTCATCCATTGCGAGCAGGCCCTTGTCGTCGGCGACCAGCGCGTTTGCGGTGTTTACAAGCAATTGCGTATTCATCTCGGATACCTCAGCATTTTCTTTAATCGTTGGTCGAATCAAACCGACGCGAGTCAGTGTCGCGACCTTCTATGATCGTGCAGTCGCCCAAGGGTGCGCTCAATCAATCTGGTCAACTTATCTGCGGCACCGTCAGCTCCTCGTGACAATCGATATTTGCATCGGTATTCAAATGGATCTTCATATTGTTCTCCTTTGTGGTGGTGGTTGCTTCAATACCGGTAGGTGGCGGTCAGTCATGCTCGCTGGTACCGGAACTTCCCTAATCCACTCCATCGCTTCTTCGTATTCCGACTCTGAAAAGTGCTTGACCTCTGGACGCAATAGATGAGCAGCGAATTTTGGCAATTGCTTCAGTAGACCATTGTCGCTAACGATCGCTAGCTTTTTTATTCTTTGGTGATAGCTTTCAATCAGCCGCAGGTGAGCGATCGCAGCCTCCAAATTTAGCCAGCCTGGAAACGCTTTGGCGACGATTAGCACGCCAGTCAATGATCCATTGTCCACAAGGTAAGGATCGATATCACGTGCTACCGCTTCAAAGTCGGCTGTTTCAAGTGGCGATGAGGGTTCGAGGATGAGTATCCCTTCCGCTGCAATGAGAGTGTGTTTGAGCATTCAGGGCATCCTTTGTGAAAAATTTTGTCTAATCTTGTAATCGCAGAGTTGGAATTGCGACCACCGAGTCAGTTTGGCCACTGCCAGTTGCGAATCTCTGGCATGTCCTGACCATGCTCGCGGATATAAGCCGAGTGTTCGCGCAATTTGTCCATCAGTTGCTGTTTCAAGCGAGAACCCTGATCGCCGGTCCGCGGCAGGCGGTCGATGGCATCCATCACCAGGTGAAAACGATCGAGATCGTTCAGCACAGTCATGTCGAAGGTCGTTGTAATCGTCCCTTCCTCTTTGTAGCCACGTACATGCAAGTTGTGGTGATTGGTTCGGCGATACGTCAGTTGATGAACCAGCGAAGGATAGCCGTGAAATGCAAAGATAATCGGCTTGTCGCGAGTGAACAGCGCATCGAAGTGTTCATCGCTCAGCCCGTGTGGATGCTCTGATGCGGCTTGCAACTTCATCAGGTCAACAACATTTACGACGCGCACTTTGAGTTCCGGCAAGTGTTCGCGCAGGATAGACACCGCCGCAAGGGTTTCTAGCGTAGGAACGTCTCCGCAGCATGCCATGACCACATCAGGATCGGCGTCGTCGTCGTTGCTCGCCCAATGCCACTTGCCGATGCCTGCCGTGCAATGTTTGACCGCCTCACCCATCGAAAGCCACTGAGGCGACTTGTATTTGCCAGCAATCACAACATTCACATAATGCCGACTCCGAAGGCAGTGATCCCAAACCGACAGCAGGCAATTCGCATCGGGGGGTAAATAGACACGAACAATCGACGCTTTTTTGTTTACGACATGGTCGATGAAGCCCGGATCTTGATGCGTGAAACCGTTGTGCGCCTGCTGCCAAACGTGGGAGGCGAGTAGATAGTTCAGCGAAGCGATTTTTTTGCGCCATGGAATTCCGGCCGTGACTTTCAGCCACTTGGCATGCTGGTTGAACATCGAATCGATGATATGAATGAAGGCCTCGTAACTGTTGAACAGCCCGTGCCTTCCCGTCAATAAATAGCCTTCGAGCCAACCTTCGCACTGATGCTCGCTGAGCATTTCCATGACCTGACCGTCACGATCCAGAAACTCGTCGTTGTCTTGCGTGCGAGCGTCCCATTGCCGATCCGTGACCTCAAAGACAGCGTTTAGTCGATTGGAAAGAGTTTCGTCAGGTCCGAAGATACGAAAGTTTCGCTGCTTCTGATTCAGTTTGGCAACGTCACGAAAAAACTCGCCTAAGACGTGGGTATCCGCCGCTTCTATTGCTCCGGGAACCGGCACATCGACCGCGTGTTTCCTGAAGTCCGGCATGACCAAGTCCTGCAGAAGCGATCCACCATTGGCATGTGGATTCGCTCCCATCCGCCGCTCACCCTGAGGAGCCAATTCAGCAAGTTCTTCAAGCAATCGGCCTCGTTCATCAAAAAGTTCTTCCGGTCGGTAGCTTTTCATCCATTCTTCGAGCAGTTCAAGATGTCCGGGGTGATCGTCGTCGATTTGCAGTGGCACTTGGTGCGCCCGGAATGTCCCTTCGATTTGGAGTCCATCAACGAATTTCGGTCCCGTCCAACCTTTGGGTGAATTAAGTACGATCATCGGCCAGAGTGGTCTTGATGCGTCGTTGTTCTCGCGTGCATTGGTTTGAATGTCATGAATCTCTTCAATCACCCGATCCATGACATGCGCCATCCGCTTGTGCATCGCTTCGGGCTCGTCGCCTTCGACGAAGTAGGGTTTCCATCCGCAACCCTTTAGAAACTGCTTCAGTTCCTTGTGAGTGATCCGAGCGAAGACCGTCGGATTTGCGATCTTGTATCCATTCAGATGCAAGATTGGCAGGACGGCTCCATCGGTAATCGGGTTCAAGAATTTGTTGGAGTGCCAGGAGGTAGCAAGTGGCCCCGTCTCCGCTTCGCCATCGCCGACGACACATGCTGTTATCAAATCCGGGTTGTCGAATACCGCTCCGAAAGCATGGCTGAGCGAGTAACCCAGTTCGCCACCTTCGTGAATCGAGCCTGGACATTCAGGCGAAACGTGGCTGGGAATGCCGCCGGGGAACGAGAACTGCTTGAACAGTTTCTGAAGGCCAATCTCATCCTGCGTGATATCAGGGTAGACCTCGCTATAAGTCCCTTCCAGATAGGTATTGCCGACAACTGCAGGTCCGCCATGTCCGGGACCGGAGATGTAAATCATGTTCAAATCGAACGCTCGAATTGCGCGATTCAAATGTACATAGATAAAATTCTGCCCGGGCGTCGTACCCCAATGGCCGAGTAGTTTCGGTTTGACGTGCGACCTCTTCAACGGCTCTTTTAGCAAGGGGTTGTCGTAAAGATAAATCTGCCCCACGGACAGATAATTGGCCGCTCGCCAATATGCATCCATTCTGTGCAGGAGGTTTTTGGACAGCTTTTCAGAGTGCCGTTTCGTGATTGTACTCATCATCATTTCCTTTACCGTTGGATTATTCATGCGTCTCGCGCCAAAGCTCCTCCGGCTCCGCCTCGCATGTGCCCCGAGCGATGTTTCACACCACCAACAGCCCGCGAAGCCTGCAAGACATTCGGTTTCTAGTCAGGATCCAGTAATCATCTTCAGATCTTTGGAGAATATCCATTTGAATGCTCCTGATCGTAGTTCCACGGCGAGACGAGTTTATGCTGTCAGTTTCGCATCGCGCGCCGTTCACGGCCATTGAGTGATCAACCAAAACAACATGGCGGATCTCACCACGATTTCCACCACAGTCCCTCGCAAGTCACTTTTTTCGAGAGGAACAACTCTTCTTGGACTCGAGGCGAGGAATAAAGACGCCACGATCAATGCGAAGACGAATATCTCTTCCGTAGTGACGTCTGCGGCGACTTCTATGGTGACCGTGTTGATGTCATGGCGCATGCTGCCGGTAATGCTTTCCACCACTAAGGTTTGGTTGAATGCTCGATATCACAGAACGTTGCAGCGGATACGATGAAGTTCACTGGTCCAATTTTGTCGATCAGAACCTCACCAGCGAAAACCACAAGCGATACGGCGTGAGCGTGCGTGTGGAGAATGCTGGCGTTCACATCGATCTCAATTCCAAATCAGGCCGCAACAAATCGTTTGCAAAAGTTTCCTAAGTTACTCTTCTCAGAAGGAATGTTACTATGTCCACGAAAGCCGAAACCAAAACAGAAAGCGAAACCGATTACCAGTTCATCGGAAAGACACAAGGTTGTGAGAATCATGATCACGACCTGATCCACGACTTGAGCCGACGACTGGACGGCGTTTGGCGATACGACCAGTATATTGAGAATGCCGATGGTCACGAGAGTTTGCAGAAATTCTGGCGTACTGTGAAGGCGCAAGAACTCGAGAATATCAATCAACTCAAAAAGCTGCTGGCGGAGCACGTCCAACGCGATTGCTTCTAGCCGTTGGTCATTGATTAGCAATTCTCACAACCAGCCGTTCGTGAACCCGGCACGCCGTAAGCCTGTGACGAGGTAAGGGCAACGCCGCATCAGCTGCCAGAGCAGGCCGGAGCGGTAGTTCTCGCACATTAAAACAACCGGACCCATGTTGATTCCGTAGTGATACAGCGAAGTCCAACCTCGCTCGTCTGGCGATTTGTGCGGAACAGTCAGATTGAGGCTGCACTTGAAGCAATACTTGCCCTTGATCTTCGGGTAGACAACTTCGAAATTTCGAACCGTCGGCAGCACGATCTCAGGCGCAAAGGGGAGCGAGGCCACCACTGCCCATGGGGCGACGGTCCCGTCATCGGGTCCGTACGGTACACCGCGCGCTACATAGCCGAAGAAGCGGCGTCTTACGTTGGACACTTGTCGCGACATCCGACCAGGACCATCGCTCGCAGTTAGACCCCAGAAGTATTGGCCGTAGCCTTCGAATCCGTAAGGATTATCAATCGCGTATTGTTGCTGAACATAGGTCGCGCGCCGGCTATTCTCGAAGTAGTCGATGCCCTTGTCGCGCATGAAGACATCCTGAATCCCGCGGAAGTCTATCCACTGATGCGAGTATTGGTGGACGAAAAGCGAGCTGCCGTACAGGAACTCGCGCCCATAGATCTCCTTCCACTCATAGGTGGAGGCCCACGCCGAATAGGATTCCACTGGCAGCGGGAATGTCGGCGAACCGAGGCCCAACAGGTAGACGATAAGGGCCTCGTTGTATCCCTCCCAACGGTACTTCAAAAAGCCCCTTTCCGGCTTCCATCCGTGGGTGATGGTTGCTCCACGGTTCCGCGCCCACTGCCAATCGGCGCGGCGATAGAGCGCGTCGGCTAACGTACGAATCTCAAGCTCGTCTTCACAATCTTGATAGAAATACATTGCCGCAGTGAGCATTCCCGCCAACAAGAAAGCGGTATCGACGGTTGAAAGCTCACATCGCCCGGCACGGCGACCGGTCGTCATGTCGAGAAAATGGTAGTAGAACCCTTTGTAGCCTGTGGCGTCCGGTGCTGTTCCCTGCGGGCTATTCCAGAAAAAACGCAATGTCGCCAGCGTTCGCTCTGTTGCTTCGGCGCGCGTCATCCATGAGCGCTCAACTCCTACGGGATACGCTGCCAGTGCAAACCCAACGGCGGCGATGCTGGCTGGAGCATCTGCTTGCGTCTTGTCCGCTACAAGGCCGTTCGCAGGGTTGTTCTCACGTAAAAAATATCCGAAGGCATCCCGTTGGAGCAAATCCAGCATGTCTTCATTAACCATCCAAAAACCGTTATGAGTTAAATCATTTTCCAAAAGGATACGGTGCATTCACGGCAAGTTTCCAGACACATTGCATGTATTTTGTCCATGGTTGAAGAGGATTTTGATGAAGATCCTTTCCGTTGGGCATGCGTAAGTCCAGCGAGAACGCCAGTTGCAGCAATGGCGCCGGCCGATGTTAACAAATTGCGTCGGTCCATTGAGCGTTCCTTTTACGTGACTCCTCGCGAGAGCGAGGAATGGCCGCCCGAGCTTCAAAGATGTTAGTAGTCCTCGATGTGTCACGCGTCCCAGTCTCGCGTCGCGAGCCGTTCACAGCCATCGAGCAATGATCCAATACAACATGGCGGACTTCGCACCGATTTCCACCACCGTCCCTCGCAAGTCATTTTTTTCGATTACCAGAGGATTAACCGTTCACGGGGCGGGGACTAGCAAGGGCGACGATTGGTTTCCCAGCTTTGCTTCGACGGAAAGTCTGTTTTAGACGCACTGCTCCATCAGCAACCTCACCTTGGTGTGTCGGCTTTGGGATTTGCAGCTGACACTCAGGGCATTAGGAAGGAATCGCTTCGTGGGCGAGCACTTGAATGAGGCGATTGTTCCATCGCCATTCCGTTCCTATCGCCAAGTGCGGCCGCCGCACCATAGCCAGTCCCAAGCGATTTCCGCGACCGTCCATCGCGCTCGAGGTGATGGTCCCAATGTCTTTGTTATCCACTGTCATTGGACATGGCAGTTCCACGGGCGATTCGCCTTCGATCCAAAGCAACACCATCCGCTTTTGCACTTGGCCCAATGCGTCCAAGCGAGCCACCGTTTCCTGCCCCAGATAACAGCCTTTTTTGAACGAGATAGCGCGGGCATCGATCCCCATTTCCTGAGGCAGGTTTCGAGCATCGCAGTCGACGCCAAACCAGGGCCAAAAGGCTTCGATACGTTTCCGCTCCCATGCCAACCGCGTGTGAGTATCGCTGGACTCACAAGATTCACGCAAGGCATGCCATGGGTCCCGAACCGGAAGAGCAGGAGGGAGCAAAGCGAGGCCGGCGGAATTGGGAAGCCAAGGGACTTGCATCGCGATCGCAGGGATCCCTTCTCTCAGCACCGACCAACATCGCCGCAATGCAAAATCCTGGTGCGGCGGCGGAGAACCTTCGTCGGTTGCAGCGTCTATCCCGAGCTGGTCCAAAAGGGCCGTCAATTCGGAAAACAGATAAGCCTGCCAGTCCTGGCTGACATCGACGACCGAAGCGTCTTCTCGGATGATATAGCGATCGATATGCGAGTTTAGTAGCGGGCCGTAGCCTGCGGACGATACAAACCAGAGCCGGTCGTGGAACGAGGACAGCAGACCGTGACAGAGCGTTCGACCTTTCACATCCGTGACAAACGTTTCTACAACGTCCCCGTCGGACAATGTCCTCGCGTCTTGCGTGATCAGATTGTTCGCAATCTTTCGTCGATCATCGCCGACGATCTCAATGACAGTGAGGTTTCCGATCGCGAGTTTCAAAGTCATGATCACTCACACGTTGAAGAGGAAGTGGCAGATATCGCCATCTTGCATCACGTAGGTTTTGCCTTCGGTCCGCATGCGGCCAGCGGCTCGGATTTCTTTTTCGGAACCGAACTGCTCGAGATCCGCCATGGAGTACGTTTCGCAGCGGATGAAACCACGTTCGAAATCGGTGTGGATCACGCCAGCGGCCTGTGGCGCGGTGGCGCCGACCGGGATGGTCCACGCCCGTACTTCTTTTTCACCTGCCGTAAAGTAGCTATGCAGTCCGAGTGTCCGGTAAGCTTTTTTGGCGACGACTTGCAACGCAGGTTCTTCCAATCCGACGGCAGCCAGCATTTCGCTTCGATCCGGTTCATCGAGTTCCGCGATTTCGGCTTCCAATTTGGCGCACACGGGCACCACCAATGCGCCGGATTTTTCGGCATAAGCCCGAGCCTTGCTGACCAACTCGCCCTCTCCATGCAGATCGGTTTCATCGACGTTGGCGATGTACAGAATCGGTTTGGCAGTCATCAATCCAAAGCTCGAAATGGCTTTGGCCTCCGTCTCATCCAGTTTCAGCAATCTCAGGGGCAACTCTTTGTTCAAGTGAGCCATGCAGGCTTGGATTGCGGTGCTGCGAAGCTTGGCCTCTTTGTCCCCCGTGCGGGCCGCTCGCTCGGCCTTGGGTAGCGCCGTCTCCAGGGCTTGAATATCCGCGAACATCAATTCCATTTCGATCGTTTCAATGTCAGAAACTGGATCGACTTTACCAGCCACGTGGATGACATCTGGATCTTCGAAACAGCGAACGACCTGAAGAATCGCGTCGACTTCGCGAATATGGCTCAGGAACTTATTCCCGAGGCCTTGGCCCTCGCTGGCACCTTTGACGATGCCGGCGATGTCGACCAGTTTGAACATGGCCGGAATGATTTTCAGCGTCTTGATGTAGTGCGTGATTTCATCCAACCTGCGATCCGGAATGCTGACGATGCCTTCGTTGGGCTCGATCGTGCAAAACGGATAGTTGGCGGCTTGTGCTCCTTGGGAGCCAGTCAACGCGTTGAACAGCGTACTCTTTCCGACATTTGGTAATCCGACGATACCTGCTTCCATCTTTGATTCCTTCTAGCTTTCTTGACGTAGTAGTGGGAACAGGATCACATCGCGAATGCTCCGCGAGTTGGTCAGGAGCATCACAAGTCGATCGATACCGATACCCAGTCCTCCGGCGGGTGGCATTCCATTTCGCAAGGCACGGATGAAGTCGTGATCCATTTTGGCCATCGAGTCGTCCTCGGCCATGCCATCGAGCTGCGTGGAGAATAGATTCTCTTGTAAGATCGGATCGTTGAGCTCCGTGTAGGCGTTGGCGAGTTCCATACCGTGAATGAACAATTCGAACCGTTCGGCGATGTTGGGGTCGGTTGGACTGCGTTTGGTCAATGGACACAGGCTGGCGGGGTAATCGGTCACGAAGATCGGCCCGATCAGCGAATCCTCGACTTTTTCTTCAAAGACCTCGCTAACGATCACATCGGGATGCTTGCCTTGGGTATCCAATCCGATTTTACTTGCCAATTGGGCTATCGCAGCGTGGTCCGTAATCTTCAGTCCCGTGTGCTCTTCGAAGAGTTCGGAATAAGTTCGGCGAGCGAATGGAGGTGTGAAGTCGATGGGAAGATCCCCCCACATCAATTGGTAGCCTTGACCCGTGGCCTCAATTGCTTCAACGATGAGTTGCTGGGTCAAATCCATCATGATGCGGTAGTCGGCATACGCCCAATACAGCTCGATCATGGTGAATTCTGGATTGTGCTTGGGGCTGATTCCTTCGTTGCGGTAGACACGACCGATTTCGTAGACACGCTCGATGCCACCCACCATTAATCGCTTCAAGTGAAGTTCGAGCGCGATACGCAGTACCAATCGCATGTCGAGCGCGTTGTGATGGGTCAAGAAAGGTTTTGCGGCTGCACCGCCGGCGATGGTGTGCAGCGTCGGCCCCTCGACCTCGACAAATGCATGCTTGGCCAGCGTGTTGCGAATCGACTGAATAATTTTGGTTCGTTTGAGGAAGGTCTGAAGTGAATCTCGGTTGTAGGTCAGATCCAGGTACCGCATTCGCTGCCGCAGTTCCGCGTCTTGCAATCCCGCGTGCTTCTCCGGCGGCGGCTCCAGTGTTTTGGTCATGAAGTGGAGGTTGGTCGCGATGACCGTCAGTTCACCGGTATTGGTGCGCCCCAGCCGGCCATCGACCCCGATCAAATCCGCGAAGTCGAGTAGTTTGGTCAATTCAAAGTCCGCATCGGGTACCTGGCCCTTGGGGATCATGATCTGGATGTCGCCGGTCATATCGCGGATATTGAGAAACATCAATTTGCCGGCCGTTCGCATCAAAATAATACGGCCAGCCACGCGCACCTTCGGACCTATTTCTTCGCCCGGTCCCTGGCCCGCTTTCCAAGCTTTGTAATCGACCGGTTCCGCGCCCTCGAAATCTGGCAAGGGTACTTCCGTGCCGTCGGAAAGCCGGAAAAAGACCGTGCCCGACTGGGCCCGGACATCGCCAATGAAGCTGCGGTCGTCGAAACGATGGCCCCAAGGGTCGATTCCCAAGGCTTCGATTTTCTTGAGTTTTTCAAGCCTAGCTGCCTGATGAACCCCTAGTTCCGTGTTGTCGGTTGGCTGAGAATCGGACATCTTGATGGGACCGCATGGGTACGAAAAAACGAAATGGGCCGGAGATTGTAAGGCAAACGGCGGGAAAACCAAGCGTTGATCGGGCGGCGTCCAAAGCCACATCGGCCCAAGCGTATTGGTGTACCGGCGATCCGAGGTGGTCCAGCCTCCTCCATCGGATCCCATACTCAACCTTCCGGAGTCGGAATATGGACCTATTTGCACGAGCCGAACAATCCAATCGTGAGGCAGCTCAGCCGCTAGCGGCCCGCATGCGTCCACGGTCACTCGACGACATGGTGGGTCAGGAGTCGTTGCTTGGACCAGGAAAATTGCTCCGGCGGTTGGTGGCGGCCGGCCGATTGCAGTCCATTCTGCTGTATGGGCCGCCGGGCACCGGAAAAACGACTTTGGCCCGGCTTCTAGCTACCGAAACCAAATCGTCTTTTCGACAGATCAATGCCGTGACCAGTGGCATCAAGGAATTGCGTGAGGCGCTTGAATGGGCCAAGCAAGAGGTTTCGGTGACCGGCGCCCGACCGATTCTCTTCATCGATGAAATCCATCGCTTCAATCGCTCACAACAAGATGCACTTCTACCCGATGTAGAATCCGGCATTATCGCTTTGGTGGGTGCGACCACCAGCAATCCCTTCTTTTCAGTCAACGGGGCACTGCTGAGCCGTTCTCAAATTTTCGAATTGCAATTGTTGTCCGAGCCATCCATCCGCGAACTCCTCGAGCGGGCCCTTCGCGATACCGAGTTCGGATTGGGCAGGTTTCGCGTCAACGCTCACCCGGATGCGCTGACGTTCTGTGCGAGGATCGCCGAAGGAGATGCCCGCCGGGCACTCAATGCATTGGAAGTCGCGGTTTTGTCCTCCAACCGCATTCCGATCGAACTGACGGTCGAGCTCATGCAGGAAAGCATGCAGAAGAAAATCCTTCAGTTCGATCCAACGGGCAACGAGCACTACGACATGGCCAGCGCGCTGATCAAAAGCATGCGTGGGTCGGATGCCGATGCAGCCTTGTATTGGTTGGCGCGGGCAATTGAGAGCGGCGAGGAGATCCGTTTCCTATGCCGACGATTGGTGATCTTTGCCAGTGAGGATGTTGGGAATGCAGACCCGAGAGCCCTCTCCATCGCAGTTGCGGCCATGCAGGCTTGCGAGTTCATCGGATTGCCAGAATGCCAACTGACGCTTTCACAGGCCGTCATCTATTTATCGTTGGCCCCAAAAAGCAATTCGGCAACCACCGCCATCATGAATGCGAGGCGGGATGTGCAGGAGGGGAAGGTCGTCCCCGTTCCCATGCACTTGCGCGATGGCCATTACGCGGGATCGTCTGCACTCGGCCATGGTGTGGGCTATCAGTACGCCCATGACGCACCCGGCGGAATCGCCTCGCAGGACTATCTGGGCGTGGATCGCCAATACTACGAGCCGGTGGAACGCGGCGAGGAAACGAACCTGGCGGCCCGTTACCGCGAGATACGCGAAATCCTTAAGGGCAATCGCAATGCGGATGGTGTACAATAAAAAAAGTAGCTGATGGTCGCACGATTCATTCGGAACGACGGAGGATAAGGATCATGGACTCCCATCTCCAGCTCAATGCATTGCTCGCCGAATCCGGCGTTTCTAAAATCGTCTACGCATTGGTAATGCCCGAGACCGAACACACCATTGATGCTGTGCTCGATGGCCCCAAATGCGGCTTGCCTGGAGGACGCGATCGATTCCATGCGTTGTTCCGCGAGGCATGGACACAAAAACAGGACGCGGTCCACGAAGAATTTTTTCACACTTGGTTTGCTTGGTCATCGCCGATTGTCCAATTGGATGCGGCTAGTTTCCCCTTTCAATACCCGACCTCCGGCGCGAGCGAAGGGCTTCGCGAAGCCATCAACTCGTATGCCGCCGCCGCACACCGAGAAGGTTTTGAGCCGCGACTGCATGTCTTCGACGGGGAATACGAAGGCTTTGCCGTTTACGCTGCCGCCGCAGGTATTGAGGTCTGTTCGCACCATCGTCACGATTGGAAAAGTGAGCTCGGGTCGGTCGCGCCCCACGATCAGTGGTATGTCAGTCAACCGTCGGCCGTCGATGGCATGGTTTGGGACGATTTCGACGCATTCGCCAAGGCCCTATACGAAAAAGTACCAACGGCCGAACTGATGCTCGATCTGTCCTACGTCGGATGTGTCGCTCGAGAATTCACCGTCAACGCCAATCATCCCAACATCGCTGCGATATTTCTGTCGCTCAGCAAGCCAGCAGGCGTTTATTACCATCGCATTGGCGGCATGCTGTCGAAACACGAGTACCAGGGACTGTTTGGAAACAAATGGTTCAAAAACGTTGCCTCGCTCAGCATCGGATCTGCATTCATGATGCGGTATGGTGTCCACGAGTTGCCACGCAAATATCAAAGGACCCAAGCCGAAGCGGTCGAGCGCGCTAATCACAATCTAGGACTAAACCTGTGTCCGGCCGATGTGGTTCTGCTCGGAATTGGCGAACCTTCGTCGAACCCTTCGGAGTTGGAGCGATTCCTATTGCGAGGCCCAATTGGAGAGCAGAAGGTCCGCGTGTGTTTGACTCCGTCCATGGCGTATGCAATCGATCCCAAACTCAATCCTAATGTTTCGGCCAGAGTCTATGAAAGACATCCTTCCGCTCGTGACCGCGCAGGAAATCGGTCACTACATTCGACATGAAATTCTCCAAACCGAGGATTTCCGAAATTCCTATGACGAGAACGGCATCGTACGCAGCACGATCGATCTGTTCGCACGGCGACCACGTTTTTTCTACCACCCCTCCGATAGATTCGTAACCCTCCCCGATCGCGAAGGACGCGCACAGAAGGAGTATGTCGAGGCGCCTCACTTTTCACCTTGGTGGGGTGGCATTCAATTTCGCACCTACGACAATCCGTTGGTCCAGGACTTGTACTATCTCCACGAGATCATGCATGCTGCGTCCATGCCTTATTGCCCGGACGCGCGCACGCCTGTGGTCGATCCCATTACGTTCAAAAACAAGATCCGGGACAACGAGCACGAAGCCAGTACGTTTTCTGAGATGACGATCTATTGCGAATTCCCGCAACTTCGACGTTTGTCATTCCGTCACGAAATTTTTGTAGATCGGTTCTTGTTTTCAGACGGCGATCATGAGCGTGTTAATGTGCGAATGATCCAGCGCTGGCGCGAGGAACCGCAGTTGGTCATCAAAGAAATGATGTACGCACGCGCCGCAATCTTAACCGCTCCGGATGTCGATCCATCCGACATTGCTGCGTATTGGCTGAAACGGTTCTATTCGCAAGGCAAGGCCTGGACAGCCATTTGGACGAATCCCAAAGGCGAGTACTCGGAGCTTCCGATCGGCGGCCGTTACCGCGAAGTCGAAAAGGCCATGGTTCGATTTCGAGAAGAATGCCAAACGTTGGGACGACGACGGGCGCTGGAGAACCACATCGCATGGTTGCAATCCCCGTACGTTACCGATGGTACGGACATTCCATTCCATCGGGAAGCAGTTGCATTTTGCAACAGCTATCTCGAACACAAACTTCTGTACTTCGAAGGGCTCAAGCGGATCGGCAAGGAAACGGAAGTTCATCACAAAGCATCGTAGGGCGGCCTGAGTAGCAGGAAAAAAAGGAAGTCAAACGGTGACCGATGTCTTAAAAACTCATGCAGTACCCTCGCAACCCGAACCGAAAGAGTCATGGCACAGCAGCCTAAGCATATGCCAGTACCATTCACACCTGTCACCTTTGTGATATCTCACTAGTCCCCTACTTGCCTGCCTCGCTGCTCCCCTTTTTTGAATTGCCCCTTCGAACGAATGATAGCAACTAGCTGGATGCTCAGTCTTTCTTCGTTTCGGGCGCGACGGCGGCCGGAGGGCCGAAATTTGGTTTGGGATTCTCACTGGCAGTGATCACGCTGTTCAACTCTGCTCGAAGCTCGTTTGAGATTGGCGCAGATGTTTGCTGTTCACCCTCGAATTTTCGAATTTGAATCGATGCGGGATCGGCACAGTCGTAACTGCTCAGCGAATCTTTGGTCGCAAACCACACGACACTTGACCCAGGCAACCAGCCGGCGGCCCATGAGTTGTAACCGTCGGGAAGCGCGATCGGCGTGGGTACAGCGTCTTTGCCGTTGGGGTACCACGTCAAGTCAGATTCGTTGACGATGCGACCGTCGCTTTGTTTTCGCGTTACCACCAGACGCAACTCTTCGCTGACGTTGCATCGACCTGGGTTCAGTGCAACACGTGGACGCGTTGCCGCGTTCGGGTCAACGGGAAGCACTTTGAACTTTGTTGGTCCGCTCTTAATCGAACCAGAGACTGGGTTAAGCCACGTTCGCTTGGAAAGTAGCAATGCCAAGTTGTCGAGCGCTTCAGGCGATTTGTCTGAGTTGAACGACTCTGCTTCTTCTGGAGTTGGCGATCCATCGAACAGATTCTGCACAACTCGGAACAAGATCAGCTTGCGTTCGTCTTCACCGGCCGGCAATGGTGCTTCACGTCCCAGTCGCTCTTTGACAAACGTCAGCCACCAATCGGGATCGACTTTTTGATTATGATCGCCGGTTAGCCAGACATCGCCAGACTGGAAAACGACGTCATCACCTTCGTTGGCGAGAATCCAAGTTCCCGGACGAATGTTTGCCCAGTCGTCGTTGTGGCGAGGTCCGACCCCGATCCCAGGCGCGTAGAGTTCACAAAATTCACCGGGACTTAATCGGAAGGCTTCCGGACGTCCGATCGTTGTCCACATGGTTGATTCAAGTTTGATTGCTTCGCCCGTAGCGTCTGCTGCTGAATGTGCTGGCTGATGAAAGCTGCGAGTGACAAAGGCCACCGGTTCTAGGCCGGAGTTGTGGAGCACGATTCGCGACTTCAATGATGAACCGAGAGGATGTTGTTCGACCGATGGTTCCAAAATCCAAGCCATTCGCAGTCCGCCCGACAACGCTTCGCCCCAGTTAGCGTTTTGTAGCGACTTGGGTAACGGCATGCCGCGCTGGAGCGTGTGCTCTCGAATCGCATCGAGTGTCGTATCGAGCGGAATCGTCGTCGTAGCAGCGATGTCATCAAACAGCGTGGCCACGTCGGCTTGCGACCAGTCACCGGTCTTCTCAAATCGAGCGACTAGCGGTTGCATCTTTTTCGCGTAGGAATCGCCAGAGGGATCGCCCGTATTGATCTCAATAAAATACTGGACCTTTTCGCTCAGTCGAGTGAGCATACCGCCTGGTATGTCTCCGTTGAGTCGAGCGTTATCGAGGCAGTAGCGGAAAAGTTTTTGAGCTTCCGTATTCTTCGGTAATACACCCGTGGCAGAGTAGGCGCCGCGCGTTGCGGGAGTCGTCAGTTTCCCAGACCAAGCAGAGGCCGGTGCAGTAACGAGATTCAAAGAACCGGAATACGACAACGATGGATCGTGAATGATTACGTCTACCATAGAAGCACTGATCGTGAGGCCTTTCTCATTCGGCTTTTGTCCGTAGAAATGATCGATCATTACCACTTCGCGCGGCTGCAGAACAACATCGGTGTCTGTCCCTCCACTACTGGAGAATCCAGAGAGAATCCCTTTCTCATCTCGCAAGTACAACGTACGTATGTCTTCTTTAATTCGGACGTCGTTGTTCTTTTTCATCTGCGTGTCGCAAAACCGAATTGGTTTGTCAGACACGTTCTGCAGCACGAGAAACACATTGGGTTGATTGACCAACTCGGGCTTTTGCACTGTCGTCTGAATCATCACCGCTCCGCGCAGTCCATCGACCGTATCGCCCCATTCGAGAAGCGTTTCGATGTTTGGTGGCAGGGTGCTTGCACGGTTCGGTGAACTATCGGGAGTCGCGTTGTCGGCGTTATCCACTTTCACCGTCGTTTCCGGCATCGTTTTTGGATCGGCATCGTTCGTGGAATTGTCGGGGCCGTTCTGCGCAAGGGGTTTTAGAAATGGATCAGGACGCGATGACTGAGCCAGAGACCAATACGGCAACGCGATTACCGCAAGGAAAGCCATCGTCAATGCGCCTCGCGTTGACAACTTGCCTGAAACGTTGGATGAGAGAATCATTTTTAATCTCCGTTCAAAAGAAGCGACATTGCCAGCACCCAAAGCAAGGACGGGTGCTGAAGAGCCGCCTGTGGATCGTGATGAAAATTGCAAAAGTAATTCCGCGTATTCGTGGCGACTGGCAGGGTTCACTGCGATCGCCAATGCGTCGCAAGATATTTCGGCGGTCTCACGCAGTTGTCGCCGGACAAACCAGAACAATGGGTTCCACCACCAAAGGGTGCTCGCAATCAGTTCCAGCCAGGTGATCCAGTGATCGCGACGACGCAGGTGAGCCAACTCGTGAGCGATGATGCTGCGCGAACGCTCCACATCGGCTTGGCTTGACAGTGAATCAGGCCACGCCAGCCGAATCGCACCACCGCACCACAGAAACGGCGAAGCGATTCCTTTCACAATCATACTGACCGGAGCCTTCATTCGCAGAATGGACGCGACGCTTACCACTTCTGCCGTCAAGTGCGATGGAGCAACCTCGCCACTGCGAACCATGCGAGCGAAACGCAGTATGCGTCGCAATTGACTTACGAAACAAACGATCGCACCGCATAGCCAGATTGATAGTGAAGTGATCGCAACGATGCGGCCCCATTGAAGACGAGCGGTTGGCTGAGGATTCACGGGAACTTCATCAGCTACAACCGGCTCCAACGACTGAGGCGCAATTGGCTCCGAGTCGGGCAACAACTTGTTGGAAAATGTATTGGCGGCATCTTGCTGCCGTGACTCTTGGCGGCCGGAAGCCACCACTACATCGGAAGGTTGCAAGGGTTCGACTTGAACGGTTGGTTGCTGCAAAGAAGCCATGCTTCGCAATTCATCAACACTCCAGGGCCACACAATGATAGGCGGAGTCACGAATTTCAACAGGATCACCAACCAGAACAAATGCTGCACCGCAGGCCGATCGCGAAACAGTTGACAAGCCAGCATCACGCAGGGAATCATCAGCAAAGCAGCCAGCGAGTTCTGGCCGAACCACCAAAGCAGCTCGTTCATTTGACGCCTCGCTTCTTTCCCGTGGGTTTCATCGAATCGATCATCTCGCGGAAACGGGCGAGTTCATCCGTCGAAAAGCGATGTTGTTGCGCGAATGCCAGTACCAATGGCAACGTTTCCCCGTCGCACAACTCGCTGGCTAGATCATTCATCCGTGCCCGGATTTCATCCTCGCGCGACACGGCTGCTGCAAAGATGAATGCAAACTGGCTTTTGTCGCAGTGGACATAGCCCTTCTTCTCGAGCCGTTGCAGCAATGTGATCACTGTCGACCGCGACCATTCCTGACCGGCCTCCGTAAACTTGGCTAGAACATCCTTAACCCCGAGCGGCCCAGAATCCCACAGCACCTTCAGCACTTCCCGCTCCGCATCGCTCATCGGCAAACGTTCCGCTTCCGCCATCTTGACACCCTCCGCATGGGATCGCTCATTTGTTGACGCCGTGTAAATATATCGCTTCGTTTACGCAGCGTCAACAGAATGCGGTCGGTTATTAGAATGCACTGAGAATCTGGAGCGGCGGTAAAAACTCTACTTCCTGCCGGACTCGCCGACGAAGGGCGGGTTCGAATACAAGGCGACTCGCGACGAAGTGAACTTCGGATAGGAGATCAAATCTCGCGCTGGAAACTGACTCGCTCGCGATCGTTCGTGTTCCGGTGCGCGAGACGCTCCCGAATGAGCGATCCGTCCTTTGTGACGAATGCAGTACAATGATCGCGTTGAATGATGGTCACGGGAATCACCACTACTTAATCCACTTCTTTTATGAATCGGCGCCGAATTCGAATCCTGCTGTGTTCCTCCACCATGGAGGCAGGGGGGAGCGAGCGGCAATTGCTATACCTACTCCAAGGATTGGACCGGACCCGATTCGATGTTCTGTTGTATTTGCTCTACGATACCGGAAGCTTACTCGCGGACGTCCCCGAGGACGTTCGTCGATTTTCGTTTTGGGGGCAGACACAACCGCCCGCCTTTTCCTGGCCAGGTCGCGTGCACGCCATGCAAGTCCGTCATTTGACGCAAACCTTGATCCGGGAAAAGGTCGACGTGATGTACGACCGACTATTCCACATGACGCTCATCGGCGGTCCTGCCGGTCGACGCGCGGGAGTCCCCCGGGTATCGACCATCGTTTCGCCTCCGCAATTCGATTTGGAGCGGACCGAACACAAATGGCGTTGGCTCAAGCGGCGGAGACTGGCGCGGGCTTACCGCGAGAGTGCCGCTTTGCTGGCCGTGGCTGCCGGTACGGCCGATAGCGCCGCGAGCTATTATGGCATTCCACGCCATCGTTTCCAGGTCGTTCCAAGCCCCATCGATCGCGCTAGGGTCGAGTCCCTGACCGATCGTACCCAGGACATGCCTCCTCTGCGTTCAGACCGCGCTCACTTGCTAGCCGTTGGTCGGCTCAGTCCCGAGAAAGGCCATCGGGCCTTGATCGATGCGGTAAGTTTGTACCTCAATCGCAAACGCATGCACGACAAATCATCCTCGAACCAACCTGCTATTGGCACTAGCGAGCCGGTCAAGGAGACGCTACCCGACATAGAATTGCACATCGCAGGCGACGGGCCATTGCGAAACGAATTGGCGGAGCAGGCGAGCCGATTGGGAATCGCGGATCATGTGCATTTGCATGGACATGTGAACAATCCCTACGCTTGGATGCGGGCCAGTGATCTTTTCTGCATGCCGTCCCGTTACGAAGGCATGCCCAACGCCATGCTGGAAGCCATGGTATGCCGGGTACCGGTGCTGGCCACGAATACCGAGCAAGGACCCGGTGAATTGCTGCGGCAGCATGCGGTAGGACAACTCGTACCGGTCGATGATGCGCAATCCATGTGCGAAGCCATCGTGGATCGATTTGCCAATGCAGACCAATGGTATGAACGTGCCCAACGTGCCTATGCATATGTTTGCGAACACCACGATCTAACCGTATGGCTCGATCGGCTCAGCGAACAATTCCATGCAGTCGTCCAACAAGCGGAAATCTCGAAACAATCTCAACGCCACGATCCATCCAAGCCTGTCCAGTCGGAGTCGCCCTAGCAATCGATGAACAAACAAAGCATCAGCAACGAAGCCTTGGCCGCGCTCTTCGAAGAGATGGCCGACCTCTTGGAATTGGCGGGCGAAAATATGTTCCGTATCCGCGCCTACCGTACCGGGTCCATGGCCATCGGGTCCTTGACCGAACCGGTGGCTGACCTACTGGCATCGGGTACCGATTTGACCACCATCGAAGGGATCGGTGCAACGCTCGCCGAAAAATCAAAAGTTGTGATTGAGACGGGAGGTTTGCCACAACTCGAGAAGCTTCGAGCCGAGATCCCATCGACGTTGCGCGATCTGATGCGCGTGCCTGGCCTGGGTGCAAAGAAGGCCATGAAGCTGTTTCAGGAACTCGGCGTGCGAGACTTGGCGAGTCTGCGCGAAGCTTGCAGCCGTGGGGCAGTTGCAGGGGTCAAGGGTTTTGGTGAAAAGACCCAAACGACGATTCTAGAGAATATGGATATCGTCGAAAAAGCCGCCTTGCGATTGTCGATCGACTCGGCCGATCTGCTCGTCTCGAGGTTGCGAGAGTTCATGGCGAACTCCTCGGCCATCGATCGCATGGAATTCACGGGTAGCTATCGCCGGTGCAAGGAAACCGTGGGTGATCTCGACCTGGTGATCACAAGCCGCGAGCCCGAACGCGTGATGGATCGTTTTGGTGAGTTCCCCTCCATTCAGGAAGTGATACTGCGCGGTGATACCAAAATGAGCGTACGAATCTCGGACGCCTTTCAGATCGACTTGCGGGTTGTCGAACCCGAATCCTGGGGAGCCGCGCTTCAATATTTCACCGGCAGCAAGGAGCACAATGTGCATGTGCGATCGTTGGCCAAGGCCAAGGGGATGAAGATCAACGAATACGGTGTCTTCGACGCCAACGATGAGTCCAAGCGCATCGCGGGTGCGGAAGAAGTCGATGTGTACCGCGCCATCGGAATGCCTTGGATTCCGCCAGAGTTGCGTGAGAATCGATTTGAATTTACCCCAGACCTGCCTCGACGAATCGAGCAACTGGTCGCACTTGCAGACATCCGAGGTGATTTGCACATGCATACCGATGCCACCGACGGCGAAAATACGATCGAACAAATGGTCGAGGCCGCCATGGCCATGGGATTGCATTACATCGCCATCACCGACCACTCCAAGCGGGTCAGCATCGCGCGCGGTTTGGACGAGCCAAAGCTATTGGCCCAATGGAAAGAGATCGATGCCGTGAATGCAAAACTCGAAGGGGAGTTTTGGGTACTCAAAGGCATTGAGTGCGATATTTTGGAGGATGGCTCCATGGATCTGAGCGACGCATGCTTGGAGAAAGCCGACTGGGTCACCGCCAGCGTCCATTTCGGGCTCAAGCAAACACGATCGCAGATTACCGATCGCATCTTAGGCGCAATTCGTAATCCGCATGTCCATGCGATTTCTCATCCGACCGGACGTTTGATCAGTCGTCGATCTCCCTACGACGTCGATATGTCCGCAGTCATCCAAGGCGCCTTGGAGCACGGCAAATGCCTGGAGATCAATGCAAATCCAGAGCGATTGGATTTGAACGATCTGCATGCGGCCAGCGCCGCGGCGGCTGGCGTACCTTTGGTGATCAATACCGACGCGCATTGCATTGCGCATCTGAACCTGATGAAGTACGGGGTTATGGTCGCACGCAGGGCAGGTGTGGCGCGAGACCAAATCCTCAATACACGCGATGCGGCGGGACTGCGGCAATGGCTGCATCCCACTTGAGATTGGGAGAACGAAGAAATTTGCGGGGCATCGAGACGGCCTAATCGAGACGGCCTAGACGTGTTGATCGATCAGGATGGGATTGCCGTCGGGATCAACGACCACCATGCTGCCGGGACCAGATGTGTCGTCGTGGACCTCGGTCGTTAGGGTCACGCCGCTCTCCTTCAGCTTCTTCTGGATCTCCCGGATGTCGGTGAACGGCGTGATCGGCTGCGCGTTTTGATCCCATCCAGGGTTGAAGGTGAGGATGTTCTTTTCAAACATGCCTTGAAAGAGCCCGATGACATGCGTGTCGTTCCGCAGCATGAGCCAATTCTTGGTCGCATCCCCATGGAACACTTCGAAGCCAAGTTTTTCGTAAAAACTTCGGGACGCTGCGAGATCCTTGACAGCGAGACTGACCGAAAATGCGCCGAGTTTCATGAGGGAATTCCTTAAAATCGGATTGGAGGTGGATTGGAAATTGGATCACTCAGGGCTGGAAAGACAATTCAGTTTCGATGCCGTACGAATCAGGAGATTTCCGTCAGCAATGGCCGGGGTGGCCAGGGTCAATTCGTCGAGTGCGTTGGTGTGGAGGACTTGAAATTCAGGGCCGGCTTGCAACACATACGTCAGCCCGTCTTCGTTCAAACAGAAGATGCGATCGTTGTACGCCCAGGGTGAGGCCGTGAAGGAGCCTTTGGGCATCATCCGTTGCTTGCCATACACTTCTTCACCTGTCTTCGCGTTGTGGCATGTGAGGTAGCCCAAATCGTAGAGTGTGTACAGGTAATCGCCGTAAACCAATTGGGTCGTGTTGTACGACGAGGCTTTGTCCTGATACCAAGCGATGTAGGGACTCGCGGTGTACTCAGCATCCGTTTCAGGCGTGATGTCGCCGCTCGCACCTGGTCGGACTGCAAAGGTCGGGCGGTGAGAATCTCCAATGTAGCCCGACGCAATGTAGCACATGCCATGAGCAGCAAAGGGGGATGGAATGACCAACGATGACATCCGGCCGTCGAACTCCCATAGCAACGTACCGGACAAGGAATAACTGCGGTTGCGATTGACGCCGGGAACGACCAACTCGGTCCTGGAATCGTTGACCCAGACGAATGGAGTCGCCCACGATTTGTTTTCTTTCCGGTCGACCTTCCATCGTTCTTCGCCAGTTGCAGCGTCGAAGGCACCCAGCCATGAAGCTTCGAGATTGTCGTATACCATGTAGACCACACCGTCATGAACCACGGGTGACGAGGCAGCGCCGTAATCGAAAAATGTCTTTTTAGGCTCGACCACCCGCGACCAAAGCAGGTTGCCTTCGAAATCGTAGGCATACAATCCGACATCGCCGAAAAGCGAGTAGACGCGTTGACCATCCGTTACAGGTGTCTCTGCAGCGTAGGAGCTTTTTGGATGCCGAGGCACGGTCGGTTGGCCCGTGTGGGCTTCGTGACGCCATAGCTCGCGTCCGGTCGTGAGGTCGTAGCACAACGTGAGCCAATGATGAATGCCTTTGGCGGGATCTCGCTGCCCTTCGCCCAGGTACAGACCTTTACTGGGGAGGACGTTTTGCTCGTCGGAGACCACGGCTGTCAGGAACACGCGATTGCCCCATACGATGGGGCTACCCCATCCCTGTCCGGGAACGTCGACAGACCACCGTACGTGCGTTGTCGCATCCCATACCTCAGGCAATCGCGCGTCGTCCTGCGCGACCCCGTCCGCTTGAGTTCCGCGAAATCGCGGCCAATTCTCCTGAGCGTAGAGGCTGAAGTGCGGGGCTAGCAGGAGAATACTCATGCCGAGCAAGCCAACCAGGCAAGCAGATTGGGAAAGGGGCCGTGTTTTCAGCTTCATCTGCATCTCCAATTGGGTTCGTGACTCGAACCCAATTGTACCCCATCGGCTTGTGTTCTGTCGGGACACAACCGCCCGGGCGATTCGGTCGGCGACCCTAAGAAACGCATCCGCGATAAGAGAGTTGCGTTACGTTGCCATGATTCGTTTGGCATCGGCGATCAGCCGTTCCGCGGTCGCTTGATCCGGCGCTTCGGCGATAAGCCGGACGATGGGTTCGGTGTTGCTGGCCCGAAGTAGTAACCAAGCATCGGGCCAATCGAGTCGCACGCCATCTTCGCTACTGACCGACTCGGGCTTCAATTCCGATGGAAGCTTTGCGATCGAGGCCTCGAGCTTGTCCTTGGTCAAGGTCATTTTGTCTTTGATCATTACCATGCTGGGTAACGTCGTAACCAACTCCGAAATGCGTTTGCCGGTAGCGGCCATCAGGTCGAGGATTTGCGCCATGCCGACGAAGCTGTCGCGGATCAATCCCACCCTAGGGTCAATCGGACCGCCACTTCCTTCGCCACCATAGAGGGCGCCGTGCAGCAGCATGGCATCGACTACGTTCGCCTCCCCCACTTTGCTTCGGAAGAAAGGAACGCCGTTGAGTGCTGCGAGGTAAGAGGTCAGATTGCTCGACGCGCAATTGGTGACCAACGGACCGCGATGCAGCATTAAGACCCGCATCATGCATAGCACCGACGTGTACTCTTCTCCGATGTAGTGACCCGTTTCGTCAAGCAAAGCCAATCGATCGGCATCCGGATCTTGACAGAATCCCACGTCGAGCGATCCTTCAACGACAGTCGAACCGACCTGCTGCAAGTTCTCGGCGATCGGTTCGGGGGGATGGCTAAATCGACCATCCGGTGTCCCGCCCAGAAGCGTTACCGCGCATCCCAGTGCCTCGAGCAGTCGGACAGCCAGCAACGAGCCTGCTCCGTGATTGCTGTCTACGAGTACTCGGAATCGCCGCTCGCGAATGGCGGGCACGTCGACGGTAGCTAAGACGCGTTCAAGGTGCTGGCGATGCGGATCGGCGATCGGCGTCCGCTGGCCGATGGCATCGGTGGCAACCCAGGCACATTGATGAGATCGGTAGGCTTCCAAGACGCGATTTCCAATCGATGCCGGAATCACCCGTCCATCCGGTCCAAACAATTTCATGCCGTTGTACGGGGGTGGATTGTGGCTGGCGGAAATCTGGATTCCACCGGCGGCGGCTAGGTCCCGAACCGCACAACCGACGGTAGGAGTCGAGGCCACATTCAGGTCCAGACAATCACGGCCGGAGGCCACGACAGTGGCCGCGATGGCGTCGAAAAGCATGCGGCCACTCGATCGGCCGTCTCGCGAGACCACGACTGGACCTGGACCGGTTTGGCTACAAAAGGCAGCCGCGTAACGGACCGCGACATCGGGGGTTAACTCGGTACCAACGATGCCACGCAGGCCGCTGATGCTGATGATTGGTTCCGGCATACCCCTCGCCTAAAGGTCGAAAAAGTCAGAAAAACCCCTACAAAGTGCAGAGTCCGCGCGTTCGCTACGGAGCTGGGAATCCACGCTGCTTGACACTCGAATTTACCCGACATACGATCGGATTCGTTCGGAAAATCTTAGGAAATCGGAAGATTCGCAAGTATGCTAGGGGGAGGTATGGATCCAGGATCTGTTCCCCCGTGCCCAGTGTATCGAGTCGCACTCGCTCCCTCCTCTGTACATCTCAAATTCGGCTGACCTCATGGACTTAATGGGAATACTCGTCTGGCTGGCGGTCTTGGTGTCGTTGGTCGTGTTCATTGTCATGGTCGTCAAATCGGCCAAGGCTTGGGGTGCGCTACACGTCACACTGTTGGTCACGCTCTTCATCCAAGTCTGGTGCTGCCTGTTCTTCGCAGCCGGTGTCGCTAGCCGTCGAAACGGCTACATGCGAGCTTACAAGCTGCTAAAGGAAAAAGTCGAGGACAAAGAGCGCGAGGTCGAAATGGTTCGCTTCGGTGACAAACTCGACCCCAACCCTGACCTCAAGAGCTATGTTCCACTGACCAATGAACTCAATCGCTTGCTCGTCGAGCGTGGCCGCGTGTGGCGAGGAGCTTCGGTCGCGCAGGTCGGTGCGAATGAAATCGTCCTGCAACTCACAACCAATCGCATCGCAGCTGCTCCGGTTCCAGTCCAAGGTGCCGACCCCGCCAACGCGGATGCAGCAGGTGCCGACTCGGGTTTGTCAGCCCAAGCTATCGTGCATGCCTTCGGCGAGAGGAACGATCCTCAAGGACTGTTGCCAACTTTTTACCTAGGTGAATTCGTCGTCAGCGAGTCGAATGCTGGTGCCATCAAACTGCAACCGACTTCGGTGCTCACTTCGGAACAAACGGCAGCCATCGCAAGCGGTACGTTTCCAACGTGGTCCATTTACGAATTGATGCCGCTGGATTCTCACGACGCTTTTGCGGCGGAAGGCTCCAAGCCGGATGAAAATGCGATTTTTGGTCGTATGGATCGCGATGCATTGGCCTCGCTATTGGGCATCGATCCCGCGTTGGCCGATGTCGAACCTTCGAGCCTCAGCGTCGAACAGGCACTCAAGGCACGGGTCTTGGCTTCGTATCTCAAGGATGGCGGTCGGCCGCCGGAGGGAACGCCTCCCGAACAGATCCACGTGCGGATCGAATTTGTGAAGGATCATACGATCGAGGTCGACGCGCAAGAACAACGCAATGCAACCGAAGGCGGATTCTTTGATCTTAGTGGGCGATCGGTCGACGCGCGCTTGAAGCGCGGTGAGGACGGAGCCAAGGTTTCGTTCAAGAGCGGCGACCGAATCGTTCTGGATTCGGCTTCCGCCGAAAATCTAATCATGCAAGGCATCGCGAAATCGATCGCACCCATCTTTGTCCGCGAACTCAACGACTACGAGTATGGATTCCGCGAGGTCCGTCGCCAAATCACCGCGGCATTGCAAGACGCTCAGTTGATCGAACGCGAATTGGCAGAGATGAACAATTCCCTTCGCATCGCCGATGCAGAACGCAAAGAAGGGGAACGCGAACGAGACAAACTAGACAAAGACTTTGCCCAGTACAAACTCGAGACCAAGATCGTTACGGCCGAAGCCGAACGGTTGGCCGAAGCCGTTGCGACGACCAGTAGCGAACTGAACGCAAAGTTCCGCGAAATCCAGTCACTGCGTGATGCCATCGTCGCCAAGCAACGCGCGTTGACTGAGGCGATCAACACCGTGGCGCCTGCCGCCGATCGCTAAACGAGCCCTTCATCGTCGCCTTTCGCTCCGCGAAAGTAGCGTAAATTTTGCAGATCTTTCGCTCCGCGAAAGTAGCGTAAACCCTACGAATCTTTCGCGGAGCGAAAGACGACTATGTTGCAACAGCCGACTTTAGCAAAGGCGATGCAATGACAGAACCCACCAGCCTCGGCTACGTGTTCGATCCGAGTGCCGAGTTGTCGATTGCCGAACATCTCCGCCCACATTGGTCACAGTCTGGTTCGATCGTCTTCATTACCTTTCGAACCGCCGATTCGATTCCCGTGGAAGTTCTAAGTCGTTGGGAACGTGAAAAGCAAGATTGGATGCGACGTCATGGCTGCGCGTTAGAAGAGCATTGGTCCGAGGTGCTGCCGAATCTTGACCACACCCTGCGAGATCAATTCAATCAGGAGTTCAATCGTTGCCGTGAAGCCTTTCTGGATACCTGTCACGGGGAATGCGTGCTTCGTAGCCCAGCGTTGGCGAAGATTGTTGCCGATGCGCTGATGCATTTTGACGGCGATCGGTATCGAATGGGCGATTTCGTGGTGATGCCAAATCATGTCCATTTGCTCGCGGCCTTTGCGTCAGAGGATTCCTTAGTCGCCCAGTGCGATTCGTGGATGCACTATTCAGCGCGACAGATCAATCTTGCCTTGGGAGGAAAAGGTAAATTCTGGCAGCAGGAACCGTTCGATCATTTGGTTCGCAGCCCCGAGCAGTACGCGTATTTGCGAAGGTATATTCGAGAGAATGGAACCAAGGCCGGACTGCCAGAACACGAATACCTCTACCGGGAATACGAGGGATAGAAACCCTACCGAGTTGGCTACGATGGTCGCTGGTCATAGTCGCCTTTCATAGTCGTCTTTCGCTCCGCGAAAGTAGCGCAATTTCAACGAATCTTTCGCGGAGCGAAAGACGACTATAAAGACGACTATGCCGGCTCCCGGCCTGTACCATTGGGGACACCCGTCGTTGGCGTTATAATGCGGCAATGCGTTTTCAGAAAACCTCTCGGATCGATTTCTGCATCCGACCCACCTAGCTGCGTTCCTCGCAGCGTCTTCCAGGAGCCGCCATCGTGCGCTGTCGTCCATTGCCAATGTCTTTGAGGAACAGACTTTACTCCTTCTGGAGCTCGAGTGGGCTGCTGCTCGCCGGATGCCTGTTTTGGTCGGCGTGTACGATTCCAAAGGTCGCCGCGCAAGAGCCGGCGGCCGATACCAAGGAGGCGCACTTTCGGGAACTCAAAGATCTCGATGGTCATTTCCCTTTCACTGCCCCTGAAACATTGGCAGCCTGGGAATCGCGAGCGCAGGAGTTGAGGATGCAACTGCGAGTTTCTCTCGGGTTGTTTCCTATGCCCAAGCTGGCTCCGGCGCTACCCACGGTTCATTCGCGACAAGAAATGGATGGATACGCCGTCGAAAACGTTTACTTTGAGAGTTTGCCTGGCCTCTATGTGACAGGCAATCTTTACACACCGCTGGGAGGCACAGCTCCTGCTGCTGGCTACCCGGCCGTACTCAGCCCGCATGGCCACTGGGCCAATGGTCGCTTCTACAAGACCAACGATGCCCAGATGCAACAGGAACTGGCGACGGGGGGTGAGCGGTTTGAATCGGCGGCTCGCAGTCCATTGCAAGCCCGTTGCGTTCAAATGGCCAGGATGGGAATTGTCGTCTTCCACTACGACATGCTTGGCTACGCCGACAGCCAGCAGATCTCCATGGACCGTGTCCATGGCTTCGGCTTGCACGGTCCCAATCCCGCAGTCGAAGAAAACCAGTGGTTGTTGTACAGCCCGATCGCCGAAGGGTTTCAGCAAAATGTTTTAGGATTGCAAACCCTCAATACCCTTCAGTCGCTCAATGTCTTGCTGACACGACCCGATGTGGATGCAAAACGGATTTCGATCACGGGAGCTAGCGGCGGTGGCACCCAGACCTTTCTCGCTTCGGCGATCGATCCTCGATTTTGTGGCGCGTACCCAGTGGTGATGGTCAGCACATCCATGCAAGGTGGTTGTACCTGCGAGAACGCATCTGGGCTGCGTGTGAATACCGGAAACGTCGAAATCGCGGCTTTGACTGCCCCTAAACCCATGGGGATGAATGCCGCAAATGACTGGACACGCGACATGGCCACCGACGGCTTTCCCGAACTCAAGAAGCTCTACGGGCTTTACGGTGCCGAGAGCCAAGTGTCGTTGCATGTCGCAACGCACTTCGGTCACAATTACAACCACGTCACGCGGGTCCCTATGTATGGATTCATGAACAAACTCTTCGGCCTCGGATTGCCCGAGCCGGTTTTGGAGCAGGATTTCGATCTTCAGTCCGAGAAGACGCTCAGCGTCTGGAATCCGCAGCATCCAGCGCCTCGCGGAGGGATCGCGTTCGAAGCCGAGTTGCTCAAGCGGTGGGCGGACGATGTCCAACAGCAAGTCGCTGGTTCGGAGTCCATCCTCCGAGAGGGTTGGCAGGCGTTGCTCAGACCAGCCGAATACGAAGCCAAACAGTTAAGCGTTCTCGAAGTAAAACCGAGAGGTGAAGGTGCGGAGCAGCCGGGCCGAAAAGAATTCCGCATCTTCAGCCTGCCGGGAATGGTCGGTCGTTGGGTCATGCAACCGACCGATTCCGGTCAAATCCAAAACGTCCGTATCGTAAGCCAGTTCGAAGTTGGTTCGCTCGCGACTGGCGAATCGGTGCTCATGATCGACGATGCGTGGCACATCGATCACGATACTTCGGTGCAGTCGCTTGTTAAAAACCCGAGACCGGCTGCTTGCTACACCTATGGTTACAACCCTCCACTGCTATTACGGAAATTGGCGGTGTTGCTCGCCGCGGTCGATGCGACTGCGATTCCCACCACCAAGGGGGCCACGTGGATCGCCGAGGATTCCGAGGCCGTACTTCTGACCGCAGCCTCCGCGATGCGCAAAAGTTTCGATGCCGTGCAAAGCGATCCCAAAGGTTTCGATTTTGCGCAAGTCGCCGATATTCGGAATGCGATGTTTTTGCCTGGTGCACTGCGCTTCGGAGGCATGCAAGGTTTGCAACGGGTGGCCGCAATGCAAGAGGGACAATAGATTTCAATGCGAGTGCGATTCGATGGTGTAGCGCCATCGGATCGTGCCGGGTACGCTGAGATCAGCTATTGGTTCGACACGGATCAAGCTGTGTTGCGGTTCGACGATCATTCGACCGGTTTCAACGATCCAATGCGCCGCGTGACCGTCGGGGTGTTGCAGGACACACGCGTCAGGCTGGTCTTGAACCGTACCCACCGACCACGGTGACACCAAGCGATAGGTGCAGCCCAAGAGCGTTGCTGGTCCTCGTATTTTGCAGGCCCAGTCCCAGCGCCAGCCGGTCTTAGGTGAGGCCAGGGGTTCGACGGCCACCGACCAATGCCCCTGTCCCGACATGCCGACACCCAAAGCAACGTCGATTTGGCCCGGCCCCATCGATTCACAAACCACCTGCTGCAACGGAGGATCCGAAGGCCATGGTTGCTGGCTGTTCCCCGGCACCGATTCCAACATCGCCAAGAGTCCATCGGGGGTTTGCCAGCAGAGGCGGTGAACAAAGCGATCCGCGATCCGCGAAAACTCAAGATGCAAATACGATGCATTCAATTGAATGGGGTCGTTTTTCACGTAGAAGGCCATTCTGATGAAACGCGGCAGGGGAGAGCCAGCGCGTATCGGAAAAGGAGCGGAAGGAAGGTGGGCTCCTTCTTCCTACTGGTTAATTTGGGGGACAAGTCTAAACTATCAGTTCTACGACAAGAGTCCATTCCCATCATCTAGGAGTATCCAGAAATGGCATTCACCCTTCCGCCGTTGCCCTACGCGTTCAATGCGATGGAACCTCACATCGATACCCAAACCATGGAGATCCATCATGGGAAGCACCATCAAGCGTATGTCAATAATCTGAACAAAGCCCTCGAGGGAACACCATTTGCCGACAAGACCATCGACGAAGTGGTCGGGAATCTGACCGCCATTCCGGAAGACAAGCGGACGGCAGTTCGCAACAACGGTGGCGGGCATTGGAATCACACATTCTTCTGGCAAGTCATTGGTTGGAATGCCGGTGGTAAACCCGCAGGGGCACTGATGGCAGACATCGAAGCCACCTTCGGCAGCTTCGACGCATTCAAAGAAAAATTCGCAGCCGCTGGTGGCGGGCGTTTTGGTTCCGGTTGGGCTTGGCTGTTGGTCAACAAGGGCAAGCTAGAAATCGGATCCACGCCCAATCAAGACTCGCCTGTAATGGGCAAAGCGATCGCCGGCATTGAAGGCACCCCAATCCTGGGTCTCGACGTTTGGGAGCATGCGTACTACCTCAAATACCAAAACCGCCGACCGGATTACATCGCTGCGTTCTGGAACGTCGTCAATTGGAACGAAGTCACCAAGCGATACGACGCGGCGAAGAAGGCCTAGAGTCTCCAACTGCGGTCGACGAAGCAATCGATTGGAATCGAGGAGTTTGACGCATGGCGGGAGCCAGTTTCTTTGCGCTACTGGATGACATCGCGACACTCCTCGATGACATCGGGACGATGAGCAAGGTTGCGTTCAATAACACGGCGGGAGTCCTCGGAGACGATCTCGCCTTGAACGCCACGCAGGTCACAGGTTTTGCCGCCGATCGCGAACTTCCGGTCATTTGGCGCATCGCTTTGGGATCGGCGGTCAACAAACTCATACTGATCCCCATCGCCCTCCTTTTGAGCGTGCTATTGCCTGTTGCGATCATTCCGTTGCTGATGATCGGAGGCATCTATCTTTGCTTTGAAGGAGTGGAGAAGCTCGTCCACACTTGGCTACATCCAGAGAAGTCCGACGACCGCGACCGTCGACAAGCGATCCACGACCCGGACGTCAACATGCTGGACTTTGAGAAATCGAGGATCAGCGCGGCCATCCGTACGGACTTTATTCTGTCCGCGGAAATCATTGTGATCACGTTGGGAACGGTCAGTGAACAGACTTTCTGGGTTCGGTTCGGTGTGCTGTGCGCCATCGGCCTCGTGATGACCATCGGCGTCTACGGCTTGGTAGCCGGCATCGTCAAAATGGATGACTTGGGTTTGCGATGGATGCGGCGCAATGGTGCATCACTTTTCGATCGCAGTCTGAGGTGGTTAGGCTCTGCCATTCTATTCTTGGCGCCGTGGTTGCTGCGATTTCTTTCCGTGGCAGGGACAATCGCCATGTTTTTGGTCGGCGGTGGCATTGTCACGCATCACGTGGAGGTTCTTCATCATTTGAGCGAGACCATCACGCACATTTTGATGCAGACTCCCGCAATTGGTTTTCTTTTCGAGTATGTGGGACCGATGCTTTTTGATTTGCTATTTGGCATCGTGGCGGGGGCGGTGGTGTTGGCTTTTGTGGTCGGCGTGAAGAAATTGCTGACTGGATCCAAGACACATTCCCAGGTGGCGAAATCTTCGAGTCGATAACTTTTTTCCGAAAGCGTCAGGCACGACGATGAGTGAATTTGCTCTGGAGATTCGCGGCCTCAATCACCGTTTTGGTGAATTTCGCGTACTGGACAACATCAATCTCAAAATCTGGCCGGGGCAAATCGTAGCCATCGTTGGGCCTAGCGGGTGCGGCAAGAGCACCTTGCTCAAAGCGGTCCTGGGTACCGATCCGCCGACGCAAGGCGAGGTGCTGGCCGACGGAATTCCTGTACGAGGTCCCAACCGTAATGTCGGTATCGTGTATCAAAACTATTCGCTCTACGACTTTCTGACCGCAGAGCAAAACGTGAGCTTTGGCCTAAAGCTCGACGAAACCAACTTGGCTTATCGAACCTTCCTATACCCAAAGTACCTCAAGAAGCGGGCCGAGCATTTGGACAAAGCCCGAAAGTTTCTTGACCGTGTCGGGCTCGAGGATGCGTGCGGCAAGTATCCAGGGGAGATGTCTGGCGGGATGAAGCAGCGGGTGGCCGTCGCCCAGGCCTTTGTAATGAAGCCAAAAATTGTGCTGTTGGATGAACCCTTCGGTGCGCTTGACGAAGCCATGCGCGAAGAGCTTCAGGAAATGCTACTGCACTTCTATCAAGAAAACTTGATTGCGAAGAAGCAAGGCAAACGGCCGATCTATACCATCCTGATGGTTACGCATGAACTGAACGAAGCCATTTATGTGGCCGATCGGGTGATCGGATTGTCGCGATTCCACGAAGATGGGCACTTGGGAGCGACCATCGTTTACGATCGCCCCTGCCCCGTTTTTAAACCCGATGACCCGCGCGATTACTCGCTGTTTCTCGAGCGGCGTGAGGAGCTGCGACGGGCCGTGTTTGATGAAGCGTATACTAAGCACCGCGACAAATACGTGACGTTTTGGAATGAGCTCAGCGCGTTGGCCGAAGACCAGTCGATGCAGCCCCTGAAGTAGAGGCTGCACCGGTTAGAAGCTGCACCGCGAAGTGGCTGAGTAGGCTTGATTTGATTTTGCCTACTCGGCCGTCTTCCGAATTCGCATTCCATAGAAAGAATTCCAGAAGAAAAAGGCGGCGACCGAGCAGAAAACAATCGCCAGGATCATCGTCAGCTGGGCCCCTTGTTCAGCCCGCACTCGAACCGCCAGAGCCACCGCCAGCAAACCGAACAGCGTTGTGAACTTGATCACCGGATTGAGGGCCACGCTGGACGTATCTTTGAACGGATCTCCAACCGTATCCCCGACCACCGTCGCCTCATGCAACGGGCTGCCTTTCATTTTCAGTTCAACCTCGACGATTTTCTTTGCGTTATCCCAAGCACCACCTGCATTGGCCATAAAGATCGCCTGATAGAGACCGAAAATCGCGATGGAAAACAGATAGCCAACGAAGAAGAAAGGTTCGATGAACGCAAAACCGAGGGTGATGAAAAACACCGCCATGAAGATATTGAACATCCCCTTCTGGGCGTAGCGCGTGCAGATTTCAACGACCTTCTTGCTATCCTCAACACTGGCCTTGGTAACCCCATCGAGCTTGATGTTGCGTTTGATGAACTCTACAGCCCGATATGCTCCCGTCGTTACGGCTTGGATCGACGCCCCGGTGAACCAGTAAATGATCGCACCGCCGCTAATCAACCCTAGAACGAAAGGTGCGTGAAGCAGAGACAACTTGCGGATGTCGTCTACGTTCGTCAGACCGTTGGTCAACGACATGATGATCGAGAAGATCATGGTTGTCGCCCCCACCACGGCGGTACCGATCAAAACCGGTTTGGCAGTGGCCTTGAACGTATTACCCGCCCCGTCGTTTTCCTCGAGCAAGTGCTTAGCCGCTTCAAAATTGGCATCGATTCCGTACTTCGATTTCAATTCGGTTTGGATACCGGGGATCTGCTCGATCAGAGAAAGCTCAAAAACGCTCTGCGCGTTGTCCGTCACAGGCCCATACGAATCGACAGCAATGGTGACCGGACCCATGCCCAAAAATCCAAAGGCCACCAGACCGAACGCGAAGACCTCTTCGGCCACCATCAAATCTCCGAGACCATTGAGGGAGATGAGGTAAGCCACGGACATAAGGCTGACGATGCTCAATCCCAACCACAAGCAGGAGAAATTGCCAGCCACCAAACCTGACAGGATGTTGAGCGAAGCACCACCTTCCTGACTACTGGTCACAACCTCGCGAACGTGTGCCGAGGAAGTCGACGTAAAAATCTTGACCAACTCTGGGATAACCGCACCCGCCAATGTGCCGCAAGAAATGATCGACGACAGTTGCCACCATAGATGAGTGTTGCCACCCAAACTCGGAATCAATAGCCAAGAAACAGCATAAGTCATTGCGATCGAGATCAAGCTTGTGACCCACACCAGGCGAGTCAATGGGTGTTCGAAATCCATTTTGTCCGCGCCGTCATACTGGGCCTTAGTCCAACGTTCGTTCACGTAGTAGGCGGCGACCGAAGCCACGATCATCATGGCCCGCATCACAAAGAGCCAAACCAACAATTGCACCTGGGTCGTCTCGTAATCCGGACCCGCCACATGCGATTTGCTGTTGATAGCCAAAAGAATGAAGGTGATCAAGGCAACGCCTGTCACGCCATAAGTTTCAAAGCCGTCGGCGCTCGGCCCGACCGAATCCCCTGCATTGTCCCCGGTGCAGTCCGCGATCACTCCAGGATTTCTCGCGTCGTCTTCCTTGATCTTGAAAACGATCTTCATCAGGTCGGAGCCAATGTCTGCGATCTTGGTAAATATCCCGCCAGCAATCCGCAACGCTGACGCCCCCAAACTCTCACCAATCGCGAAACCGATGAAGCAGGCACCCGCGTAGTCGCGGGGCAAAAATAGCATGATGCAGAGCATCATGAACAACTCCACACTGATGAGCATCATGCCGATGCTCATACCTGCTTGAAGAGGAATCTCGTACACGGCCAGCGGTTTGCCCCGCAAACTGGCATGCGCTGTTCGGGAGTTCGCAAAGGTGTTCACCCGGATGCCGAACCAAGCCACCATGTAGCTGCCCAGAATCCCAATGATACTGAAGATCACAATGATGCTGACCATCTGAACAGGTTTGGCTTCGAGCCAACCAAAGTACATCACGATGACCACAGCGATGATCGCCCAGAGAATGGAGATGAACTTGCCTTGAGCGATCAAGTAGGTTTTGCAAGTTTCGTAAATCAACTCGGATATCTCGAGCATGCTCGCGTGCACTTCCATGGCTTTCAGTTGGCCGTAACTGCGAATGCCGAAGGCCAAGCCGGCGAGGCAAATCACCAGACCTCCATACAACCAATAGGTCCCGGGCATTCCAAGAAAGTTCGTCGCCCCCAAATCGGGCAACACCAAATCGGCTTCCCCATGTATCGTCGGAGCAGCTTGCTCCTGAAAACCGTAGGCGGGTGCAAGCAGGGAGAATAAAGCAAACCAGCCCAAGGCCAGCATGCACAGAGCGCTGCCATGGGTCGTGCGCGTGAGATGTCGTATGCAGTTCATCGAGTTCAATCCGCCTTGAAACTGGAGAGGGGAGTGTGGGGATAAGACGTCAACAACGTAGCGAATCTGTTTAAGCACTTCAAGCACAGCCTAAGGGACTTCGGGCGAGATTTTTTGCTTATAGTCCACCCTAAAGGAAAACGCATTGCCTTAGAATGGATGCGGTCGATTGTCTGCATCGTAAAATAAGCAAGGCTGATTCAAGGCTAGGCGAATCGACTCGATGGTCCTTTGCGACTGCTCCACGGATCGATGGATCTCCGGTGTTTGGGATATTCCTAGGGGCGGAAGAGGGGGCAGGCGTTTCGTTGCACTGAAAACGAGCTAGGATGGTCGGAAGCGGATCGGCAATTGAATCTTCCTCTCTGCGGAGCCCTCCCAGGTGACTTTTTTTAACACCCTGCGCATCGCTGTATCAGCGCTGAGCAAGAACAAAATGAGGGCTGGCCTGACCATTCTCGGAGTGGTCATCGGGATTGCGGCAGTGACAGCCATGGTTTCGATCGGGACATCTGCCAGCGAGTTGGTCCAAGGCGAGTTTCGCAATCTGGGTACCAACGTCATTGTTATTTCACCTGGCAGTCGACAGACGCGCGGCGCCCGGTCCGGGCAAATCCCAACCTTGACCGCCAGCGATGTGCAGGCGATTTCGAAGGAGTGCCCAAGCATCTTGGCCGCTACACCAATCGTGGGGGCGGTTGGGCAAGTCATCAGCGGCAACAACAACTGGCGGCCTAGGGAATTGGTGGGCGTCGGCGCCGATTACCTGGTGGTTCGCAATTGGCAGATGAAGTCCGGAAGTTTCTTTTCGGATGGGGATATCAATAATGCCAACAAGGTGTGCGTGGTCGGTACGACCGTAATGAAGAAGCTCTATCAGACGGCCAATCCCATCGGTCAGACAGTCCGTATCAAGAACATTCCCTTTGAAATCGTGGGCGTGTTGGCCAGCAAGGGAGCGAACATTGTTGGAGACGATCAAGACGACGTCGTCCTGATGCCTTTCACCACGGTGCGAAAACGGTTGCAGGGAAGCAATTTCAACAATGTCGATGTCGCCTTGGCCTCCGCGAAGTCGAACGATTTGATGGCGATGGCATCTCAGGAAATCGAATCCCTGATGATGGATCGCCACCGTTTGGGACTTGGGCAAAAGCCCGATTTCGAAGTCGCTAACACGACCGAAATAGCAAGTGCATTTGGCATTGTCACCGGTACATTGACCGCCATGCTGGCCTCCATCGCTGGGATATCGCTGGTGGTCGGAGGGGTAGGCATCATGAACATCATGCTGGTTTCTGTCACGGAGCGCACGCGCGAGATTGGTATTCGCATGGCGGTTGGCGCCCGTCCGCAGGATATTCTGATGCAGTTCTTGGTGGAAGCCATGGTACTATCGATGATCGGGGGTGCCATTGGCGTGAGTATGGGTATCGGCGGATCGGTTGGACTGACCATGGCCATCAATGCGGTTTCTTCGGGGCGCGATTGGCCCATCATCGTCAACTACTTGGCTGCCGTCGTGAGCTTGATTTTTTCGGCCGGCGTCGGTGTCGGGTTCGGATTCTATCCCGCTTGGCGGGCCAGTCGGCTCGATCCCATTGATGCCTTGCGGTATGAATAAACCAAGAGTTTCGCTTCGGGGATTTGACAAACGGCTGGCCAGAATCGACGATGATGGCCTTTCCAACTATGGACGGTTGATCGCAGGGCAGTGTTGCTCATGAATAGCGTTGCTCATGAATCATGACCTCCGATCGTTTCTCCAGGGTGTAAGAATCCAAAACGCGTGAACGACGAAGAAGAATTGATTCGGTCAGCCCTGGCCGGCCAAAGCAGTGCCTTTGAAACGCTGGTCGGCAGGTACCAGGATCGTCTGTTTACGGCCATGATCAGCATCGTTGGCAATGTCGACGAAGCGGAAGATGTGGTGCAGGAGGCGTTTATCCAAGCCTACCTCAAGCTTGGTACGTTTCAGCAAAACAGCCGTTTCTTCACGTGGCTCTATCGCATCGCTTTCAATTTCGCACTGGCGCGTAAACGCCGCCGACGCGGATACCTCTCGCTGGACGAAGCACGTGAAACGACCGGCGCTCAGCCGATGGATGACGGCGACATGCCCGAGCATCGCCTGTCGCAGTTCGAAGACGTGCAGTTGGTCCATCGCGGTCTGGCCTGCATCTCCGAAGACCATCGCTCGATCTTGGTCTTGCGCGAGATGGAAGATCTCGCTTACGAAGAAATCGCCGACGTACTCAACATCTCGATCGGTACCGTTCGTTCCCGTCTCAATCGAGCCCGAGCTGCTTTGAAAATCCAGCTCGAGAAGTTTCCTGAATGGAACCCGAATCCGTAGCGAACCTCCAAACGTTTCTCTGGGTTCCTCAAATCCGTGTTCCACACTTTCGTGTTGAGACTCGTGCATGGCTTGGCTAACCGACTACGCTTCCAAATACTCGATGCTCCTGGTGCTCTTGGGCCTGTGCGTTTTGTTCAGCTTGGCAACCGTCGCCGAACAACAACCCAGCCCACCTGAGGCGGCCCATCAAGTGCAGTGGCAGATCGGTCAAGCGCCCGAAGCCTGGTCCCGCGTACTGGTGGTTTCCAGCGGTAGCTCGGAGGACGAGGCATTTGCCTTCGAACTCAAACGTACGGCCAGCGCGTTGGGCGTCGATCCGTCAACCCTTGAAAATGCATGGGTGACCGGCACCCCGCAGGACGCACGGCGCGCCATCGCCGCGCGGGATACACCCCCAGTTCCCTCGTCGATTGGCCAGCCGCCTGTTTCGTTACCGAATGCTGTGTTGCCATGGAAGATCGTGTCGAGTCCCGACACGCGTGGCTGGATACTGTTCGATGGACTGCAACAGAAGTTTCCAAACTTAAATATCGAAGTAATCGCACCCGAAGCCACGCGTTGGCCAAATTTCTTGAAGTCCAAAAACCTGATCAATATCGTCAACCAAATCGTAGTTATCGCCATCCTCGCGGTCGGCATGACGTTGGTCATCCTCACCGGCGGAATCGATCTTTCCGTCGGCAGCTTGATCGCGCTCTCGGCTGTGCTGTGCACGCGGGCGATTCGGGACTGGGGAGGCGGAGAGGACGCGACGGTATTCGCCATGATTCTATGTGGAAGCGGCGCGCTCGCTGTCTGTGCCCTGTGCGGTACCTTCAATGGAATGTTGATCATGTGTTTTCAAATCCCGCCTTTCATCGCAACCTTGTCGATGATGTTGATCGCCAGCGGCTTCGCGTTTCTTCTGTCGCAAGGCCAATCGATCGACGCGGTCCCGCAAAACTTTGTGTGGTTGGGACGTGGAACCTTGATGGGTGTACCGATCGCCGTCGCGATGATGCTCGGAATCTACGCCGTAGCCCATTTCGTCATGACCTTCACAACCTACGGTCGCAGCCTTTATGCCATCGGAGGCAATGCGGAAGCGGCGAGGCTGTGCGGTATTCGCGTTCGACAATGGATTGCCTCGACCTATGCTCTATCTGGACTGCTAGCTGGTTTGGGTGGATTGGTCATGGCCAGTCGTCTGCGCAGCGGAGACGCCAAGTACGGAACGATGTATGAGTTGTACGTCATCGCGGCCGTGGTCGTCGGAGGCACGTCGCTCCGAGGTGGCTATGGAACCGTGGTGGGTACACTGATCGGTGCTTTGATCATCGCCGTGATCGAGAATGGTATGAATCTCGTTCAAATCGAAAGCTACATGCAAAAAGTTGTTTTTGGAGCGGTCATTCTCGGAGCCGTTTTGCTCGATCGCCGTTCTCGCAAGTTACGATAGACTCTCGGACGTTCGCCGAAAGGGGCGGCCGAAAGGGACGATTGTAAAGAAAGATAGCGTTGCCCATGGAACTCAATCCTTACGATCCGCCCGAGACCATCGCCGTTCAACCGCGGGAATTGCAGAAAGTAACGCATGGAACGTGGTTGCTTTCGTTCGAATGGACAGCGGTCTACCTCCTGAATCTAGTGATCCCTTCCTTTCTGGCATGGACCATGACGACGGCTCCTGCCAGAATCGGTGCATTGGGAGCGATCGTGATTTTGCTCGCAGTTGGATATTGTCTGTGTCAGGTGCGTCCACTATGGATGCTCGTGACGATTCGGGGCTCCTTCTTAGTTGCCATTTCCCAAATCTTTCCTATCCTGCAGATCATGTGTGGCGCCCTGGCCATCCGCAGCTTGATCTTTATCGGCTGGATTGAAGAAGCCAATTTTCGTGAGATGTTGGGAACCACTGCCTCCGGTTTCATCGTGACGATGTTGACCGGCGGTTCGTTGTTGCTCATCAGCGCCGTCCTCGGATTGATTCTGATGGCGATATCCCCTCGCCGCTGGTGGACAATCCCTTCCCCTAATTCGCAAACACAAAAGTAAACGATGAAGTACGGATTGATCGGTACCGGAGCCCTCGGTGGCTACTACGGAGGCTTGATGGCACGCGCCGGCCTGGATATTCACTTTTTGCTCCATTCGGACTATGCGCATGTTCGAGACCATGGCCTGATCATCGAAAGCAAACACGGGGATTTTGCTTTGCCTCACATCAACGCGTACGCCGATACTGAGTCCATGCCCAAATGCGATTGCATCGTGATTGCATTGAAGAGCACTCAAAACCAGTTGCTGGAGACTTTGCTACCGCCCCTATGTCACGAAGGAACGATTGCGCTCGTGCTCCAAAACGGATTGCACGTAGAATCGGCCACTGCGTCCGTTCTCGGAGCTGGCCGGGTGGCGGGTGGATGCTGTTTCTTATGTTCGAACAAAATCGGGCCAGGGCATATCCGACATTTGGACTACGGAAGAATCGTCTTCGGTCCGTTTCGAGGACTCGAGGACCAAGAGCCAGGACCTCCAGAGGCGTTGCTGCAAACGATTCAAGAGGATTTAGTAGCTTCTGGGATTGATTGCCAGCGGACCGATGATTTGACAACTGCTCGATGGCGCAAGCTGATGTGGAACATCCCCTTCAATGGTCTTTCGGTGCTGCTCAACGCGAGTACACAGACCATCATGGCCGATCCCTATGCGAGATCGCTCGCTCGGCGCATCAGCGAGGAGGTTCGTCAAACTGCATGCCGATCGGGATCGATGATCGAACCTGAGTTTGTCGACTGGGTTGTGGATCACACCGACGAGATGGTGCCCTACGACAGCAGCATGCGATTGGACTTTCTGAATGGGCGTGCGATCGAGGTTGAAGCGATTTACGGGAACGCGCTCCGTGCGGCGCAGCGTCGCGGTATTGAAACCCCGATCCTAGAGACCTTGTACCAGCAACTTCACTTTGTCGCCGATCAGCGTCCTGCTGTCGTTAGCTCTTTCGTCTAGAAGTCGATCCGGTAGCGTGTGCCTTCGAGTTCATAACTGGCGGACCGCCAATCCACGCGCAAATCCGATGAGGAGTCTGCGAACTCACGGATCAAATTTCCCCGCCGCTGGGCTGGTGAATCGCCCGGTGGCCCGCGGCGTGCCCGTTCGAGTTCATCATCACGCACGATGGGGGCGATCTGAACCAACTCCGATAGCTTGCGATGGTACCCCTCTGGCGACAATTCATGGTATCGGATATCGATCTTTTTTCGGATCTCCCATGCCGCTCCCGGGTCCATCTGCTGGATCAACCAAAGCTTACTGATCCAGTCGACCCGCCCCACCAAAGTCATGGGGACTGACGACTCTTCCTTGGGGCGGAGGATCAATTGATTCAAAGTCGCTTGCCACAAATCGAGGAGTTGCCATGCTTCACGGTGCGTGTCACGCCGATCTTCCATCCACTTTTTGCAGGCGTTTGCATAGGCCCTCTGCACTTCCTTGGCCGACTGTTGGCGAGCGTGTAGGTCACTGACCGTTCGTATCAACATCCAATCCCGCGCATACTCGACCACGGCTTCGACTGGGTTGAGCAAACGAGGCAACGATTTGTGCTCGCCGAACTCAACCATGTCCAATACAAGCGATGTGACGCCATACCTCAAGTATTGGGCTTGCTGGCACATGCCCGAATCGCCGATGGCCAGCTCGATACGCTGCCTACGGTGAAAGAGACCCAGGAAGCGGTGCAACGAATGGAAAGGTCCGGCAAGTAAATCTCGCAGCAATGGATCGCAACGGAACAACGGCTTCGTTCGTCCGTAGCTGCCAAACCCAATCATGCTGTTGATGGTCGATGCTCGCTGGCTAATCCAATAGCGACTCTGCTCGTCGACGTAACCAGCACCGTCGAGGATACAGCGAGAGGCCAGAAATCCAGCCAATGCACGACGTTGTGGATGCAACGCCACGGCTCGGATCAAGCAGGCAAAGCTCCACACGATGGGAGCGTGCAAGCAACGGAGTCCAGTCGCCGCCACTTCCATCCAGAAGGCGGTGAAAAACGGATCATGAACAGGCGGCCTTAAACCATCGTTCGTATCCTTCGCAGAATGCGTGCGGTTGGCGATGGCAGCCAACACACGGTGCAACATAAAGTGCAATCCGCGGGATATGCCACACATGGCATAAACGGTCATCATCCAAATTGAAGCGAGCAAACGGTACGCCAGGATCGCGGGCAGCAGAACGAGCAGGCCAAGCCACCAAGCGATAAGCCAAGGCCCCTGGGCAATTCGCATGTCGAAGGATTCATGTTGACCCAACGTGTGGCCTTGTCCGTCCGTGTTGCTTTTGACGAGGGCCCAATGGTCTGGAGAATGATCGGCAGCAAATGCTTCTTCCAACAATTGCTCGTTGGCCATTTGGTACTTTAGAAGATCACGCGGACTTGTGCATTCGGGTGTCGCGATCTCGAAGAGGGCGCCGTGGACGTCTGCGATGCCTCCCACCTCTAACGAAACGCTCGAGCCATTGGCGAGAAAAAATCGGAACGGATTGCTCTTACTCGGAGCCAATGGCAAACGCTCCGACAATCGCGTGACCAATCGGTGGAAATCGTTTAGCGCATCGGTCTTGGCCGATCGAGGCTGGCGGACAAAGAACTCGCTTTCCAGCCCCATACGGCGGGCCAGCAAACGCGTGTCATTCGCCCGAGCGGTCCGCGCGGCTTTCTTCCAAATACGCGCTCGGTTCTGACTGAGAATCTTGATCAACGAAGCGAGCCCATTTTAATAGGGATGTCCTTGGCGAGTCCGACCGGTCCTCTTCTGTTTCGAGAGAAGATTCGCTCGGGCTGTCGGGTGGGTGGTCCGTTTGAGAATGCATAGCAACCTCCAGTTCTTGCGTACGACCTATTGTATCGCTGTCGTGTGTTCTTTGCGAAACATTTCTAGACTGTCGAATCGATCCCCAGCCAGTTTCGAGCGTTCGTTGTGAAGATCTGGGTGCGAACCTCGATTGGGACGGCGATTGCCATCTCCAAGGATTTGGCCATCACCCCCAACGTGGAGCCGGAACCGACGAAATGCGATCCATCTTGGCTTCGAGGCACACCGTCGCTACCGACGGCCACTCGAAGATCGCCCAAGCGATGGATTCCCGGAGGAAGGCCAGCGGCGCTGATGGCGTCGCTCACGATTGACACGCTTTCCGGGCCGAAGTCATCGATCCAGGCGCGTAGCAACCACCAGGGCAAATGATGACCGTCCGCGATCAGTGTGACTCGCAATCGATCACGCAAACTCAGCACACGGTGCACAATGTTGTCGTGGCGATGCAATACTTGCGGGCAGGCGTTTCCCAAGTGCGTGAAAAGGGACAGTCCAGCGTCGATGGCGCGCTTCAGCTCATCGAGAGAAGCATCGGTATGGCCGGCCGCGACCAAGATCCCATGGTCGACTAAAAAGCGAATCGAAGCACCCGTTGGATCGCATTCGGGAGCCAAGGTGACAAGGCGTAGGGTGCCGGCTGCGGATTCGAACAGCCGTTTGGTGACCTCCAAATCCGCGGACCGCGCATGGGCGGCCGAATGGGCCCCGATGTAGCCCGGAATCGAGGACAAATAGGGGCCTTCTAAATGGATCCCGACCGCCGTCGCGTGCCCCGAATCGGATTCTTCGTGAGGCGACTGACATAGCAGCGCTAGCCGCCTGAGTTTTCGATGTAGCCCTTCGAGAGAGTCCGTGATCAGCGTGGGCAGAAAGTGGCTTGTGCCATCCGCCCACAAAGCTCGCCGCGCTCGATTCCACTCCGATGCATCCAGGTCGTTGGCGTTAAAGTCCACGCGAGCAAGGCCATTGATTTGAAGATCCACATATCCCGGATGAGAATTGCTCACGCCTTTCGAATCGAACATACGAGCGGCCCTGCGCGTTACTGGTCTTCGGTGCAATCCCTGAGCAAGTGAAACAGACTGTGCCATGGTCGGCCACTGCCACTCGTCAGCGAGATCGCACATGAACGAGCGTTGGTGTAGCCAACATCGCAACCCGTTGCTCGCATGACAGGTCCCACGTCTGCCGTTGCGCTGCGGGCCAATTCCGGAATCTCGAAGCCTCGATCGCCCCCCATGCCACAGCATTTGCCAGCATGCGGTTCGATGACTTCTTCGGCACATGCCTGAGCCACAACCACCATTGGATCGCCCCAGCCAAACTTCTGGTTCGAACAAACCGAATGCAAGGCGATGATTTTCTTCCGCCTAACAATCGTCAAACCCGGGAGCAACATGGCAGCGAATTGCGAGGAATCCAACAAGGTTATCCGGGATAGGTACTCGCGTCGGACCGGATCGAGGTCCGCCATGCCTTGCTTAAGAAACGCTGTACAGGATCCTAAATCGGTAAGCACTGGCCGTTTGCCGCGATCGCTCCACGCCCACATGGCATCGATCAGTTCCGATTGCTTGGCGATGGCGGCCGGCAAGAAACCCTTAGAGGAAAACGCCTGGCCACAGCATTGTCCGGCGCTGTTTGAGGGAATGGCGAGGGCCACGCCAGCTCGATCGGCCACATCGATCAATGCCGCCGATGTTCCATGCATCATGCGAGACATGCACGAGGGCCAGTACACCACCTCGCATTCATCGATCGGAACGAGGCGGCTGCGATCGATCGATTCGATGTCCGCATCGAGCGCAGAATGCCATTGAGGGAAACCAGGGAGAATCGCCGCTAAAGCCCGCGTCATGCCACGCATAGCACTGGAGCCCAGGATGCTCGACGCGATGCGACCGGTGCCGAGTCCCACACGGACCGTCCGTTCCGCCACCGCGAAATTGCCGGCCAGCATCCGAGCGACCTTGGATGCAGCTTCTCCAGCGCTTTCTCGCCGCAACTGCTTGATCAGGTCGCCTGTATTGATTGCGACGGGGCAATCGAGAGCGCATAGTCCATCGGTTGCGCACGATTGCTTGCCTGCAAACTCGTAATCGCGATCCAACTGCTTGGCCAGCTCCGTTCGGCCCTGTGCAATCAGTCTTTGCCTGGCTCGACGCAGCACGATCCGTTGGCGTGGGGATAGAGTAAAGTCGCGGCTTGGGCAGCGCGGCTCACAGGCCCCACATTCGACGCATTTGTCGACCACGTCTTCGACGATCGGCAGGTCCTTCAGATTCTCGAGATGCAACTTCGGCTTGGAGGTCAAGATTACGTCCGGATTGAGCAAGCCATCTGGGTCGATGGCCTGTTTCAATCGCACCATCAACCCAACGGCTTCGGCACCCCACTCGGTTTCGACGAACGGGGCCATATTGCGGCCTGTGCCATGCTCGGATTTGAGCGCTCCGTCGAACCGATGCACGACCAGATCGACCATGGCGTCGATCAACCGCGCGTACTTGTCCGTGTCCCGTTGACTGGCCATCGGCTGCGAGATGACGAAGTGCAAGTTTCCGTCTTTCGCATGCCCAAAGATAATCCCATTGGCGTACTCGTGATCACGGAACATCTGTTGCAATTCGAGGATCGCATCGGCAAGTCGTGGAATCGGAAAATTGATGTCTTCCAGAATCGCGGCTTCACCCCGCGCCCGCATGGCTGCCACCGCAGGGTACATGCCTTTGCGAAGCTTCCAGTAATTGGCTTGCTGTTTCTTATCCCGCGTGAATCGCACCGGGTTGAGGGTCTTTAGTTTGGGTTCGATCCGGGTTCGAAACGCCTCGAGCTTCTCTTGCAATGCATCATCGTGTGCGCCTTGGAATTCGAAAAGCAAACCCATGAGTCGGTCGTGCTCGGACAGACGCACAGGCAATTCGCTAGGCGCTCCTTCCAAATCGCGGATCGATAGGAGGCTGGCTCGATCCATGAACTCGACTGCGTCGCACTGCACATCGATCAATTCAGGAATGATATCGCAAGCCGAATGCGCATCGGAAAAGAATGCCAAAGTCGTTGCCTTCTCCTGAAGCTCAGGCAGGGTACGCAGCGTTGCCTCGGCGATGAACGCCAAGGTTCCTTCGGCGCCGACCAAGACGTGCGAGAGGATGTCGAGTGGCTCTTCGTAATCGACGAAAGCATTGAGCGAATAACCGACCGTGTTCTTTTGCTGGTACTTGCGACGGATTTTTTCTAATAGCTTGGCGCTGCCTAAGATCGATTGGCGGATCGCCAAAAGTTCCGAGGATAGTTTCGATTGCTCGGCGCGAAAACGTTCTCTTTCCCCTGGCTTGGATGTATCCCACAGACTGCCATCGGGCAGAATGAATCGCATGGATTCCAAGGTATGGTAGGCGTTGTTGACGACACCACAGCACATACCGCTCGAATTATTGGAAAGCATGCCGCCGAGCATGGCCGAGTTGATGCTCGAAGGATCCGGACCGAGCTTGCGGCCCATTGGGCGGAGGTGGGCGTTGATCATGCCGCCGATAGCGCCCGGTTGAGCTCGAACACGCAAACCGTCCTCGAGCGGTTCAATCGTTCGCCAATGTCGGCCGATGTCTACCAACCAACCATCGGTGACCGACTGGCCTGAGAGACTGGTACCACCTGCCCGAAAACAGATTGGGATGCGTTTACGCCTGGAGGCGGCGAAGATGGATTGGATTTCCTTTTCGTCGCGCGGTTGCAATATCGCTTGAGGTATCAGGAGGTACGGGCCAGCATCATTCGCGAACGCGTAGCGCTGCCACGCCTCCTCGAGGACATCGACGCAGGGACGATCGTAATTCATGGGTTAGTGGTTCATAAATTAGAGCTGCCTTGGAACGCGACTGGACACTACAGCGCCTTGATCGCCCTGGCGATGTCGAGGATGGCTTGCTGACCATCGGCATAATACATGAGAGTGTTCGGCATGGCGAACAATGGATTGGGGATGCCTGCAAAACCCGGACTGAGACTACGCTTGATTACGATCACCGTACGGCACTTGTCGACATCGATGATGGGCATGCCGGCGATGGGGCTGTTCGGGTCCAAGCGAGCCGACGGGTTGACGACGTCGTTGGCACCGATGACGATGGCCACGTCGACACTCTCCATGGTCGGGTTGATGGCATCCATCTCCTTCAACTTGTCATACGATACATCCGCCTCCGCCAAAAGCACGTTCATATGTCCCGGCATTCGACCTGCGACCGGATGGATTGCGTACTCGACTGAGGTTCCACGCGATTCCAGAAGTTTGGCCAAATCCCGGGTGGCGTGTTGGGCTTGGGCCACCGCCAACCCATAACCGGGAACGATCACAACCCGCTGCACACCATCGAGAATTGTGGCGACATCATCCGCCGTCGTGCTGCGAACGTTCGCGTACACCGTGTCGGCGGACGCGACCGTTCCACCTGCCGCCATTTTGCCGAAGAGAACGTTGGCCAACGAACGATTCATGGCTTTGCACATGATCTGTGTCAGGATGATTCCCGAGGCGCCGACCAACGAACCAGCGATAATCAATGCATTGTTGTCGATCACAAAACCGGTGGCTGCACCGGCGATTCCTGAGTAGGAATTCATGAGCGAGATGACCACGGGCATGTCGGCTCCACCGATCGGAGACACCAAGAAGACACCGAAGACCAGCGAAATGGCGACGATAGCAAGGAAGCACAGGACCTGAATCGTAAAGCTCTCGGAGACGCTCAGGAAACCCATGAGCAACAACAATACTCCGAGCACGCCCGCGTTAAGGGCGGTTTGAAAAGGCAACGCATAGGGCTTTTTGAATTTCTCCCATTCCTTCAGTTTGGCGACAGCAATCAAACTGCCCGAAAGGGTCACACTGCCGATCAGACCCGAAAGACCGATTGCCAAAAGCGTATCGAAGCTTTGATGTTCGTTCTGTACTAGATCGGCGAAGGCGATGAGCATCGAGGCACCGCCACCAAAACCGTTGAGCAGTCCCACCAGCTCGGGCATCCCTGTCATCGGAACGGATTGAGCCAGCCAAATGCCGATGATGGCACCGGCCATTATGCCGATACCAATCATCCAATAACCGGTGATGTGCGCATCGAGCAAGGTGATGGTGATGGCCAAGACCATTCCCGTTGCGCCAATCAGGTTGCCGCGTACAGCAGTCTTCGGCGCAGCCATCAACTTCAATCCGACAATAAACATCACCGCTGCGATGAGGTAGGCGAGTGGCAAAAAGGCGGCCATGGGGATCCGATCAAAAAGCAGGTAAGGTATTTGCGGTCAGCGCACTGGAAACGAGGGCGCGATTATCTTTTCTTGAACATGGACAGCATGCGGTGAGTGACCAGGAAACCGCCGGCGGCGTTGATCATGGCCAAGACCAGGGCCGCAGTTCCTAAAAAGGTGCCGAAGCTCAACTTTCCAAAACCGGCAGCGATGATGGCTCCCACGACCGTAATGCCGCTGATCGCATTGGAACCGCTCATCAAGGGTGTATGAAGTGTCGGCGGGACTTTGTTGATAACCTCAAAGCCGATGAAGATGGCCAACACAAAGACGGTCAAACTACCCATGAGTACAGGGATCCGGCTCGAAACCATTTTGGTTTCGACCTGGGCTGCTTGCGTCGCCTGGAGCAACGTATCCTCACGGCCGGAAGAAGCATCTTCCGAAACAGGGGCTAACTGGCCTGAGCTGTCATCCTGGGCAGTCGCAACCGGAGTGACGTAGCTCGCCGTTGCCCAACACAGGACCAAGCAGGTGCTCGCCATGTACAGTAATCGTGTCGCCCATAGCAGAGGGGCACGATGGCGATGCAATTCCGTCGGGTCGGACATGGAGAGACTCATTCTAAGTTGGAAGGGATTGAACGGACTGGCGAACCTCCCTATTTAACTTCGCTTGGGACGTAACCACAAGCATGGGCCGCATTCGCTCGAGTTATCGATCGAATAATTTCTTGAACGCATACAAGGTTGCGGCACGTCCGGCCCGCGCGATGGAGGTTGTTAGCGGAATTTCCTTGGGACAAACGGCAACGCAATTTTGCGCGTTACCGCATGCTTGGATACCACCGGCCGAGGTCAACGTCTCCATTCGTTCTTTGGCAAGGATCTTGCCGACGGGATGTGTATTGAAGAGCATGGCCTGCGAAATCGCATGCGGTCCGACGAATTCTTCGTTGTAGGCGGCTTGCTTCCGGCCTGCGAAGTCCTCGTCGCTTTCACCCGGATTGCGCTGCAATTCGACTTTGTTGAATTGTGGGCAAGCTTCGAGACAGCAGCCGCAACTCATGCACTGGCTGAGCGGGTAGTTGAGTTCCTGTTCGTCGCGTGAGATCCGCGGACCTGAGCCCATGTCGTAGTAACCATCGACAGGCACCCAAGCCTTGACTCGTTTCAACGCTTGGAACAGACGCGAGCGATCCACCATCAAATCTCGGATTACCGGAAATTTGGTCATCGGTCGCAGTTCGATTTCCACCGGATTGTCCTCGAGCAGTCGGTCGACGAGAGCGCTGCAGCTCTGGCGCACTCGGCCGTTGATGACCATCGTGCAGGAGCCGCACACCTCTTCGAGGCACCCGCAATCCCAGACAACCGGCGCTACGGATTGATCGTCGGCTGTTTTGGAATGCGCTGCGATCCGCTGCAAAACACTGATTACGTTCATGTCAGGTTCGTACGTGACCTGATGGCGTTCCCAATACGACGGAAGACCAGGACCGTCTTGCCGTAGAACGCGAACGTTGATTTTCGATGGCCGACGCTTCGTGGTGACTTCAGGACCCGCTGCGATCATGTGATACCTTTCCGACAATTCTTTGGATCATGGATGTTACGAAGGAATGTGTGGGGTGGTTTGAGGCGTTGCATCACTTGGAGGCAACGAGATCCTTAGCCGAGTTGGCTTTGTTGCGTGCCTTGGCTTCCAATCGTTCCTTCCAGACTTGTTCAATCACTTCGGCACCTACGAGGCCGTAGAGCCGAGGTCGAGGTGGCAGCAAGCGAGTGTCGACGTCTTGGTAGGTCAACTCCGGCTCGCGTCCATTCCAGGTGCAGATCGTCGACTTGAGATACTTCTTCGTATTCTCGTCGAATGCATCGCACCATTGTTCAGCTTCGCGATGACGTTCCGCAGGATCGGTTGCGGTCAAACTCGGCATGCAAAAATCGGGTTTGTAATGGGCTCCCCGGCTCTCATCGCGGTTCAGGGCTCCCTTGAGGATGCACTGAGCGATCGGAAACATGTCCTGAAGGGCCTTGGTGTAGATCACATTCTGGTTGGTCCAACTGCCCGTATCGGAGAGTGTGCAATGCGCTCCACGTTCGGCCATTTCCCCAACCTTGTCGAGCGCATCAGACAGCTGTGGGTTGTAACGCACCACGGTCGCGGTCCGCGTCATGATGTCCCCGAGCTCTTGATGCAACAGGTACGGGTTCTCGCCGGTTCCCGTGTTGGACAAGAGTTGTTTGTGCCGCGCCTGTTGAACGCCGACAGCCGATTCGAAAAGACTCTTGGGCAAGTCGGCCGAAGCCTTGTTGGATTGCATCCAATTGACCAAGCCGGGGCCAACGAAAAGTCCACTGAAAATGCAACTCAGAAGCGAGTTGGCACCCAAGCGGTTGGCGCCGTGGTACTGGTAATCGCATTCGCCGATCGCGTACAAACCGGGGATGGACGTCTGTTGATTGCGGGGGGAACCTGGGACCAATCCACCTTCGCTGTTGGCTTCGTAATCGACCCAAAGACCACCCATGCTGTAGTGCACGGCTGGGAAAATCTTCATGGGTTCATCCCGCGGATCCACGCCTTGGAACTTCTCGTAGATTTCTAGAATGCCACCGAGCTTGCGGTCCAATTCAGCCCGCGGGATGTGAGTCAAATCCAAATAGACGCACATGCGTGTGGGATCGACGGACAGTCCTTCGTTGACGCAGATGTTGAAAATTTCGCGAGTCGCGATGTCGCGCGGCACCAAATTTCCGTACTTGGGAAAACGTTCCTCCAAGAAGTAATATCGCTCGGACTCCGGAATGTCACGCGGGGCACGCGGATCATTGGGGCTACGCGGTACCCAAACCCGGCCTCCTTCGCCACGGGCGGACTCGCTCATCAAGCGGAGTTTGTCGGCGCCTGGAATCGCGGTCGGATGGACTTGGATGAACTCGCCGTTGCCATACTGAGCGCCAGCTTGGTAGCAGCGACTGACCGCACTTCCGTTGCAGAAAACCGACATGGTCGAACGGCCGTAGATCAATCCGCAACCGCCAGCGGCCACCACGACCGCATCGGCGGGGAACGAACGGATTTCCATGGATACCATGTCCTGCGCCACGGCACCGACACAACGTCCCGCGTCGTCTTTGATCGGGCCCAAGAAGTCCCAGAACTCGTACTTCTTCACCAAGCCCGCGACTTCATGCCGTCGTACTTGTTCATCCAACGCATAGAGTAACTGCTGTCCAGTGGTTGCGCCGGCAAATGCCGTTCGCTTGTAGAGCGTTCCACCGAATCGACGTCGATCGAGAAAACCTTCGGGCGTGCGATTGAAGGTCACGCCGAGCCGGTCCATCAAGTCAATTACCTTGGGCGCCCAATACGCCATTTCCTTGACTGGTGGTTGGTTCTGCAGGAAGTCTCCACCGTAGATCGTATCGTCGAAGTGCTTCCACTCGTTGTCTCCCTGCTGGCGCGTCATGTCGCTGACACTATTGATCCCGCCCTGGGCGCAGACGCTGTGCGATCGTTTGACCGGAGTCAAACTCAACAGATCTACGGGGATGCCGAGTTCAGCCAACTTCATGGTGGCCGACAAGCCTGCCAAACCACCCCCTACGACCAATACGCGATGACTAGCCATGTTCTTTGTCTTATTCTCGATTCGATTTTGTTAGCGAGTTCGTGAAAGCAAACGACGCATTGTCATGAAGTTGATCAACGATCGTCCGAGGGTAACGCTGCCGAACCACGGATCGCATTCGGCACGCTTGCTTGAGGAATGATGGGTTCGGGGCCGACAGGTTGTTCGAAGGAATGACCGTCGGTGCGTTTGTGCTCGTCGGGCTGAATCATACGACCATCGACCCGGGCGTTGTACATTTTATCTTCGATCTGTTTTGCCGCGGCAGCATCGGTCTGTTTCACCGCGACCAGGGAGCTCAAGCCGGCCATACTGATCAAGATTCCAAAAACCGTGCACGCGACACTAGCTCGCCGTTGCGATGGGGGAGTTAACCAAAGGCCCCACGTGATGCCTGCGGTCCAAATGCCGTTGGCGAGGTGAAAGGTGCAAGACAGCATGCCGATCACGTAGAAAATTGGCCACACTAAGCCGAGGCTACCCATGGCGGTCGCTAACGAACTGCCCGCATTGTACGGGCGGAACTGAGCCATGCCCAACGGCTCGGCTACGTTCTTTAGCCACCAATCGTTGTGAAACCAACCGTGCAAATGGAACACGTGCGTAAAAATAAAGACAAAGGCGATGTAGCCCGTGATGCGTTGCCAAGTGTAGCGACGGTTACCGGCGAGCGGGTAACTGCTCAAGTTCGAATGACCGGAACGGGCGATCCAAACCCCGACGACCGCATGGAAGATAATCGGACTGAATATGAATAGCCATTCGATGACCGGCAGATAGGGCAACGCGTGGATCGCAAAGACCGCGTTTTGAAAAACCTCGACTCCGCTCGTCAAGCTTGAGTTGGTGATCAGGTGGACGCACATGTACGCCCCGACCGGTACCAGTCCGCTCAAAGAGTGGAGTCGGCGGATCAAGAATTCGTTTTTCCGAAAGAAATTTCCTGCCGGGGTGGCATCGGTCGGTGAGTTCATCAATTTGGATTTCTGCGACGGGTCATCAAGAGGTTTGCACAGGCGCTTACCACCCAGAAGCACTCGATTTTCGCTTCTTTTAGTACTGTAGAGGATAGACCACAATTAACCAGTCACCAAGGTACCTTGGGACACCAAGCGGCCTGCGCGCACCTTACAACCACGACAATCGGATGCTTCAACCCACACCGCAGGGCCGATCAAGCACACTCTGTTGCGGGGGAGCCAAGCAAGGTGTTGCGGGGGGAGCCAAGCAAGGTTGCGGGGAAGCCGAGCAAGATTACCTTGGAGCGAGACATGCAGCGTGCCACGGATTCGGGCAATCCACGATGCCGATTGAGCCAATTTTTTGTATTTCGTTGACACTCCCGTTTTGGGCGAACTATACTCAAGTTTCGGCATTCCACGGATGCTCAACGCGTTCGCGATACCCCTTGTCAAACTCACCTCTGAACCACTTCTTTCGGTTGACAAATGACACGACTTGGACAGATTTTTACGTTGCTGTTGCTGATTCTCAGCGTCGCATTCTTCGTCGTGTCAGTCGCGGTAAACGCGTCCCACAAGGACTTGCGCAAGCAAGTGGCTGAGTTCACGACTCGCCAGAAACAGCTCGAAACGACCATCGACGAGCTTAAAAAAGCTGGCGAAATCAACAAAACACAACTGGCCCAGGAACAAGTCGCACGCCGCGTCTCGTTGGCTGCCCTCCAAACCCAACTCGACACCGAGCGGGAAAAGAACCAGCAAGCCAACACGCAATTGAACGATTTGAACTCGAAGAACACCCAAGCCACCCAGAGCTTGGCTCAGACCTTGTCAGAACTCAAACGGATCACGAGCGAGAATGAAACGCTCAAGACAGAGATCGACAAGGTGATCACCGATCGCAACGCCCAGCGCCGGACCGTGATTCGTCTGACCGACGAGCTGAACAACTTGGCTAGCCGTCGCACCGATCTCCAAATCGAAATCGACAACCTTCGGGATCAGTCCACCCTCTATCAGGCCATGGCCGAAACCCGCGGCGCCGCATTGGCTGCCGCCGGAATCACCGATCCGGAAGACGTTCCCCCAAGCGATCTCAAGGGTATCGTGCTGGCCGTCGGAAACGATCAATCGGTCGAAGTTTCGCTGGGTCGCGACGACGGATTGCGTGAAGGACATTTGCTCGACATCTTCCGCAACGGAAGTTACCTAGGTCGAATCCAGATCCGAACCGTGGCCGATGACAAGTCGGTGGGTAAGATCATTCCGGCCTTCCGCAAGGGATACATCCAAGCCGGAGACAAGGTAGCGGCCAAAGTCTACTAGCTCCCAATTCATGCTTTTCTTCACACCAGCGGCGAATAAGAAATGACCAAGCATCCGATCTCGATCTACACGATGATGATCATTCTGGCCAATATCTTCATGTTTCTAGCATGCATCTTTTTGGCCATCGAATTCTTTGGCCGATGGGGTGGGCCATCGTCACCCAAAGCTCCGACCAATGTGCTCAGCCCGCTGGTCGTGGATCGCAATTACGTCTAATCGCAGACGATTCACTTAATCGCAGACGATTCACTGCTTATTCTGTTCACTGCATATTCTCACTGCATATTCGCAGTCGGATCAATTCGCTCCGAACGGAGCCATCCCCGCAATTGGCATGCGTGGCAAATAGCGCTGCGTCTCGTCTTCAATTTTATCGATGCTGTCGCTGACTCGGTACACGAAGTCCTGATCGCCAAAGACCGAATTGGTCTTGGGTTCCGAGTACTCAATGCGGGTCACCAGTACCACGCCGCTCGGTTGACCGAGTTTGTCTCGACCCGGTTCGAAGTACTCGATCAGGTAAGGGAAATAAGGCAAACTAGCCGATCGACTCAGTGTCAGACGCACTTCGGAGGGGAGGTTGTGACCTGATTCGCCCAAGCGGCTGTTCTCTTCATCGATCGGTGCACTGCCAACCACTTTGGGAACTTCGGTGCGCAAGCGACCGACCAACTGCCAAACGTCTACCCCAGATAGTTTGCCCCCCACAGCCTTGTACCAGTTGTAGCGATGGTACAACGCTCGCAACAAGTCAGCTTGCCCACCCACCGCCAACACCAAATTGACTTCGGGCCGTGCATCGGACACTTTCGTCGCATAGGCAATGCTCTCACGGACTTGACGCAGATTGACCCTCCGCGGTGCATGATCGCTACCGCATTGCGTCCACATCAATTCGCCATCGGAGATTTGAAGCATGTCGAAGCTGGTTTCTCCAACGGCCACGCGAACGCTGTAGCGGAATTGACCGGTCCCCAAGCCTCCGCTCTTGAAGTCACCCACTAAGATCGTTTGCTGACCGTAGGCTTTGGTGCTCTGCTGGACTTTGCACGTGAAGGCTGGCCCCCAAACAGCTTGACGGATCGCCGTCAGAACCAACAGGTTTGGATCCGTCGTAACGACCGTGGTTTCGGCCTGTCTTGAGGGGATTTGTCCACCCGTCGCATCGTTGGCTGAGCGATTCTCTTGTGCATGCATCCACGAACTGAGCAGGAGTACCAGCATTGCAACCCTGCCGATTAGCCCACCGCGCATTCGCAACTCGAGGATCGAAGGCTTGGGCCATGAATTGCTGTCAAACCAAATTCGTAGGTCCATGGTCGAGATATACCGGTTTTGTCAAAGAATCCAATTGCAACGTGCCGAACATAGAAGCAGGACGCGCCTCAAAATCCGCTTTTTGGGGCTTCCGGCGGAACGCCCTCCGTGCGCCATGACTTTTGTCGCCAACGACAGATCCGTCATGCCGGCCGGGGGGATTGTAGGTTCCTCGGGAGGATCAAGTCCAGGTGGATACAGTCGGTCGCAGTTGCTTCACAGCAGAGTTGGCTGGACCCAATACATTCCAAGGGGAATCGCATGAAAAAGAAATGTTTTTTGGGCGTGATGGCCGCATTGGGTTTGGCTGCACCAATCCTCGGCGGTGAGCCCGCTCGTCGTCACAACATGCCTCCGGCTGCGAGGCTTGCAGAACCTGGCCCGATGGTTGGTGGACCTGGACCAGGAGTTTTGGCGCCGGAAACGATTCCCGTGCCTAACTACGGAGCCACCGTAGCGACCACACAGATTCTATTCAACCAACCGCAAGCGATGAAAATCGCTTACGACGTTATCGGTGATGGATCGTTCACGAGCGACTGCTTGATCGTCCCCGGACGACTGGAGTTCGCCCAGGGTGGGATCTATCGCCTGAAGCTGACCGACATCCAAGGTCGCGAAGGAGTCGAGCTGTATCCGACCGTCGAGGTCGGATTGGCCAATCCACGCACGTCAGCGTACCTAGCCCACAACGCCATCTCGATCCAATTCACAGAAGAGGATCTCGATCAAGCCTTGTCAGGTAACTTTGTAACCAAAGTCATCTACTTACCCGATCCTGAGTTCCAAGGCGAAGTCATTTCGGGCATCGATACTTTGGTTAGCACGCGGCTCGAACCAGGTTTGGATCCGATCATCGAAGCCGACCGACGCGGCTCGATCTTGGCCATCGTTCGCCTTGGCAACAAGGACATCGAGTTGACCGGCTCCGCCTACGCCAACGGCGGCGGATACCCTGGTCCTGGCGGGATCTTCATGGATGGCAACGGTGGTTTCTGTGGTCCCGACGGAACGCCGATCGACCCAGCCACGGTTCCACCGAATATGGTTGCGGGCGTGACCGCTCCTCAGTACGGCATGACCTATACCGGAACACCCATCGGATTGCCTGGTCCTCCTCATATTCCATTGGGGCACCCAGCCGGATTGCAAAAGCATGTGATGCACAACAAAACGCACATGAACATTCCTGAGCCGACTGAGAAGATGAAGATCAGTGTGCGTCAGCAACCTGGCTTCAGCTACCCACAACCGGCCAATCGTGTCCGGATCCACGAGCAGAACATCAACCCAGGTTTCCCTGCGGGTCGACCCAAGTTCTACGAAGCCAGTAAGAGCGTAGCTCCGAATCAGTACGGCGGTCAGTAAGCTCCGCTGAAGACCAAACAATAGTCCCAGCGTCTGTGCTGGGACTATTTTTTTATCGCGTGTGCCATGGAACTGCGTCATGCTCAAACGAATTTCTTTTCCAACGCTGATTTTCGGTTGGGTTGCGGTGATCGCGATCTGCATCCTGGCCGCGCTGTTCGACGGCGCGGCCCAGGGCCAAATGCCGTTCAACGCGTTACCGACGTCGACCCACGCTTTGTTTCATGACGACATGCCACCAGGCGCCATCGGCTCGGTGCAATTGACGCATAAGCCGTACTTGCGCGGTGTCTGGCAAGGAATCGAAGTCAAAGGTCCCGCAGGCGTTCGATTCAACATGGCCGAGGCAGGCCAGTTCGCACCGGATATCGAATCTCCCGCCCGCGTGGCCGTCTTGGTCGGACCGGTATATCGCCTGCGATTGACCGGCATCGAAGGCGATCCCGACTTGGAACTCTTCCCTACCATCGAAGTCATCGATCGGACGTGCCCTCCCGCCGAACGGGAACATCGCTTTCCAATTCCGATCGAAATCGATGAAATGGACATCGCCGACGCTGCCCGTGGCGAAATGGTGATGCGCGTGATCTACCTCGAGGATTCGGAGATCGCCGAACCGATCGATACGTCCAACAAACCCCAACGGGTGCTCGACGTTCGACCCAATCAGAATGCGCTTCGAACCGCCGACCAACTCGGGCGTCCAGTCGCCATTCTCCGTATGGGTTCGCGCGTACCGAATGTTACCGAAGGCCAAGACTGGTTGGATTTCCTATACGGATGCCCGCCCTGGACGCCTCTCAAACCGATCCCGACCAAAGAGGAATTGATCGGTGAAGGCCGATGGCCTGTCACCGCGAAATCCGGCTCCATTTCCGATCGCCGTTAGAAGAAGACGAGCATGAACAAATCGTTGCACCGAAGTAAAATCGCTTGGGCCGGTGGGCTGATGTGTTGTCTCGTAGTGGGATGCGCAGGTGGACCTTCGGGAAGATCCACCACGGGGCCGTTCAGTGAACAGTCGCTAGCGCAACGGCGAGCCAGCGCGGCGGAAACGCCCATCGCGCAGACGCAGTCCGCCAACCGCAAGAACGATGAATCGCAACGCAGTCTCGCACCCGTAGTCAGCTTGGCTTCCTTCGCCACGGCCGCGGCAGCTGCGCCACCTGACTCAGAACCCGAGAGCAGTTGGGTTCCACGCGAACCAATGGGATTGCAACAGCCAAACATCGATCCGACGGCACCCGCCACCCATTCGCCCTACGCACTCGCGGGACACCGTCGACCGCTGGCCGGAGGACATGCCCATGGACCAGACGGTCAGTGCGCTCACTGCGCCGGCGGCCAACGGTATGCCCCTGTTTTCCCTCAAATGAATACCAACGGTTACTCGCCCTGCGGACCCAGTAGCGAAGCCGCCTGTGGACCGGATTGCGGACCAGAATGCGGACCCGCCGCTCGATGCATGGATCCACAAGAGTACATCTTCGACGGTGGTGACCGCGGAGCTGCCGTTCGAGTGCGGGACGACATGTCCCAAGCCGGACTCGATCCGGAAGATACGGTCATCCAATTCACCACGCAAGACGGACAAACGCACGTGCAAAGCGGATGCCGCGTGGCGATCTATGCGCCCCGATTTGGAAGCGTACGCAAACGCACCGGTACGTTGACGGCCGATCTTGCGCTTCGACCTCAGGCTTCGATGGTTCCCGATGGACCCGGCGTCCTTCGTGAACAACTGCCACCCGTCAACCTCATGAAGCCAGTCGGCGCCAATCGCAAGGATTCCGTGCGAGTTGTGGAAGCCTTTCGCGAACGGCAAGCACCGTTGCCCTCCGATCGGGTGATCCCAATGGGCGTGCTCAGCGATGCCTACCAAGCCTACGAAGATTTGGAAATTCTTCGCAATGGAAATTTGCTCGCCACCGATCCTGCCAAACTAGCCATGGCAACTGCCGCCGCACGTATCTGGACCAATGTCGATCAATTAAAGGTGATCGTGGATGGACAGGACGCGGCGTTGATCACCGACTTGAAACAGTCGCAGGAAGTTGCCCTGTACGAATTCAAAGGGGCCAGGATCCGCTTGTGCAAAGTGGCCTCCGAACAAATGGCCAACCCAGGAGATATTATTTCCTTCACCATTCGCTTCGACAACGTAGGGGAACAACCCCTCAAGAATTTGGTGGTGACCGATTCGTTGGCGCCAAGATTGGAGTATGTCGACGCGACCCAACAATCCAGTTTGGGTGCCAGCTTCACAACCACTCCCAACGAAGCCGGCTCGGTCATTCTACGTTGGGAATTCGAAAAGGAAATCAAACCGGGTGACGGCGGATTGGTCCGCTTCGATACCAAAGTTCGTTAAGCTCCTGCTTTAAAATGTGAGCGGCAAGGCGGATCCATAGCGTGGGGGCTAAGTTGGCAAACGTCGGCGGCGCAGGTACTGTAGTGGGTGTGGAGTGAACCGTTTCCATTACCTAGCTCTAAGCGTCGAGTTTCCTCATGAGTGCTTTGCCCTATCGTCAGCCCGCGTTCTTGATGCTTGTTAGTTGCGTCGCCATGTTCCAGGAAGTGGTCCTGTTTGCACAGGCACCAGCGGAACCTGATCTTGCGAGCCGCAGCAATGGAAACTTTGTGATCGGACCCAAGTATCGTTTGGATCCTGATCTGGGCGATCAAGGCAAACCCAAAGGCAAGTACTTTGAGTTCTCGATGCCATTGGCCGATAGTCAGATCTTTCGCGGAGACGATGCAACACTCAATCCGAAGAAACCGGTCCGCGGTGAACGCAAGATTTTTGTCTATGTTCCGGCCGCCTATCGCGATGGAACCGCAGCCCCGATCTTGATCATGCACGATGGCCCCAGCCACATGAACTTGGTCCGCAACGCGCTCGATAACTTGGCGAATGCCTCCAATCCCAAACGCAAACTCCCGGCCTTCATCGCCATCAGCATTCAAAACGGTGGCGACGATAGCAAGGGAAGCCAACGCGGACTTGAGTACGACACGATGTCCGATCGACTGGCACGCTTCGTCGAAGAAGAGGTTCTACCCGCAGTATTGAAGGAACCGGCGATCCGAGCTGCCTACCCGAAGCTGGCATTTACCGGTGACCCTTGGGGTAGGGCCGTCATGGGATGTAGCTCCGGCGGTGCCGCTGCCTTGACGATGGGATGGTTTCGTCCCGATCTCTTCCGTCGCTTGATCACCTACTCAGGCACGTTCGTCGATCAACAAGACGACGATGCACCTGAAGAAAAGGACTATCCGCTTGGGGCATGGGAATATCACTCCAGCATGAACCTAATCGGCTCGAGTCCACGGAAACCACTTCGGATCTTCACGCACGTGGCCGAGAACGATTTGCGAGCCAACGATCCCGAAGAGTCCTATCACAACTGGGTCATGGCCAACGAGCGCACGGCCGCAGTGCTCAAATCCAAGGAGTACGACTATCGATTCGTGTTCTCGAAGGCATCCAAGCATTGCGATGGTCGAGTGTTTGAGCACACGTTGGCCGACACGCTGGTTTGGATGTGGCAAGACTACGAGTGATGGGCTGACCGATCGATCGAAGCGGGTCGCGTGCTCCGAGAGAGCTACGCAACGACGGCCCGTTGTCTATTCGTTCGCGTTCCTGGCCACCCGAAAGCCCAGGTTCAAGAAGGCCGCATCGGGCGGAGCGGCACCACGGCTACTGCACAACGGGTCGCCACTAAAGGTGCAGATACCGCCGCCGCGAAACGCAAAGCCACGAGGGTTGGGAATCAGCGACCTCGGGTCCGTTTCCTCTCCGGCTGGGAAGTCCCGGAATCGATCGTCGGACCATTCCCAAACATTGCCGAGCATGTCGAACAGTCCCAGCGGATTGGGCATCAATGTTCCGCAGGGTTGAGATGGGATACGAGTGTTGTTGGACCAAGCGATGTAGTGGTCGAGAAATTTGCGATCGTCACCAAAGAAATATTGCGTTTGGGTACCGGCCCGACATGCATATTCGAACTCCGCCTCGGTCGGCAGTCGATAGCCGTTGGCCTCCGAATCCCGTTGCCAAACTTCCCACGACTTGGACTCACCATCGACGTCTATGGACTCACGCGCACGTTCGATGTAGGCCGGACGCAGCCCGTGGCGTTGGCTCAACCAATTGCAATAAAGTACCGCGTCTGACCAGGAAACTTGTTGGGCGGGATGATCCAATGTGGGGCTGATGACTTCGTCGGGGGACCAAGATGATGCATTGGCAGGCTTCGCATCCGTCGCGACGGTTGAGTCCTCAAGGAAGCGCCGGTACTCGCGCACACTGACTTCGCGATCGGCAATCATAAAGTCTTGGGTGAGCACCACGGGATGCGACGTGCGTCCGGTATATTGGAGGCTCGGATCGTTGTTCCCCATGAGGAATGCCCCTCCCGGTACGTAAACCATCTCAAACGCAATATCCCTTTGCTTGGAAGATGGTTCGGTTCCATCGGTGAGCTTCCAGTTCGCACCGTAGAATTGCTGGCCCAGCCAGCGGGCTGCTGCTCGTACTTGCGAATCCCTGGATTCCTGCCCCAGCGTTTGCAAACGCATGTTGAGCTGGATTCCCAAGGCCTCGTTGGCTGGGAAATTTTCCAGCATGCCCAAACCGAGAAGGTTGGCGTAGAGCAAGTGTGGATTGCCATTGGGCTCGATGGCATCGATGACAAAGTCTAGGTCCGGATGCCATCCAGGAAACAGATGAATCCACAGTGTTCTTTCTTCGACCCGTTCCGGCGCCGTGGTGAGTTCGACGGCGAACTTTGGCTCTCCGAGTCGAAAGGCGATCATGGCCAGTTTGACGCGTTCTTTAGCGGATGATGTTCGCGATAGCCGCTCGGCGATCGCGGTCAACGCGCGTTCTGGGTGTGCGGAGAAAGCACGTAAAAACGCGTTGCACTGCCCCGATTCGGTGACGGAGTTTTCGACTGCATCGACCAAGAGCTCTTCCATCGGCTCTCCGAAAGCTACCAACGCACAGGCCAGATTCAGTTTGCCCTGCGCGTCGACTTGTTGTTCATAGAGCTGTTTCAAGGCTGGCACCGGTTGATCGATCTGGGCCTCAATCTGCGAGATCGCAGCCGATACAAATGCTGGACTTGATCCTGAAAGTTTCTGCAAAAGCGATTGATCGACTCGCGTTTGCTGAGATGCAATCTGCCGATTTTTGTCCCAAAGCATCCAGCTAGTTAGTAAGGACCCAAAACAGAGCAGGAGCAAGCACAGCGTGACCGCCATCAACGAAGTCGATAGCATCGGGTTACGCCTAATCCAGCGGAAGACTTTGGTGGGGGCTGACAACGGACGTGCCAAAGTCGGAAGCCCCTCGAGAAATCGATGCAGGTCATCGGCCATCGCGGTCGCGGATGCATAACGATCTCTTGGATTCTTCGCAATGCCTTTCAAACAAATGGACTCCAAGTCTTTAGGGACGGCTTCATCCAGGGCCCTGGGAGGAGTCGCATACAGGTGGGCGAGAGATCGCAAGATCATCGTTGGCGTGCCGCGGAATGGTGGTTCGCCAACGAGCATCTCATAGAGCACTACTCCTAGTGAGTAGACATCGCTGCGTTCATCGATGGCATCGTTCCGAAGCAATTGTTCAGGACTCATGTAGGCGGGCGTACCATAGAACTGCCGAAGGTTGCTCAAGGACACATCGCCAGCCAAAGTCCGCGAAAGTCCGAAGTCGATCAACTTGGCGCGCCAGCGATGATTGCGGCTCGCTTTCCGTTGCAGCAAAATGTTTGAGGGTTTGATGTCTCCATGCAATTGGCCTTGCGCATGGGCATGCGAAACCCCGACAGCCACTTGGCGAGCGATCTCCGCTGCAAAGCGTGCCGGTAGCCGCTTCCTGGCCGCGATCAGTCGGCGGACTGAGGGACCGCGAATGTACTCCATGACCAAGCAGGGAGCAGGTTGTCGATCGATGATCTCGTAAACGTTGACGATGTGGTCGCTGTGCAGGCCAGCGATGGCTTGCGATTCGCGGAACGCCCGATCCGAATCAGCACCCTTGGTCCGCAACGGCGGCAGCAACTTCAACGCGACGCGTCGACGCATGGAGCGATCGAACGCTTGTGCCACAATCCCCATCCCCCCGCGACCCAACAACCGCTCGAAGTCAAAACGATCACGAAACGGGTCAAAGGCGGAACGCTCTGCATCCGTTGCATCGACCTCCTTCTTCGACCCACGACTCTCAACCGCCTGGGCCGCGTCCGCTTTGGGCTCAAGAAGGAGCTGCATGGTAGTTTCTACTGCATCGCGAAGTTGATCTTCCGATTCAGGTGTCAGCCACGTTTCATCGTCGCGAAAGGCATCGATCAGCGATTGCACTTCCAATCCGAGGCTGGCGTCGTCGCCCGCCAAAGACCGGATGAGCTCAGGTCGACGGTCATGGGGGACAGCCAACGCAGCATGAAACACCTGTTCAATCCGATACCAATGGGTCTTTTCCATGAATTCACATCCTACAAACCGCAAAACCTTTCGCCCTGGTCTTTAGTACTAGGCGAGAAATCGCCGCCTGTTGGATCATTAAGGAGGGTCGACGCCGGAAAGTTCCCGCCGCAGCCAAGCTCGGGCCATTGCCCATTCGCGTTTGACGGTCACGGCCGACAATCCCAGGACACGCGCGATGGTTTCATTGTTCTGCCCGCCGAAGTACCGGAGCGTTACAACTTCTGCCTTTCTCGGATCCAATGCCTCCAATCGCTTGAGGGCCTCTTCGAGATCGAGAAGATCGAGTTCTGTCTCTACGGTCTCTCGATGACGACTCAACTCTTCGGACGCATCGATGGATGGATCGGGAGGCGTCCTTTTCAGGGTGCGATGGGCGCGGGCATAGTCGATCAAAATCCGTCGAACGACCCCTGTGGCTGCCCGTAGCAAATGGTCGGAATTGGACCAATCAATGGCTCGGATCGTCGACAATCGGAGATAAATCTCATGCACCAGTTCGGTCGTTTGGTACGAATGGTCCGCGCGCTCATTCTTTAAAGCCCGCGACGCTATGGACTTGAGGTCTGCGTACACGTCGGGCAGGATTTCATCGAGCCGAATTCGAGAACGGTTCACGGCAATCTATCGATCAAGTAGCGGGCAAAAGGACCAGGCCGAGTGTAGCCGCAATCGTCGTTAAATTCCAGCGAGATCCCTTCGAATGCGTGAGTTTGTCGTCCGTCCGGATGCACAACGCCTGCAGAACTTGCACGAATTGCGGTATCATGAGCGAGGCAAACATCGCAAACCCATAGAGCGAACGATTGATGTGGAAGTCGTTATTGGCAGATCAGAAGGCCCGATGGCAACGCGGGGATCGCGTGCGGGTCGAAATCTATGTTGCAAAGCATCCAGATCTGCGGGATCACGCGCCGGGATTGGCTGAGCTAATCCAGAGTGAAATTCGGCTTAGGCAAAGCGAAGGGGAAGTGGTGGATATCGATCTCTACCGGTCCGCTTATCCTGAGTGCCAGGCTTGGCTGACCCCTCCTGCCGAGAATTTTGCAACACAACTGCTCGAAACTACGGCAGCAGAGTCACCACCGGCGGCGGCGATGGAAGTCAACCCGTTCGAAACGGTGATGAACACTTCGGCCGAGCATGGCACGGTCACCGCATTCGAAAATCTTCGCTACCCACAGGTCCCCGGTTTCGAATTACTGTCCGAACTGGGGCGCGGTGGCATGGGAGTCGTGTACAAAGCTCGGCAAAAATCCACCAAACGCATGGTTGCCCTCAAAATCGTGCGGAATGAAATGCTCGACATGCTGGCTCCTAGCAGCCGATCGACAACCCTCGAGCGCTTTCATACCGAAGCCCAAGCGGCGGCCTGCTTGCAACACGACAATGTGGTTTCCGTGTACGAGGTAGGCGAGGTACCTTCGACCACTCTCGGCGCGTCTCCATTGCACTACTACGCGATGCGGTTCGTGAAGGGAGAAAGCCTTTTCGAAATTCTGCGGGACGGCCCCTTAGAGAATCGAAGGGCCGCAGAGTACATGCAAAAAGTAGCCATCGCATTGCAGTTCGCGCACGAGCAAGGGGTATTGCATCGTGATCTTAAACCGCACAACATCATGGTCGAGGATGGAAACGATCGACCGCTGGTAACCGATTTCGGATTGGCCAAGTTTGTCGATGGGCAGAACTCCATCACGTACGCTGGCCAAGTCATGGGAACTCCTTCGTACATGTCGCCTGAGCAAGCACAGGATGCAGCCTCGGTCACAGCCGCTGCCGATCAATACTCCATCGGCGCTACACTCTATCATCTGCTGACCGGTCGCCCCCCCTTTCAGGCGGCGTCGATCTCCGAAACGATTCGGCAGATCATCGACAAACAGCCGGTGGCACCACGGCAACTCAACACCGCCATCCACCGCGATCTAGAAACGATCTGCCTTAAGACACTGCACAAAGATACTGCCCGGCGTTATGCGAGTTGCCAAGAACTGGCCGACGACTTGCAGCGATTCCTCGATGGTCGCCCCATCCTGGCGCGGCCCGTCAGTCCCATGGAACGAGGTTGGCGATGGTGCAAACGCAACCCCATTCCGGCCTCGCTCAGCCTGACGGTCAGTCTCCTGGCCGTCGCATTTCTCGTTGCTATCGTGGTCGGTTACCGGAACACATCGGCTGCATTGGCCGTCTCCGAATCGCGATTGCAGAAGGCGTTGTCGGTCGTCGATGAACTCTTCACACGCGTCAGTGAAGACGAACTGCTCAACGAACCTGGCATGCAGCCGCTTCGCGAGGAACTGCTCGAACGGGCTCTGAAGCATTACGAATATTTCTTGACCGAGAGCGGTAGCCAACAGAAACTCGGCGACGAGGTGGCGGCGGCCCATTTCCGAGTCGGAATGATCTACCAGTGGACCCGAAAACTCAGCGAGTCGGAACGTGAACTTAACGCGGCCTGTGCGCAGCAAATCGATTTGCTCAAGGCCGATCCGGACAATCCGGTCCGACTCAAAGCATTGGCCGATACCTGCAATGCACTCGGCAGTGTTTACAGCAAAACCTTTCGATTGGCCGAAGCCATCGAGCGATTGACCGAAGCGGTTCAGATACGCCAAAGACTCGTCGACGTGGACAAAGCCGAACCAGAGTACCAACGACTTTTGTCCAATGCGATCATGAACCTGGGCTTGGTCCAAATCAGCAACGAGGCTATCAGCCTGGGGATCGACGCCATGCGGTCCGCTCAAACAATGCGCGAACAGCTACTGCGGAACACACCCGATTTCGAACAACTCAAACGTGATCTCGCAATCGGTTGGTATAGCCTTGGAAAAGTAGAAGCGGAAAGCTTTGAATTTGAACAAGCTAAGGATCACTTGGAACGGGCCGTGACCGGTTTTCGTGAGCTCTCGCAATCCGAACCCCGATCGCTCAACCATCGGTACCGACTGGGTGTGTCGCTGACATTGCTCGGGGGCGTACTCTCAGAAATGGGGCTCAATGAAGAAGCGGTCCACGTCTTCGATGAAGCGACTTTGCCCATCGAATCGCTCACGCAAGGCAATCCGGACATGCCCGATTACAAGGTGGCACTGGTCTTCCTGTCGATGAATCGGGGAGCCGCCTATTCTTTCTTCGACAACCTTGAAAAAGCCAAGGAGGCTTGGTCACGGGCGCTCGAACTGTCGAAGGAGCTTCACCAACGAGAACCGGACAATCCCAACATGCAAGGGGATATCGCTTCGTGCCTCGGATCGCTCGGGGACCTGGAACGACGGGCCGGCAACCTCGAACCAGCCAAACAGTATTTCGAAGAAGCCAATGCGGTCCTCAAGGACCTTCTCGAAATGCATCCCGAACGCACCTGGTTTCGAGAACAGATGGATGAGAATCAAGCCGAGCTCGATGCGCTCACTGAAAACTAATTGGCCGGCAAAGTTTACCAACGTCGCTTTTTCTCAACACGCGATCAAGTAGGCCGTTGGGCGGTGACGACTGTAGCCAATAGACCAAACATGCCGGTCATTCTTATTGCAAGCATTGTTGGGTCAGCGCGAGCTGGAGTTCGCTGCGTTGGAATTTCAACAGGGAGGGTTGGGCATGGATCGTCATACCAAAGGAATCGTTTTGGGATTCGCCCCCTTGGCATTGATCTGCTTGACTGCTTTCGGTCAAACGCCCCCTAGCTTCCGACCACAAACCCCAGACGAGTCCCCGGCAGCGAACCGCGGCTTGGGAAATCGGAGCGACACCAACCAGCTCCCACGCTCCTCGCAACGCCCCAATCGCAGCAGTGCTCGCGAATCCTATGTGCGTCTTGCGCGGGCTCCAAACATGTTCGGCGATACCCTTACTCCGCCTGTATCATTCGCAGGTGGCGACCCAACGGGTCAAGGGGCGCGGTTTGGTTTCTCCACGCCACTTGGCGGCGGCGGCAGCTACAACGTATCGGAAAACAATACATCGATACCGACCGATCGCGTCTATTTTCTCTACAACGCATTCTACAACGCGCAGGATATCACGAAATTACAAGGACCGCCGACGTTTGGGCCAGTCACCACGTCCTTGGATTTACATCGCTATCTGATCGGCTTTGAGAAAACGTTCCTAGATGGCAACGCATCGATCGACGTTCGCATGCCATTCTTCAGCGGCTTTTCCTTTGAAGATTCTGGCATCGTCAGCAGTTCGGGCAACGTAGGTAATCTGACGATGTATTTGAAGGCATTGCTCTACGCGGATGATAGCTTTGCATTGGCCTCAGGCCTTGGGCTCGGTCTGCCGACAGGCAGCGACATAGAAACGCGCAGTCAATTTGGATTCTTGACGATCAAGAACCAGGGTGTGCACTTGATGCCGTTTGTGGCCATGACTGCCGCTCCCAACGACCATTGGTTTCTACAGTCCTTTGCCCAAATACGTTTTGCGGCTTCGGGAAATGACGTGGTTGGAGACCAAGGTGATTACGGTGTGTACACGGAACAGAATCTCATGCAATACGACCTGGGAGTGGGACGCTGGCTGTACCGCGACGATCGTCGTGATTTCTTCTCGGGCTTTGCCTTGGTCAGTGAATTGCATTACACCTCGACCATTCAGGACACCGATAGCGTCGCAGTTCCCTTTTCGGGAGTCCCGAGTGGGTTGATATCCAACCCCGCCAATCGACTTGACCTATTGAATCTGACCTCAGGATTGCATATTCAGCTCGGCCCCAAATCCAACTTGCGGGTAGGTGCGGTGGTGCCATTGCAAGCCGTTCCGGACCGTGTCTTCGATACCGAATTGCAGGTTTACTTCAACCGCTTTTTCTAGAGCGCATCAATTGCGGGACCGCTGCCGTCGTTCGATGTCCTTCGGGAACTCGAACACACGGGCGTCGAAGGGGTCATCGCTGACTTGGTACACGCTGCCATCGGGTCGACGATGCATCCGCTGGACTTCGCTTTGGTTCAACGGTCGAGCTCCGACTCGCCCAAAGACCGCGATTTGATTGCCCGATTCATCGACCGCCCTGTCTCGATCCACTCCGCGTGAGATGCAGAGCGCGTGTCCATCCTTGGGCAATTTGCGTGTAGCAATCAAAATTGGGTCGGGGCGTGGCGAGAATCCGTCGTTGCCATGCACCTCAGGACTGGTCAATTGAACCACGCGAAGTCCATTCTTGCCGTCGGCAATGTACGCGAATTGACTGACGTTGGTGATCCCCAACTTCACGTCATGCGCGTCATTGATTTCGCCATGCGCGTTGTAGATTTGGTCGATATAGGCAGCCGACGGAAGGGTGATGTCGAGGATGGCTAAGCCTTGGGAGCCGGCGGCGACGTACGCATATGTTCGGGCCAGATAGATGCTATGGGCTTCGTGTAGTGGAACCGTATGCGTCCATTGCGGTGTTGCCAATTCTGTCACGTCAAAGACCTTGACTCCTTCTTCGTCGCAAACAAACGCGTACCGGAATTGAACCGCAACACTCGTCGCGTGGTGGAGCACGTCGTTGCCGACCACGGACGTGACCTTAGGTGTTTTCGGATTGCTCAAATCCACCACCACCAAACCCGCATCGCAGCAAACGTATGCGTAATGACCTGCGATCGTGATGGCCGTGGCGCCACATAGCAGACCATTGGGATTGAAGGTCACCTCACGCTCGAGAAAGTTATTGGTTGGATCGCCGTCGAGAAGTGTTGCAGCGGACACCAAGATCAAACCTTCGATTTTGTCGGCAACATAAAGGTAAGCGTACAGCGGATGGACGCTGGGTTCGAAATTCTCAGGTCGATGGGTGCGGGTCGGATCGGGTGCAATGGTGGTCGGAGCTGCGACAGCCGTCGCGTACTCAGTGCGAACATACAATCGCTGGCCGAGAGGAGATACCGGGGCGGTGGTGATCCGCTCTGAAAATGCTTTGTGATCGATGAACGCAATGTCGAACACCCTCAGTCCACCCTCGCCGCAGGCTGCGTAGAGAAATTCGCCGCGGTGTTGAAGGGAGAGGATGTTGGGCTTGCGATACCTTGGACTGAGGACTTCCAGAATGTCGCGGCCTGGATGTTCATGGGCATGCTCGAGTTCGCGATCGCGCTCCTCATGCTTTTTGTAGTTGTCTGGATACGCCATCGCATGCAGCGAGCTACCGAGGACCGCTTGGGGTTCCGATTGTTCGGTCACGACCACGCCTTCGAGACCGTGCTCACCTGCTCCTACCCAGCAATAACGGCCGATGAAGTTGGTGCTCCCTGTGCCTTGCATGAGCAACTGTGCCATGATGGCGTTGTTGTCATCGTTGATGGAGACATGGCAGTCGGTGCACGATTTCGTTTCGTAGGTGCCCGGTGGCTGATCCTGATTCTGGGGTGACCACCCCGATCCACCCCGGACCGTGTGGGGGACATTGCTACTGAACGCGATCCCACTGAGCCCTTCGGCGCTGATGGTTTGTTGTTGAACGTAGATCGATTCACGATTGGCGTTGTACGATCCGACGTGGATGGCGCAGGAGCTGCGTGCAGGTCCGATGCGGTTACCGGTCACATTGCCATCGCGAGCCAACATGTAGACGTCGTCGCGCAGCGTTTGAAAATTGTAGGCCGTTCGGTTTCGAGAGACTTGGCCGTCAAAGTGTAGGTTCGGGGACTTGATGTTGGCCTTTTGAGGCAAATGGCAACCGAAGCAACTTGGATTCCAGGAACTGTGACAAGCGATGCAGTTCATGCTCTTGTTCGTGTGCGCGCACTTACCTTCGGCCGGACTTCCTCCCCAGCGCATCGCGCCGTCATCGTCCATGCGGACTGTCTTAGCAGCATGGCTGCGAGCGTTGTACGAGTTGCTCGAAGGGTCGAGTGTATCGGCGGTCTGCGTGACGACCCACTCGAGATCTTTCTCGACATTGCTGCGTTGAACCAGTTGCGGCTGGCGACCAGGACCGCGTCGGATTTCGAAGCGAGGTTGGCCAAACGCCGTACGAAGCGCTAAGAGATTGGTCGGCTCTGTTCCCGATGCCGGACCGCTGGTGACAAGTCGTGCCGGTTGGCCCTCGCGAAGTTGCTGATCGACTTTGCCGACCAAAGACTGTGTCGCATCACCGTGACAATCAATGCATTGAATTTCGATCGCTGCTCGGACCTCACCGTAAAGTTTGGTGTCGCCGTGTCCGTCTTGATAGAAGTGACAGTCGACGCAGTGCATTCCCTTTTCCATATGGATGTCCATCAGATGGACCGGTACTCCGTCCCGATGTTTGCCGTGCAATTTTTCGAAATCGTCCGAGGGAGCGACAGCAGCCATGAGTTGCGGCGTGCTGGTGTCCTCAAGTCGATTGCCTAAGTGGTCGAGCAATGCCCCAGACCTATCCTTTTTAAAAACCGCGCGAAAAACCCAGCCGTGACCATGGAAATCGGCAAATTGCGTGTGCTGCAACCTTGGGTTCAGTTCGCTGACCCGAGTGAGGAACTCAGGATCTCCCCACAGCCCCCGCGCGGCGGACTCTTCCGGGTTCGATAGCGATGCCTGATTGAGTTCCTCGGCAGTCGGGTCCTTTTGCGTTCGCGGATACATGCATGCTCCGTCTGTTTCATTGTCCCACCACATGTATCCCAAATAGGAATTGAGCACGTTGGTACCCGGATGCATGTGGCACACCATGCATTGACTCGTCGGCATGCTGTTGGTGAACATATGCTGGATGGGATGCCCAGACTCCTGCTTGGGAATCGTGGGGTCGACGAATCGAACCCAGTCGTCGGTCTGCGATGCCGCCTGGCCTAGGTGCCCGTACTTGGCGAACGGCCCGGATGCGGTGGGTGAGCGATCGTTGGCGTAAATAACGTGGCATGCGCTGCAACCGCTGCTGCGATAGTCACCTGGATGGTCGTTGGTGCCTAAAAAATTCAACGTCGGATCGAGCAATCGGGTTTTTTGGAGTCCAATCATGACTGGGTCGGTGCGGTTCTCTGTTCCCAACCCTCGGAGGCTCAATCGCTCTCGCGGACGTCCCGGTTCCTCGAACCGCTCCGGGATGCCGACCTCGGCTCGGAATCGTCCACCACGTTCAAAAATACGCAGGATGTTTGCAGGCTGTGAGGCTTCGAATCGCGGTAGCGGATCTAGGAATGGAACCATCCCTTTGCGATCGACTTCATAAGGTGTAGGCGCAGGTACATTTTGCAACCGCTGTGGTGAGCCAGTCATGGAATAGCTTTCGCCATAGCGAGCCCACTTCTCCGGTGTACCTCCGTTGTTGTAAATCGCCGCGCCCCACAGCATGCAACCGTGCGTCATCATGCTTTTGCGGAGTTGCAAAACTTCGTTGGCATGGCATTGACCGCATGCGATATGCGCGACCCGCAGATCACCCGGATTTACGAAGCGAATGAACTCGGGGTCTTCATGATTGAGAAGCGCGTAGCTCCGAACCGGATTGGCGGAAGAAGGCCACAGACTCGGGTAGCGGGCCGCCACATGCGAACCCGACTTGCTAAAGTCGTTGGGGTTTCCGCCATGACAGTCGACACACCCTAAGTTGACGGTGTTGGGGGGATGCATCGTGCCGACATCGGAATGGCAGTGAATGCAAGACTGACTTTTTACGGCCATATCCTGCGCTCCCTGACGAAGCATGTCGACTCCCAGCAACGCGTTAGGGATCGGATACGAAGCGTTGCCCGCGATGCCCAAGGCTCGGGCCGGCCCCCACGGGTCTTCGCCCACCGCCACCGGTGGACTAGGCGCGTGGAATCGCTGCGAAGGTGATGAGACCAAGGGCTGAACGGTCTGCGCCGCCAGCGGTTGCCAGCCAGTCACGACCGCAATCGCAACCCAGGTCAGAATTCCCATGGAGATGCGATCCATGCGAGACCAAGGTTCGGTCGACAGTCGGGGCATGGGTCAATACTCGAATGAGGCCTCGAAAAAACCAGCCGCGAGATTATGGACTTCGCCGTTGAGTGGTTGGAACAAATCCCGGAACCCATCACCGACAACGAGACCAGACAATCCCCCGACAAAGATAACGTTATTATTCAAGTACGGACGATATTCAAACCCGCTACTCAGGTCCAGGCCGATCTGATCCCGGATCTTGCCCTGAAACGTATAAACCTCCAACGGAGCTGTTTGATTGAACCATAGATAATTTGCGTTGTTGATCCACTTGAACTTGGGGGTCAAATCCGCATCAAAGCCAGCATTGACGAGTTGCAGGCCGGGGTTCACAAAGTTCGTTTGCCCTTGCTGCTTGCTGGTCCGAAGGTTGGGGACCAAGCTCTGGCGCTGTACCAAGTTGACGCCGAACAAACGAATCTGCTGACGATTCCAATAGCTAAATCCGCCCCCAGCAAAATTCGGTTCATCGAGAATCGTATCAAAGCCAGTCGCTTTGCTATCATTCGGATCGGCATCTCCGCTGGCGTAGAAATAGGAGCACTTGAAGCGGACCCAGTCGCGGTCATACGACAACTCCAATGCGCCCATGAAGGCCGAGATGTCTTGAGGTTGTCCCGCCAATGGGTTGAGCTCATCCGTCCCAGTCACGTAATACATCGAATGACTGACGTTGAAGCGATTGATGTGACCATTGCCCGACCAACCAAGGTAGTACGCATCGACCTGGTGGGGTGAGAAAACACCTACCGGATCGGGTCTGGCCAAGAATCCATTGTCATCGAATTTGAAGCTGGCCTGGTCTCGGTTGTAATGCATGCTCACCTGGGTGTTGTAGCCAGGAAAGACAAAGTCGTTGCGGTAGTAGTTCAGGATGAGGGTGTTTTGATGGCGATCGTCGAACGTATTTAAGAAGCTGTTGGTGTCCTTCTCGACTTGATCAAACCACATCACATTGAATTGGTCTTGATTGCTCAACCGGTTTCCAAACAAGCGAACGCCGCGATTGATGTCTGCGAAGATAAATCCTCGAAAGTCACTGACGAAGGGCTGCGACCCGACGCGGAGAGAAACGAAGTCGTAGTTGGGGCTCAGATCGGCTAGCTTGGTTTCAAAGACCCACTCTTCAAGCGACCAATCGGTTCGATGGCGATTCGTACCACGCGTCACATCGGGCGAGACAACCCCCAATTCCTGGACCTTGAGATAATTCTGATTGAAGATCACGTTCATGCGAACGCGCCAATCGGGGGGTTTGAACGCCGCGTCCCCTTGGAACAGATCGAAGGCAGCCGAATTGTATTGCGTGAAGAAGAATTGGTTGGGGTCCCCGAAGAACTCTTTCTGGCCGGGAATCTGAGTGGATTCAAAAGGGGTGGTCGGGATGGGTGTCTGGCGGTATTCGACCAGATTCAATTGTCGAAACTGAAGCTTTAAAAAGAGATCTTGGCCGCTGATCGGGTAATCTCCCTTGAGTACGTTTTGGTTGTACGGGTCGTACCAAGCACCTTCGATGCCAGGGTAATCATCCCCGGGCGGATGACCTTTGCCATACCGATCCCAAGCCGGTGCACCGATCCGCCATCGGTCTTCGATCGGGACGAAGTGATCGGTGTTTTGCGTCTCCGACGGAAGGATGGACGAAGGGCCGGTGTAGCCGGCCGGTGCGTCGAACCAAGTTCGGAAAAAGGGAGGGGATTCGGGACCTAAGAGCGGATCGGAGGGGGGTAACCGGTTGGGATCCAAATCTGGCGGCGCGAGACCTTTTGGTTCCCCTAATCCGAATGCGGAGCGATCGGGATTGTCGCGGTCGTAAACGGGTGGCGAGTAAAGCGTTGAAGAGTTTATCCCGGAATTGGCGGACATCCGGCCGGGCAATGGACGCAAGGAAGATCCATCGATCTCCTGCGGGTGCGCAAGGCTGGCCCCCGCGCTAGCAATCACTGCAGCGACGATCCAGCATGCCATATTTGGCCAGAACTTGAGCACGTTTCTTCCATTTCTGGATTTTTCGTCGAAATGGTTTCGGGATGTGAGGGTCCCTCACGTTGTATCGACGCAAACCAACATCGAGTCACTTGCAAAGTCATCAAAAACTCCGATCCGGTAGACTTGTCCGCCTCTGAAAAATTGCACGCAGCATGCCGCCAACGACGTTCCACCTCAGTAGCCTTTTGATTGCGATTCACCGGTCATTCAACTAAGCTCGAAGGAGTAAGAAAAGCGATCCATTGCTCACTTATGTCAAACTTCTCCGGCGTCACCTGCCACGCGTCCAGGAATCCCAACCATGAATCACCCTCGCGGATTCCGTGCCCGTTCTCGCCGATTGCGCATGGAGTGCTTGGAGCGACGTGAACTTTTCGACGCTTCTCCCTGGCATAACAGTGCCTTCCCCGAGGATGTCGATGGCGATACACGCCTGTCGCCGCTCGATGCGCTGGTCGTGATCAATGACATCAATGGCCAGGTAGACCATCACAGCGGCGAGGGGGAGCCGAGTCTGTATCCAGACGTCGACAATGATTACGGGGTTACACCGTTGGATGTCTTGGCCGTGATCAATGCGATTAACGCTTCATTGCCTCCCTCTCTCCCCAGTCCACCCTACCCTCCGGTTCTCCCTGTCGCTATTGAACCGGATGCAGTCATCATCACCGAAAGCGATGTCAACACGTTGCTCGAGCGGGCGGCTCGCGCCACGACCAGTCAAGATGCGATCATCGCGATCGTGGATCGCGCAGGCAACATTCTGGGAGTTCGAGCCGAACAGGATGTCTTGAACACGTATGCAGGCCGCGATGCGGAGTTGGTGTTCGCGATCGACGGCGCTGTGGCCAAGGCGCGGACGGCAGCCTTCTTTGCGAATAGCAACGCGCCGCTAACCTCGCGCACGGTCCGCTTCATCAGCCAATCGACCATCACGCAGCGCGAGGTGGAATCGAATCCCAATGTCTCTGACCCGAACTCGGCCCTGCGCGGTCCCGGCTTCGTCGCGCCTATCGGAGTCGGTGGTCACTTTCCTCCCGAAATTGCATTCACGCCATTGGTTGATCTGTTCGCGATCGAGCACCAGAGTCGCGACAGCTCGCTACCACCCGGACTCGATGGCATCAAGGGGACCGGCGACGATCTCGCTGCCCTGCATGCTCGCTTCAACGTGGATCTCACCCAAGTGCCAACCGACGCACAGTCCTACATGCGGCTCTTTCCTGAATCGTACGGAAAGCAATCGGGAGTGATGAAGTTCGCCCAAAGCCGCGGCTTCGCCACGTTGCCAGGTGGTATCCCTCTGTACAAAAACGGCGATCAAGGACTGAAACTCGTGGGTGGTATCGGTGTCTTTTTTCCAGGCCCCGACGGTTTCGCGACTTTTGAGCAGGCTTTTGAGCACGAGTCCGCGCGCGGAGGTGCAGGTCCTCAATCGGAAATCGCACGCTTGAATGCTCCCAAGGTGCTCGAATCCGAGTTCATCGCATTCTTTGCAGCGGGCGGAACAGTGTTCGGTCCGGGAGCTACTCCCGTTAACGAATTCGAAGGGGGCGCGCCACCACGCGGACCCTACGGTGGCGTGAGTGGTCGCATCGATCTGGTAGGTATTACCCTTGAAATCTACGGACCCACGCCCACACGTAGCAATCCTCAACCGGGGCAAAAGCAAGTCCTTCAGGTTGGTCGAGCCAACGGGGGTGGCCAAGGCACAAACTCGGGGAGCAATCTCAAAGTCACGCCGGGTGGTGCAACAAGCCTTCGCGGCCAGAGCGTTCCGGAGGGTTGGTTGGTCAATCCGCATGCATCCTCGGTGGACCCGATCACCGCCGACGATGTGCTCGCGTTGGTGAACAACGGAATCACCGAAGCCAATTTGACGCGTGCCGCTATCCGACTCGACGCAAACTTTCGACCAGGCGCTCGGACGCGCATGGTCTTTGCAGTGACCGATTCCAAGGGCGAGGTTTTGGGACTGTACCGTATGCCCGATGCCACCATCTTTTCAATCGATGTGGCCGTGGCCAAAGCCCGCAACACATCCTACTACGCCAGCGATCGACTCGTACCGGCCGATCAAGTCGACGCGAACAACGACGGTGTATCGGACGTTCCATTGAACACAGCGTTCACCAATCGCACTTTCCGATTCCTGGCCGCGCCTCGCTTTCCCACAGGCAGCGCTGCTCCACCAGGCGATTTCAGCATGTTGGTCATGCCAGGTATCAACCCCATCACGGCCGAAAACATCGACCCTTTGCATCCATTGCCGGCATCCGTGTACTCTGGCAACTCGGCTTCTGTACTGGCTTTCGATGCGTTCAATGCGGCCCGCAATTTTCGCGATCCCGCAAACCTAGCCAATCAAAACGGGATCGTATTCTTTCCTGGAAGTACCCCGATCTATAAGAATTCAGGCATGTTAGTGGGAGGCTTCGGAGTAAGCGGCGACGGTGTGGATCAAGACGACGTGGTGACTGCGGCAGGTCAAATCGGCTTTGAAGCTGACGAAGCCATCCGGGCCGATCAGTACTTCGTGCAAGGGGTACGGCTGCCTTACCAAAAGTTCAATCGCAATCCGCGCGGTTAATTTCCGGCGACCGCGAATGATCTTTCGCGATAGACGAACTCAAACACCCACGGCGTGCGACTGAAGATCTTCCAGGTCCACGAATTCGAGCGTGCTGATGTGGGTGGCCTCGAGCACAATCGGCGGAGCGACTCCCGCGTCGAGGGCTTCACGCCAGCGAAGGACACATAGGCACCAGCGATCACCGGCCTTCAGTCCGGGAAAATGGAACTCAGGCACCGGAGTGATCAGGTCATTGCCGCGAATTTTTGAAAACTCCAAGAAGTCATCGGTGACTTGAGCGCACACCAGATGCAAGCCGAGATCTTCGGCACCGCTCCGGCAACAGCCATCACGAAAGAAGCCCGTCATGGGGTCGACCGAGCACATTTGCATCGTGGAACCCAAAACATTCTTTGCGTCACCCATCGGCATGGATCCTTTTCTCTGCAGCGTGTGTCGGCAAAATGGGCCGATCTCCGTGAAGCCCCTGCTGAACTCCAGCGTTTGATTGTATCGCGTTGCAACCTTCAAGTGGCGTAGCGTGAATACCGACTCAGTCGCGTCGTTGCACGCCCGATCGCGATTGCATCCGAAACGGCCCTCGGGGCTCTCCTAGATCATGTACGACCATTCGCTGGGATGGGTGTCGGCAAAAGGCTGCGGACAACCTTGGCAACGCTGGCTGTCCAGCATTGCATACGATCTCCGTAAGGCTTCGATCGTGCCGGCCCAGAGTGCAGACTCTTCGCGAAAAACATTGCGGGCCCCGATCAATTCGACGATGCCTACGTTGGCCAAGACCAGGAGTACTTCACTACTGACTCCGGTCAACATGACGGTCGTTCCTCGCGTATGCATCCGCTGGATAAACGCCTGGAGAATTTGCATGCAGACAGCGTCCGGATTACGAGCCCGCTTGATCCGGAAAATAACCACCCTCAATTCTGGATCGCAGGATTTTTCGATCGATTCGAGCAACCGTTCAAATTCGGGAGCGCTGCCAAAAAAAAGCTCTCCTTCAAGATTGTAGAGACGGATGAATTTGCAGCGAACGTCATTGGGCTGCACCTCGCGAATAACTCGCTGCTGCGTGATGGCCAGTTCGCTAACCGATATCTTGGCCGCTTTGGGAATGTACAAGGCGAATGACAGAACGACACCGATAAGGATGCAAAACTCGACCGAGATGACGACCGCAGATAAGGCGGTGATAACGAGGATCCAAGCATCGAAGCGCGTGGCCCGGACAATGTACGTCAACGATGCGAACTCGGTCATGCGAAAGGCGGTCAGGACCAAGATGCCTGCCAGCGCGGCCCGAGGGATGTAGCTGGCCAAGGGAGCGAAGAGCAGAATAGTGGTCGCCACCCCCACCGCGCTGATCACGCCTGACCATTGCGTGGCCGCGCCGGAACTGTGGTTGATGTAGGTCCTGGTCAACGAACCTGAGCCTGGAAAGCAATGGAAAAAGCTGCCAACGGTATTTGCCAAGCCTTCACTCAAGCATTGTTGATTCATGTCCAGCTTGTCGCCTGTTTTGGCTGCGATCGATTTGGCCATCGCCATGGCTTCGAGCAATCCCAAAAAAGCGATGGCGGCGGCACTCCCGGACAATTCCCGAACCAAGTTCCAATCCCAATCGGGGACCCCAAGCGAAGGCAGTTTCGAAGGGACGGATTCCGTCATCTTCAGACCCGAGGTGAGGCTCGGGTCAAACAATGCCACGCCAAGGGATACCAACACGAGGGCGATCAGAAACTCAGGTAGCCACCACTTGAATCGTCGATTGATCCCGCGGATGGTGATGGAGAGAATGATCGTGGCGGTCGCCACGATCATGGTGGGTACATGCACGCCATCGCTTTTCGACAAACTGTGCCAGAAGCGGACCAAAAAGTGATCGTGAGGATCGATAGGGGCGTTCAAGCCCAATATGTTTTTGAACTGATCGAACAGCAACAGCACCGATGCACCCAGCGTGAAACCCACGATCACGGCTTGAGAGATGAATCGGGATAAATCACCAAATCGACACAGCGAAATTGCAGTCTGAATCAATCCGACCAGCAACGCCATCAGGATCGCGGCGGAGATGCGCTGCTCCTCGGGGACGACCGCCAATGCGCTGAGCATGGCGATTGAAATCGCATTCGTCGGACCGTTAATCAATTGCCTTGAAGAGTCGAACAACGCGCCTACCGTGGTCATGACGATCGCAGTGTAGAGCCCCATTTCGGCCGGCATACCGAAAATCTTGGCATACGCGATGGCTTGAGGGACAGCGACCGCAGCGACGGTGACGCCCGCGAATAAATCGCGGCGAAAACTGACGAGGGTGTACGTTCGGAGTGATCCCAATGCGGGAACCCAACGGTACAAGTTATTGGTTTCAGGTTCCGCCATGAAAAACGATGGTTCAGATGAACGAGTGCTGGTCAAAACCGAATCCTACTTGGAAAACCCTTGGAATCCAATCACCGAGACGACCAACCCTGGATAAAATACAAGGCATGCCAGAGCGATTCAAAAAGGAAGTCGAGCCAGTGTCAGGTGAGATCTATTTAGACAATCAGTCGACCACGCGGGTCGACCCGCGCGTGGTCGAAGCCATGTTGCCGTGGATGCTCGACGAGTACGCCAATCCTGGGAGCACAACCCATGAACCCGGCCGTCGCGCGGCCGCCCGGGTCGATGCTTGCCGTCAACGAATCGCCGATCATTTGAATGCGGAGGCCGAGGAGGTCCTGTTTACCAGCGGGGCCACCGAGAGCATCAACTTGGCCATCCTCGGTCTCGCGCTCCATCCGCGCCAAAAGCGGCGCCGAATCGTGTCGGTCGTGACCGAACACCGGGCCGCTCTCGACACAATCGCACGTTTGGAGAAGCAAGGCTTCGAGGTGGTGCGTTTGCCCGTCGAAACTTGCGATGCGGCGAGGATTGGTACCATCGATCTGGCACAAGCCGCCGAGGTCATCGATGATCAGACAGCCTTGGTCAATGTCATGCTCGGCAACAACGAAGTCGGCACCCTACAGCCGCTCGAAGGAATTTCAAAACTGTGCCGTGAGCATGGAACATGGCTGCATTGCGATGCCACCCAAGCGGTCGGCAAGATCCCAATCGATATGGACCAACTCGGAATCGACCTCTTGAGCTTCTCCGCGCACAAGTTTTACGGCCCCAAAGGCATGGGTGGCTTGATCGTTCATCAGCGGCAGGGAACGATTCGATTGCAACCTCAGATTGTCGGAGGCGGCCAGCAACACAACCTGCGATCAGGAACACTCAACAGCGCCGGTATCGTCGGACTCGATGCCGCATTGGAGATCGCTATCGCGGAAATGCCGCAGGAATCGATGCGCTGCCAACAGCTGCGGGATTCACTTTGGCGACTCTTAGAAGACCGAATCCAAGGGCTCCAAATCAATGGCCCTGACTGGCGAATGTGCGGTGAACAACTCAATCGACTCCCCGGGAACTTGAATGTTTGCTTTCCAAATGTCGATGGTCAATCGCTCATGCTGCGCGTGCCCAAGCTCGCTGTTAGCAGCGGTTCGGCCTGCACTTCCGCCGAACCGCACCCCAGCCACGTCCTGCGCGCATTAGGGCGATCCGAAGATGAGGCCCGTGCCAGCTTGCGGTTTGGGATCGGGCGATTCACCACCCAGGCGGAGATCGAACAAGCCGCTCAGTGGCTCGGGACGGCCCATGCCGAGCTCTCTGCCCTGGTGGTATGAGCTGGTCTACAGGTTCTTAGCATAAATTCTCAATGCAGATTCCCTGTGCCAATTCCCATGAAGGATTTCCGTCATACCGAAGTTGCTCGATTTCAGCCGTCCGGCCTTTCAAAATCCAGCACTCGCAACAAAGGACAACTCGTTCTAAGATAGCAAGCGTCCCTAACGATCGATCGCTAGACCGGTGCCGGACCGCTGCTAGTCCAGTGCCAGACCGGTGATCGTCGGCCACATAACGTCGGTTAGGCACGGAAGATGGATTCAATGCAACCGCACTTCCTTCACCCTACGGCCTTCCTCCAACAGCGAAACTAATGACCTCCATGAGTACCGCCACCAATCCGCGTGAAACCGCACCCCAAGCAGCCGTGGCACAAGTTCCCGATCGCAACGGGCGATTCGGCAATTTCGGTGGACGCTTCGTACCCGAAACGTTGACGCGCGCCCTGGACGAGTTGATCGTTGAGTACGAAAAAGCCCAAAAGGACCCTGATTTCCATGCCGAACTGAACGAGCTGCTGCATCGTTTTGTCGGTCGTCCCTCGCCTCTTTATCATGCCCAACGCTTCAGCAAGCAGTTGGGGGGTGCGCAGATTTGGCTCAAACGAGAGGACTTGAACCACACCGGTGCTCATAAAATCAACAACACCCTTGGCCAAGCCTTGTTGACTTTGAGGATGAAAAAAACCCGCGTGATCGCAGAAACCGGGGCCGGCCAGCATGGAGTCGCTTCCGCCACCGCCTGTGCGCACTTCGGTTTGCCGTGCGTGGTCTACATGGGGTCCGAGGACGTTCGTCGGCAAAAACCCAACGTCTTCAGCATGCGTTTGATGGGGGCTGAAGTTCGGCCTGTCGAGAGTGGTTCGCGGACACTTCGGGACGCGGTCAACGAAGCCATGCGGGACTGGATGTCGAGCGTCGAACACACCCACTACATCATCGGTTCAGTTATCGGTCCGCACCCATTCCCGATGATGGTCCGCGATTTCCAAAGTGTCATTGGGCGCGAATGTCGAGCGCAATGTTTAGAAACAATCGGCCGTTTGCCCGACACAGTGGTGGCCTGCGTCGGGGGTGGCAGCAACGCTGCGGGCATGTTCTACCCCTTCGTTGAGGACCACAGTGTGCGGCTGGTGGGAGTCGAAGCCGGAGGCCGAGGTCCCGGGACGGGCGATCATGCGTCTCCGTTGACCTACGGGTCCCCCGGTGTTTTGCACGGTTCTTACAGCTACGTGATGCAGGACGAAGACGGTCAGACCAGCGATGTGCACTCCATGTCCGCCGGTCTGGATTACCCAGGAGTCGGGCCCGAACATAGCTATTGGAAGGACGCTCATCGCGTGGATTACACGTCGTGCCGCGACGATGAAGCCCTGGCCGCCTTCGATTTTCTCGCCCGCAACGAGGGCATTCTGACCGCCCTGGAAACATGCCATGCCGTGGCCAAAGCCGCAGAGATCGCCAAGGAAATGTCCCCTGATCAGCACCTCGTCATCTGTTTATCAGGGCGTGGGGACAAGGATGCGGCGGAACTGGCTCGGCTTCGCGGCCAGGAATGGTGATTGGCGAAATCCCACTTTTCGGTACCTTGTTCGTGCGGCGAGCCTGCGGTTCAGTGGGCAAACACGTTCGAAGTCGATTATTGACCTTCGTTTGAAGTCGCGGACGCCTCGCGTTCCTCTGAATCATTACTCCCTTGCGAACTATCCATGACCGCTATCGATGAACTGTTTGTCCAGCTCAAAGCCTCGGGCAAAAAGGCCTTGATGCCCTTCATCACTGCGGGGGATCCCAACCTGCACTTCACCACGCGGGTGCTCAAACGCATGGATGAATTGGGATGCTCCATGGCGGAGATCGGGATACCTTACAGCGATCCGATCGCCGACGGGCCGGTGATCCAAGCGTCCTACACACGGGCCTTGAACAACAAAGTCAAACTAGCTTCGATTTTTGAACGCATCGCCCACGACCGACCGGGTTGGAGCATGCCGATGGTCTCCATGGTCAGCTACGCCATCATCCATCGCCATGGACCGACACGATTTATCGACGAGGCCAAACAAGCCGGATTCTCAGGAGCTATTGTTCCCGACTTGTTGGTCGAAGAGAGCGAAGAGATGGCTCGCCTATGTCGAGAACGCGAGTTCCATTTGATTCAATTGGTCACTCCGACCACACCTCAGGAGAGAGCTTTGAGGATCGCCGAGCAATCCTCTGGTTTCCTCTATTTTGTGAGTGTTACCGGCATCACGGGTGTGCGAACACAATTGCCTGATGGGCTCGTCGAACGCGTCGGATGGCTGCGCGACCGAACTTCACTTCCGATCTGCATTGGCTTTGGCATCTCCACACCGGAACATGTGCGTTTGCTCGCCCCAGTTTCCGATGGTCTGATCGTTGGTTCGGCGATCGTTCGTTGCTTTGAAAAAGCGGCTGAAAACGAAACCGAGGCCATCGATGCCGCCAGTCAATTGGTCACGCGTCTACTGGAAGCCTTGCACTCGTAACCCTCAACAACGTTGGAATGCCTCGGAGACAAAACCACCCATGCGTTATCGACAACTCGACCAAATTCTAGAACTCATCCCAGGCGAAAAGATCGTCGCGACGCGGACACTCCGCCATGATGAGGATTACCTGCGCGATCATTTCCCGCTGTTTCCAGTCATGCCGGGGGTAATGATGCTCGAAGCCTTGTACCAGGCATCCTGCTGGCTCGTTCGATCCACCGAAGAGTTTTCGAATTCGATCTTGAGCCTGGATGAAGTCCGCAACGTCAAGTTCGCCGACTTCATGCAACCCGGCCACGTTCTGACCGTGACCGCGGAATTGATCAAGATGGACGCTCACTCCGCAACTCTCAAGGCAAGCGGAGGACGCAACGATGTCGTCGCCGTGTCAGGCCGTTTGATACTCGGAAAACGGGTATTGGGAACCGATGATCCACAAATGTTGGCCGTCGACGATTACATCCGGGACGAAGCCCGCAAAGAGTTTGCCAAACTTATGCCGGTGCAATCGTAATTCTGCCATACGGCGACACTCTCGAACGACGTCCGACGTCTTAGATCGCCTAACGGGATTTGTTCGTGCACGGGTCACTCGCCACCGCGCTTGCCTCGGTGGATCTGCGCTTGGCCACCAGAAGCTAAAAACCCCCGCGCACCTAATACCCATACGCACCTAATACCCATTGGATTCGCGGCCTGTGGCCGCGAATCCAATGGGTATGCTTAATGCGTTCAATCGAGTTCTGGTTGCCAACTCTCGCCTCCCCTCACCGCTTTGGCGGACCATCGTCGCTAGAATCAATCGCGTTGTTCTTTAGGTGCACGTTGGATCCCACAATCACGCCTATCGACTGTCCATGCAAGCATTTCAGTGACGCATCCGGACATCACGCAATGCATGTGTTTGTTTTCGTTGGTGTGGGAAAGGAACCCCGCTGAGTTCGTTTCGGTGGATTCCTGAATGATTGGCAACTAGAAAACGCTCTGGCCAAATAGGACCTCCCTCACCACCGAGCTTGCTCGGTGGAAGGATGACTGATCGGCTACAAAGCGCCGAAACCCAAATGATTCTGCATTCGCGGCCTGCGGCCGCGAATGCAGAATGGAGGAGGGGGTGGGGCTGAACGGTTACTGGTTTCCAATTGAAGCCTCCACCCTGGCGAGCAAGGTGGCAGGCAGAGCAAAGCCATCAGCATTTGAGATGCTTCTCGTTGGCAGGGCGATTTTAGGAATGCATCGTTTTTCCGGTGGGAACACGCAGAGAATCGACCTGCAGTTGTCCTGAACCCGCAGCGCCACCTGTGTCCTGAACCTGTACCTCCGAGGACGTGCAAACCGATCGCTTGATGCGAACGCCGACCTGCCTAAAATGCGATACTCTTGGGATGAGATCGCAGGGGCACCGCGACGGCAAATAATGCAAAGAGTGGCACGACGCTCCGTCGTCGTGATTTTCGCATTCAATCGACCAGGATTTAACGATCGGACGACGGCGGAGCGTCGTACAACATTGGAGTTCAAGCGTGACTGGCGTGACGCGATGAAGGAGCGATTGAATCTACCACCGACATTCAGTGACTGGCTCTCACGCGTCCGCTTCGAGCAGTCGCACTGTGTATTCGAAGTACGAGCAATCGGTGACAAGTTTGACTTCGGCGCATTGGGTTGCTCGCAAATCATGCTGGCTACGAGCTCTTTACCACTCCCGGACATACGACACGAACTCTCGAAGTTGAAATCACTGAGAATTAACAATGCAACTTGCCAGGATCACGCGAACGATTGGAAGGACTGGGCGAGAAGCGTCAATTAGCGACAAAAGATCATCAACACCATCTGCGAGCGACGCAAATCGGCGTCGCCACTTCAGTGCAATGCCATGTTCAAAGCACATCTGACCCTGCAACGACGGTCGTGTCGCACAAAAACATCTAGGGAAAAACGCAGGGAAACGCATTTACTTCCTGCTGTCTCCTGCAAACTGACGACTGCCAACTCTCGCCTCCCCTCATCGCTCTGGCGGACCATTGTCACTAGAATCAATCGCGTTGTTCTTTAGGTGAACGCATCTCTACTCACGGTAATGCCGTATGGACCACTAATTTTTGGATGTGTACATTACCGCCGTCGAGACTTTCGATCCAACAAGTCTTGGCTCCGTTTCCCATGAATCGAAAACAACCCTTGCAATGGCGTGATCGCTGTTCACCTCTGATATCTCTAGAATTAAGCCACTTTTTCCTCCAAGTTGCATTCCGATTGCGATTTCGTCAGAGAAACCTTTGTCGATAACAATTAAAGTAGGATCGCCACTTGTTTGCTCTGACAGTATCGATGTAACGGTGGCTGTAATTGAAGGTAGTTCGAGATATTTCTTGAACTCCTCTGGTACAACTAGCTGATCTGGAGTTTGTATTTGCTCGTCGCTCTTGCGATTGCTCAAGTACTTATTGAATAGACGTGACCTTCCAGTTTTTATATCGAGACAAAATCCATGCAGCCTTCCGACTGGAACCAACATTGTATGCATACCTAATTTGGCCACCACCATTCTTGAAGAGAGCATTAGAATTCCAAGTTGATCAATCTGGTTATCAATTTGCAATTGGCCCTCATGTTCATCGAAACTTGCGACGCCGAGATTTTTTGGCCCAAATACACCACGTTCTCTATACGCCACGCTTTTCTCATTGGAGATAAATAACTCTAGAATCGTGTCCGGTCCAGTCACACAAGAAAATCTGCCCACGAAAATCGGAGCGTTTGGAATGCCTTGTTCTTGAATCGCTCGAGTCATCACAGTTTCGAACTCCTGAGCGTATGAAATACACTTGAGCGTCGGAATCACTAACAAAAAAACAATAATGAGCAGACAGTGGCGACTTGTATCCCTGGGCCAGTTTTCCAGATTATTTTGTTCATTCATATACACCTGGAACTCCACCTTTGATATTTGCGGCATCGCACGCTATTTTCATTTTGTTGAAGATATCTGTTATTTCGCGAGAGACCTCTTCTTTGCATGACAGATCATTTCCACAACTACGTAGTCCAGGTATCAAGCAACGGATGTGGCGTTTTAGTGCGAGGCATTCAGACATTGCAAATGTATATCCGTCCACCGGCTCACCATATCGCAAATCTGGACAAATGTCTGGACAAGGACGAATGTCCGGAACGTGATTCTCTTCGTGTTTGTGGATGCAATTCAAGATAATGCGTCTAGCGTTGACGTTTCCAACGTCGTCATTAACACGATTTGACCATACGCAAGTGACAACACGTCCGTCGCAGCAAAACGTTAAACCTCTGTTTCCACCATCGAAATTGGGAATCGCTTTGGCGGCTTGGCAACATTGTCGTTCAGATCGACGATTTGCTTGCTTGCATGGAGCGAGGCAAACGAGGCCACTCGGATCGAGTGCGTTGAGCGCGGAGCCATTTCCGAAATGGTACAATCCCCACTCACTCCCGTCATACCCGATCAGATCCCTCCCCAAAAACCTCCCCGCGATCGGGCTCATCCACCGAGCCCTGAAGTGATGCAGGGCGAGCGTCGCATCCCATTCACGGCCCGTGTAGGTGTATCGATTGGAGATCGCCGAGGAGCTGAGCACCGAAGCCGAAGCATCGAGAATCGTAGGCAGTCCATACGCCGTGTAGGCATAGCGTTCAGTTACGGCACCCGCGGAAGTGGTGACAGCGGTGATGCTGTACTGTTGGTTGCAACAGATCGGACTACTGCCGTTTGGAGATAGTGAACACGAATCGCCTTGCATTGGCTGGGTCCACGTCACAGCGCCGATGTCTTGCGTATCGCGTGAGTCAATCACGAACCCGGCATGCACGTCAAAGCCTCCCGCGCGGGCATGCGCGGGATGCGGTTCTTTAACGGTGCTTTTAATGATGCTCAAGGACATGAGCTTCATTGTAAACCATCCCCGATCCGCAAGCATCATCCAGTATCCACGAATCATCCGACCGGTTTGGTGTCCGGCTTGGCCGGATGCGTGGCGTCGTGGACCTGGCGCAGTCGGTCGATCGTGATGTGGGTGTAGATTTGCGTCGTGTTCAAATTCGCATGTCCCAGGAGCGTTTGCAGGGAACGCAAGTCGGCCCCGTTCTCCAGCATGAGCGTCGCCGCCGTGTGGCGCAGCACGTGGCAGCTTCCAGGCTTGGTGATCCCCGCAGCGGTCAAGTAACTGCGGACCATCAGCGACACGAACGTCGGCTGCATTGGAT
>JBGSHV010000061.1:0-2118 GCA_041752005.1 Pirellula sp. | reverse complement strand
TCAACATCATCCCCTCTCAGATCAAGCGATGCTGCCTCAGGATCGGTGCCAAGAATCTTAGCCAACTGCCATTGAACCGCGGAAACACTGTGGCACCGAGAGCACGGATCGCGAAAAGCGAAAAATCCCGCTGCGGTCGATCTCAACTCTTGCTTTTATACGTTGGCAGCGTCTGGTTTGAAGCCATGGATGGCGATAATCTTCAGGAGGTGCAAGATGCCGGATCACCCTTGAAAACAGGTTCTGAACATCGATTTGGAGTATCCAGCGCACTTGCTAGAACTCAAGGAAAACATGGCTGACTTCCTCTACGAGGATGGATTTTGGGAAGATTGGAAGGAATGCGGTGATACCAACGCAAAAAGGGGAATTGCGATGAGCAATAGCGAAGACATCAAGAAGAGTGAACTCAGTCCATTTGAGAGCAAACTAATCGAGCGGCTCAAAGGCGCAAACCAACGTTTGCAAGGAGTCGATGACATTGAGCAAGTGCGACCGGAGCTGACGATTCGTCGAGTGAAGCTGAAGCTCAAGCCACGTGCAATTTCGGCGGATGACATCAAGGAGGCACGTAGGGTCTTTGGTGTCAGCCAAGCCGTTTTTGCCATGTTCTTGCAAGTGAAAGGGAGATCGTTGCAAGAGTGGGAACAAGGGCGCGCGAAGGTCCCTGGTTGTGTGGCGAGGCTGATCGGCGAGATCCTCTCAGATCAGGACTATTGGTTAAAACGTTTTAAGGAAACCATGGAACTGGAGTCTGAGAGCGACTGACACAAGAAGCAAGTTCGTGTGCGACGTCACTTCCTTGCGTAGAACGCAGGAAAAAAAACACCATCCCAGTATTGTCCAATCAGCGCGCTACATGGAGCAGACCAACGGGAAATCGAAGCGTATGAGTAGCCAATATGCGCTCAGTTGGTCGATCGGAAAGTCGCGTTCATTGAAAGTCACGATGACACTTGCCCCCGATCGAATCGCTGCTGCCAGCACATGACGGTCCTTGGGGTCCGGCAGTTCGAGGAATGGAATCAGGCTTTCGAAGCCCGTGACTAGGCAATCGCGAACATGAGCGTCCATGAAATCGCGGGTACGATTGAGTTGCTCGCGAGTGAGATCTGGTCGGTTCCGAAGCAGGTTTTCGATCCATTCTTCTTGAATGATTTTAGTCCATCTCGCTCGGTACAGGTCCAACAAAGCAAGATGCATCAAAAGATCACGCAGTGGCGCTGGATACAACACGCACGCGTCGTACACCACGGTGAAATTGGTCACGCTCAATACCCCAAATTGAGATCTTCGGCCTGGGACGAGAGTTCCTCGAGTACCGCCAACCGCTTGCGATCCATGTCGCGCTTGTAGTACATCAAGTCCTTGAACAGAACGCATCGGTGCATGCCGACTCTTCGATGGGGAATCAGATTCTTATCCAGTTGCTCGACCAAGAACGGCCGCGACACATTTAACAAATCGGCCGCTTGTTGCGTCGTCAGCTCCGCATGGATAGGAATTAGCGTCACGGCATTTCCTTGCGCCATTTGCGTGACGATATCGGATACTAGCGCCGGATTCCGCTACCCCCGACGATGTCCCAGCCCGCCGCTTGCAGCGCGGGATCGATCAACTCGGCTCTGGTCTCGGCTTCGTTCATGGATGGCGATTCATCGGCTCAATGCGTTGGCAATTTCGTCCACAAGACCCGGGCAACGTTTGCGCTGCCGTTCGGTTTCGAGCCAATGGTTGATGGCCTCTACGATCTCCGCGTTCCAACTTTCCTCTGGTCGCAGCAACTGATTTTGGACCAACCAATGACTGACGGCGCACCATGCCCACAGAGGTGCATGGTCTGCCAAATAGCACTCGGGCGGGGGGAATCCACCGGGGCCGCGCTGACGGGTCATGTATTGATGCACCAGTTGGCGACTTCGCTGGATCCGCCGCGCGATTTCCGATGCCGAGACCAAATTGCACTCGTCGATGCGCGTAAGCGTACAGAGCCCGGGCATTGCGTTGCAGGCATTGAGGTGCTAGCCGCAGGGCGGTTTAGACGCCAGCTTTGCGCTTGAGAGTCCGCATGCGGGCTAGCTCCGCCTTGTCGCGGCGCTCTTCCGCCCGGTACTCGCG
>JBGSHV010000060.1:0-10463 GCA_041752005.1 Pirellula sp. | reverse complement strand
GCGGAAGCGTCTCTGCGCAAGGCGAACCATGCTTCGCTGATGATCCATCACTCGACCGAATTTGTCGTCGAGGCCATCCGGAGGACACTTAAGGAGAAATCAGGCATCGGAGCCATTCCGATTTCTTCACGACTCTACCAGTTCAAGATAACGTTGCTCAAATCCAATCCCAACATCTGGAGACGCATTCAGGTCAGACATTGCACCCTCGACAAGTTACACGAGCACATTCAGACGGCCATGGGATGGATGAACTGCCATCTGAATCAATTCGAAATCGATGGGGAGCGATACGGAGACCCGGATCTCATCAAACGGGAGTTTGAAGAGGATCGTACCTTTACCGATTCCACCGTGACTTCGTTGGATACAATCCTTCCCAAAGACGCGAAACCGCTTCGATTCGAGTACCTGTACGATTTTGGCGACTGTTGGAACCATGAAATACTTTTCGAAGGTTGCTTGAAAGCAACCAAAGGCAACCGTTATCCGATTTGCGTCGAAGGCGAACGCGCTTGCCCACCCGAGGATATGGGTGGGATCCATGGTTACGAAAGGTTTTTGGCGATGTTGGCCCATCCAAACCAAGAAGAGCACGACGATTGCATTCAATGGCGGAAGAGATTCGATCCCGAGCAATTCGACTCCGTCGCGGTTACTAAGAAAATGCAACGGGGCCTACCAGACTGGCGAAAAGCCGCCCGTAGGGAACACACGTCTTTTTGAGGAACGCATGCGAACGATCCATCTGTCAGCCAGGCTATTGAAGGGAGGTATTGTGCACCTTTGGTGCTCGTAATCGTAATCGGATCGTCAGCCCCAGCGATTACGAGCATGGAGCAGCGCTCTTGGAACTCAATAGTTGGACATGGTAACTCAGAGTGACAACAGCGCATGGCAACTCTGGGTGGCAGGGTGATACAGACACGCCCTTCGAAGACTCAGGGACGTGCCACCCAGGACGACTCAGGGACTTGCCAACCGGACTTTCGGCAGCACTTCAAGTGAGAATCGCGACGGGCCGAATCCAGCCAAGGCGAATATGCCGCGTCACTTCGTGTCGATGATCGTGTTTCTCTCGGCGGTGGAGTCCGGCAGTCTGCTAGAAACCGACGGTTTACCCAGTGGCAAAAAGGAAATGAGGGCTGCCGATGCGATGCTCGTCCCAGCCAAGAAGTACAACCCGTACTCGTAACTGCCGAACGTCGCGTCGACGTAACCCATCACGTAGGGGCCGAGAAAACCACCGAGGTTTCCGATGGAGTTGATCATGCCCACGCTCCCCGCGGCAGCCGACGCGGTCAAGAACAAACTAGGGAGTGCCCAGAAGGCTGGCATGTAGGACTTCATACCTGCGGCTGCGATCGAGAAGCAGATCATCGACAGCACCAAGTTGCCTCGCGTCGTCACGGACAGCACCAGTAGCAACGCGCCGAAGGCAACAGGCAAGACCGAGTGCCATCGCCGCTCATGATAGTGATCTGACGTCCAGCCGATAATCAGCTGGCCAGGAATCACGAGCAACGAAGGAATCATAACCAGGGTCGCGATCCGTGTTGGTTCGAGCTGATACCAACTCTCCAAAACCCGTGGCAAGAAAAACTCAATTCCATAGTTGGCGGTCACGATACCAAAGTAGGCCAACGCCAATAACCAGACCCTCGGACTGGCCACGGCCTTCATCAACGTATGTTGATGGGCCTCGCCGTGCATGGCTCGCTCGGCCGCCAATTCGGACTCCAAGGCTTCGCTTTCTTGAGGGGTAAGCCATTTCGCCTGCCGAGGCTTATCCGTTAAAAAGTACAAGACCACAAACCCAGCGATGACCGCAGGTATGCCCCATATGACATAAATCCATTGCCAACCCTTGAGGCCCAGGACAGGTGGATAAGTCATCATCACGTCGCCGACCAATTTGGTGGTGCCGATGTCGATGACCCATTGCGATACGAAAGGGCCGATGATCATGGCGATGGGCGAGGCCACGAGGAAATACGAAATCGCTCGAGCTCGATCCTTGGCAGGGAACCAATGCGTTAGGTAAACCAAGACGCCGGGAAAGAAACCGGCTTCGGCCACCCCAAGCAGAAATCGGACGATGTAGAACTGGGTGGGAGTCGTAACGAAAGCGGTCAGCGCCGCCATGATCCCCCACGTGACCATGATCCGGCAAATCCATTTGCGCGCACTCCACCGCTCGACGATGATGGAGCCTGGGATCTCAAGCAAGAAGTAGCCTAAGAAAAAGATACCGCTCCCAAAACCGATGACCTTGCTGTCAAAGGCAGGCATATCTACGCTCATCGTCAAACTCGCCATGCCCACGTTCGTGCGGTCCACGTAGGCGATGATGTAGCAGACGAAAAGCAAAGGCATGAGGCGCAGGTAGGCCTTAATGCGTGCGGAATCCAAGGGATTCGAGGCGAGGGATTGGATCATCGCTCAACGATTGGATGGGAGGAGTGAAGGGCGGGATCGTTACGTCATCGATCAATGGGTGTGGTACACAGTTTACCCACCCAGCAAAGCGAAACCCACCCGACCCCGGAGAATTTACTTGGTGATTCCTGAGTCCGTTGATTCTCGGGGACTATCCTGAGCGTGCAATCGCAGGATGGCCACCAATTCGCACACCGTTTCATCGTTGCGTAGCAAGCCATTGTGTGATGCAGCAACGCGTCGCTCGCTTTCGACGCCGGCGAGTTTCGCGCTTTCCACCGAAACGACTCCGTCGGACGGTCGATGGATGAGACCTCCAAATGCATCTCCTAGGATTGTGTGCTTCGATACCGACGGCTTGAGAGGCAGTTGGGCGATCGTTGTCAGAAACGGTTCCTTGGGGTTGAGCATGTCGATGCTGGTTGGGATGCCGTCGCGGACCACATCGGTCAGTGCGTCTGGGTTGTCGCGAACAATCTGTTCGAATTGTTGATTGTTCTGCCAGACCATTGCGCTGGCGACCTTGCCGATCGCCCCTCCTGCGGTACTGCTGCCGCGATGAGGAGTTGCGATGAACACGGCTCGGCTAATCATGGGATAGGGTTCAAAGAAGAATCGTTGCATGAGTAGCGCGCGGGTCTGAGAGTTGGCCACGATTTGATCAGGCGGAACCTTGGAGATGGTGTTCCAGACATGTGGACCGCTGCTGGCGATCAATAGCCGGCTGACCAGACCGCCCATGCTGTGTCCGATGATGATCGAGCGTCGCAGTGGATCGTCCGATCGGAGGTCAGGGGTCGCATGTTGCGACTGCACCTGATCGAGCTGGGCACGCAAATCGGAGGCTGCGGCGATGAATGGAGCACCGGTCGAATACTTGTACGTCCAAAACTGGTAACGCGCCACCAGATCCGGGTGGGTTCGAAGTTCATTGATGATGTTGGCCCAGGCGTCCGGACTTGACAACAATCCATGCACAAAAATGACTGGGATTCGCTCCGTAGAATAAGGCTCGAGGAAAAACAATTGCGACGGATCGTTGCTGCGATTGGGACGCAGAAAGTCTTCGATGCTCCGTTGCGGATAGTGATGCAAGCTGTAGGCGAGGTCGGCCGTTATGTCCCGCGCCAGAGCATACGGCTCCTCGTCGATCGGGGCTGATTGGAATCGCAACGGGTTGTAGAGCGCCAGAGCGGAACCGTCGGGTTTCAAGATCGCTGTCGCCGCAAAGCACGCCGTTTCACGGAGGAAATCGGTTGTAGAAGTCGTTGGCGTTGTCGATGCTTTCGATACGGACTTCGTTCGCGTTGTTGTCTGCGATGCCGAGGCAGCCGTGCGGCGCAGGACCACGACAGGAACGCCCAATCCTTCGTTGATGTGGTAACGCTTCAACGCGTGGTTGGCGTAGTGACCAACCACCTTGATCTCTTGAAAATCCTCCGGACACCAATCGAAGCCATGGAACTCCATTGGCACTACACGCCATTGGCCGGCGTATCGCACGCGCAGTCCACGGCTAGGGACGAGTTGGCAACGGGCTTGGCCCTCGTAAATCAATCGAGCCAGGCTGGCGTTGTGCAAGGCGATGGCGCGATCGCGATGGCCTTCGCACACGTTGACCGCGTACCAACTCCACAATCCCGATGCATAAAAATGATCGATGCACTCCGCAGAATCCCAGTCGGATAACGTCTCCGCTTGATCGAATCGCTCGAGTCCGCTCCGAAGCGGATCGGCAGTGTCGATGTTCCGACCGCGGGCATGACGATCCTGAGCCAGAGCAAGCGACGCATGGATCGAATCGAAGGGATGATGGCCTCCATCAAACCAGACCGATTTGCATTTGATGCTCGCGCAACCAAGCAAACAGCTCGCGCTCAATAACCACGCACCGGCGAACAGCCAAAACCGTAAACGGTCTGCTGTGCGGAATGCGTGCGTGGTTCGGGTGCGGGACATCAGCGGCCATGGGTGGAAACAGACACGACGGCCACCCTGCCTTGACGAGCCCACTTCCTAAGGACTCGCGACGTTCGCTCCTACATCGGCACGGCTCGCAGCACTACTGCAATTGTCCTGGTGCACTTCACGTTATCCCAATGAAAGAGTCTGTGCCGGAACCCCTTCACTCCAGCCCCAGCCAAAAAACACCACTTGCGAGAATCTGCCAATTTCAACTAGTTGACATATCGCGATGTGTCGATATATTGAAGTGACATAAACAAGGTTCCGGGGGGGGCGCTTTGGCAGGGCGAGGCTCCGCACCGGGAACTTGAAATGATCCGTCCGGGAAGAGTCGCTCCTGGAGCGTCAACGCCCCTTTGCACCGACAGTATCCATCCGTCAAAAAAAGGACATTGAGTCACCACGATGAAAACGATAACCCCAAAACAATTGCACGAACTTGTAGCCAGTGGTGCACCGGTCGAACTGATCGATGTGCGCACCCCGGTGGAGTTTCGAGAAGTTCATGCCTCGATGGCAACCAACGAACCACTCGATCGGCTCGATGTTGCCAAAATTGCGGAACGGCGTCGAGGTTCGAGCGAACCCTTGTACATTGTCTGCCGTTCGGGCAGCCGCGGCAAACAGGCGTGTGAGAAGTTCATAGCCGCCGGATTCGAAGAGGTTGTCAACGTCGAAGGTGGCACGCAGGCTTGGGAGCAAAGTGGACTGCCGGTTGTGCGTGGCCAGAAAGCGATTTCGCTCGAGCGGCAAGTGCGAATCGCGGCGGGGTCACTCGTTGTGTTGGGTGCCGGTCTCGGGTTCTTCGTTCATCCGTATTGGATCGGCCTATCGGCCTTTATCGGGGCAGGATTGGTATTTGCCGGTGTGACGGACACCTGCGGCATGGGGATGGTTTTGGCAAAAATGCCCTGGAATCAAATTGCGAAACCTGGAATCGCTTGACGCGAACTGTGATACTCGAAGAATGCCCAAACCTTCACGTTCATTTTTTTGGATCGGAGCTACCGTGTTCGCAAATCTCTTTCGTTCTGAGTGTCCGTGTCCGCAATCACATGTCGCGATGGCATTCAAACTATGGGCGATGCTACTGTCGGCTAGCCTCGGCCTGGGTGTTGCGTCCGTGACACTTGCGCAGGATCGAAGCGTGAATCCAGGGGTGAATGATTCCTTCAAGAATGCGAGCGTCCAAGAGTTTCAAGAGAAGTTCGAAGTCGAGAGCCGCGAGGTGTTCGTAGAACGGGCCAAAATCGTCGCTCAATGCGGTATCGAAGCTGGTCAAACCGTCGCGGACATCGGGGCTGGTACGGGTCTCTTCACGAGGCTGTTCTCGGCACAGGTCGGCGAATCGGGACATGTCATCGCGGTCGACATCACTCAGAATTTCTTGGACCACATCGCCAAGACCAATCGTGAACTAGGCTTGAAGAACGTGGATACGTTGAAGTGCAGTTCGGACTCCACGGAGCTGCCAAAGGATTCGATCGATGTGGCCTTCATCTGCGACACCTACCATCACTTCGAGTTTCCGATCAAGACCATGGAGTCGCTGTTCGGGGCCATGAAGCCTGGTGGCAAATTGATACTGGTCGACTTTCGACGCATCGAAGGAGAAAGCACCGATTGGATTCTCAAACACGTGCGGGCAGGTCAAGACGTTTTCGAAAGTGAAATCACCAGCGTGGGATTCACCAAAGTCCACCATCCCAAGGACATTCTGCGCGAAAACTATCTGGTCATCTTCGAGAAGCCCACCGTTACGAACAACTAACTGCACCGAAGAAATCGATCGCGTCTACCGATTGATGGTTCGCAAACCACGGGTAACGATCCGTTGGGTGTGTGGGGACGGGGATTCTCTCAGCCAGGTTTGCGTGAGTTGCCGAACCCAGTCCGGTTGCGACTTGCTGGCGTCGTTGAGCCAGTTGGCGACGGAGTTGTTCACGTACCGAGAGTCATCGGCCCGCAGTGGCTCGAGGATGGCGATCGCCAGTTCTGGTTCTTGTTTGAGCAATCCAATGTGCGGGCACCAGACGCCGCAGGGCCTTGTGATTTCGGAGGCATAGCGACGGAGTCGCTCGTGGCGGCTGCCCGTCCAAGGGACCAAGGACGCGATGCAAGCGACTGGGTTTTCCAGGACGTGTGCCCTGAGGGCGAGCCATGCCAGTTCTCGGACTCCGGCATGTTCATCATCGGCTTGGGTTTTGATCCACGCCAATCGTTTGGCGAAGGTCATGTTCGGAGCCAATCCCACCAGAATCGCAGACCATTCGCGTACCACGTCGCTCGCATGGCCGGCCATGGCCAGATACTCCGGGCTACCGACGCGTACGTGCTCGGCTAAAGAGCGGCAGATCGACCACGATTGTTGCAGGGCCGACAGAGAACTTGCGTCACGGATATGTTGGCGATCGGCGGATGTCAGCGGCAGGTTCAGCGATGCGGCGGTAACCGATGCCAATGTGGGACGATCGACCGACAACCACTCGACGAGGTTTTTGGAAGCGATCCAGCCTTGCGCCAACGCATGGCGCATGTCCTCGGGAACTTCGGAGCGACGACGGGCTGCGGGTCGCGACGCCCAGTCTTGAAGTTGATCCGAGGTCGGTGTTTTCGTCTTGCGTGGCATGTTCGATCGTCATCCTTGCATCGTCGCGTCATGCATGGCCGCATCATGCGTCGTTGCATTATGCATTGCCGCAACATCTCAAGGCGGGATCAGGACCCGCCGATGGCTTTCACAAGCATCGAGGTCAAGCCGGTGGAGTAATCGGTTTGGCCATCCCATTGCCATAGGTTTCTCAAAATGTCGGAGGTTAGAATTCCGCACATTCCCATTAGCAGCAGGATCATGGCCAGCATGCCGACTTGGAGACCCGAGTAAGGTGTTTCGGGGGCGCCGCGCATGGCGACGGCACCGCCCATTCCTTCGGCACCCATGTTCATTTCGTCGAGCCCATCGCCGAAACCTGCCTCTTCGACCGCACCCATATCGGCATCGGGCATGCCTGCGCCAAAGCTATCCGAGTCGACCAGTTCGATGACTTGGGAGCTGCTATCGTCATCGGTGTCGATGCCGCCCGAGGGAGTCAACTGGAATTCTTCTTCTTGTTGAAAGTCGACCAATGCGCCGCTGCCCAAGCCGCTGGCGACTCCGGATTTGGAACCGCTGCCGATGCCTGATCCCACTTCGCCACCGAGGTCGAGGCCCGAGATGCCGGTGCCAGCCAAATCGAGCGGTTCATCTTCGAGAGACAATCCGCTATCGGAAGGGCTCATCAGGTTGATACCACTTTCGGAGCCCAGGCCGACGCCCGAGTCGGACCCCAGTACCAAATCATCTTCGTCATCTTGGGCGAGTTCAAGTTCGTCGCCGAGCTCCAAGCTGCCGCTGCCTGCGGTACCGCCGCCACTCTTGGACGAACCCAGTTTCGCGTCCAATTGCGAATCCAGTACGCTCGACCCAAGCGACTTGAGCAGATCGATACCGCTAGCGTCTGGGGAATCGGCCATCAATTTCAAATCGCTACCGAGATCGATTTCACCACCCGAACCACCGTCTTCAGACATCCTCAAATCGGAGCCGCCCGTGACCGAGCTACCTTCTTTGGAATCTGCATCCAGCTGGATACCGCTGTCATCGCCGGAAGGTTTCTTGCTTCGACTCACCAGTTTGACGCCGCTATCGCTCGAAGGGTCGGAGACCAGTGCTACGTCGCTACCCGAGGAACCACCATCGGCGGTACGTTTGAGGTCTGAATCGAGTCCGACATCGCTGCCCTTGCCGATCGTGCTACCCGTCTTGCTGCCCGAGGGGCCGGCTTGTCGTTCGGAGATGAGGATGGACGAACCACCTGCTTCTTCATCCAAGGCATCGCCGCCGAGTTCGCTCTCGACGCGTTCGATTTCCTCTGGTTTGAATTTCCAGCTTGTTCCATCTCGGTAGCCGAAGATCTCGCCGCGCGAGCGCATTTCGATCAACGCGTCCGTGGTGACACCTAAAATCTTTGCGGCTTCGTCAAGTGATACGTAGTTTGACATTCCAGACGATAACTCCGACGAGAAAAACGAGGTTCGGCCGAGACAAATGCCCGACTCAGCCTAATCGGCCCAACTTTTAAATTCTAGCTATCGCATTGGCAAAGGCACGTCAAAACCCGACACTTTTTCTGACAACGGGCTCGGAGTCATCCGACCGGACCCGCGCGTCCCCTTTCTGGAAGCTTTTCAGCAGGCGTTGTCAAAGGCTGGCCGGTCATTTGACCCGATGGCAACGGTCGTAACGACGGGCTGCAAAGACTAGCTGCCTCACTCGGTCACTACCGGCGATGGGATTCCGGCCGGATCCAGTTTCACGCTGTGGATTACCCAATCGACGTTGGTTTGTCGATCGATGCGTAATTCCACTACCCACCCGATGCACAGTTCCGGGTCACCGGCGTAGTAATCGAAGACGAAGTTTCCAAGGCTATAGATGATCGGCCGGCCCTGGAAGGCGTCGATCGTTTGGGTGACATGCGGATGGGCACCGAGCACGGCGGTCGCGCCCGCATGGATGCAACGCTGCGCCAATTCCCGTTGATCCACCCGTGGTTGGGTCTCCATTTCTTCGCCCCAGTGGAGAAAAGGTAGAATGACATCGCAATGGAGTTCGTTTCGGCAAATCGCGATATCGGCCAACAAATCCTCCGCGACGAGGGGATTGTTCCCAGGTCGCTTGGCTCCGGCCGCATAGGAATCGGCATAAAACTCGTTGAAACCCAAAAGGGCGACGCGGTGCCCGCGGCGCTCCAGGACCAAAGGGCGGCGTGATAGGCCGCGGTTGCGCCCGGCGCCGAACGTCGCAATTCCCGCCCCTTCCAGGACTTCCAGCATTCCCACCAGTCCTTCGGGACCAAAATCTAGGCTGTGATTGTTGGCCAAGCTCAAGGCATCGAAATGTCGCTTCAAATACCGAGGGGAATCGGAGGCACCTCGAAAAATATAGGGTTTGATCTGCATTTCTCCTTTTCGCCCCAGCACGCACTCCAAATTCCCGACCCGTAGATCGGCGTGGTCGATGAGCGATGCGCACGGTTCGAATGGATCCTTGCCCAGACTGATCCAGTGCCCTGGCCCATTGTCCAGCATGATGTCGCCGACCACGACCACCTTCAGCGGCTCGTCAGACTCAGAAAACTCCTGAGATTTGGCCGTCGCCGTGTCCGGTGGTTCGGCCCAAGTTGCCCGAGTCGGCAGCCACGCAATCGCTACGATCCAACCGGCGAAAACGATCGAAAAAATATTGAGATTCAAGATTTCCTAACCTTCCTGAGAGAGGCAGGCGAATTAGCTCTGGACAAGAAACCGTACCATCGCCATCATAATTGCCCCAAAAAGCAACGGTTGGTCCTGAGGGTCGGCTAGTTGTAAATGCGATCCGTTTTTTCCTAGGAGTTGTCCACGTGCCAAATATTGAGAGTGCCAAGAAGCGGCTCCGCCAGTCGCTCCAGCGACGCGCTCGCAACCGTTCCGCCAAGTCGACCATGAAGACGGCCATCAAGCGCCTGCATACCATGGTTGCTGCCAAGGAATTCGATGCAGCCCGAATCCAGTTTAACTCTCTTTGCAAACTGCTCGATCAGACCGCTGCCAAAGGGGTAATTCACGTCAACAAAGCGGCCCGTACCAAGAGCCGGTTGAACCACTTCATCCGCCAAGCCTCGGTAGCGACCCCCGTTTAATCGCAATACCGTTCAACGGCAATACCGTTCAACGGCAACACCGTTCAACGATCGTAGTGGAAGTTGTGCTAAATTGCCCTGAGAACCAACGATCTTTGGCAAGATCCACTCCGCTAGTTCGCTCCAAGGAACGGTATTGCGTAATCGACCTTCGATCGTAACGCGCATCTCAAGCCTTGCCCTTGTGAGCTTGGCTCGAATGGCGTGGACTTAAGCATTTTGCAGCGGGACTGCGTTATTGAGCTAGCATAGAAAAGCATCCTTGGTGCATGATGGACGTTCATCAAAAACACCAACACGCAAGCAAGGATGCTAGCCATGATTCTGCCACGACGC
>JBGSHV010000059.1:0-3360 GCA_041752005.1 Pirellula sp. | reverse complement strand
CGCGAGTACCGGGCAGAAGAGCGCCGCGACAAGGCGGAGCTAGCCCGCATGCGGACTCTCAAGCGCAAAGCTGGCGTCTAAACCGCCCTGCGGCTAGCACCTCAATGCCTGCAACGCAATGCCCGGGCTCTGTACGCTTACCTACCGACAAGGTGTTCTTAGGGGATGCAGGCCTTCCGATGCAGCCGACGTTCCTGTCGCTGATGGTTCGCAATTACTTGACCGCTGCGGGGATCACCAAGCCCGGTAGCTGCCACGTGCTGCGCCACACGGCGGCGACGCTCATGCTGGAGAACGGGGCCGACTTGCGTTCCTTGCAAACGCTCCTGGGACATGCGAATTTGAACACGACGCAAATCTACACCCACATCACGATCGACCGACTGCGCCAGGTCCACGACGCCACGCATCCGGCAAAGCCGGACATCAAACCGGTCGGATGATTCATGGATACTGGATGATGCTTGCGACTCGGGGATGGTTTACAATGAAGCTCATGTCCTTGAGCATCATTCAAAGCACCGTTGAAGAACCGCATCCTGCGCATGCCCGCGCGGGAGGCTTCGACGTGCATACCGGGTTCGTGATGGACTCATGCGATCGCCAAGACATCGGCGCTGCGACGTGGACCCAGCCAATACAAAGCGATTCGTGTTCACGATTTCCAAACGGCAGTAGTCCGATCTGTTGCAACCAGCAGTACTCCATCATCGCTGTTTCCACTTCGGCAGGCGCCGTAACCGAGCGATATGCGTACACGGCGTATGGCCTACCGACCATTCTCGATGCCTCGGCGTCGGTGCTAAGTTCCTCGGCGATCTCGAATCGCTACAGCTACACGGGCCGCGAATGGGATGCGACGCTGGCGCTGCATCACTTCAGGGCGAGGTGGATGAGTCCCATCGCGGGGAGGTTCCTGGGGAGGGATCCCATCGCATACGGAGACGGTTCACTTCTATATGCATTGGGAATAGGTCTGATGGGCGTGGATGGAAGTGGAACGATTTCTCAGCAAGTGGCAGGAGTTGACGGTATCGATATCGTTGATGTCACACCGGCAAACGACACGAAGAATGATGAGACGTGTAATGGTCTTAAGGCACGGAATTGGACATTTCGCGCACCAAGAAAATTAAAGAATGGTCAGAAATCCTGCAACGGCTATATCGTCCAAAAAGTAACCGTTAGCTGCAAGAAATCGTCATGTAGTAAGGAAGGAGACTGTGGTGAAAACGAACAGTCAGATAGCTTTTCATATTTCGAAGCTTGGTACGTTGGCGATAGTGAGAGTTCGGCAGGCGAAGTTACATACACGGATCGAGCTACGACGAGTTTACCTGCAGACCGATCATGTGGCAGCTATTTCCAAGAAGGTGAAGTACGGTTCTATTGCGAATCAGTAACAGGAAATTTAGGCAGACCTAGGGTATCTGGAAATTGGCCCGTTGGCCAAACTTACGGAAATGGACTTTGCAATTCAACAGTAGGAGTTCTTCCTTCGACAAGAGAAGCCCCAAGTTGGTGGGATGAACCTCTTGAAAATAAAACAGACCCATTCGAACCTCCGGACGATAGATCCATGCATACATCTCAGCGGTACCTGCAAGTTGACTGGGATTGTTGCTGCAAGAACAAGAAACTTCGGGGCGCTCGCACTAATTCCGTTCCTTAACTTTGAGCAAGTCACCATGACAACAAAATTTTTCAGTATTCTCTTAATGGGTTTGCTTATTTCAAGCATTTCCTATGGGCAGTTCCGACTTGTGGTGCGATGTGGAGCGGTCAACGGTAAAATCTCGATAGACGAAGACCAACTAGACCAACTACCTGACTGGAACGCTGATAGCGATGAACCAGAACTTTCAATTGGTCAGGCTAGAAAAATTGCGACGGCTTGGCTAAACAACTCGTTAAATGACAAGCGGTTCATTGAACATATTCGCCTTTCAAAACAATGTGTCTACGAAATAAAGAAAATTGCTGCATCGCCTTTATTGGAAAACGATTGGTACTACACAGTCACGTTCGAAGAGACGCCTATTCCTGGATTTTCATGGTCGGGTGGGGAAGCACATACGGTAGAAGTTATTGTTGACATGAATGGCACGGTACGGATCCCCCTGGAATTAGTACCTCGCCCTTAGATCGCGGCTGCGCTCTACATTAAGAAATTGTGCACTTTCGTGTTCGAAATCTCGGCACTCGCAGCCGCGCGTATCCAGACCTCGACCCAAAGAACAACGCGATTGATTCTAGCGACGATGGTCCGCCAGAGCGGTGAGCGGGCCGCAACATGCACCGGCATGCCTTCTTGATGATTCCCTGCATTTTTCCCTAGAGGTTTTTGTACGACACGACCGTCGTCACAGGGTCAGAAGTACATTGAACATGGCATTGCACTGAAGTGGCGACGCCGATTTGCGTCGCTCGCAGATGGTGTTGACGATCCTTTGGAGCTAATTGACGCTTCTCGCCCAGTCCTTCCAATCGCTCGCGTGATCCTCGCAAGTTGCTTTGTTTATTCTCAGTGATTTCAACTTCGAGAGTTCGTGTCATATGTCCGGGAGTGGTAAAGAGCTCGATGACAGTATGGTTTGCGAGCAACCATATGCGCCGAAGTCGAGTGCGTCTCCGATGGCTCGGACCTCGAACACACAGTGCGACTGCTCAAAGCGGACGCGTGAGAGCCAGTCAGTGAATGTCGGTTGTAGATTCAATCGCTCCTTCATCGCTTTACGCCAGTCACGCTTGGACTCCAATGTTGTACGACGCTCCGCCGTCGTCCGATCGCTAAATCCTGTTCGATTGAATGCAAAAATCACGACGACGGAGCGTCGTGCCACTCTTTGCATTATTTGCCGTCGCGGTGCCCCTGCGATCTCATCCCAAGAGTATCGCATTTTAGGCAGGTCGGCGTTCGCATCTAGCGATCGGTTTGCACGTCCTCGGAGGCCCAGGTGCAGGACACAGGTGGCGCTGCGGGTTCAGGACAACTGCAGGTCGATTCTCTGCGTTTTTCCACCGGAAAACCGATGCATTCCAAAAATCGCCCTGCCAACGAGAAGCATTTCAAATGTTGATTGCTCTGCTCTGCCTGCCACCTTGCTCGCCAGGGTGGAGGCTTCAATTGGAAACCAGTAACCGTTCAGCCCCACCCCCTCCTCCATTCTGCATTCGCGGCCGCAGGCCGCGAATGCAGAATCATTTGGGTTTCGACGGGTTGTAGCTGATCAGTCATCCTTCCACCGAGCAAGCTCGGTGGCGAGGGAAATCCTTTTGGGTCGGAGCGTGTTGTGGTAGCCAATCATTCAGGCATCCCCCGAGACGAGCTCGGCGGTGTGCCCTGAAGACAATAGAAGC
>JBGSHV010000058.1:0-29302 GCA_041752005.1 Pirellula sp. | reverse complement strand
CGCGGTGCCGTCCGAGGCGATACTTTCAAACCCTCGGTCTTCTTGTCGTCAGGATTCGTCTTGACGATGTTCTACGTGTGGGCTGTTCTCGTCGCGGCCCATCGGACGGAAGCGTCCCTATGGCGCTGGTTCTATCCACCGCTCGCCTCGTCGGACGCCGATCCGCATCCACACGCTTGGTTATGGCGATTCCTCGGAACGTCGCTACTGATGGTGGTCGTTCTGTTGTGCAAGTCCCTCGGTAGTTGCGTTTTGATGGGTGTTGGTCTGATCACACAACTCTTCGCCCGAGGTCGTTGGGCTGGGCTCGCGCTTCTTGCTCTAACGATCATTCCTCCCGCCTACATCGGGCTCCGCACTTCCGGAATCGCTACCACCGAACGGATCGTGGCGGCGGCCGCCCAAGTTGCACCGGCCGAGCGGGCGGGGTCTCTGAAGTATCGGCTCGACGCTGAGGATCTCGTCTTTCAGTCGATGGCGGGACATGAATGGTGGGGGTACGGTAACTGGAGTGACTGGTCGGCGCATCGCGGTAAGGCAATGGTGTTGGACGGATTTTGGCTGTTCGCCTGGACCCGGACGGGGTTGGTGTGCGTTGCAGCTTGGCTCACGATGGTGTCTTTACCACTGATCGTTATCGCGGTCCGGACCATGGTGCATGGCGAGTCGATTACGGCCGACGCTGGGTTTCCGTTGGCGGTGTTTCTGAGTTTGTGTTTGATCGACAGTATGTTCAACCACTTCGGTGATGCACCTGTGATGATGTGTGTGGGGATGATGACGGCATGGGCGAGGAGGGGAACGGGGGGAGAAGCGGGGGGAGATTAACCACAGAGGGCACAGAGAGCACAGAGGGGGAAATGGGGGATTTGTGATAGGGTCAATTGCTTCTGATTTCCACCGGGAAATATCGAGCTTAGGGTTTCCTTTTCAATGTCTGCTCTGTGTAACCCTGTGTCCTCTGTGGTTAAATCATCTTTGCTTGTTTTCTCTGTATTTCAATCGTCAAGGAATCATCATGGATACGAATTCGATAACAGGACAGATCATCGATAGCGCCATGCGCGTGCATACTGAGTTTGGCCCTGGACTACTGGAGTCGGCTTACGAGCATTGCCTCGTGCATGAACTGCGGACTCGGGGACTTGAGGTCCAGCAGCAACTCCTGCTGCCCATCATCTACCGAGGTGTAAAAATCGATGCGGGCTACCGATTGGATCTGTTGGTTGCGGATACCGTGATCGTCGAACTAAAGGCCGTTGAAACGATGCACCCGATCTTCGAGGCACAGCTCTTGTCGTACCTCAGAATCAGTGGCCGGAAAGTTGGTTTGCTGATCAACTTTCACGTTCCCATGCTTCGTGACGGAATCAAAAGAATGGTTTGTTAATTGAGCGGGGGGAGAAACGGGGGCGAAGCGGGGGGAGATTAACCACAGAGGGCACAGAGAGCACAGAGGGGGAAGTCGAGGGATTTGTGATAGGGGCGATTGCTTCTGTTTCCACCAGGATTCTTTTTCAATCCCTTTCTCGATTGCATGTTTTCTTTTCCCTGTGTAACCCTGTGTCCCCTATGGTTAAATCATCCCCCTGGGTTTTCTCGTCTTCCCATCTCCGTGCAACCCTGTGAACTCTGTGGCTAGATCCGCCCCCTGCCTCTTCGCGATCTACTTGGCCGGTACTCTGTGCCTTCCCATCTCTTCGTTTGAGCGGTATCGCGATCTGCCCGATCCGTCGATCGAGGTTCTGGGAAATGCTCTGGCGTTTGAAAACCCGATCAATCGAGGTTTGGTCTTAGGGCTGTTGGCTCTGTTGGTTGCCGCCTGCATCTTGGGTTGGAATTGGGCGCGCGGGGATCGCTCGCTGCATTGGTCGCTGTGCGATGTTGCGTTCGGACTATGGATCGCTACGCCTGTTCTGTGTGGAGTCTTCAATCCGTCTCCGTTTCTGGCAGATGTGCGTCAATCGCTCTATCTCGGCGTGGTTTGGGGTGGGCCTTATTGGTTGGGTAGGTCCGCGTGTCGGACCCGAGACGACCTTCGTGGCATGTTGGGCGTTCTCGTCGTGGCGGGCGGGATCAGTTTGCTCCCTGCCTTGGCGGAGTTTGCGACGGGCCGGTTCGTGTACTCAATGCTCTACGGTTATCAACCATTTCAGAATGTTGGCGAGGTTCGGTACTTCGGCTATCGACCACTCTTGTGCTTCGAGGATCCCAATCAAGTTGCCATGTGGTGGCTGACGGTTGCAATGGCGGCTTGGGTGATTACTCCCAAACGCTCGAATAATCCGTGGACTTGGGTTCTGCTAGGAACGACCTTGGCGTTGCCGTTCTTGTTTCAAGGAATCGGTGCCAGTGTTTTGACGCTGGTAGGGGTGGCGGCGTTGTCGGTTCGATGGCCGCCTACTGTTTTGCTGACCAGTGTGCGATGGCGATTGTGGGCCGGTGCGGCGATAGGGATTTCGGCAGTGTTGTTTCTGGCTCGCGGTCCGTTATTGGGCTCGGTGCGGTCGATGTTGCAGCGGTCGGGGATGGAACCGGCGGTCAAGGACTTGATGCGGGCGGTGTCCTTGGACTCCTTTAGTTGGCGATTGGCGAGGGAAGTCGATGGCAATACAGCTTGGAACCAGCATCCGGTGTTTGGTTGGGGGACGGTGACGTTCTGGAAGGACGCCGGGATGAACGAACGACCTTGGGGGTTGTTTTCCATGGTCACGGGTACATACGGCTGGGTAGGCGTCCTGATTTGCCTAACCGCTTTTATCGCTTCGATCGCTTGTATCTGGACCGGCGAGTTAGGTTTGGAAAACGAACGCAGCTCCGATGGATCAGGAGCGATTTTAACGAGATGGCAGCCGCGGTTGTCCTACGGTGTAGCCTGCTTGGCAACGTTGCACGTCATCGACGCGGCCCTCAATCCGGCATTGTTCCTACCGATACTGATTTTGATCGGCGCCGGTGTCAGCGTCCGGAAGCCGTGTGCCCCAGTGTAGATCGATTGTCCCCAATCGATTGAGAACAATGCAGTTCGATAGTCCCCAATCGATTGAGATTTTTGAAACAGTCAAATCGATTGGGGACAATCGATCTTCACTGGAGGACATGGCTCGTCAGCGCCAGGCAGTCTTTCTCGACTTTCTGATCCGTTTTTTCTAAAACGGTGGCACTTTTGCGCGGTGTTCTGCGCTTCTACTTGTGCCGCAGGGCGGGATCACGCCCGCTCGCCTTGCTGGCTTCTCAAAGGAAATTTCCGTTTTTTTCTTTGTGGACTCCTCTTTACCTGCACCTCGATTGTTTTCACCGGATAAACTAGGGTGAGTGATTTGGCATTAAATGCCCTTGACGGGGCAAATGTCGAAACACGAACGCCACACATCTCGAAGCTCGCCCATAGGACTTTCCTGTAACCCGCAGGAAATCCAAATCCCGCCTTGGCTTCGAGGGAAATCACGACCATGATCACGCCCAAAATGGATAATAAGACCCGCATTTCGTTGCAGGATGTGGCATTCGACGCCATCACCGAAACGGACGCCTGCGCACAAATCCTCCGAGGCATTTCTTCCGGACGTGGCGGGTTCATTGTTACCGCCAATTTGGATCATTTGCGGCGTTGTCGCCGATCGCCTGTTTACCGAGATTTGGTAGCTCGTGCGGATTTGGTTGTTGCCGACGGCATGCCTCTGGTCTGGGCCAGTCGATTGCAAGGCACCCCACTCCCGGAACGTGTGGCCGGATCCACCATGTGTCTAAGTTTGGCGCAGCAGTTGGCTGCCCATCATCGCTCGGTCTTTTTGTTGGGCGGGAATCCTGGTGTGGCGGAACAATCGGCAAAACGATTGCTTTCCTGGTATCCAGGTTTGGAAATCGCTGGGACTCATTGCCCGGAGTACGGGTTCGAGAAAGTCCCTCAGCAAATGGACGCGATTCGGGAATCGATCGAAAGAGCAAGTCCTGACATTGTGTACGTGGCCCTGGGGTCACCCAAACAAGAAGAATTGATCGATCGTCTGCGGGCCGATTTTCCCAAGGTTTGGTGGATGGGTGTCGGCATTAGCCTGAGTTTCATCGCAGGCGATGTATCTCGTGCCCCGCGTTGGATGCAGCAATGGGGCATGGAGTGGTTCCATCGAATGATGCAAGAACCCAGACGATTGTCTCATCGCTATCTAGTCGACGGCATTCCGTTTGCGCTGGATCTGTTTGCGGAAAGTGCCTGGCGTAGGTTTTCTAGGTAGTCGGCCGCAGTGTAGATCGATTGTCCTCAATCGATTGCGGTTTTTGAGCGGCCGGAACGATTGGGGACAATCGATTGGGTTTTTGAACTGCGGGAACGATTGGGGACAATCGTTCTACACTGCTATCCGGCCGTTTTTGACCTTTGGTTTTTGTTGATTGGTGACATTCGGCCTTGATTCCTTGAACGTTTGCGTTGACGGGGGTACAGATCGAAGGCAAACTAGAGGATTGTTCACTCCGCGATGCCCTTGCCCCATGCATTCCGCCCCTACTGATCTTGCCATGAACACGCCTATCGCCTCGACCGCTACCGCCGGTTCTCCGTCTCGATCCAAAACCGAATGGATCCTTTTGGGGGTCGCACTCTTGGCGACCGCGCTGCTGTATCTGAACGTGATCGATTGGATGGTCCGTTCTTGGTACGAAAACAGCGACTACTCCCATGGGTTCCTCGTCCCCTTCTTCGCGGCCTACATCCTCTATTCCAACCGGCGTCAGCTGACAGCGGTGGGAGCCAACAATCGGGCTGGCTTCGGACTGATTCTCGGCATCGGTTTGATTGTCGTGGCCTTGGTGCTTCGAGGCTGGGGGTACTACACCCGAGTCATGACGTACGAAGCCGTTTCCATGCTGCCGTTCCTGATGGGCGTTTTTGTGTTGTGCTTGGGCGGAAACGTCCTTCGCTGGTCATTTGCCCCCCTCTGCTTCCTGCTGTTCATGATTCCATTGCCTGGTGCCGTCTCCACGCAACTCGCCGGCTTTCTTCAAATGATCGCCACCCAGGTCAGTACTTTTTCCCTGCAATTGATGGGCTTTACAGCCTTCGCCGAAGGCAACGTGATCTCGCTAGGAAACGGGCAAATCGGGGTCGCAGAAGCCTGCAGCGGACTGCGAATGCTGTACTCGTTCTTCGCCCTGACGGCAGGTGCTTGCCTGATGATCGATCGAACTTGGATCGAGAAAGTCATCATCGCATTGGCAGCCATCCCGATCGCGATCATCGCGAACTGCATCCGAATCATTGCGACGGGCATCGCATTCCAATACTTCGATAGCGAAACGGCCGAGCATTTCTTCCACGACATCGCAGGTTGGCTCATGATGCCACTTGGTTTCCTGTTGCTGCTTGGATTGCTTGCGTTTCTCGACCGAGCTTTGGTGGTCGAGCAGCCAGAACCCGATTTCGCCTGAGTACTTTTTCGGTTGAGATCCCCTAACCCAGGATAAGCGTAAGCGCCAGCTTGCACGGTGTTCTGCGGTTTTCATAGTCGACTTTCGCTCCGCGAAAGAATTGCGAACCGCTGCTTTCGCGGAACGAAAGGCGACGAATGGGTAGCGACGGCACCGATCCTAACGATTGCGCCCTTAGAAGCCCGAGGGCGGCTGGCCATTTGCGTTTGGCGGTGTGATAGTCATTTGGCTTTATTGCCCGTTCGTAGTACGATAAACCGCTAGAGAATTGGACCCATGGAGTCGTCCGAGCCATGCAATCCAGTCCACGCCCCAGCGAAGGTTCGAGCAATTCATGATCAGCGACAATACTGAATACGTCCATAGCGATGGTAGCCTTGTCTCCAACGACGAGTTTTCGCGTTCCAGGTTGGGCAGTGGACTGCCAGTTGTTCCAACGTCACCGGTCGGCGAGGCCCCGCCATCGATCGGTCCGAAATCGATTCTGCACGCCGTTCGGCGGCGTTGGAAATTGGCGCTGCCAATTGGGCTTGTTTGTTCCGGTGTGCTCGCAACCGCGGCTTGGGTTTTGCTTGTCCCAAAGTACACCGCCGTAGCTTATTTGAGGCTCGATGCTGAGAATCGTCCCTTGATTTTTAATACTGCCGATCAAGCCCGCTCGGACTTCAAAATCTACAAGAACACCCATGCCCAGCTGATGAAGACTCCGTTCGTTTTGAACGCAGCCCTTCGAGACTCGGCCATGCAGGGATACCCTGACATTGCGGCCGAATCAGACCCGCTGACGTACCTTCAAAAGGAAGTCAAAGTCACCTATCCCAATGATGGTGAATTGATGGAGGTCTCGTTCTCTGCCTCGGACGCCACTAGTGCTATAGGTATCGTGAACGCAATCGTGACTGCGTTCATGGATGAAGTCGTCGAAAACGAGAAAGGCATTCGCATTGAGCGACTCAAGAACCTTAGATTGGTTTACACCAAAGCTGAAGAAAACGTACGCGCTAAGCAAGAAACACTGAAAAATCTGGCTCAATTGCTAGGGACTGGCAATTCGGATTCGCTGACGGTTGCAGAAAAAAGCGCGCTACAGCAGTTCGGGCAAATGCAGGAGAATCTCAGTGAAGTTCAATTCAAACTGATGCAAGCTGAGGGCAATCTGGAATCGGCCAAGCAGATTGCGACCTTGTTCGAAGAAGCTCAGGCCAAGCAAACCGATGCGCAGGTTGAACAGGCAGAAGCCGAACGCGAATCCGCGATCGCAGCCATGATCGATCGCGATCGCGATGTGATCGTGGCTCGCAATGATGTCGAAAATACTCAAGGCCGATTGCTGGTTATGTCGCAAACATACGGCTCGGGGTATCCGTCCTTCAAGGTTGTGGAAAAGGAACTGGCGTATAAGCAAGAGCTGTTGGCCAAACGTCGCGAGGGTGCTCGCGAAGCCGCCATCGAAGCAGTTAAGCAGGAGCAAGAGGCCGAGCGAAAACAAATGGCCCTTAGACAATCGGAGTTTTCTGGCCGTGACTCGCAGGCGATGACCAGCCGCAATCTCGACATCGTCACCTTGGACACCCAGGTTCAGATTTTGAAGAAGCAAGAGGAATTATTGATCGCTAAGGTACAAGAGCTATCGAAGGAAACCCGCAAATTGGGTGAATCTTCCTTCGACATCGAATTGATGCGGTCAGAGATCGAACGCTTGGACGAGATCCTGCAACGGGTCGGTTCTGAAATTGAACGAACTACGATTGAAATGGATACGGCATCGCGCATCACGCTGTCAAATAAAGCGACTACGGCCACCGTGCCTGACATTAGTAAACGGCTTACGCGTTCGGCGGCCTTGGGAATGTTTGGATTGTTCGCGCCGTTGATGATGCTCGTCGGCTGGGATTTGAGTCACCGTCGCGTGGACGGAGCCGATTCGGTATCCAACATCCTTTCGGTGCCCACCCTCGGTACATTGCCGATGGTCTCACCAAAAATCCTGTTTCGCGATCCGCCGGACAATCATCGGCTGGCTCCGAGTCGGATCCAATTGGTAGAAGCCATCGATTCGCTCTGTTCCTTGGTGCAGTTTCTTGCCCAGACCGATGCGAGCAAAGTGTTTTTGGTCACCAGCGCTATACCTAGCGAAGGCAAATCGACGGTCTCTTGCCAATTGGCGGACGGTTTGGCGCGGGCTGGCAACCGTGTTTTGCTGATCGATTTCGATTTGCGACGGCCGACGGTGCACCAATACCTAAAACTCTCAAACACGGTTGGCGCGTCCGAGCTGTTCGATGGATCCGTATCGATGGACGAAGCATTTCAGACGATTCCTGGTTCCGGATTGGTGGTATTGACCGCCGGCTCTGGAACTCAAAACATGCAGTCCTTGTGCAACTCCGGAGCCATCGAAGAGTTGCTTGGCAAATGCCGAGACGACTTTGACTTGATCATCGTTGATTCGTGCCCGATCCTGCCCGTGGCGGATACGCGGTCGTTGGTCAAGTACTGTGACGGCGTCATCCTAACCCTCATCCGTGACTTCTCCCGTATGCCGCTGGTCGCACAGGCCTGTGAAATCCTGAAGTCGTACCGAGCCCAGATCGTCGGCGGAGTCATCATCGGTGGCGGCAGAATCGGATACGCCAAGCAATATTATCAAAAGAAGATCCGGTCGGCAGAAAGTGAATCGGAAAGCAAAACCGCTGCGATCGCCAAATTGAACTAGGTCCGTGTACGGAATGTCCGACGCGGGCGCTAGCCGTATTCCGACACGTCAATCAAGTCCATCGCGCCGAAATCGAATCGCCAAGCAGACCGTAGTCTTTGGTACTAGTGTAGATCGATTGTCCCCAATCGATTGTGTATCTTTGAACAGCCGGAACGATTGAGGACAATCGTTCTACACTTGCCACCACGCGATTTCGTACGGGTGGGAACGTCAGAGGCAAGCTCTTGCGGCGTTCAGATACGCCAATCAATTCCACCGCGCCCAAAGCCAATGGTCCCTCTGGAACTAGAGTACGCTCGCAGTGTAGATCGATTGTCCCCAATCGATTGGGTATTCTGTGCACAGGCGGAACGATTGGGGACAATCGTTCTACACTTGCCACCACGCGATTACGTGCGGGTGGGAACGTCAGAGGCAAGCTCTTGCGGCGTTCAGGTACGTCAATCAAGTTCGCCGCGCCCAGAACCAATCGCCACGATTCTCTGGATGAAAATTCATGTTGGAAAAGAGTGGCACGACGCTCCGCGTCGTTTCTATTCCCTCCCCTCCAAAAAATCACACAACGCATTTTGAATTTCGAGTCGGATGCTTTAGGCCATCACGACGCGGAGCGTCGTGCCACATTGATAGTCAGCAGGGTGGCACGCCCAGCGATGGGCGTGGTATTGACTCCCATGCCACATCGATCGATCAAGCGACTTGTGTGATCGTCTCAACTGCTCCAGGGTGTTCTGTAAATGGAACTACAGTGATTCAGGGGGGGCTTGACAGGGTGGGGAGGCCTGTTGGGTAGTGGATGGAGCACAGGCCAAATACCACGCCCTTCGAAGACTCAGGGACGTGCCACCCAGAGCGCTGACTTAGGGGCGTGCCAGTCAGAAATGACTTGCGTGGGCTAGGAGTCTACGGCAGACGATTGGATGGCTGCCATCAGATCGGCGGCGAAGGTCGTGAGGACCTCGGACGACGCGTCGATGCTGCTGCCGTTTGTCTGTAGCAAGAACTTTTCTGTACCTGGCCATTCCCTGGTGCCCCAGAAGCGCGAGCGGTTCTTTTTGAATTGCTCGCCCGACGCGTAGCGAAGGTCGCCGGTTTGGAACCATACGGCCGCGACCACCCTCTGGCCGTTCCTTTCGAACAAAATCAGCTCCATCGGAAACGCACCTCCGGTGGCTTCGCATTGAACCGTTTTCCGTTCGAGCAGTTTCCAGCCTGCTGCTGGATAGCAAATATCCGGATGATGCGGAGCGGGTGAGATGGTGTCCTCGTTCTCCCAACTAGCCGCATGCAGTGATACTGTTGACTTGCTCGGATTGCGATAGAGACGGTTGATGAACGAATAGGCATTCAGAACACGAACCGTATCGTCCGCGATCGGTATGTCTTGCCCAACCCAGCCTGCAAAGGACTCGGGAACTTGTTGTTCCCAAGCCACCAATGGCTTGATCACATTTAATGCGCTCCGCCATTGAAGCCATCCAATGCTGCCAAATCCACAAAGAAGAAGGAAACCGAGCGAGAGAATGCGTGCGTTCACAGGCGAGTTGGGGTGATGGTTTTTGCAAAAGGATTCCGTCGATCTACCGAAACTCGACCGGAGTCATTCGGGATATCGATCGGGCGTATCGGAATCGTAAGGAAGAGCAGTTGCCCATCAACGCTCTCTAAGTGCGATTTCTCAACCGAAGTATAGTATCGAGCTTCCAATCGAACAATCAGATTTTTCCAATAAAGCACGAAGTGGGAAGGAGTAAGGAGTAAGCCAGATCCAAACCCGTCTTTGATTGCCCAATCCCCCCCGGCCCCGGCGTTTTCCCTAGCCACTAGCCACTAGCCGCTAGCCACTTTTTTCTAGCAACTAGCTTCTAGCTTCTAGCTCCTAGCCGATCAATCGCTACCTCAAAACCTGTTGTTTTTGAACAGCCTAAACGATTGGGGACAATCGTTCTACACTAGGAAAAAGCGGCTAGATGCTAGAAAAATCCAGAATCCAAACGGTAGAGGACGCGCCACCCGGCCCCGGCGTTTTCCCTAGCCCCTAGCCCCTAGCCACTAGAAACTTGAAACTAGCCGCTAGCAACTAGCGACTAGCAACTAGCCACTAGCCACTAGTGATTTTTTTCCATCGAGCACTTTCTTTCAAAGGTGACCATCGGCCCCGTAAAGCGAGTTTCAGGTTGAGATGTACTCACAATTCTAGAACGATATTTATCAATGAAATCATTGGGTTTTCTTGCTCGCCGAAAGCTTGACCGACGTCCATCTGCATTTACAATCGAGGTCACTCGGAGTGGTTGTTCGTCGTTAGGATGATTTGGTTGAGGTGTATCCCGTATGTCGCGTTTAGTCGAAGCAAAGACATCACAAACGGAATCGCAGGTAGACACCGTGGAGATTCCTTTCTCCGATCTCAATGGCTCATCGGTACAAACTGATAATTCTGCCAGTACTTCTATTGGAGTGGCACCGAAGCGATACGATCGGCTCAACGAGGTCGATCGGAACGCAGCCGAAACGCTCAATGTGTTTTGGAAGGCGAATACCAGCTCGGACGCAGTGGCGACCCGTTTGGCCAATCGCTCGGCCGCCCAAGGACTAAGTACTTCGATTCCGTTGGCCATCACCGACGCGTTGGCGGTTGGCGTGTGTTTGGCCATCGGCCTGCTGTCCATGAACTTTGTGTGGGGACTGTCGAGCGAACGCAGTTTGCCGCTTTCTCTGGCATTGATTCTCCCGTTGATCATGATTCCGATCGGCAATTTGGCGGGACTTTATCCGGGACTCGGTCTGGGGTCGATCGTGGAGTTCCGACAACTGTGCCGCGCGCTCATGGCGACCCTACTGGTTTTTGCAGGCGTCGGTTGCTTCCAATTGACCGAACATCGGGTGCCGTTCTTCGCAGCGATTTCTGTTGCATTTGTCCTGTCGATTCCTGTCACCATGACGCTCCGATTCCTGGTTAGAAACCTTGTGAAGCGGTTTACTTGGTGGGGAGCACCCACACTGATCGTGGCCGATCCAGTGCGTGGCGTAGAATTGGTCAAACGGATGCGTCAAGAAATCGAACAGGGGCTTCGCCCAGTTGGATTGTTGCTGAATCCCGAGCATTATTGGTCGTTTGCTGATTTGGGCAAGGAATGCGGAGTTCCATGCTACGACATCCGTCGCACCAGCGAAGTCGCTGAAGAATTGGGCGCGACATGGGTGGTGGTTTCTCCATGTGCCAATCGTCGCACAACTCCTGCGTTGGACGGGGCTTTGGCGACCATTCCCAATCGAATTCTGCTTTCTTCGAGCGAATTGGACGTGGGCATCTGGGACCAAATGTTTTGTGTGGGTTCGCACACGGGACTTCGGTTCGGAGGTGCTCATTCCTCGACTTATACGTTGGCCACCAAGCGACTGCTGGATATTGCACTCACCCTCGGAGCGATGGTGGCCGGATTTCCAGCTTTGGTGGTAATTTGTTCACTCGTGCGCATGAGTTCGCGGGGACCAATTTTCTACTCGCAAAAGCGTATCGGTCGCGGCGGACGCGAGTTCAAGGCCTGGAAGTTCCGCTCGATGCAGCAAAATGCCGATCGCGTTCTCGAAAACTACCTGTCCAATAACGCAGAAGCCCGGCGCGAGTGGAACGAGACCCACAAACTGTCAAATGATCCGCGGGTAACCAAAATCGGTAAATTCCTTCGCGCGACCAGCTTCGACGAATTGCCCCAGTTATGGAATGTGCTCTTCGGTGACATGAGTTTGGTCGGCCCTCGTCCGATCATCAACTCGCCCACCTACGACGCCGCGTACATTAACGACTACCCCGACGAATACGAAGCGTACAAGACCGTTCGTCCAGGTCTAACCGGGTTATGGCAGGTTCGATGCCGTAACAACGGTGTGTACGAGCTGCGGATTTATTGGGACATGTACTACATCCGTAACTGGAATGTCTGGTTGGATCTGTATTTGATCATGCGCACGATCAAGACAGTTCTCTTCCGTGAAGGTGCTAGCTAGGCTGAGGTCTGGCCGAGAACCTGCATCCTGTCTGGCATCTGTCACGTTGACAATGAAAGATGCCACACGGGACAAGCTGGTCAACTTGTTTTCCATTCTGCGTTCAGGGTTTCCAATGATTGTTCTCCTCGGTGCCTCGGGTTATGTCGGTTCTGCGTTTGCGGACAAGCTACGGAGCATGCAGATCGATTTCCTGCCGGTCGCGCGACGCGAAGTGGACTACGCCGATCCCAAGTGCCTCGAAGCTTTTCTTACAAAGAACCGCGCTGAGTACTTGATCAATTGCGCAGGCTACACCGGCAAACCTAACGTGGACGCCTGCGAAAAGGACAAAGCGGAATGTTTGTTCGGAAACGCGGTACTACCTGGCCGCATTCAATTGGCGTGTGAGAACGCAGGCGTGCCATGGGGACATGTTTCTAGCGGCTGCATTTTCACGGGCCGTCGCGCCGATGGTGACGGATTCCGAGAAGAGGACGCACCCAATTTTTCGTTTCGCACGAACAACTGCAGTTTCTATTCCGGCACGAAAGCCCTGGGCGAAGAAATCCTAAGCGACTGCGATTCGTGCTACGTATGGCGATTGCGGATCCCGTTCAATCACATCGACTCGCCACGGAACTATCTGACCAAGTTGCTGCGTTATTCTCGGCTACTCGATGCCGAGAACAGTCTGTCCCACCTGGACGATTTCGTGGACGCTTGCCTAGGTTGCTGGCTTCAAAAAGTACCGTTTGGAACGTACAACGTGACAAACACCGGTTGGGTCACAACTCGCGAAGTGGTGGCGATGATTCAGAAGCACCTGGATCCTGAGCGACAATTTGATTTCTTCGAGTCCGAAGACGAATTCATGACCTTGGCGGCAAAAACACCGCGTTCGAATTGTGTCATGGACAACGCCAAGATCCGAGCCGCAGGCATTCCCATGCGATCCGTGACCGAGGCCGTCGAAGCCTCGCTCCGCAGTTGGGTACCGGAGGCTCAATCGGCCGCGGTCTGAGAGACCTCTTTTGGCCATGCGACGCATGATAGACCCATGTGAGTACGCCTCGTATCCGCATGGGTTTTGATAGTCGTCTTTCGCTCCGCGAAAGAAACGTTCAACAAATCTTTCGCGGAGCGAAAGCCGACTATGAAAAGTGTGGCACGACGCTCCGCGTCGTTCTTCTTCTCTTCAAAACCAAGTGACGCCTTCTGAATTTCGCGTGGGATTTAGTGTAGATCGATTGTCCTCAATCGATTGGGATTCTAATGAACAGCCGGAACGATTGGGGACAATGGTTCTACACTAGTTGCCAATCGCTATTCGCGGGGCCATAGGAGTTGGCTGGTTCGCACTCGGGCATCGATCTCCGTCGACCACTGTTGGAAGAGTGGCCCGTCGCTGCCGCCAAATTCAGATTCGAATCGAGATTGCTCGATACCTTCCGGCAACTCTTCGATCGAGGCGACCAAATCTTCTTGCTGCCAATCGCCAGATAAATCGCTTTGCAGTCGCGCTGCGATCGCGTTGGACTGAGTGGCAAGCTCGGCGAATCGCACCCCGGAGCGATCCGCTAAAAGATCCGCGAATGAGAACCCCGAGCCTCCTTTGCCCGAATCCATTTCTTCCTTGGTAATGCCGGCGATGTGACTGATCCGTGACGATGCCAACTCCACCAATCCGGCACTTACCCAAAAGTGCCGCACCAAATCGTTCCGGCCATGCACACGGACCGAACCGCCATGCCGCTCCAATTGGAATAGTTCTTCGGGCTCCATGCGTTGGCCAGCCAAATGCATGAGTTTTCGATGTCCAAGTGCAAACGCACCTGCCAGCACGAAGACGCGATTTTGTCGTTCGGGTTGCCAGTTGGGCACAACCCTCAGTGTTTCTCGCATTAATCCGCGAACGGCATCGACCATGGAGCTGGAAGGAGCTGTGGCTTCGCTCGACTTTGCACGTTCAGCCAACCAACTCCTAATGACCGCGATGGCCATTTCGAAATTCTCCGTCCGGTCGGGTGACTGCCAACGCAATACGAAGCCGTCGGCGATGTTTTGACCTCGCAAAAAACTGAGTTCGACGCGTTCGTCGAGAATCTTAGCACGTGTGACAGAAGCCAATGCGCGTGCGACGGAAGGGTCGCGACGGATCCATGACTCCATGCGATTGAAAACCGTGTTTCGCACCCAGCCCGGAGCCGACAACCGTCCGATGCGTACGGCTTGCCAAGCCGCAGTAAGCTGTCCGTCTTTGATGAGGGCGGTGCCGACCATCTGTCCGTTCACAAATCCGAAGATGGGCAAGCCAAGACTGAACTGCAGATCGTACGTGTCTTCGGCGGGGAATTCGACCATCCCTCGTAGATCGACTGCTACCAAATCGGCAGCCGAACGCATTCCACGCCCTAACTCGTTGCCCGTGAACGCAATTTCACGTATTTCGGAATCTCGATCCCCACCCATCTTTTGCCTGAGTTGGATCTTGTCCTCAATCGTTAGCTTCGGCGTATCGACCGAAGGTCGGACATCGAACAACAAAAGCAGTAGGACGATGCCTGCCAGCAAGTGAGCGATAGCCAACCGCTGGATAGTCTTCTTCACCGATTTGCGGCGCCACGCGATGATTAGAAACGGCGATAGCAAAGCGAGCCATAGAACCACCAAGCCGGCAACGATCTGCAATATCAGTAAACGGATCATGTAAGAACGTGTTCTAAAATGTTAGCCGCGTGAGGTAAGAACCTGTTTTAAAATGTCAGCCGCAGGCGCTAGCCGCGTGAGGTAAGCCAGGCCATACCGGGATCGTCAAAGCATCTAGCAACTTCCACCTAGCGGGACTGTATTAAAATGTCAGCCGCAGGCGCTAGCCGCGTGAGGTAATCCAGGCCATACGAGGATCGTCAAAGCATCCAGCAACTTCCACCTAGGCGGGACGTGATTTCCCGAATTTTAAAACACGTTTTAAAATTCTTTACGGCTTGAGTTGATCGTAGGGGAGTTCAAAGAGGGCCATCATGCCTTGGAGATCTCCCGTTTCAACGCCTTTGGTGAACCAATAGGCACGCGCAGCGGCACTGCCGTGCGTGAAGGCGGCTTCCCGAATCCGTCCCGTGGCCTTCTTCTGGAGCACATCGTCCCCAATGCGTTGGGCGGTGTTGATGGCTTCGGCAATGTCACCCTTCTCAAGGATCCCCTTCGAGGCTTGTGCATGATGCGCCCATACGCCGGCCAAATAGTCGGCCTGCAATTCCAGTCGCACGCTCAATTGATTGGCCTCTTCTTTGGAAGCCCGAGCCTGCATGTTTTGCACCTTCATAGAAAGTCCTAGAAGATTCTGAACATGGTGCCCGACTTCGTGGGCGACCACGTACGCCATGGCAAAGTCCCCTTTGGCTCCGATCTCACCTTGCAATTGCCGGAAGAAATCCAAGTCGAGGTAGACATTGTGATCTCCTGGGCAGTAGAACGGACCGACGGCTGCGGTCGCTTCACCGCAAGCGGATCGAACGGCGCCGGTAAAGAGAACCAGTTTGGGTTCTTCGTAACGAGCCCCCAGATCTTCGCGGAACAGGTCGGACCACACGTCCTCGTTGTCCTTCAGAACCACGCCCACGAATTTCTTCAACGCGGCGTCCCGGTCGTTTTCGGGCGTCAAGGGCACACGTGTTGCTTCGACCGGTTGCTGCTGTCCGGCCAATTCGATGACCTGCATCGGATTGGCGCCGAGGATCAACGAAATGACGATGGCAACGATCGTAAACAATATCCCACCGCCTCCCAGTGCGGCCACGGGCATACCCATACCGCGTCGATCCTCAATGTTTTGCGATTCCTCACGACCTTCCCAACGCATAGCAACTCCATCTCGATCGGCACTTTTTGTCGATGCGCGGTTTCCCCTGCGGATTCTCAACGCATCGGAAAATTTTAACCGAAACACGGTTTCGCGTCCGAGGGACCTGCAGAAATTTCTAGGAAGTGTTGGTTAACTAAGTCGCGTTCGGCTTTGTACCAATGGACCGGGCGTTCTGCGTATCTACGGATTCTGACCGCCTGGCGTCAAACCATCGGATACACTTGACCGGTATTGAGCACCGTGGATCTTTCGGACTTGCAACGTGGCCAAAAGCAAACTCAAGCGGCTTCAGTTGGGGCTGACCGAAACCGTGAAGCCGGTGGAGACGATGTCCGGCTGGAGCGAACGGTTCCTGGTTTACTTGCGGACCGAGTGCCATTTGGCCGAAAACTCGATTGCGGCCTATGGTCGCGATTTGGTTCACATGGCGACCTGGCTCGGAGGTCGTTCGACCACCGAGCTGACGATTACCGACTTGACCGACTACATGTCGTGGCTGAAGGATCAAGGGTTGGCGGCATCGTCGATTTCCCGGCACATTGTCTCCTTGCGGATGTTTTTCAAGTTCCTGCAGCTCGAATCGGCCGTGGTGGATAATCCGGCCGAGTTGCTAACGACGCCAAAGATGTGGCGGCGTGTGCCGCACGTGCTAAGCGTGCGTCAAATCGATCGTTTCCTAGAATCCCCACAACCGCGTGATCCGCTATGGAAGCGCGATAGGGCCATTCTGGAATTGATGTACGCCACCGGTTGTCGCGTCTCCGAAGTCTGCGACATGTTGTTGGCCAACGTCCATCTCTCGGACGGCTATTGCCTGGCCGACGGTAAAGGTAGTAAGCAGCGGATGGTGCCATTGGGCGCCCGAGCCGTCGAGGTCATTGAACGCTATTTGAACGAAGAACGTTCGCAGTTAATCAGCCGCAGCGGCCGTCTCGATGCTCCTTGGTTGATCCTCTCACGCACCGGTCAGCGTCTACGACGTGAAGCGATCTGGGAGTTGGTCAAACGTTATGCCGCCAGGTGCGGAATATCCGAAGAAGCCACCCCGCACACGCTTCGGCATAGTTTTGCAACGCATTTGTTGGCTGGAGGTGCCGATCTGCGTCTCATCCAAGAAATGCTTGGCCATGCCAGCATCCAAACAACGCAGATCTACACACAAGTCGACAGCAGCAAGCTCAAAAAAATCCACCAGCAATTTCATCCCCGAGGATGAATAGAAGCTCAGAAGCTTAGGGAGCAGTGTAGATCGATTGTCCCCAATCGATTGGGTGCAGTGTAGAGTGTAGATCGATTGTCCTCAATCGATTGAGAGGCAGTGTAGATCGATTGTCCTCAATCGATTGAGGGTTTTTAAACAACCAGAACGATTGGGGACAATCGTTCTACACTGTTTTTAGACAGCCAGAACGATTGGGGACAATCGTTCTACACTGTTTTTGGACAGCCAGAACGATTGGGGACAATCGTTCTACACTGTTTTTGGACAGCCAGAACGATTGGGGACAATCGTTCTACACTGGGTGGGTTGCAATTGCATGGTTGATCCGGCATGATGCAGCGGGCAAATTTTCGGTCTTTGGAATGTTCCGATTTGTACAGCCCCTTTACTTGCACAGCTCCCTTACGGAATTTGGTTGCATGAAGATTCTTGTTGTTGGTGGTGCCGGTTATGTCGGTTCGCACACGGTCCGATTGCTGGAGGCCCAAAAGCACGAGGTGTGGGTCTTTGATAATCTATCGCGCGGTCATGCGGCATGTGTTCGGCCCGACCGACTCATCCATGGCAACTTGACCGACCGCTCGCTCCTCATGCAAGTCCTGCTGGACAAAGAGATCGAAGCGGTCATGCACTTCGCCGCGTTCGCACTCGTCGGCGAATCGGTTCAGCATCCGGCGATGTACTACCAAAACAACGTGGTGGCGAGTCTCGAGCTGCTCGAAGCCATGCGGGCTGTCGGCGTATGGCGATTTGTCTTCTCCAGCACGACGGCGACGTATGGCCAACCGGAAGTGATGCCGATCCGTGAGGATACGCCTCAAAATCCGATCAACCCTTACGGCTTCACCAAACTCGTCGTCGAGCACGCGCTTCGCGATTACGCCTATGCGTACGGTTTCGGAGTGGCCGCGTTGCGCTACTTCAATGCCTCCGGGGCTTCCGCCGACGGATCCATCGGTGAAGATCATGACCCTGAAAGCCATCTCATTCCAATCGTGTTGCAGGTGGCCTTAGGGCAGCGACCGGCCATTCAAGTCTTCGGGGACGATTACCCCACGGACGACGGAACATGCGTGCGCGATTACATCCATGTCGAAGACCTTGCGACTGCCCACTTGGCTGCCCTTGAACGTCTCCAACCCAGCAGCGTGCTGGCCATGAATCTTGGGACAGGGGTCGGGCATAGTGTGTTGCAAGTCATCGAGTCGTGTCGGCGCGTGACCGGACATCCCATTCCCATGACGGTGGCCGATCGCCGACCTGGTGACCCCGCTTGCTTGATCGCCGACAGCAGCCTCGCTCAAAAGACCCTCGAATGGAAACCACGGTACGTCGCGATCGACAGCATCGTCGAGACCGCATGGCGTTGGCACTCGAAGCATCCCACAGGTTATCCAAAGAAGAACTGAACCCTCGGCGAAGAGTTCGCGTGGCGCTATGCAGGACATCATTATCGAGAAGCCGTATCGGTTCATCCCGCCTTATCGGGGTCGCTGGTTCCCGCTTTTGGTTCAAAAGATCGGCATCATCCCTTGGTACTTGAAACGCTATGAAGGCGTAACATCGTGCACGCTCGAAGGGGTCGACCATCTCCGCGAATCGATGCGTCGTGGTCATGGCGTTCTATTGGCCCCCAACCATTGCCGTTATGCAGATCCAGTGGTGTTGGCGTATTTGGCAAAGGACGTCCACTCGCTCATGTACGCCATGGCCAGTTGGCATCTATTCCACCAAAGCCGTTTGACACGCTGGGCGATCCAAACCATGGGTGCCTACAGTGTGTATCGTGAAGGGATGGACCGCCAAGCCCTCGACACTGCGGTTGAGATTTTGAGCACGGCGGAACGGCCATTGGTAGTATTCCCCGAAGGAGCGGTGTACCGAACCAACGATCTGCTTCAACCGTTGTTAGACGGTGTTGCGTTCATGGCCCGGACCGCGGCCAAGAGACGCGCCAAGGAAGGGAATGGGGGCAAGGTGGTGATCCACCCGGTGGCGATCAAGTACGTGTTCAAAGGTGACCTCGAGAAAGCCGTCGTCGGCACTTTGGATGCTCTCGAAAAGCGGCTGACATGGACCAGTCTCAAGAAGCGGCCACTTCTGCCTCGGATTTATCGGATCATGCAAGCCATGTTGAGCTTGAAGGAAATCGAATACATCGGTGCCGCCCAATCGGGCTCCTTCGTCGATCGTCAACAGCGACTGATCGATCATTTGCTCGACCCGCTCGAACGCGAATGGCTCGGCAAGGACGCCGATGGACCGATCATCCCGCGCGTCAAAGCCTTGCGTACCAAAATTGTGCCGGAATTGACTACGGGCGAATTGGCCAGCGCGGAACGCGATCGACGCTGGCATCATTTGGAACAGATTTACCTTGCCCAACAAGTCGCGTCGTACCCGCCGGACTACTTGACCTCACCCACCACCGACACTCGTATTCTCGAGACGGTCGAACGACTCGAAGAGGATCTGACCGATCGGGCTAAAGTGCATTCGCCGCTGGAGGTAATTATTCGAGTTGGTGAGGCGATCGAAGTACCAGCTGACCGCAGTCCTCGGGGCGAAGAGGATCCGATCATGCGATCGCTACGCGATTCGCTGCAGCGCATGCTCGACGATTTGGCAACACGCTCGCGCGCGATGGAGTAGACGCTAAGAACGTGTTTGGAATGTCAGCCGCGGGAGCTAGCCGCGTTTCGGCACGCAAATCAAATCAACCTCGCCATAAATCAATCGCTACACGTGTTGTGTGTGATTTTTGAACAGCCAGAACGATTGGGGACAATCGTTCTACACTAGCCCCACCTTCGCGGAGCGAAAGACGACTATAAAAACCACAAGAAACTAGGCGTCCTGAAAATCACCGGCGATGCCAAGTCCGCGTTCGAATTCGACTTCGCACACGAGCCTTCCGAAGACGAACATCCATTCGGTTAGGAGTGGAGCTGCGGTAAAGCATTCGGCAATTTCGGCACGGAGAAGGTTGAGGCTGCATTCTCCTCGGAGTCGATTGCGTTCTCGATACAGGACTGGCCAGACACAATTCCAGACGCGACGCAGCCATCCACTGGTGGCGGACGTTTCGTTGAGTAGCACTTTGCGATGCCAATCGTAGAGCGACCCGACGCTCGCCATCCATCGCACATCGTTGCCGTGGAATTGCGTCGGTTTGCCGGTCACGGTGAAGTGACGATTTGCGAAGGTCAGCGCGTTGGTGATGGCGGCATCGATCACTTCGCGACTTGGACGCGTGGCATGAAATACGCCAGGCTGATCCAGCACGAGCCAATCCGGCTGGCGAAATGCGATGCTCCAGGCTCGGGTATCCCAGTGGCCATCGCAGGGGATCTCGACCAGCGAGCCTGTCGGGATGGCTTGCACGTTGAGTCCCTTGGCGCGGCGCACCGCTTCGCGGCGGAGCATGTTGGTCCAATCGCTTTGCGTGATCGCTCCCACCAACTCGACCTGCATGGGGACGATGCCCAGGCTGTTGAGGAACGACGCTTCATCGGTCACCGAGGAGGTCGGCCCAGTGTGTCGGAACTGAAAGCATTCGTCCTCTTCGAAACGCCAGTCCGGCTGGCGAAGCGGCGACATCGAAAGCAGCTCCGTTAGCCCGTTGGCGTGACCGTAGCCCCAGATTCGTTTCGCGGCGTCCACCTGGCCTTCGACCGCTTCACTGGCCGTCAGGAGCCCAAGGTCGGTCATCCATGGTCGGATGCGGCGAGCCGACTCGTTCGTCGCGGCTTGCATGAGGGCTTGAAGCCAGTTTTGGGTGAACTCAGTGGTAGTCGACATGGGGTCCTTCGAGATGGGAGGGGCAATCGGAGTGTGGGGCAAGGGGAAACCGCTCCAATGTATCAGGTGGATGGGATTCCAAGTAGACGAATCGCCGTGCGCAGTTTGCGCTGTCGCTAAGGTCCTTCGGTCGTCTGGGGGCTTTCCTGGGCCAGGTTTTATGTTTTAGGGTTGGGCTCAATTGATTAATTGGGGCTGGGGCTCCATAATTGAAAAGAGAGTCATGCGAACAAGTGGTTGCGCCGCGCACTGCTTTTGGTCGTTTGAGATTGCTCGTTGCATACGCCTCCCTCGGAGTTGTTCTTGGCCGTTCTATCGCACGTTGAGCCTCGTAATCCGCCCGTCGCCTCGGGCGAAGTCGCCTCACCATGGTGTCGGCTGACGGGTCAAAGTTTGGCGTTGCTCGCCAAATTGGTGAGTGGCTTTACCGTGCGCTGGATCGGTTCGCAGCCCGAGACGTGTCAACGCGTTTACTTTGCCAACCACACCAGCCACCTCGATGCGGTCGTTCTCTGGGCATGTTTGCCAGGCCAGCTGCGACAATTCACCCGACCGGTGGCGGCATTGGATTACTGGGGCCAAGGCTCCGTGCGGCGATTTCTGGCCCGTTCTTTCAACGCCATCTTGATCGATCGCAAGCAGATCAAGGTGCATCAGAGCCCTGTCGACTTAATGCTCCGCGAGATCGGTGACATTTATTCGTTGATCGTTTTTCCCGAAGGAAGTCGTGCGGCCGATGGCGAGATGGGCGAATTCAAGAGCGGGTTGTACTACCTCGCCAAGAAGCGGCCTGATCTCGAGTTGCTCCCAGTTTACATGGACAACATGAATCGCATTCTGCCACGCGGAGAGTACATGCCCGTGCCATTGTTGAGTTCGATATCGATCGGTGCCCCGATTTTCCTCGAGCACGGGGAATCCAAAATGGAGTTTTTAAGTAGGGCTCAGAGATCGATCAAGCACCTTAAAGAACGTTAGGATTCCTCGGTCATGAAGAGCACTCCGTCCAACTCGCTGTACGGCGCTTGCCGTCGATGCTGTGGTTGCGGGTCGGCCCGCTGGATTGCAATCTCGTTGGCCATCGCTGTCGCTTTGGGATTCTTCACATGGCCCGAGGCGAAGTCCAAGCCCTCAAAGACGGAGACTACAACCACTGCGGAGACCACTCAGTCCTTCGTGTCGCTCACCACGTTTGGGCCAACCAAAGAGAACACATTTCGCCCATCGGTCCAGTCACCTCCGGGCATGGTCTGGATCGTTGGTGGCGAGTTTTCAATGGGGAGCGACCACCGAAGCGAATCGCTGTGCGGATTGCCAGGAATCACGAACGATGCAGTCCCGATTCACCGAGTTTATGTCGATGGTTTCTGGCTGGATGAAGCCGAAGTAACCAACGCTCAGTTTCGCGATTTCGTCGAAGCCACCGGATACCTGACCGTAGCCGAAATCGCGCCGACGGCTGAAGAATTTCCAGACGCGCCTCCCGAAAATTTGATTGCCGGCTCGACCGTTTTCCGACCGACCCCCGGCCCAGTCGCATTGAACGACTACTTCCAATGGTGGAGTTATGTTCCGGGCGCCAATTGGCGACATCCATTGGGACCCGAAAGCAACATTGAAGGTCGCGACGACTACCCAGTGGTTCAGGTGTGCTATGAGGATGCCGAAGCGTATGCGCAATGGGCAGGAAAGCGGTTGCCTACGGAAGCGGAATGGGAATTTGCGGCACGCGGCGGACGGTCGGGTCAGTTGTACGCATGGGGAAATGAAATTCGAGTCGACGACAAGTACCAGGCGAATATCTATCAGGGCCGATTTCCGGTCGAGGACGGGGATAGCGGTGCGGATGGTTTTGTCGGTATAGGACCTGGTCGTTCCTATGCGCCCAATCCCTACCATCTATTCGACATGGGCGGAAACGTCTGGGAATGGGTTAGCGATTGGTACCGTCGAGATACCTACGCTCGGATGCATGCATCAGGTCGAGTGTCCAAGAATCCGATTGGGCCAGAGGAATCTTATGATCCGGCCGAGCCCGATCAGAAGAAGCGAGTCCATCGCGGTGGCTCGTTTCTGTGCAGCGATTTGTATTGCACGCGGTACATGGTGGGTACGCGTGGCATGGGCGAGGTTCGCACGGGAAGCAACCATTTGGGGTTCCGATGCGCTCGCGACGCGCGATGAAGACCGCCATTTCTTTAGGGCGCTCTCTAGGAGATTTTCACTCGTCTGGAATCTCCTCGAAGATGGGATGATCCTCGGAAGACTCGGTAGTTCGTTCGGAGGTATCGAGGCCGAGTTGTTGAAGGCGTCGCAAAAAGCGGCTTCGTGTGATCCCCAGGAGTTTGGCCGCAGCCGCTCGGTTTCTAGGGCAACGCTCGATGGCCTGTTCGATCAATCGCTTTTCCACTCCCTCGAGCACTTGATCCAGATCGAGGGCCTGGATGCGTTCGGTTCTATCGAGATGCGACGGGAAGGTTCGGATAGAAATCGGTAGATCGCGCTGGGTCAGCAGCCGATCCGCACAGGTTTCCGTCGCCTGCGACAACGCGGCGGCCAGCTCACTGCAATCGTCGGGCCATGGATAGGCCAACAGCGCGTCGGTGAACTCTCGAGTCCATCGGTATTGGGCTTCATTGCGTTCCGTTTTGCGGAACGTCGCCAGCCAGCTTGCAATCAGCGTTTCGATATCCGCCGTGCGCATTCGAAGCGGCGCCAGCGCGATGCGATGTGCATCAAGGCGTGCCAGCAAGGATTGCCAGCCGGGGTCGCTTACCGTATGCGTTTCCCATGCGGTATCGCTAGAGGTCGCCAAAATCTGCCACGAATGCTGCTCGACCGTGTGTACCAAATAGGGTATCAGCTCGAGGGGCAGTTGATCCAATGCCTGCAGTATAACAAACGGCTGCACCGAAGTGCGCGGCGTACGCTGCTGTTCCTGGATGACCTCGAACATACTGCGGAGTAGATCTCGGTCCATCAGCCGGCATTCGATGGTGACGATGGGGGGCCGTGATTTGGATATTGCTTGTGCTGCTTTTGCGCGTGCGTTAGCGATGACCAGGGCGATTTCCAACAGGGGGCCTTGGGCAGGACCGAAGACATGGACCGGATGTCGACCGTCGATCGCGGCTTGCAGTTGCACGAGGGTGCGGACGGCGTGGGAACTCGTGCCTTGGAGGAACCACAACGACGGTTGGGATATCGGTAGAGTTGCGGATCGGACAAGGGATGCGTGCAATGCATCGACGCCGCGTACCCCAGAAATTTCTTCAATGTCTGAGTTGTCGGGTTTGAGCAAGCACAGGGTGATCGGTCGCGTTCCTGCAGCGCGTGGTTTCAGTTCCGCAGTCGCAAGATCGGGGGTCACGAAATTGGGTGGCTCGAATTTGAATGCCCCCAGTTCTAATGGCACTGTCACACGCAGCCATGATCCCGCTTGGTTTGGTTTGGGTACCAAATCGAAGGTATCGACTGCAGTCGCGTCGAGACTTGGACCGGATAAGGTCGGCAGTGAATGCATCCCCGCTTGTTGGCGATCGACATTGGGAGGCAAGCTCAGCCATGAGGCGAGTCGAGCGTCGGGGGCCTCGGATCGTGGAAGAGGTGAGGAGCAATCCCAACCGATGAGAGAATCCGCATCGCGGCCCAAGAGAGCTCCGAGGGCATCGTTGGCAAATACGATTTGGTCTTCTTCGGAGAGGACATAAATCGGTACGTCCGAACCGCCGATCAATCGCGCGATTTGCCGCTTGGCCGTGTTCCGCTGAAGGTCGTCATCTGCCATGGCCGTTGATTGCGTCCCATACCGCAGGGCGAAGAGCCGAAAATGAAAAACACCGCACACCGTAAAAACGGCACGCGGTGTGCGGGAACAATGCTGTTCTGCAGGTCAGCTTATCGCATGACCAAGCTGTCGGCTAGCAGGACGCTTAGAACACGTCCAAGATGAAATGATGGCCCCAGTGGTAGGGGCGACCTGATGGATAGTAATTGTGCCACTTGCGATTGTATACGGGAATCTGCATTTCGGCTGGATACCGATAATACAGGCTATCGCTGCTGCGATAGTAATCGTTCCCGTAGAAATTCTGTGGGTAATACACATATGGATAGTGGTTGAAACGTTCGTAGTCGCGGCTGCTGGATGCGCCACCCCAAGTCCGCCCGTAGGCATTGGCTTGTTGTGCTTGCGAACTCGATTCGGTCAAGACGCTCGCCAGGACCGCGATAACTGCGATGAGGATGGCCCTTCGCAACATGATCTTCCCCCCGAAGATGAAACTTTTTTTGCTACGCCGATGCGAATGCGCCGGAGCGATTGCTAGTTGTGATCGGCTTATTCGCTACCCGAAGTTGAATCAAATCATCCGTGCTATACGTCAAATCCGTCAACGCTTGCATTGATCGGGTACGGATGGAGCTCTAGAATCAAGGGCGCAGGGAGCGTTGGACGCATGTCGCGGACATGTGACGCAGAGGCTCAACGGGTATTCTCGGTCGTGGCATCTCAGCCATCGGTAATTCATGACCATCCGGATTCAGAAGGGCCGTTCGCTGGAAGCGTTGAATCTGACGCCAATGATTGACGTCATCTTTTTGCTTCTGATCTTCTTCCTGGTTGCCACCCAGTTCTCTCAAGATGACGAGCAGTTGCCCATCAAATTGCCGTCGGCCAGCAATGCAGTTCCGATGACGGTTGAGCCTGATGAACTGGTGGTTAGTATCGGCGAAGATGGAACGTACGCAGTGCGAGGTGAACGCCTGAACCTAGTGCGATTGGAAACGGTCATCGCGCAGGCAGTGGCGAACAATCCCTTGCGACAAGCAGTCATCGTGCGCGGCGATCGCCGTGTCGCATTCCAATCGATCGTTGCTGTGTTGGATCTGATGGGGAAGCTCAAGGTTCCTTCGTATCGGATCACGACTGAGGAACCAGGTTCTCCAGACGTTTCATCTTCCGATGCAGGTGTGTCCCGAGGAGGTGCACCATGAATTCTCGGTCGCATCGGAAGCGATCGGAGGGCGCGGGCATGTGGCCGCTCGATGTGGCGTTGGTGTTGCTCGCGCTGCTGATATTGACGCTCGTTTTGAGGCTGCTTCGATTTGATGATACTCGTTGGCAGTACAACGCTTGGACCTACTTGATCGGTGTACCATCGGCCTCGATCGCTGCTTCGATGGTGGCGCGTGCTCTAGTTTCCGAGCGGTTGGAGCGTTCGATACAACTCGGATTCATGATCAGCGTCGCAACGCATTTGATGCTAACGTTGTTTGCAGTCAATTTGGTTCTATTCTCGGGCATTTGGCCCGACGCGCTCGAAAATATGGAGCGGAGGGTCCAGATCGAGTCGCGAGCGACTCAGTTTGTCGAGCGCAACGAGCGAGAGTCAGAGGAGCGTCCCGATTATTTGCGGCCGATTGCAACGGAGTTGACCGAGCCCACGCCTGCCGAGATGGCGCGCGGCCTATTGGTCGATGCATTGTTGAATCCGAGTGTTTCTGAGGACCACGAGCCGACACTGGCCAAGCGCGACTCAATGAAACTCGAACCCGCACCGCTACCTACGACCGCACCGGAAGTCAGTTCGGAGGTTGCGAAGTTGGATCGGCCCAGCCGCGAGCTGTTGCCCGGACGCGATGCGACGAAGATCGAAATCCCGAAGACGCAGAGCAAACCGTTGGCCAACGTAGGTGAGGTCGGATTGTCAGCGGTCCGAGACGAGGCCAAGCGTTTGGATTCTGCACGAACGAGCGAGTCTGAGTCGCTAGCGTCTGCGATCGAACCGATGGACCGGGCATTTATCGCTGAGTTGAATTCAGTCAACCCAGCTCGATTGATGCAACCGCGAACGGCGAGTCCGCCCACGGAGCGATTGGATGTGTTTGCTCCTTCGCTTGAAGCATTCTCGGAGTCCCGGCCCACAACGCGGTCTCAGCGGCGTAGCCCGGCCGCCCAAGGTGGTATTGCACGCGCGATCGAAATACCATCAGCTTCCGAATTATCGTCGGCGAAAGGTGCTGGGGTAGCAGGTCGCATAGAACAAAATGCCACTGGATTCGGTGATTCAGCACCGTTACTCGACCGAACAGCGAGCGAACGTCTTTCCGGGGGCATGGTTGGAGTGCAGCCTGCAGGCGATCGAGGCGGCGCAGTCCGAGGAAGCGCTGTTCAGGCGTCAGCGATGGAGCCTACGTTGAATGCGACCGGGGCTATGTTGCGTAGTCCACTCGACCGTCGAACAGAGATTGCGATGGGATTGCCCGATGCGCTACCCGTGGCTCCCGCCCTTCCGTCGCCAGACCTCAGTCGATTTCGGCGGCGCGATGCGGGAGCTGTGCCGCGTGCTTCGGCTGTCGTACCGGTTCCCTCCCCTGCCTTCAAGCAACGCATGCGACGCAATGAAGATGCTTTCCGCGAGGACCTTCAAGCCATGGGACCTTTGGGTCCGCAGACGGAAGAAGCCATCGAACGCGGGTTGCAGTTTCTAGCACGCTACCAGCGCGAGGACGGATCGTGGCGACTAGAAGACTTTGGTGAGCGACCGCAGCTTAGGAGCGATACTGCCGCCACGGCGCTCGCGCTGTTGGCCTTTCAAGGTGCAGGGTATAGCCATGAGCAGTACAAGTATCAAGACAACTGCAAGCGGGCCATCGATTGGCTGAAACGTGCTCAGTCTCAAAATGGTGATTTGTACCGCCCCATGGATGGTCCTTCGGATCGTAACGCTTGGTTGTACAGTCACGGCATCGCCGCGCTGGCGTTGTGCGAAGCGTATGGCATGACGCAGGATTCAGCCATCCGTGAACCAGCCCAACGGGCGGTCGACTTTTTGGTCAGCAGTCAAGATCCACAAGGGGGTGGGTGGCGCTATGCACCGCGAGTGGGGAGCGATACGAGCGTGACCGGCTGGGCGATGATGGCCCTCAAAAGCGCCGAACTATCCGGGCTGCGCGTACCCGCAACAACCTACAGCGGGATCCAACGCTGGCTCGACGGTGCCGAAGCCAGCTCTCGCGAACGCTACTTGTACCGATACAATCCGTTGGCCAGCACACCTCAAACCCAGCATGGACGCATCCCGACACCGGTCATGACGAGTGTCGGGTTGCTCATGAGGCTGTATCTTGGCTGGCGACGCAATCATCCCGACATGGTTCGCGGCAGCGACTGGTTGCTCGAACGGCTGCCGGCCACGGGTACTGTGGATGCTCCTTTGCGTGACACGTATTACTGGTACTACGCCACTCAGGTCATGTTTCACATGGGGGGCGATCGATGGCGAGGCTGGTACCAATCACTGTATCCAATCCTCATCGATTCCCAGGAACGGGGAGGAGAGTACGCCGGATCCTGGGAGGCCGGTGGCGCGATTCCCGATGCGTGGGGAGTGTATGCCGGACGGTTGTACGTAACGACCATGAACTTGCTGTCGTTGGAAGTTACCTACCGCCATCTTCCGATTTACGAAGCAACGGCGGAGTAAGTAGGTTTGCGCCTAGTTTTCCGGTAGAATCAACGCCACGAAGAGGTGACGCCGCGTCCGTTGGAACTTGACAACCGACGACAGGCGTGAAAGATAGGCGTTAGTGAACTGAAGCCATTGGTGTCGTGATGCGGCTTTTTCTCGTCGGTGAGAGAGGGTCGCTTCTTTTTTTCATGTTGGAGGAGTCTGCGATGAGCGATTACGTGCCGATGACCCGTGACGGGTACAATCGAATTAAGGCCGAAATCGAACGTCTGGATAACGAAGAGATGCCCCGGATTGCGGAGAAGATCGCTGAGGCGCGGGCAGAAGGGGACTTGAAGGAAAATGCTGAGTACCATGCTCAGCGCGAAAATCAAGGCTTGGTGCAAGCCAAGATCAATGCGCTCAAAGCCAAGTTGCACGGTGCGTTTATCATTGACACCTCGAGCTTGCCCAAAGATCAAGTTGTGTTCGGCGCCCGAGTCCGGTTGAAGGACTTGAGCTTTGGCGACGAAGAAGCATACACCTTGGTCGGTGCCGGGGATGAGGACTACGAGGTCGGAAAGATTCTTTCGACCAGTCCATTCGGCGCCGCCATGATGGGCAAGAGGATCGGTGAAATCGTTGAAGTCATCGCTCCTCGTGGTACGTTGCGTTACGAAGTGCTCGAAATCACGTTTGACGAAGAGTGATCATCGAACCCAACCATCGAAACCATTCGAGGACAGGATCCCGACCTTGACCAACAGCAATCCCACCCCGTCCAGTCCACCCGCATCCGGCGGCGCTCCATCGGGCCCGCAGAAGGA
>JBGSHV010000057.1:0-9119 GCA_041752005.1 Pirellula sp. | reverse complement strand
CCTTCTTACACATCGAAACTGCGAAATTGGGTTCGGCGAATTTATTGGTCGACCCCGATCCCCCACCGGCGTCATGCCGTTCCAGAAATCTCGATCGCCGCGTCACTACTTCATCCCGGGAGTGTGGCAGTGGATGTGGGAGCGGATGTTGGCCTCTTTACTGTAGCCATGGCCAGAGCGGTCGGGTCGTCTGGTATCGTGCTGGCGGTCGAGCCGCATCCGGAATCATTTACCGTGTTGACCCATGGACTACGTGCCCGAGGATTTTCATGGGTTCGCGCACTACCTGTGGCGCTAGGATCAAAAAACGGTTCAACGAACTTATGCACTCCCCTGGATCAGTCCGGGAGTGAGCATGCTCCTTTTTCACGCGTTCAAGATACCTGCCTGGACGACCAATCCGTGCGAAATAGACCGGTCGGGCTGATGACCTTAGATGACCTTGTTAGCGAGCACCAATTGCAACGGTTGGATCTAATAAAGATCGATGTCGAGGGATTCGAGCAGGAGGTTCTTCTAGGTGCTCGAAATAGCCTAAAGCGATTCTCGCCCATTCTTATGATTGAACTAGAGGATCGTCACACGCGCCATTATGGTCGGCGTACTTCCGAAACCTTGGAACTGCTTGCGAGTTGGGGATTTTTACGATGGATTCCCGCAGGCGCGCCCAGTATCGGAGTGAATTATTGGTTTCGGAAAGATGACTAAGAACGTGTTTTAAAATGTGAGCCGCGGGCGCTAGCCGCGCTAAAAAACCAGGTAGTTTTGAGGGTTTCTAAAGTATCTAGCAACTCCTACCTAAGCAGGCTCGCACAATTCTAACTGGATAGTGCGCTGATTGAATGCACGCCTTGGGTGTTATCCATTCGGAATGGATCTTGATGCGTGTAAGGCGTAGTTTCGGCCTGCCGCCCTGCTTGCCAGGGTGGAGGCTGCAATTGGCAACCAGAAATTGATGCGCGAGCGCGCGCTACGCGATCCCACCTCGCTTGTCGGGGTGGTGAAGAGAATTCTCCGCGACGTCGGCGCATGGAATCCCGGCTTACCATCGGGCGAGCCCGAATGGCGAGCGGGGAAGGGAAAAACATTGGGGTTGATGATGTTGCGCGGTGATGCGACGTGAGATGGCCTTGATGTTGGGATCAACAGCCAAACGATTGGGGACAATCGTTCTACACTCTTAAGACCCGCAAACGCGTGCCGGCCTGCTTGCCAGGGTGGAGGTGCCAATTGGCAACCAGAATGGGGAGAGCAGCCAAACGATTGGGGACAATCGTTCTACTATTTTAAAGCCCGCCAATGCGTGCCGGCCTGCTTGCTAGGGTGGAGGTGCCAATTGGCAATCGGAATGGGAAGAACAGCCAAACGATTGGGGACAATCGTTCTACAATTTAAAACCCGCAAATGTGTACCGCCCTGCTTGCTAGGGTGGAGGTGCCAATTGGCAATCGGAATGGGAAGAGCAGCCAAACGATTGGGGACAATCGTTCTACACTCTTAAAACCCGTAAACGCCTGCCGCCCTGCTTGCCAGGGTGGGGGCTGCAATTGGCGACCATCACAAGACTCTTGCCGATTTGCCTAGCTTGATGACGTCAGGAATTTCAGTAGTGATCGCCACTTATCACTCCAATCCCTCGATTGATTCCTGCTTGGAGTCGATCGCTGCATTTTGCCCGCGGCCGGTGCAAGTGATCCTGGTCGATAATGGAGGGACGACCCTTCCGCAAATCGATCTTGATCTTGTTTCGATTTGCATGCCCGAGAACGTGGGATTCGGTCGCGCCTCCAACGCTGGAGTTCAACATGCAAAGTACGACATGATCCTGCTACTCAACCCTGATACGGTCTTATTCCGCGACACACTTCCAATCGCGCTATCACATCTGAAGTCGTCGACTAATCCAATGATCGTCGGGGCTGTAAGCCTGAAATCGGACGGAAGCATCAATCCATCGTTCAAGGGGCCCCTGTTATCGTTGCGACATTTGTTGTACCTGGCGACGGGAGCTTCGCGATGGCTCGCACGAAGAGAACCACGGTTTGAATTGCGTTCCGATGAACACCTCGCCGGTTGTTTTCTCCTCATGCATCGGGCGATTTGGCAGCGCCTTGGCGGGTTCGACGAACGCTATTTCCTCTTTTTTGAAGACGCTGACCTTAGGGTACGAGCGACGTTGTTGGGTATCGATTGCCAGGTCGCTGCCGAAGCGAAATATCGCCACGATGGAGGGGGAATCCCTCGCGATGATCCGTGGAAAATCGATTGTTTCGCACGCAATGGCTTACGGTTTCTGAGCCAACACTGGTCCTTTCCACGTCGGGAGGTAGGTCAGCTATTGATGATCGCTTGGTGGGGACGTCGACGCTGCCAAGCTTTGATCGATCAATGGATGAAATCACTACACACTAAGGGCCATCATCGCCCGTGACGGTTGCCAATGAACCATGCAAACCGCGAGCGGCGTTCCTGACACAGGAGTTCCCGTGGCCGCTAGATAACGGACTGAAGCTGCGATCCTATCAAATCCTTGCTGCACTTGCAGCAGATTTCGATACGACGCTTATCTCTTTTTCAGAATCTGCTTTCGATCCTCAGGCATTGGATGCTCTTCGATCCACTATTCCTGGAATCTCCAAGATCATCCTTGAAAGGCACCGTGTTCGACTCAGACGGTATCCGATGCAACTGTTCGGAACGATGCTTCGATCCATGATGCTGAGGCAGCCATTCTCGATCGTAAAATTCCATAACCGTTCGATGCGCCAAACCATCGAACGGGTCGCATTGGAAACGAATTTCGAACTAGCGGTAACCACACTCCCGATGACTCCGTACGCATTGCGATTGGTGAATGCCAGTCGTACCATCTATGAGTGCCAGAATATCGAGTTCGCACTCTGGAACTCTTATTGCGACACCGCACCGTTTTGGAAACGATTCGCCATCGAACGGGAGGTGCGATTACTGAAAACGGCAGAAGATCGAATCTGGAAGACTTCGGGAATGGTAATAACGCTTTGCAAGGAAGACTCAAAAATCGTCCAACAAGCAAGAGGCGATGCGGGGGTCACCATAGTTCCATCTACCCTGCCCGGTCCGATGCTTCTCGATACTCCGAAGCCGTATGAAGATAGGAACCAGTTGGGGCAACGCGGTATTGAGCGATGGAATGGAGGAACCGTAGGTTTGATTGGAAACTGGAATTGGTTTCCTAGCAGATCGGGGCTTGATTGGTTCCTGGACCAAGTCATGCCCAAGCTGCTTGGCGGCAGACCGTGCCCGAGGATTGTCCTGGCCGGCGCGGGATTGACCCGGAAGGACATTCATCGGGCAAAGCAACTCGGTATCAATGTGCTCGGTTATGTGGATGATCTCGAACAGTTTTATGGTCAAGTCGACATTGTGGTCGGACCCTACTTCTGCGGTGGGGGCGTTCGGGTAAAGATTCTTGAGGCCATGTTGCACAAGAAATTGGTCATTGGAACGCCTCTTGCGTTCCGAGGGCTACCTCACCAACCCGGCGTGAGCGCGATCGTATGCGATACCGCTGAGCAATTCGTCGAAGGTATCCGAATCAACTCGGAGAACCAGGAGCAAGCGCTGCAGACAGGACACATGGGATTTCGACTCGCGTCGGCTACCCATGACGAATCCGCTGCACGGATTCGCTTGCGAAACGAGATTCGGGATCGCTTTAGTAACCACTCGATTGAATCGGCTCCGAGTGGTGCGTAACGTTAGCTCGGAGGATTCGGACCCGCGTCGTGCTTTTGCTAGGTGGCGATTTGCCGCAAGGTTGCGAGGAGGTGGGCCAGCGGCTACAACGAATGCTGAGGCGAAATGAAACATGAAACTGCTCGATGTGTCAGGTGATGGTACCACGACGACCGCAAAATCGCGTCACCAGCGGCGATTTCAACTTCGATGCGACTGGACTCGGGGGCCGTCGTTTTCAATCCACTGCGGTGGAAATACGCGTCTCGTCTGGGCAGCGTGCTTGTTAATCGCTGGTTGGTTTTCCGTCTTTATGACGCTTCCTTGCCAAGTCGTATTGGCTAACGAACCCGTGGCCGCTGACTTCAATCGGTTCTTTAGCGCGCACTGTTTGGACTGTCACCAGGGGGACGATTCGAGTGCGGGGATCGACATCGCAACGCTGCTAACCACGACAGCCGAAGAAATCGAAGCATCGATGGGTGACAGATCATCGAAACCTGCGTCGGCCGACGACACGGTTGAAACGTACGCAAGCGAAGATGCCGTCAAGCGATGGATTCGAATTTACGACCAAATTCGCATTGGCGAGATGCCTCCCGATGACGCCCAACAGCCTTCGCAGGAAGAACGTGCATCGATAGAACGCTCGTTGTTTGAGTGGCTGCAAACGTCCGAATCGAAGCGTGCGCACGTCACACTTCGGCGTCTGAACCGCAGGGAATACGAAAACACGGTTCATGATCTTTTCGACATCTCGTTGTCCGTAATGCAAAAACTTCCCGCTGATGCAACCGTCAATGGCTTCGATACCGTGGGTGATGGACTTGAGCTTTCGACCGAAGCCATGTTGGCCTATTTGGATGCCTCCGACGTGGTTTTGAATGCGGTTTTTGGACCGGCGGTGGCCCCCAAAACGATTGAACATCGCACGAATTTTCTTGAACAAACTACCTTCCAAGGCGGACTCGCCCTTGAGCAGCATTTTGGAAAAATGTTTCGGAAGACGCGCGACGGAATCGCAATTTTCCAATCCAATTACTGCCCCACGAACTTACTTAATTTTGCTCGCTTGCGTGCTCCTGCCGGTTCCTACCGTGGAAGCGTTCGAGTGCGAGCCATACAGTCCAAAAAACCAGTCACGATGCGGATCTACGGCGGCGATACGATATCAAGTCGACGCGAGAAGCATCTTGTTGGCTACTATGATATCGAGCCTGGGGACTGGACGACCGTGACGTTCACGGATCGACTCGTCGAAGATGGCGGGACTTATGCGATCAAGTGCTACAACACGGCGGATATTCGAAAAGGTGCCGATACCTACACCGGGCCCGGACTTGAGATCGGTGACATTACCATCGAAGGGCCCCTCGATCCGTGGCCTCCCACCAGTCGATCCCGGTTGCTAGGTGACGTCGACATCCGATCCGCGCGACCGGAGGACGCACGTAAGATCTTCGGCCGACTATTGCCCAATGCATTACGCCGCGATGTTCAACCGTCCGATATCGATTTCTATGTGCAGATCGTAAACTCGGCGATGTCCGACGGAGCCGACTTCGAAACGGCGCTGAGAACAGGCCTCAAGGTCCTGTTGTGTTCGCCAGAGTTTCTTTTCTTGAACTCCCCTGAGCGAGGACCTGCCATTGCTCAAGCCAATTCCCTTGATGATTTTGAACTGGCCACGCGGCTCTCGTATTTCCTCTGGAGTTCAACTCCGGATGAAGAGTTGTTGAGTTCGGCGCGTAGCGGGCAGCTTCATGTGCCAGCGACTCTCCAGGAACAAGTCGACCGGATGCTCAATGACGCACGCTCGGATCGATTCGTTCACGGCTTTACCGATCAGTGGTTGCAGCTCCACGAAATCGATTTCACCGAACCGGATCCTGAGTTGTTTCCTGAATACGATGAATTGCTTCGATTGTCGATGGTCGAAGAAACGCGTCGTTTCTTTCGCGAATTGTTGGGCAAGAATCTCCCGGTTCGAAATTTCATCGATTCCGACTTTACATATCTGAACTCACGTCTTGCTACTCATTATCAGATCGATGGAGTCAAAGGTTTGGATTTTCAGCGAGTTCAGATTCCAAAAGGCAATTTTCGCGGTGGCGTGATGACGCAAGCCAGCGTTTTAAAGGTCACCGCCAATGGGACGAATACATCGGCCGTAATTCGCGGCAATTGGGTGCTCGAGCGTATCTTCGGTGATCCGTCCCTTCCACCTCCCGCAAACGTTCCAGCCATCGAACCGGACATCCGCGGAGCAACATCGCCGCGACAGCAACTCGAGCTGCATCGCAAACAGCCTCAATGCGCGAGTTGCCACAACAAGTTCGACCCACTCGGATTCGCGCTCGAGAATTTTGATCCCATCGGTGGCTGGCGAGAACAATATCGAACCAAGAGTGCATCGGGTAGGCGGCCAACCGAACGCCGAGCACCCTTTACCCACGCCTTTATCAAGTACCGATTCGGTCTCCCCGTCGATTCGCGAGGGGTGACGGAGGACGGAGCCAAATTCCGCGACATCCGAGAATTCAAAAAGTACGTTCTTTCCCAAGAATCGCGGGTTCGGCGGAGCATCATAGAAAAGCTACTGACCTATGCGACGGGTAGGACGATGCGATTTTCGGATCGAACCGCTATCGAGACGATAGCGGAGCGAGTGGACTCGAGCGACGCGGGGCTCCGTTCGATCATTCACGAGATCGTTCAAAGTTCAATTTTTCAGGGGCGCTGAATGACGATGTCATGTTCGGAGAATGAATTCGCTTCACCACCCCGGCGAGCGGGGTGGGATCGCGTGGCGTGCGCTCACACACATCCGTTTCTGGTTGCCAATTGAGGCCTCCACCCTGGCAAGCAGGGAGGCAGGCGGATCGAGGCGATCACGTTTATCCGTTACTGGTTGCCGATTGGGGCCTCCACCCTGGCGAGCAGGGAGGCAGGCGGGGCGAGGCGATCTCAGATATCCGTTTCTGACAGAGCCGACAAAAATCAAAGTAGGCTGGGACCATTGTCCCGGCCGTCAATAACTTTTGGAAAATCCATCTGCTCGGGACAATGGTCCCAAGCTACAGTCAAAGCGGGACTTTTATCGGGTGTGTCGTTACTGGTTGCCAATTGGGGCCTCCACCCTGGCGAGCAGGGTGGAAAGAGGATCGAGGCGATCGCATGTCTCCGACGGCAGATTTAGAACATGTATTTAGGGAGTATTCTCCATGAAGATTGCCAGAAGAACTTTACTTCGATCGACTGGAGTCGCGATCGCACTTCCATTCCTCGATGTGTTTCAAGGAGATCGTTCGCTTGCGGCATGTGTGGATACTGAGCACTATCCAGCAGCAGATGACAAGCGTCGCTTCATCGCGATCAACGTCGGGCTTGGGCTGCATGCTCCCAACTTCATTCCTGAATCTTCCGGACGTGATTATGCACTCCCACCCTATCTGAAAAGTTTAGGGTCTTTGCGTGACCGGTTTACCTTGATTTCCGGCGCTTCGCATCCGAGTGTGGATGGTGGTCACCATTCGTCGAAATCCTTCCTGACCTGTGCGCCGCATCCTGGCAACGCTGGCTTCAGAAATTCCATTTCGTTGGATCAATTCTTAGCGCAGCGCATGGGTAGCGCGACGCGGTTCGCTTCTGTGTCCCTGACCGAGATTGGACCAGGGCTATCCTGGTCTCAGAGCGGCGTTGAGATTCCATCGGAGTCACGGCCATCCCGGTTATTTCAGCGAATGTTTCTAGCGGGAAATGCCAAAGAGCAAGCGATTCAAATGGAAAAGATTCGTGGCGGTCGCAGTGTCCTCGATGCTGTTCTAGCCCGCACTCAATCGCTGGACTCGCTCGTGTCTGGCCGTGACAAGGAAAAATTGGATCAGTACTTTTCAGCGGTCCGAGAAGCGGAACAGCGATTGGCTAAGGACGAGGACTGGCAAACCAAACCTCGGCCCAAGGTGGATGCGAAGATTCCCCAGGATGTGCCTGAAACGACAAGAATTGCGGAGCGCATGACACTCATGTACGACATGATGCATTTGGCGCTGGAATCCGACTCGACCCGACTGCTCACCTATTTCATCAATGGTTTCAATCAAGTGCCACAGATACCCGGGGTGGTGATCGACTATCACAATCTATCCCACCACGGTAAGGACCCTGAGAAGCTCGCTCAGCTGGCCATCATCGAACAACGCTTAGTCGATTGTCTTGCAGGATTCTTAAAAAAGCTATCCGAGTCACAGGAAGATTCCGGCAGTCTGCTCGATCGAACGACTGTTCTATTTGGTTCGAACTTGGGGAATGCCAGCAGTCACGATACAAAGAACATGCCGATCCTCTTGGCAGGAGGTGATTTTAGCCACGGACAGCATTTGGCCTTTGATGCCAACAACAATTATCCGCTTCCGAACTTGTTTGTTTCCATCCTGCAACAGATGGGGGTCGAGACGGATTCGTTTGGATCGTCAAAAGGGACGATGACTGGGCTGGAGCATTAACTTCCTTAGAACTGTAACTTTTTACGAAACTGGAAATGTCCATCGCGGGAAACAAGCAGCGGGACATTCTGTGCCGGAACTTGATGTCAAAAGACCCTTCCCGATTTACAAATTCATTCTTGCACTTCATTGTCGAATCATGCCCATCAAAAGATCTGTCAACGATCAATCTAAACCTGCATTGCTGATCATGACTGCGACCATTACCCCCCCCGCAGGTGCCGTCGACCTTCATCGAGTTGATCCGCAATTGCGATTGCAAGATTATCTGGAGGCTTTGGCGTTTTACTTGGATCCCGCTGTAAAATTCATCGACAGGATTGTCTTTGTCGAGAACTCAGGCGCTGATCTCGCACCGTTGAAGGCGTTGTGCACCCCAAATATTTCGAAGAAGGTGGAATTCTTATCCTTTTTTGGCTTAGACTATCCATCACACTACAACCGAGGTTATGGAGAATTCAAGTTGTTGGATTTCGCTTTCTCGAAGTCGCGACTACTTAACGAGCTTTCGGAGAACGAAAAGTGGTGGAAAGTGACTGGTCGATTGAAAGTGTCCAACATCGACAAAATGGTCCGCACAGCCCCAGATTCGTATGGCCTTTATGCCGATTTTCGACCGAAGCGGTCCTGGGTGGACGTGCGGCTTTTGTCATTTAGTAGGTCTGGTTACCGGGATTTGATGCTCGGATTGTATCTAGAGTTCGCTTCCATAAAAATTGAAGACGTATTCTTTAAGCGATTTGCGAACCAGTCGATTGATTCTAATGGAGAGCCCTCCGATCACTTGATTGTTCGCGAATTCCGTTCCGTACCACGGTTCGAAGGCTTTGGAGGTTGGATGAATACGGATTACTCGTCTCGAAAATTCCGGTTCATCTATACATTGCGTGGTCTTTC
>JBGSHV010000056.1:0-86386 GCA_041752005.1 Pirellula sp. | reverse complement strand
GGCGGCGTTGGGACTTACAACTTAGATGGCCAGCCAGGGAGACTGGTCGTCAATCACAACAACATCCTTATTTCGGTTAATCAGCAGGACGTATTCACGTCTGGGTTTTCTCCGGAAGTCGGGTTATTTGCATTTGAAGAGGACGGCCAGTATTTCAACTTCTCACTTTTCAATCCTGATCAAACGGACGTGTTCGGTACAAGCGTCGGTTCCATTGTGTCTGCAACAAGTCTTTCGCTGGATTCGATCACGGACGCGCAGGATAGCAACTACCAATTGATATCTTCCGTACCAGAACCGAGTTCGATCGCACTTTTGGTATCGGTCAGCTTCGGGTGGCTATTGCGACGCAGTGTTTCTCGTCGGAGGTTGGTCGCAGCTTAGTCCACTCGCATCTCTGGATGCAACCACATCTGTTGAACCCTCGACACCGTTCTCGGCAATGTTTTCAAGGGTGAAGAATGCATGGAAGATGTACAGCATCATGACGAGTTCATCCAAGGACTGAATGCGCTGCGTCTCGGCTTGGTTTCGTCCGAACAGTTCCTGCGTGTGCTGCGGCAGTGGATAGCCGATCCATCCTTTGGTTTGCTCGATCGATTCGAAAAAGAAGCACTGGTTTCAACGGAGCAGCGCGTCCTGTTAGAGAGTTCGGAGGGTTCTCAGCACCAAGCCTCGGGACATGAACCGACTCGAAGTTTCGAAGTACTTCCGTCAAAAAGTCGCGAGGATACCGAACCCGTTTCGTCGATCGCACAAGACTTATTCGCAACCGAACTTCCAGACGGTTTTTCAGGATCAAAACCTTCCTCGCCGGGTGGTGGCAATGATGCACTCGTAGACACTCGCTATCGCATTCTCAGGAAACACGCTGAGGGTGGGTTGGGGGTGGTATCTCTAGCTCACGATCGCGATGTAAACCGTCCCGTCGCCTTCAAAGAGATTAAACCGCGGTATGCCAATGATCTTGAGGGACGTGATCGGTTCGTACTCGAAGCTCAGTTGACCGGTGGCTTGGAGCATCCAGGGATTGTTCCGATTTATGGGCTCGGACATCACTGCGATGGACGTCCGTATTATGCGATGCGATTTGTCAGCGGGGATAGTCTACAACGAGCGATCGATACGTTTCACACCTATGGATCGTCGGGCGCGAAACCTACGCGTCTTGGGTTGGAAACAGGGGACCGCCTACTAGCGTTTCGACAACTCCTTGGGCGATTCGTCGATGTGTGCCAAGCCATGGCGTATGCGCATCATCGCGGTGTTTTGCACCGAGATCTCAAGCCCAGCAACATCATGCTTGGGAAGTACTCGGAAACATTGGTCATCGACTGGGGACTTGCGAAACTAACCACTCAAGGCCGGAGCGGGATCAATATCGATCCGGAAGCCCCGTTGAGATCCGATGGTTCAATGACGATGGACCGTGAAAGGGGGATATCGGGCACTCCGGCATACATGAGTCCGGAACAGGCGCGCGGTGAAACGCAGTCGCTTGGTCCGCCCAGTGATATCTATAGCTTGGGCGCGACCCTTTATTGCTTGCTCTCAGGCCGCTCCCCACAGGATTCAAGTCAGGGTTTTGCAGAAGTGTTGCGTCGCGTTTCTATTGGCTTGGTGACACCCGCGATCGAAAGCATGCCGGATGTTCCTCCGGCACTCAATGCGATCTGCATGAAAGCGATGGCCACTGACCCAAAAGAAAGATACAGCGACGCCAAGCAACTTGCAGAGGATATCGAACGCTGGTTAGGCGACGAACCGGTACGGGTGTATCAAGAGCCGCTCGCCGAGCGAGCCGCGCGATGGGCCAGAAAGAATCGGGCCAAAGTCAGCCTTGGATTGGGAGCGATGATCGCGGGACTCATTGTGTCGATTGGGACCGTTGTTTTGGTTGCACGTGAGCAGTCTCGTACGGAATACCAACGGTCGCGTGCGGAGCTGAGATTCCGACAAGCGCGGGATGCCGTCGACGAATATTTGGTCAATATTGTGGACAATGATCATTTGAAATCGGCGGCGTTGAAGCCAACGCGTCTAGCGTTGTTGCGCGAAGGACTGGATTACTATCAGAATTTCTTAGAAGACACCGACTCTGGCCTCGAACTGAAGACACCAAGGGTCGAAGCGATGCTCCGACTCGCAAAAATTCAAAAGGAAATGGGCAATCTTGAATCCGCAGAGAAATCCTATGCGAATGCATTCTCCGCTTGCGAAATGCTCTTTGACGAAGGGTTACCCCTACCCGAGCTTTCTTTGGAATACACTGTCGGTCACCTTGAGCTGGCTGAAATCCAGTCGATGAATATGGCGCGCCGGAACGAATCTCTTGCGAATTTGGAAATGGCGGAGAAACTTCTCGATACGAGGGACCGTGGGGAGCAGCCTCCGATGGGGCAAGCTGCAGAAGCCAGAGCGCGAGCCTTTTCGCTCCTCGGAAGATGGTACAAGGAATCCGATTCGTTCCGAGCCATGGATTATGCGCGTCGAGCCGTGCAAATGCATTCAGTTCTCGCGGCGGCGGAAGGAGCATCGTCGTTGGTCAAGGCCAATTGGGCCAAGAGCCTTTTCGAATGGGGTGTCCTGTTGGGTGAAACACGCCGATGGAACGATGCGATCAACGCTTTCTCGGACGCTCGAGGCATTTGGCGAACGCTTTTAGAGGATGATGCATTTCGATCTCTCGCGCTCGAATCCGATGCGTCGATTTCGCATGAACTCGCTATTCTTCAAGATCAACTAGCCAGACCCGATGTCGCACTTGAGATGAGCGACGAGACTTTAAGTACTCGTTCGCTAATTTTGTTTCGCGAAGCTTTCGAGAAGTGCGTCCAGTTTGCACAATCGCTAAATGATCACGGCTATCGATTGATTCAGAATGAATCTTCGCGGGCCGAGGGGGAGCTGCTGTTGGAGCGTGCGCTATGGATTCGGCGAGAACTCTTGAAGGTCGCACCCGAATCCAACGAACTTGTCATTCGGTTTGCGGAGAGCACCACGAATTTGGCGAGTGCTTTGATCCAAATGGAGGCTGAGGATCGCATGCACCGAGCGGAAGTACTGCTCAGGGATGCAAGTGATCTTTTTGCCTCGAATGCAGACCAGGTGGATCGAAACCCAACCATCAAGAAATATGGATCCTCCATCGACCTTTTGATCGGGCAGGTGTTGCGAAAACGAGGAAATATTCCTGACGCGGAAAAGTCGATGCAGCGAGCGATCCAAAGCCAAATGGAATTGGTTGAAACGGATCCCAACAGTTTCGAATTTTTGCTCGCATTGCTCATCTCCTACTCCAACATCGGCGAAATGAAATTGGAGTCAGAGGATGCCGTCGCATCGGTAGAATACTTTAGGAAGGGTAGTTCTGTTGCCGATCGGATGATCGCACTATCACCTAAAAACTTGCAAGCGAGATTGCACAGATGCGCGCTGGAGCTCAATGTCGCTAGCGCCATGCGACGCGGAAACTACCCCCGCGACGAAGTTCGAGATCGACTAGTGACGTCCGTGGAGCAAACGCAACTCTTGCTCCAAGCGGATCCTTCCTTCCCATCGGCGCGCTCCATTCTGTTTATGGAGTTGTACCAGTTGATCGAACTCCATCTTGAGCGTGGAGGCCTGAACGAATCGATGGAGCTCATCCTCGAGAACGTGGACGTAGACAGTTGGACTGGTCCAGATCTACTTGACTTCGCTCTCTTGATGTGCGGGTTTTTGGTTGAGCGACCAGCGGAAACGATTGACCAAGGATTGACCGTGGACGAAATCGGTCTCTCCATCGTTCGATTACTCCGAAGGCTCAAATCTTTGGATTGGGAGGACAATCATTGGTTGGATCTTCCCGATTTTGATCCACTCAGGAATCGTGAGGATTTCCAGAGTCTCGCACCGGCACCTTAGTGGAAATTTTTGTACCGATCTAGGGAAGACGACTTTGCAATCGATGTCCAAGGTCGATGTCCAAGGTCGAAGTCCACAAAGCAAGATGTATTGCCTCGTTTACCAAGCACTTACCAAGCGATTTTTTCGGCTTCGAAGATGGGGCCTTCGACGCAGGTGCGACGGTAGTCCCAACTGCCATCGGCTTGTCGGATGCGAGCAACGCAGGTAAAGCAGATTCCGATGCCGCAGGCCATCGGGGTTTCGAGCGATACTTCGCACCGAACACCAAACCGAGCGGCGAGTTCGCTCACCGCTTGCATCATGGGCTCTGGACCGCAGCATGCGACACGGACCGAAGCCGACTCCTCAAGCAACGGTTGGAGAATATCGGTTACGCGGCCGAGTTGCCCGAGTGAACCGTCTTCGGTTGCGATGCGGACATCGACACCCCGATGGTGGAATGCATCGAGGCCAGCCAGATAGTCTGCAGTTCGAGCGCCGTAGCACAAGCTCACACGCTTGGCATATCCACTCGGTGCGATGGGCTGTCCGTATTCTTCGGCACCCAATGCGGCACCGGCCAGCGTTAGCATCGGGGTGATTCCGACGCCGCCGGCCACCATCACCAAGTGCTCGCACGGGGTTGTGTCAAAGGCATTGCCGAGTGGTCCCCACAGATCTAGCATTTCACGGGGCTGGCATTGCGATAGCGCCTGAGTGAATTTGCCTTTTGTGACGTAGACCAAGCTGATATCCGACGGCATACCATGGGCGTCGCGATGCATGTCGTACATCGCAAGGGCGCGGCCGATGAGCGGATCGTTGCGGTGAGCCAAGCGGACCATGAAGAATTGACCGGGCAAAGCGGCGCGGGCCATTTCGGGTGCCCGTATTCGAACCTGCCACGTGTCGCGCGCGATCCGATGGTGCGCGAGGATTTCGGCTTGAGCCAGTAACAATCGGGGATTGGGTGGTTTCAGTGTCTCCATGCAGACAGCTTAGCAAAAGCCGCTATGAATTGAACTCGATTTGGTCCAAAGTTCCTTTCGTCTGCGGCAGAAGCGAATGACCTAGCATGCGGTGGGTGTGCGATCCGCAGGTTGCTTCCGCAATTCGATTGCGTCACAATGTGCCCTATGAATACCTTACTCGCCATCGTTGACGGCTCGGAGGCCGCCACGACCATTAAGCCGTGGCTGCCAATGTTGGTGCTGGGCTCGATCATGACGCTTACCTACTTGGTGATCGCCTTCGACTGGATGCACAAGAGCGTTGCAGCCATGCTCGGCGCCATCGTTTGTATCATCGCGGACTTGAGTTTAGGGGTATTCATCAGCAACGCTGAGGGTTCCGCATACAATCGCGCGGTGCACGACATTATCGGGCATGACATCGGGGTCATCGGGGTGATCATCGGAACGTCGATCTTGGTCGAAATCGCCAGCCGCTCGGGTCTATTCCACTTCATGGCGATCAAGATTGTTAAGCTGACCCACGGGGATCCCGTCAAGTTGTTGATTGCGATGGTGGTCGCAACCATGCTGTTTGTCACATTTTTGACCATTGCACCGGGAACGATGATCATGGTCTCGCTGGCTTTGGTCCTGACGCGTGAGCTGAAATTGGATCCTAAGCCGTACATCCTGGCCATTGCGTTGGCTGCAAATTCGGGGGCGTTGATGACTCTCTCCTCGGGTATTTGCACGCTGATGCTGGGCACGGCTGGCAATTTGCCTTACATGCACTTCTTCCTGGTTTCCAGTCCGATGGGAATCATCTCCGGGGCGATCGTGTACTTTTACATCCGTCGGTATTTTCGGACCTCGCTGTTGCCTTCGACGGATCCATCCGGGCTGCGAAGGCAGGTCGATGCGTTTGATGAGTGGGCCTTGGTCAAGGACCGCAGGTTGTTTTATCGCTCCGCCGGAATTTTGGGGGCAACGATCGTCGGATTTGCAACCTCTCAGCGTCTGGGGGTTGGTACCGACTTTGTAGCGTTTTGCGGAGGCACGGCAGCGCTGTTGGCCTCGGGCATTTACCCGGATGAAGCGATCAAGAAAGTGAATTGGTCCTTGATTCTGTTTTTTGTGGGCTTGTTCGTGATCATCGGTTCGGTCCAGGAGACGGGGCTACTGGCCTGGCTCGCTGGGAAGATGCTTGAGGTCGCTGGCGGTAGTCCCATCGTCACGTTGCAATTCATGTCGGTGTTTGTATTGGCACTTTCGGGAATCATGGACAACATCCCCGTTGCAGCGACGTTGATTCCCTTAGTCCGTTCCTTGGCCGAGATGGGTCAAGATCCAGTTCCGCTGTGGTGGGCCTTGATCATTACCTCCAACTTAGGCGGAAACTCGACTCCGATTGGCAGCGTCAGTTCCGTGATCGCCCTCAATGGTCTCGAGAAAGAGTTTAAGGTCAAAGTCGGTTGGGGTGAGTTTCTGAAGGTCGGTGGCGGGATCCTCGTGATCCAAGGCATCGTCGCTTTGATCTATCTCTACCTCTTCTCCGTGTTCCATTTATTTCCCGGTGCGGCGGTAGCCGTCGGAGTTCCTTCCTGATGAATACGCATCGCGATTACGAACCGTTTGAGCTGCCGGAGAATATGGAGGAGGACATCGGTTTATTTCAAGCCGCGTTCCAGCCCCGCTGCGACGCATTGGATTCTCGCCCGATCCGAAGTGTCATGGCAGTGACGGATGCCAGCAATCAAGAAGCGACGGTCCGTTCGCTGGCGCCGCGGGTGGCGAGTCGGCTCGGCGCGCGGTTGACGGAGATTGCGTGCGGGGATGATACCGCGCGCCTACTAGAGCGGACCAAGGGAGCGGACTTACTCGTCGTACCATTTCCGTGCGGCGAGGACATCGATGCGTTGCGATCTCAGAGTCTCGGATCAATTGCCGATGGGTTGCTGCAATCGTGTCCGACGGCGATGCTGTGCGTACGTGATCCGTTGAGCCCGGAATCGGTCGAGCCGTGCCTTGATACGATCCTCGTCGCCATTGCCCACAATGATGCTGCAAATTGGCAGGCGCTTTCCTGGGCCTTTCGATTGGCCCAGCGCGCGATTGTGATTTTGGAATGGGTAGATCGGGATGCGATTGCCGAGGCGAGCCAATTGCTGGAGGGTCGGGCCGAGATGACCTCGGTGCAGCAATCGATCGTCGAGCGCGCGGTGACCAGCCGCCTCGGTCCCCTGGTAGGGGCTGCCCAGCGGCTGGGTGTAGAGCGCAACCTCTCGGTTCACGTCGAGTTTCGTTTTGGATCTATGGTCGAGCAAACGCTCGAGGTTTGCAAGGAATTCGACTGCGGCACGTTAGTGATCGCTCGTTCGGACGACCGCCAATCGCTCGCCTTTCATTTGGTTCAGGACGTGCTTTTGGCTTCGCGCGGTCTGACGCTCGTTATCTGATTACGCCCGAGAACGAAGGCGGCAACGCCCAGTCCGATGACGAACAATTGACTGCCGACGAAGACCGCGATGTTGCGAACGGAGTCGCCTGGATCGCCACCGTACGCATGCAATCCGATGCCCAAGATGTTGGTGCCGAACATCGACCAAGCCGTAACGATATTGCCACCCACGGCCAACATGGCGAACCCGAGCGGGCCTACCATCTTGTCCCATTTGGCATGCAGCAGCAGTGCGTTCCACAGCACGATCATCAAAGCTCCGTTTTCCTTCGGATCCCAACCCCAGAATCGACCCCAGCTGTCATCGCCCCATAGGCCGCCCAGGACGGTTCCTACAAAGCTGAAGAAGATGCCGAAGCACACGACCCCGTAGCAGATTCGGTACAGGGTGTCGACCAATGTAACGTTCGAAGCCCGACCTTTGGCGGACATCCACGTCCGTGCAAAGAGCAGCGCGATGATGCCGATGCCCAAGAAGCCTGCAAGAAACGTTGCGCTATACCCTAGCGAAACGCTGATGACGTGGGTTGAGAGCCAAAACTGCGTGTCCAATACGGCTTGCAAAACTGGCATCGAATCACCGATGTCCAATCCGTAAGCGACCTGGAGGGACAGGTAACCGGCCACGGACGCAACGAGCAGCGAGATCGAGACCGGGAACAAGGCTTCGGCGATGATGCTGGCCAAAACGATTGCCCAGCCGATGAAGACCGCGGCCGAATAAAGGCTAACGACGGGCGGCCGTTCGGAAATGTAGATGCGACACACGATGGCGATGGTGTGCAATCCAAGCGTCAATATGCAGAGCCAAAACGCTGCTTGACGCATGCGTTCGCGCGCGAATGCGAACCCGAGCAAGCAGGTTAAACCGGCGACGATGTAAAGCGAGTAAGACAGACCGATGGGATTGAAGTACTCGTACCAAGCCTCGAAATTGACCTTCGATGTTTTGGCGACGGTTGCATAGCGATCGTTGAGTATCTTTTCATACGCCGCCACGGCTGCGTTGGTCTCTTTGGACTTGCTCACTCCCTCGCGCACAAGGCGTGTCATTTCACGGAAGGCGGACGTGGGGTTGTCGGTCTTCTTCGGGTCGAAGTTGCGAATGACATCGTAGAAGGCAGGAACATACGCGTTCCAGCGCGGTGGCGGAAGTTTGGGATCGAGGTTCTCAGGCATCTCGCGCGGCGGAATGATGGCCGGTGGATTCTTGGCCTGCAACGACTCGACGAGGGGTTCGAGGGCTGCGACTGCCTGCGAGAGTCGTTCGGGTGTTTCCGCACGGCTGAGAATTTCATCGATCGGTTCGTAGGCGTTCCAGACACCGAAGAAGACGATGAGTTTGGATTGCAGGTCCATGAATTTCTGTTCGTCGAAGGTCCAGTCCTGCCGCTTTCTATCCAAAATCTTGCGTGTCTTCTCTTCGAGTCCATCGAGTTTTTCGGTGATCTGATTGACCGAATAGCAATTGCTCTTGTGCCGCTTGAGATCCAGGTCATCGAGCAACCCTTGCGCGTCGATCCGGATCAACGGTGCATCCATGACCCAATCGTCGTGCGCCATGACACTCATCAACCACTGCGACGCAGTGACCTGTTTGCCTGTCGTCTGTCCGCCCTCGTAGCTGTGCCCTTCCTGGGTCAACGCATACGGTTTGTTGGACATGGTTTTGAGCAACTGGGCGCCGACCCCTGACAGGGGTTTCATGCGGCCTTCGTGTTGCACCGGCAAAGTGCCGACGCGGTACCAATCAATCTTGTCAGGAGGTGTCGTGGGAATCTGGGCTCTCGAATAAATCAGACCCGCGACCAACAGTCCTGGGATCAGAATCGAGATCCAGAATGTTGGTTGGCGGACCGGCATGGCGAAGGCCGCGCGATCGTACCGCGATGCAAATCGCGACAGCGTGGTGCCGAAGTGGGCCAGCATTCCGAGTCCCACCAGTACGCACGAGACGTAGGGGATTAGCCAGCCGGCGTTCGTGACGACTTGCAGTACCGTTTGCTCGACGCCCACAGGCGATTGCTCGGCGCTGGTGTACTGAGACTGGTAGTACGTTTCTCCATTGAATCGCATCGGGCTATTCATCCAGATACGACCTTCCTGAAGCGTGGCTCCCGATTCATCCGTGATACGAACGAAGGACGAATAGTCTTTCGCGATGGCAGTGCCCGTGTATTGCTCGAGCACGACATCCTTGAGTTCGAAGGCAAAGGGCTTTAGGTTGCGACGGAATCGCAAGGCGAGATCGAATTGGCGACCATCGGAATCGACATGATTGAGGATCGGGGTTGGTCGTACCGTCGGGTCATTGAGGAATTGACTCACGGCATACTTGCCCAATTCCTTCGACGTCTTCTTTTCTCGAATGGTGAGGAAAGCGGTCGCGAAATTCATTTCGCTCTTTGCGCCACCGGACTTCGAGACTTCAACGATTCCGATTTCCGGTGGTAGTCCAATCAGTTCCTCCGATTCGGCCTTGAGCGTCGGATCCGAACGTCGCGACTTTAGGTCGGAGTTGTCCATGTACGTTTCAACACGGAACTCGAACGGCAAGGCTGGATCGGTCAGGTATGTTCCGCGATCGAGAGAACGTTTGAGTAAGGGTTCATCAAACGCGAAGACACGGTCTTTGTCCGGTTGCGTGGTGTCGATCACGGCCAGTTCAACGATGTCGGTTTGGACGGCGGCCGAGGTGCGTTGGCCTTCGAACAGACTGATCCGTTCCTCGCGCTGCTGATCTCCAAACACGAATTGCCCGACCATGATGAGGGCGATCCCCAAGTGGATCAGAACATTGCCACCGCGAGATCCGAACAGCAATGTCAGGCCAGCGAGCAACACCCCGCTGACAATCGCGCTTTTGGCGAGCTGCCAAACAATACGAAGACCTGGATCAGGGATACGGTAGGTATTGCCTGTGGCGGCCACGAATAGCCCTACGGCGAGCAGCAAGGCGAAGATGGTCCACAACGTGCGTTTGAGAATGGTGTGTTTGGGGGGATAGAGTGTTCCGATGCCCGCCAAAGAACTGATGCTCAGCCAGAGTGTGCCCAAGCAACCGTACCAAAGTGCATCGTAGCTAAAGGGTGGTTCACCCTGCAGGCCATCGCCGAAGTGTGCCCCCAACACGATCAGCGCGATCAAACCGAAACCTAAGAGAGTCAGGAGTAATCCGATCGTAAATCGGCCACCGCGGGCCGTGAGGGGAAAGCGAGTGACTTTGGCCGCAATCAAGTTGAACAGCAGGATCCATCCGACCGTCGCGCCGCCGGGGATCGCCAATGCGAATGGAATAGGATCGGCATGCGGCCAAATGGTCTGCGGCACAAACACATCCAGAGGGACGACCGCAATCCAACTGTTGAAGTAGTCTTTCTTCACATCGACAATGGTCGATTCGTCCTGCGCGAGCGTGCCGACGAACAGGATCACTACGCCCAGCGCGAACATGCTGACCGTGATTTTTAGCGAGCCTGCGATTTGAAGAATCTTCCACAAGATCCGGCTCAATTCCGATGTCGATGCGGATGCATACCGAGGAATTGCTGAGTCGCGATACGAAGCGGTGGCCATGTGCAAAACCTACTTGAGGGAAAGCGATTGTACGAATTGATCGAAGTTGTCGCGCTGCGATCGAACAAGCTTGTTGTCTCCTCGCAACTTGACGAAGACATGCAAATCCGGTCGCGGGCTGGGGAACGAGGCCACCAACAACACCGGCGCATCGTCTTGTTCTGAATCGCGGATGGTGTACAGGGTGGCTTGTTGCGATCCGGCAGGAATGGTTTCAGCTTGAGCGATCGTGGACTCGGCCAGCGACTTGATCGTGTCCTGGTCTGCCTCGCGCGTGACTTGTTGGTACCACATCATCGAGTTGGCGAGCGGGTTATCGACCGCCATGCTTACGGTGACTTCCCCGTCACCCTCGGCCGATTTCACTTGAAAGGTGGCCAATCGAAATGGACTGCCGGGTGCCGACTCCCAGCCAGGCGGAATTTCGTATTGCAGTTCTGGCTTCGCTTCGGAGTCGCCTGGGGGCGAGTCGGCAGGACGCTCTGAACCGGAACCAGCCGTGCTCGATTCCAATGGTGAAGGTGGTGCGGTGGGTGCGTTGGGGGGTGGGCTGCTGATGACGGGACCGCCGGTTACAGAAGGTCCGCCACTGGACATGCCACCAGAACCGTTGCCGATGGCGTCGAAGATGTAACCGGGCAGTAAGCTGCCTTTGCGATCGACAGAGATCAACTCGTCCGCCAGGTCGCTGGACGCCAGGTCGGGCAGCTTCAATTGCCCGCGCCAACGGTTGATGTTGCTGAGCAAATAGCTGGGCCAATCGCTCGCAGGGGGCATGCTCAAGACCGTGACCGTGAACTTGATGTTCCCTGTCGATTCGGGAGAGATGAACTCTGCCATGGCGATATCGTTGCGGGGATTCATCGACCAACCGTTGGGTAACGGCATCTCCGGTTTTCCCGACGCTTCAGCGATCGTGAAATCGGAAACGATGGTGAGAAAGTCGGCCATGAGAGGCTGAAGCCGGTCGGGTGCATCGGTGGCTTTCAGAAAGTAGCAACCCGATTCCAATGGGATGACCGCTCCCAAGATACGACGTGGACCAGACGTGGGTAGACCAGCTGAGGGCGTGGAACGACCAACCGTTTTGGCACCGGCCAGTGGTCCCGAAACAAACTCGGTATCGGCTTTGGGGGCATCGTAGATACGGACGGGGATGTCGCGATTGCATCCTAAAATCGCAGCGGAAGCCGCCAACGCTAGGATCCAATGAGCGGAACCACGGAGGAAAGATCGCGGTTGGAAAGATGTGTGTGGCAAGGCTACAGGTTACCGAAACAGAGGTAAGGAAAACGCGAAAGGCCAAACGAGGTCCATCGTGTTTACGTGGGAAACCAGAGACGGTTGAGGCGGGATTGCACACCACCCTACTGAAGTGGCAGCAATACATCTGGAGCGTCGGACCGGGCCCGTTTGTACTCCCGTCCGTTTGTTCTCCAAATCACAAACTACCGCATTATAGGCCTGCTGGCGGCGGCGAGTACCCGAAAATGAACTCCAGACCCCTACCAGCTCGCTAAGTAGCGGAACGCGTTTGAAGAAACGTCCGGCCGCCGCTCCAAAACCCTCTGTCTCTTGGGCGGCCAACCAGCGAAAAGATGGGGCACCTGCACTCGCCAATTCATTAGCAGGACTAATAAAGCAGTCGCGTGTTCGCGGATTTCGCGGGGGCTTGGTGGGAAAACTGTGGCTGCGGATGCCACGGGTTAGGATGAAGCTAGAAATCGCGGGCGTCCACGGAAAAATCTGGAACGCGCGATGGTACGGTGGCGTTAGGTGCATGTCGGACACTTTCCTCGAGTCGAGTCCATGGCAACCCTTTAAGTCGAATCCATGGCCATAAGTCCCATCCTGATCGCCCGGTTGTGGCAACAGCACGCGTCGGCGCTGACGTTACTGGCCCGCGCTCGGTGCAGCGCGCCCGATGATTGTGTTCAAGAAGCGTTCATCCGATTGGCTCAGCAGCCCGAAATGCCACGCGAACCGGTTCCGTGGCTGAGCAGGGTGGTACGGAACGAAGCCATTTCGCAGTGGCGATCGGACAGTCGACGCGCGCGTCGAGAAGAAACGGCGGCGGCCGCTCGCCAGCAATGGTTTGAATCGCACAAGGCCATGACGGCAGATCCTTTGGACAGGATGGCCCTGACGCATGCCCTGGAATCCCTCGAAATCGACGATCGGGAAATTTTGATTGCGCATGTTTGGACCGGATTGTCTTTTCGGCAAATTTCCGACAGCTTCGAGTTGTCATTGACTAGGGTTCACCGCCGCTACCAAGCAGCACTCAAGCAACTCCGGTTGACTATTGAGGGATGCCAGCCCGTGGACCAGAGGCCAGGTTTTGCACAAGTAGGAACCTCACAAGATTCGGGGACGCAGTACCATGCATGATCGTGAACCGTTGGATTTCAACTCTCCTGGCGACGCGCTTTTTGAAGTTCGATTGCGGCATGCCGCACCAGCTGCGAACTCGATTGCGATCGAGGACATGCTGTACCGGGCTGGGTACGAAACTGCGATGACGCAGCGCGTCGATGGAAAAAAACGTTGGTCTGGTTTTGCTCTCGGTGCATGCTCGGGTGCGTTGGCAGCGGGACTCATTTGGTTTTGTAGCGTTTTACCATTCTTCAGCCGCCCGACCGCCATTGCCCCAGAAATGGCAACGAACGCAAGCGTCCCAGTCGTTCTAGAGGAACCGACGGAAGGGGCCTCGGCCAAGCCGTTAGCAGCTCGTGTTGGCAAGGTGAAGACTATGCCTGTCAATCCGTTTTTGCGGAGAGAAGGCTCGGACCCTTATCGCGATTCACTTAGTCAAGTTGCGAAACGGCAATGGGATCAGCGACGTCTATTTGAGAGAACCCAGTGGGTCAGTTCGCGTGCAAGCTCTAACAGCAGTGTGGAATCTGAGGCGAACGATTTCGAATCACCCAACTCTTTATGGCAAATACGAAATGGCAATGTGCCCGCGTTTGGCCTTTAATGTGGAACCAATCCGTGCAACGAGGAATTTTTATGCGAATCAGTAAATCACTCGCTCTAGCCGTGGCTACGTTTGGCATTCAAGCTGCCATCGGATTCGGGCAGCAATCCGAACTAGGATCAACTGCCACGTTGGAATGGATCCAGGGTGCCAATCGTCGTGAAGCCTCCGCTGGAGGTGTTATTCCATCAGAGCAGAACCTGCAACAGATGACTGCTTCATGGGCCAGAGAGCCTGTGCCGGCATTCAAGTATCGATTTTGGCCTTCGCGAACCAGTCTGAAACCGGGTTCGGCGCAAACGCACTTCTATCGCGCGGTGGTCAATCAATATGCTGCGATGCAGCAACTGCCCAAAGAACAGTTGCAGCAACTGAGCAGTCTTCAAGGTCTTGAGATCGAAAAGATTCCGATCGACGAAGCGCGGCAGTGGGTCGATCGTTTCGAAATCATCTATTCCGAATTGGATGCGATGGCTCGTTCGGAAGACACGCAATGGGATTTGCGTTTTCGCGACCTGCGCGGAACGGACATCTGGGCGATCCGACTGGAAGACGTTCAACAGGCTCGCGGATTGGCACGGTTGTTGACGATGAAGATCGCAACGCAGATTGCAAAAAAGGATTTCGCAGGGGCCGCTGAGTCCATCGCCATAGGATTTCGATTGGCAGCTTTGGTGGGACAAGGAGAGTCGCTCGTACAGTCGCTCGTTGGATTGGCGATCGAGAACACGATGTACGCAGCAGTTGATTATGCCATCCGTTCCAAGGACTGCCCTAGTTTTTACTGGGCGCTGCGGACCTTGCCTGACAGGCTAACGCGACTCGATGAAGCCTTAGAAGTCGAGTTGGAGATGGCACCGCGCACGTTGACCCTTCTCGACGAAACCGAGGTGTTGAGTTTGTCCGATCGCGAGATCACTCAACGATTGACGAAGGGATTGACGGACCTCAAGCAATTGCTGGGCTCGGACAACTCGGTAGGACCTACCGAAACGCTTGGTTGGCTTTTGACGGCGACAGGGTCCGAGGCGAAGCGAAAGCTGCAGACACTTGGATATGCTTCCGAGAAACTTGATCGCATGTCCGACCTTCAAGCATCATTGATTCTTGCAGGACGCGAAATGAAGATTCAGAGCGATCAGCTTCTCAAATCTTCTAAAGTAAGGGATGCACGTGGACTGAGAGTCGGAGATCGAACCGCGGCACAGTTCGATCAATGGCTTAGGGAAAACCGTGCTTCCGTCTCAGGTGTCATCGCCTCGCTGCTGTTTCCGGCGGTGAATGCAGCCCAAAGCGCTGACTTGAGGACCCGAATGATTCGCAATCGATTGATGATTGCGGAAGCGCTCCGCCTCCATGCTCAATCGCATCAAGGACAACTTCCCGCATCGCTGGACGAGCTGGTGGATACACCAGCACCTCTGGACCCGTTCTCCGATAAACCCTTCGAGTACCGTTTCGAGAAGACTGCAGAAGGCCAAGTCGTGACGTTGTCGTCGGCGGCGTCAGGTGTTCATGAATCCATGAAGTCATTCACGATTACGCTTCCAAGCGCGATTCAATAACTCACTCCGCAACTCACTTACAAAACTTTTTATTCAGGATCGGAATGCAATCACATGCTCTCTCAAAGTAATTCCACGCATCCATTTGGCTGGCTCGCAGCATCCCTGCTCTGCCTGACAACGCTCTGCGCAAGCTCTCTGGTTTGCTCAAGAACTCTTGGGCAAGAACCACAATCGGTGGAGTGGGCGTTGGATGACCAAACCATGGCCGTCGGTTGGATCAATCCATCCACGGCAGATTTCGATTCCTTGCGACAGCTTGCGAATGATTTGGGCGTACCCTGGGAAGTCAATGGTTTGGGCGAAGCGAAGACTTTGATGGATAGCCTTCGAACTGCATCGGCGACACGCATTTACGTTGTGGTCGACTTCAGTGCCATCATGGGCCAGATGCCCTTGGTCTTGATTTCGGCCAAGGATCCTTCGGCAATCATGAAGCTCATCCCTGGAATGGTCCCTCCCCAAAGCGGTCTCGAAGTTGGGGCACAGGGTTCTATGGTCATGATTGGACCGAAACCGAGGATCGAGCGTCTCAAAGGATCCAAGCCCAGTTTACCGAGCGCAAAACTCAGTGAAACACTGGCGGGAGCGTCGGGTGACCATGGATTGGTGGTCGCCATTCCGAGCGTGCCGCGGGAAATGTTGAGCAACATGCTCCAGTCGCAAACCAAAGAGCCAACGGCAAACCAAATGGCTTCTCGTTTTATCAGCGGCATGGAATACGGTCAGTTCACGATCAGCGAAAAGGAAAAGCGATTTGAGTTGAAGGTGGGCTTCAGCGATCCTGAGACAGCTGTCTTCTTTGGCAAGTTGGCAGCAGACTCTATTGCCCCTGAGTCCAACGTTCCTGACAAATCGCGGCCGACGGTGGCGGACAATACAGCGACATGGACCATCGTCGGAATCGATGCCATGTCTCAACTCCTTACGGCGATGCCTTTGATTCGTCAGGCACGCGAGAATGCACAGGCGATGCAAGGCATGAACAATCTGAAGCAGATTGCGTTGGCACTCCTCAACTTCGAATCGGCATATCAGACGTTCGTGCCTCAGGCGCTAACAAGCAAGGATGGTAAGAAGCTACTGAGCTGGCGTGTGATGATCCTACCGTTCCTCGAGCAGAACGAACTTTATCAACAATTCCATTTCGACGAACCATGGGACAGCGAACACAACATTCAGCTCGTGGAAAAGATGCCCAAAATCTACGAGACGGCGGGTGGGATCCAAGGCAAAACGGCGATCCTGACCCCGTTGACTCCCAGTAGCGTTTTTGGACGCCAAGGAAAGCCCATTCAATTTCGGGACATTACGGACGGGTCGAGCAACACAGTATGGCTTTTAGAAGTCGAGCCAACGGACGCGGTGATCTGGACCAAACCGGATGATTACTCGATGGCCGATGAACAATCCTACAAGAAACTTTTTCTTCATCGGGAAAATGTCCCCGTCGGCCTAGTCGATGGCTCAATACGCATGTTTCCGAAATCATTTCCGTACGCAGAGTTCCAGAAACTTTTGAGTATCAACGGTGGCGAGGTCGTTCAGATTCCTTGAATCGATTGAACCACCTCGTTTAACGACTAGCCGAAGGCGACGATGGGAGAGTACGTGGGACGGTTGAGTGAGACCGCTCGTTGGGAGGTCCAGGCCGCCGACGCCTGCGGCTTATCGTTAAACGAGATGCTAGGCGACGGTGGGAGAGTACGTGGGATGATCGAGTGAGACCGCTCGTTTGGAGGTCCAGGCCGCCGACGCCTGCGGCTTGTCGTTAAACGAGATGCTTGGCGACTGTGGGAGAGTACGTGGGACGGTTGAGTGAGACCGATCGTTGGGAGGTCCAGTCCGCTGGCGCCTGCGGCTTGTCGTTAAACGAAATGCTTGGCGACGGTGGGAGAGTGCGTGTGCTGGATGCATGTTGCATCTCACTAGTGATAACTCGTCCAACCTGACGAACGGATACCTGCGAAAGGAGTTACGAACTTCCAATGTTGACGGGGCTTCCCCTCCTTCGCGGGATTCTCCTCCACGTAATGAATCGCCTGCTCGATCGCCGTCTCGGAATCCAAATACACTCGCCACTCATGCGAAGACCACATCGGAGGATGGCGTCCATTATGGAGCTTGAACGCTCCAAGCGGATGCCAGCCGGATTTCGTGATCGCGCGCGAAGCGGCGCCTTTGAGAAGATTGACCATTTGCTCGATCGCAAAAGTATGACGCGCAATCACCAAGTGCGTGTGCTCTGGCAAAATCGAACATGCCCATAGTGTGTATCGATTTCGCTGACAGTGCTTCGCAAAAGCATTCGCGATGCATTGGGCTTGCTGTCCGTCGATCGATACTACCGGATAGCGCAGGGCGCGAACTGCGGCATCGCGTTGGCTCAATTCATATTCGGTGAGTTCACCATAGCTTCGACGGAAGTTCGACTGCGTGCTGCGTCCAAAACAGGCCAACTCCCACTGTCTGACATAGTCCGACCAAGAGCCTCGTGGGTCGTTGGGGAGCCGAAAGCCATACATCGGCATGACGACATGATAACCATGAATCATCGCAGCGACCTCCCGATGGGCGAAATGCAGAAAGCAGTACGATCGCCACGAGCTTACGTAAAGCTGACTCCAATATCAATAACCCCTCGTTTGACGACTAGCCGCAGGCGACGGTGTGAGTTTAGCGGGACGACGGAGTGAGACCGCTCGTTGAGAGGGCCAGGCCACTGACGCCTGCGGCTTGTCGTTAAACGAGATGCTAGGCGATGGTGGGTGTTCCCTTAAGTTGCCCTCGCGGACGAGGGGTGAGGAGTTTATAGTTGCTTGGATCGATTGCGGATTCCATGGGAATCCCTCCAACGGCTTTCCCTCAGGTACTTTTCATGTCCGATCTCGATACCGAATCGATCCTCGGTCCTGGCGGGAGTATCTCCAAAAGGATTGCGCAGTACGAGCATCGCCGAGAGCAGCTGGACATGGCCGCGGCCGTCGCCGATGCGTTGGCCAACAAACGTCACTTGATCGTGGAAGCGGGAACCGGGGTCGGAAAAAGCTTCGGCTACTTGGTGCCCGCCATCCTCTTCGCGACGGCCAGCGAAGCGGCATTGGATCGAGAACCCGAGGACGAAGACGATGCGGATGCCGCGCCGAGCGAATCCTCGGTCCGACGTGTGGTGATTTCCACGCACACCATTAGTCTGCAGGAGCAGTTGATTGGCAAGGACTTGCCACTGCTCAACGCCGTCATCCCGCGTGAGTTCACATCGGTCTTGGTGAAGGGACGCGGGAATTACATCTCCAAACGTCGGCTCGAATTGGCCAAATCCCGGATGGTCAGCTTGCTCTCGTCCGATCAAGACTACGACCATTTGCAACAGATCGATCGATGGTCGGCCACCACGTCCGACGGCTCGCTGAGCAGTTTGTCGTTCCGTCCCTCACACAGTGTTTGGGATGAAGTCGCCAGCGATTCTGGCAATTGCATGGGTCGCAAATGCCATCATCACGATTCTTGTTTTTATTACGCCGCACGTCGCCGCGTCCAGAACGCGCAGATCTTGATCGTGAACCATGCCCTGTTCTTCAGCGACCTAGCGGTCCGTGCAATGGGGGGCGGGATTTTGCCCAAGTACGATGCGGTCATCTTCGATGAATGCCACACGATCGAAAACGTGGCTGGAGAGCATCTCGGATTGTCGTTGAGTAACTCGCAGATCGATTACACGCTTCGCAAACTTTACAATCCGAAGAATGACAAAGGGGTCTTGGTGGCTTTGGGCTTGCGGCAAGTCGCCAATGATACTTACCGGTGCATGGAGTCGCTCGACGATTTTATGTCGGACCTCTTGGGGTGGCTCGAGCGCGATGCGCCGGAGAATGGTCGAGTGCGTGCTCCATTGCCAATCTCAACATCCTTGATGGAACGGCTGCAAGGTTTATCGGAGCAACTGGAGCGTTATGGCAAAGACCTCAAGGACCAGAACTCGCGCTTGGATATGATGTCGGCCAGCAACCGACTTTCCGTTCTCGCCAATGGCTTGGATCAATGGCATCAGCAGAAGCAGGAGGACGCGGTGCATTGGATTGAAAAGCGCGAAGTGCGCTCCGCTGCATCCAGGATGGGATTGCGCATCACGCTTCGAAGCAGCCCGTTGGATGTCGGCACACATCTTCGCGAACAACTCTTTCGGAATGTTCCGAGCGTGATCATGACCAGTGCGACACTGACGACTGGCGAAGCCAACGGCTTCTCGTTCTTTCAGAAACGCGTGGGCGCGATCGGAACGCCGACACTCCGAGTGGGCAGCCCGTTTGACTATCGCAAGTTGGCCGAACTGCATGTCCTGTCCGATGTTCCCGATCCCTCGTCCGGTCGAGGTGAGTACGAGGCGGCCATCCTGCCGACACTCAAGCACTATCTGGGGATGAGCGATGGCCATGCCTTCCTGTTGTTCACTTCCTACGATTCCCTTCGCAAGTGCTGCGCCGCCCTCAAACCATGGATGGACGAGCACGACCTGGCCATCTACTCGCAAGCCGATGGGACTCCGCGAAGCGAACTCCTTCGGGCTTTTCGCGAGCAGCCTCGCGGAGTTCTGTTTGGCGCGGAGAGTTTTTGGCAAGGCGTCGATGTTCCAGGCGACGCATTGCGATTGGTCGTCATTACGAAACTCCCCTTCAGCGTGCCCGACCATCCGCTGTTGGAAGCCAGGTTGGAAGCCATCCGTCAGCAGGGTGGCAATCCTTTTCGTGATTTCCAATTGCCCGAAGCGGTTATCAAGTTCCGGCAAGGCTTTGGCCGATTGATAAGAACGGCCACCGATTCCGGTATCGTCTTGGTGACCGATCCGCGAGCGTCCAGCAAGACTTACGGTCGATCGTTTCTGGAATCGATCCCCGATTGCCCAAAGATTACCGTCTCAGCCAAACGATTTTTAGGCCATTGAACTAGACGCCACAAGCCTGCGTAACCCAGAATCGATAGGGCTTTGATTTGCCTTGAATTTCGGTACGCAATATGCTTCCAATAGTTTAGGTTCGGCATCGATTGCCGAATTGACTTGAGAAAACAACACCACTGGAGATAAACGCGTGATTTTCTATTTGATCTTGGTTGGACCTGCCATTTTGCTGGCCTTGTATGCCCAGTGGCGCGTCAAATCCGCTTACACCCAGATGAGTCAAGTGCCAGCGCGCATGACGGGTGCCGAAGCGGCTCGTCGTATCCTGAACTCGGCTGGCCTAAACGATGTGGCCATCGAACAAGTGCCCGGCCAAATGTCGGATCACTATGATCCTTCGTCTAAGGTGGTTCGGTTGAGCCCAGACGTTTACGGAGGTCATTCGATGGCTTCGGTTGGCATCGCCGCTCACGAAGTAGGACATGCAATCCAGGATGCTCGGAATTATTCCCCGTTGGTCATTCGCAATCTGGCTGTACCCGCCGCCAATTTTGGCGGATCATTGGCCTCGGTGCTCTTCAGTGTCGCGTTTGTGATGCTGATCATGGGCATGACCAAGATGGGGAGCACGGTGTTGTTGGTCGCGATCGTCGGCTTCAGCCTGATGGTCTTCTTTCAGCTCATCAATCTGCCGGTAGAGTTCGACGCCAGTTCGCGGGCCAAGACGGAGCTGGTTTCGCACGGGATCATTTCCGGAGCCGAACTGCCCTACGTGAGCCGTGTACTCAACGCTGCGGCCATGACCTATGTCGCTGCCACGCTCTCCTCGGTGATGACCCTGGCGTACTACCTGTTCCAGTACGCAGCCCTCACCGATCGCGACGGCTGATCGATCGCATTGGGTTGGAATCGCTTCGGGGCTTGATCGCTTTGGGGCTTATTCATCCTCTAGCTGCGTTGGAACTCGGGCCAATGCGTCTGGCCACTGGGCGATCCTTTGGCCGGACGGCGTTGTTTGAGGGTCGATGCGGCGCACCGGACCCACTGCAGCAAGCTCGGCGATGATGTACGTATATGCAAGCTCGGTCGCTGGAGCATCCACCGGTCTAGCCATCCGATGGACTGGGATTTCGATCCGCAGGTACAGCCCTGAGTCCGTTGCTGCGTCGTAGCCTTCGATGGCGTCGAGAACTTGGAGGGTGATCGCCATGTCCTCTGGCTGGAGCGTCCACAGTTCGCCCAGGACCCAGTCGTTTCCCGCTTTCAAGCCCGGGTAAGCTCCGAGGTCGTAGAGTTCTCCGCAGACCAAGGCTGGCTCAACCGCGAGCGGTGGACGCGGCCACATGCCACCGCGAAGCTGCTGGCGTTTCAAGGTCCCATAGACAAACAGAGCTTGGATCGAATTGTCGGGGTGCATGGCGATGGGGATCAGGAAGAGGTCAGCTGGGGTTTCCTAGGACCAGAGAGACGATGGGAGGGTGGTCGCTATAGGGAATCCATCAACTCATTTGCTGGATACGAAAAAGGCGTAGGTGCATGAACTGCGCCTACGCCTTTGAAAAAAAGCTATCTGGAATCGAGCAGGTCTTCGGAGCTTGTCAGGCATGCCCGTGTGAACCGGCTCGGGGCCATGATCATTCGGAGGAAGGAATCAGAAGGCCTTCGCTACCGAGACCACCCTTGAGTTCCGCCTGCTTGTCGATCTTGGCCTGTTGCTGCTGTTGTTCCTTCTCAGCTTCCTGACGGTATTGCTCTTCGGTCCAGTCGACACGTCGGCGGGAGAGACCGATCTTGCGTTCGTCGCTATCGACACGCAGCACCTTGACCTCAATTTCGTCCCCGACCTTCACCACATCTTCTGGGTTCTCGATCTTGGCATCTGAGAGTTCCGAGATGTGCAACAAGCCTTCGAGATTGTCCTCGAGTCCCACGAAGACACCGAAGTTGGTGATCTTCGTAACCTTGCCTTGGATGAGTTGTCCAGGCTTGTACTTCTCGGGGATGGTGGTATTCCATGGATCGTCGTCCAGTTGTTTCATTCCGAGCGCGATCCGGCGGCGCGATTGGTCGACGCTGAGGACTCGGCACTTGACCTGTTGACCCTTTTGCAAGACTTCGCTTGGATGGCTGATCTTGCGTGTCCAGGACATGTCCGAGACGTGGAGCAAGCCATCGATACCTTCTTCGAGTTCGATGAATGCCCCGTAGTTGGTGAGGTTCCGTACCTTGCCCGTAACCTCGGCATTTTCTGGGTAACGCTGCATGATGTCGTCCCAAGGGTTGGCTTGGGTCTGCTTGATACCCAGGGACAGTTGTTGGCCTTGGGGATCGACACCCAGGATCTTGACATCGATCTTGTCGCCGATTTGAACCATTTCGCTGGGGTGGTTGATGCGACGAGTCCAGGACATTTCGCTGATGTGGACCAAGCCTTCGATGCCAGGCTCGAGTTTGACGAACGCCCCGTAGCTCATCACGTTGACGACTTCGCCAGGGATGGTCGAGCCAACCGGATACTTGTCGGCAATGTTGGTCCAAGGGTTGTTTTGCTTTTGCTTCAGACCCAAGGCGATCTTCTGCTTTTCGCGATCGATTTGCAGGATCTTGACTTCGATTTCTTGATCGATGGAGACCATCTCGCTCGGGTGACCGATGCGTTCCCAACTCATGTCGGTGATGTGGAGCAAGCCATCGATGCCGCCCAGATCGACGAACGCGCCGAAGTCGGCGATGTTCTTGACGATCCCCTTGCGGATCTGACCGACTTCGAGTTCGGCCATCAGGTGTTCGCGATCCTCTTCGCGTTGCTTTTCGATCAGCGATCGCCGGCTCACAACGATGTTGCGGCGGGCCTCGTCGATCTTAAGAACTTCGCACTGCACCACTCGGCCGATGTAATCGCCGATGTCGTTGGGGCGTCGGATATCGACCTGGCTGGCTGGCAGGAAAACGTTCACGCCGATATCGACCAGCAAACCGCCTTTGATTTTGCGGGTGACCGTACCGGTGACGACTTGGCCCTCTTGGACCGAGGCCATCATCTTTTCCCACTGGATGATCTTCTCAGCCTTGCGCTTGCTCAGGCTGATCATGTTGCGGGCTTCTTCGAGGCTGACGTGTTGGTCTTCGACCTCTTCGATCAGCACCTTGATCTTCTGACCAATCTCCGGCGGTGGTTCGCCCTCTTCCCATTCGTTCTTGGGAATCGCACCTTCGCTCTTGAATCCGACGTCGACCACCACGAATTCTTCGTTGATTTCGACAATCTTGCCTTCGACGATTTGATTGACATCAAACTGCTTGTTGGCGTCTTCGAGAGACTCTAGCAGCAGCTCCTCGGCCGAATCGCCAAACATGGCGTTCAATTCGTCTTCGAGGGAATCATCTTCAAGGGAGCGGATTAGGGTACGGTTGACCATGCGAAGGAAAATCCTGAGACTTTGGTGCATCGGTCAGCGGGACACAGAGAGAATCCTCGAAGGGGGCTGTCCGGGGAACCGAAGCTTTGCATGGAAAGAAGTCAACCATTCCAAAGATCGATTTACGCAACTCCTACTAGGCGATAAAACTCTGATACCGGCGTGCGACGCAGCAAAACGAAGTAAGTGGCAATGGATGGCACCAGGTAGGATGCACACAATGCTACCTACAACTACTCTGGCGATCCCGGGGTAGCGAGTTTAACAGCGTTTCCTTCCTGCATCAACGGCGCAATATTTCATTTCTTCGGATCCCATGACCCAATCACTTCGTTACGCAATCGCCGGTGACCACGCAGGTTTCCCCATGAAAGGGGAGGTGACCAAGTTCTTGGAAAGTGTCGGAATCAAAGCCTTCGACTGCGGCACCTATTCCCAGGATGCCTGTGATTTCCCAGTTTTTGCTGAAGCCATCGCCAAGAAAATCATGGCCGGCGAAATCGATCGGGGTATCCTCGTGTGCGGCTCGGGCGTGGGTGTCAGCGTCGCGGCCAACAAATTTCCAGGTATTCGCGCGGGGCTATGCCACGATACGTACTCGGCTCGGCAAGGGGTCGAGCACGACGACATGAATGTCTTGTGCATCGGTGCCAGGATCATCGGGCCAGAATTGGCATTTGAAATCCTCCGAGCCTTCGCTGCCGCTCGCTACGCGCCCGCAGAACGGCATGCCCGGCGGATGGCTCAAATTGCCGATATCGAACGACGCGTCTGCGCTGGCGAGTTCCCCACCCACTAATCGATCAGGACCCCCGCCTAATCAATTAGGCCGCCGAGCCAATCAAGGCCACCGAGCCGATTGGGTTGAGACGGCCATAACGATTCCGCAACAGTCCCTCGAGAAGCTCATCCTCTTTAGCTTGCATACCGACAAACAGAGGTAGGCAAGTGGCACGGACGCAGCACGGCCCAAGAAAATCGGTGTGTACCAATCGCACAACACGATCACTCATGCGTGATCATCCATGGAAGGAGGCGAGCGACCAGCAATTCATTCCGCTGAGGAAAAGGGAACGGCTAATGGCCAAGAAAGATATGTTTCGCGTCGTGACGCGAGCGGCAGATGGGTCGTTGAAGATTCGTGATTTCCACTCTTCCGAGTTGATCTTCCGGACGCATTCCCAAGTTGGAATCGACGACAGCAGCACGGATCTGGACCTGCGAGGTATGCCAATTTTTCGCGGTCTCATCGGCCCAATTCCTGAAGGCAAGAACATTGCTAGGTACGAATCGCCCGACGTCTTTGAGATCATGACCAAGGAATGGGCTGTCACGAAACCCAAGCGCCGACGACGTCGCTCGGGAGCCGCCGAAACGGAACTGGCCCTCGTTGAGGACGCTGGCGCGAACGCGTCCTAAACCGTGACTTCGAACTGTCACGAGTGCAAGCGAATCTTAAGCTACTTCAAAAAATCCTCGGGCCGAATTTTCTTGTCGACGAAGAAGTTCTTGTCCTTGAACCCGAAGTAGGTTGGCCGGTAGGTGGCTGGGAGTGGTACATCTGCCTTTTCCGGGACCTCCAACCCTACGCCGGAGTAGATACTGTTGACTAACAGTCGTCGCAAATCTTCGGATTGCAAATCGACCGACGCTCCGATGGTCGAGCATACGACCGTGCCTTCGTCCCCCTCGGGCATCCGATAAGATTTGGTCCAAACGAGAGGCATCATCGGCTCGTTCTTCTCACCGGGTAGCGGTGCATCGGTTGGCTTCATGCCACTGAGAACTTGGCCGTACATCAAGACTTCGGCGGATGCGGGCAAATGCACAACGCCGTAGACATCCGTCGGACCAAAGACATCGTTCACCCCGCGCAGCAATGGCGAATCCGCATGGTCTGGATTGATCACGCCTCGCGTGGCTTGGCCGTTATGAACGCCGTGGTGGGAATGCCATGTTTCTCCGATGATTTGTTGCCCAAAGCCACCGGGCCATTGGGCATTGTTCCAAGACCAACTCGCGTAGGACGATTTGGAGGGATCGGAAAAGTTGAAGGGGTGCGTCGCGGTGCGAATCGCTAAGAAAGGTTTCCCAGCCTTCACGAATCGATCGATGTGTTGCATCTGCTCGTCAGGCAAGGCGCGAAAGCGAAGGAACATGACCATAAAGTCGGCATCGTCAAGCAATTCCAAACCGGGAATGTTGCTCGAGTAATTGGGATCGACTGTCTCAGTTTCCGGGTTGATAGCAAACAGAACGTGGCAATCGAAGCCGTGTGCTTTCGAAAGAATCTGGGCCAGCATGGGCAGCGCTTCTTCGCTGCGATACTCTTCATCGCCTGAGATAAGGACGACTTTTTTTCCAGAGCCTGGCAGCGTGTGGTTCGGGTTGCCTGGCAGACTCAGCCACAAACCATCTTCTGCGCGGAGCGGCGTGGCCCACGAGGAGATAGCCGAGAGCGAGGCTGCCAAGGCAGCAAAAACGAGAGTGCGCATCATGGAGAGGATTTCAAGTGAGATGGAGTGCGAATTGGGATCGATCTATTCGAACTGACGTCGGACCATCTTTTCGACCAATGGAACTTTCTCTTCGGGAGTCCCGTTGGCCAAAACACCTCCATCAGATCCTGCGACGCTTTCGAAAGCCGACTGTTTGAGGGTCGAATCGATCAACCCTTTGGAAGCATACAGCTCAATTTCGCAAAGCACGTCTAAAGGACTGCGGTCCTTCTCGCTCGCGAGGTCCTTCAACCGGCGCTTTTCGATAGCTTCGGCCGGGAACTTGGGCAGGTCATCCATCGGATACGCTTCGACCATCTTCTTCATCAAGCTTTCAACTGCGTTTTCGACTTTGGAGTCCGGATCCTTGTCCAGTGCCACATCGCGATTGTTGAGCATGGACGAAGTAACGGTGCGTTCTTTGGCCTCAAGATTGCCCGTCAGGCTGACGACCCGGATACGACAATCGTTCTTGATAGTGTTGTTGGCGCGAATCAAAGAAGCGTCGACTTCGAAAACAACCAGTGCGTCGTAATGCTCTTCGCTCGCTCGTTTGCTCAACTCGCCGACACTTTCGCCGGTTCCGATGTAATTTAGACCTGGCCCCAACGGGATGGTACCCGAGGAGAGCTCTAGATCCTTCGCCATCGCGGGATTGAAGCCAGCGGCTGCGATGGCAGCGTTCACGTCACCCAAACCACCTGCCCCAGGTTGCCCGCCGGGGGCACCGAATCCAGGTCTTCCCCCAGGAGCGCCAAAGCCGGGTCGCGCACCGGGTGCACCGAAGCCGGGTTGCCCAGCCGGAGCAGCACTGCCGGGCCCGGACATGATCGGGGACGCGTCATCTTGTGGAGCTAAGTAATTGATGGTGTCGGTCGAGGAATTGCCACTGTTGCCTGCGTTGCCCTGGCCAGCGGGTGGTTGGCCAGCGGGTGGTTGGCCAGCGGGAGCGTTGCCACCCCCGTATCCCGGAGGAGGGCCACTCCCTGCTCCGCCGGTGTAACCAGCCGGTGGTCCGCCTTGACCTCCATAGCCCGGTGGTGCGCCCGCACCGGGTCCCCCTTTGTAACCTGCCGGTGGTCCGCCTTGACCTCCATATCCAGGGGGTGCGCCCGAGCCAGCTCCGCCGGTATAACCAGCCGGTGGTCCGCCTTGACCTCCATAACCAGGAGGTGCGCCCGAGCCAGCTCCACCAGCGTATCCAGCTGGCGGGCCACCTTGACCTCCATATCCGGGAGGTGCACCGGGGCGACCTGCGCCTCCCATGGCACCTGCTAGTCCGCCGCCAAGGTTCGAGGGTGGGGTGAACGTGTCGGCAGGTAAACCGAGTTCATACTCTCGGAATGCTTCGGACCAATTTCCGTCCGAATGGTGCTGGGCAAAGGCATTAACGAACTGCGATGCCATCGATCCGGCTGCGTCGCTCAGCTCCTTCGCAGGTAGCATCTGGATGCCTGCACTCGTGGTCGAACTGCCCGCTGCGCCAAAGCCACCCGGTCCGCCGCCGGGTCTGCCACCGCCGCCGGGCCTGCCTCCGCCGCCTGCGTTACTGGATTTCAAGTCATCGAGAGCCGTACCAACCGGCTTAAGATCTTCGACCGCGCCCGTTTTCTTGACAATTAATCCGACCGCAAAGGTGTATCCGAACCGAGGTACGATCCGCCGTTTGTCCCAACGGTAGTTCTCCATCAAGCTTTCGACTTCATCGGCGGGAGCCGAAACGGTGTGGGCTTGGAACAGGGCGTAGGCACGGGGTGCATTGCCCACTCGGAAGGCGTTCACCGCGCGATCGCGCAGCGAGAGCTCGATGGGTGGTGGAGGTGGTGCGGGTGTGTTGTCGGCCGAAGGTGCATTGGCCGATCCGGCCAGATTGCTGCCTGCTCCAGGGCCCGGCAACGTCCCGTTGTTGGTCAAACCCGGAGCGGTTGGTGTGCTGCCGCCCGGTGTCGTGCTGGTGCCGCCACCCGAAGCAGATCCAAACCCAGGACGCGTGGGTGCCGTTGCCGTCGTAGTCGGCGTTCCAGGTCCGCCGGTGTTCCCGAGTCCCGGACCTCCGCCGGCCGAGCCAAAGCCCGGGCGCGATGGCTTGCTCGACGCAGGCGCTGCTGGAGGCGGAGGACTTGGATCAGTCTCGCTGCCGGAAGCCGAGCCAGCCGAAGAGTTGCTCGAAGGTGAACCGCTGGCAGGTGTCGACGGCGGAGCAGAAGTCGGCGGTGCTGATGCAGCGGCACCTTCCTGCGATCCGCCGCTTGAAGCGACTTGCGTGGGCGCCTGGCTGGTGCAGCCCATGGTAACGGTGGCTAAGCCTGCGCCACACACTAGAAGCCATGCGTTGAACTTCATGGGAATCCCCGAACTCTCTTTTTAGGAGCGATGCAATTTTGGGAGCGATGCGATCTCAGGTAAAGTGCGAACTTAGGAACCGTGCCGACCGCAAGCAATCTCGCCGACGAAATCAGCCCGAAGGGTTGCGCCGCGAAAAAGCTGATTATCGGTCAATGAATTCCCATTGTCTACAGCTTGGCTCGTTATATTGAAGAGAACCCATGTCCTATTAAGGCGAACCCATTTTGACCGTGTGGCTGCGCACGGTCTGTTTCGTTCCCCTAACCAGCCACCAGGTCCGAAACGTGAGCCGGCCGTCGAAACCCTCCCAACTCCCAACACCATTCGCCTCTGAAAGGCGAGAGCCCCGCGCCGTCGGATTGGGGAGCCTGTTTGTCTCCATGATCGTTTTTGCTGCGATTTCCCTACTGCTGATGTTCGCGGCACGCGTTCCTGCGATCTCCAATAGCATCAATGATTTGCTAGGGGTGAGCCGGGCAAAGGCACCGGACAGACCCGATCGATCGACCCACCTGTTCATGCTGCTGTTCTGCTACACCTCTCCGCTGATGCTTCTAATGTGGGTCAGCCTGCTCAGATCGTTGGCCCGTGGCCGAAGGACGCAACGCAGCGGCCACGACCATCCCGAAGACGACAACCCCTTTGCGTGAGATTTCAGATCGATGAAGGAAGTTTTGGAGGCCATCGAACGCCATCTTGGACGCTCGCTCGAAATCGCTCAACTCGACTACTACCAAGTCATCGGGCTGGACTTGTATTGCGACGACCCGGCCGAGATTAAATCCGCATTGCAAAATGCCACCAATACTTGGATGCAGTCCAGTATCGGACAGCATCCGCAATCGGCTCAGACGGTTGGCAAGTTGATTAAGCAGGCTCAAACCATTCTGCTCGACCCCGAAAAACGTACTCTGTACGATCGGCAACTTCGTAAGCTGCGCGCGTCGCAGGAAAAAAGCCAAGCCTCTAAGCCAGTTTCGACCGGCCCTGCAATCCAACTCCCGACGAGCGCATCCCCCAAACCGGACGAAGACCAACCTTTCGATCAAGGCACGCTTCCAGCCACGTATCCAAGCGGGGATCCGATGGCCCCCTTTGCCTGGGACACGACCGATTGGATCCCAGATAACAGCGGACCGGCGGCGCAACTACTCCTGGCAGTCGCCGATGTCGAAACCCGACGCGAAGAGTGGCGTCAACTTTTTCCGACCTTGAATGCATTCGATCTCGCAAGCAGCGATGAAGAGCCATGGTCGGCCCCATCGCTTAAGCAAAGCGTTGCACCGAAGTCACATGGGCAGCGACCCGGCACTCCCGTCGATGCGGCTTCGCTGGTCAACCAAATGCGCCGCCGCCGTATGCGAAATCGTCTCTTGGCAAGCAGCGCTATGGGGGCCGCCTCGCTGGCTTTATTGGGATTCGCTGCCTTCACGTTTTTGAATAACCGCAGTCAACTGGCCAGCCAAGACCGAAATGCCAAACCGCAGCGAGTTCCGGGCACCGGTCCGCTAGGCGATGGACCGTCGGGAAATGGCGACAGCCGCGATGTGGATTCGACCCTTGTGGGGCTAGCGCCCATGCCAAAGCCGGGCGAAGGACCTGCCGGCGGCGATTCCAATTCGAAGCCGCGCGTCCTCTCGGACTTGCCGAGCGTCCGCCGAGACGAAATTTCGGCCGCCTCGAAACCGAGCGATCCCGTGGAAATGGAGTCTCGCACAGAATCTGCGGCGGCGGATATGCCTCCGACCGAGGGCATGCAGCCCATGGCTGTGGACCCAACGATGGCTGTGACGCCAGCCATGGATGAAACCTCCAAGCCCGCGTCGACAGACGCGGAAGCATTACCGGAAACGCCGAATGGATCGCAACATGCCGCCTGGAGCAAAAACATGAGCCAAGCCCGAGCCGGGCTTGCCCAACAAGACTTTGACGTTTGGGAACGGGAAATCGCAAGTGCTCTCAAGGCCGCTGAAACTTCGGTGGAGAAAGTCAAAGCGAGTCGCTTGGATCAACTCGGGCAACTCTACAAGATCTACATCGAAGCGTTCGAAGAGGCCAAGCGCAAAACCCGCGGTGCTTCGACCATCAAGGTCGGTACGGCGGAATTGAGCATCGTTGAATCGAACGCGGAAAAGCTTGTGGTGCGAACGCAAGGCAAAAATCAAAGCTTCACGTGGGACAAGCTGCCGGTCGGAATCGCTGCGGCTCTGTCCGATCTCGCATTGAGCGACCGCGATCCAGTGGATGTTGCCGCCCGCGCTGTCTACTTTTCGTTTTCTCCTGCGTATGCCGAATCGATCAAAAACAACCAAATCATGCAGAAGCGCGTGCAGGAATGGTTCGACAAATCCCTCGGAAAAGGACCGGTGCGTGCGGATTTGCAACAAGCCTTGACCGACACGTACGAATAAGACCAATTGCCGACTTTATTGAGCCAGTCGCGAGGTGCACTTTTCAATGTCCCAAGACCCGCCGTCCCAAGACCCGCCGTCCCAAGACCCACCGTCCCAAGACTTTCCGTCCCATAACGGATTGCCCCAGGAGCTGCCGGACGCTGGCAGCGTTGAATTCAAGCCAGCCATTCGCAAGGATCGACGATGGCGAAAACGGGGATTGTTGATGCTGACGGGTTTGGTCATTTTGGGCACCATTGGCTGGGCGACTACCGAACGTCCCGTTCTGATGCGTCCGGCCAACGAAGTGCCCGCCGAGTTTTCGGCGTCCGTCCTAGAGGTCGCACAGCGGGTCGACGCGAGTTTCGATACCCGGTTGGCCGAGTTGGGGTTGGAAGCAGCGGGTCCTGCGCCCTGGAATCAAGTCGCCCGTCGCGTCGGCTTGGCGCTCGTCGGCAACAGCTTGTCCCTCGAAGAACTCCGCGCCCTGGAACGCATCCCCGAAGGACAACGCACGACCTGGTGGACGGAATACCTTCTCAGCGAGCGGCGATGGGCCGATCAGTTTGCTGAGCGTTGGACGCGGGCCACGGTCGGTACGAACGGCGGTCCATTCCTGGTTTTTCGCCGACGCAAATACCAACAATGGCTAGCCGATTGTTTTCAAGAGAATCTACCGTACGACCAACTCGTTCGGCGATTGATCGCGGCTCAAGGGTCATGGACCGACGCGCCCGAGGTGAATTTTCTCACGGCCACGATGGACGAAGGTGGCAATGATCGTCCCGATCCGATTCGACTGGCCGGTCGAACATCGCGGGCTTTTTTGGCCATGCGCATCGATTGCTTGCAGTGCCATCACGATTACCTCGGTAATGTGCAATTCACTACCGATGATCCGGAGCAGCGTTTGCGCACCGGCGAGCAATCGGACTTTCATCAACTCGCAGCCTACTTTTCCAATGTGCGCATGGAAAACCCATTTCGAGGATTGCGAGACATTTCAGAGGAGTATCGATTTCGCTACCTCAACGATACCGAAGAGACACTTGTTGAACCCGAGGTTCCGTTCGATCCGGGCCTGAGTCAGTTGGCTCAGAACGATCGCGATGCGTTGGCGGCTTGGGTCACCCATCCGCAGAACAAGGCCTTTGCGAGGGCAGCGGTCAACCGCGTATGGGCGATCCTTTTTGGCAAACCGCTCGTGGAGCCGATCGACGACATCCCCCTCGATGGTCCGTTTCCACCCGGCATGGAAATCCTGGCCGAAGACTTTGTTGAGCACGGTTTTGACATGCAACGCTTGGTCCGCGTCATCATCGCTACCAAAACATTCCATCGCGATTCTCGACTTGAGCACGGGGATCCGACACTCGAACACGAAAATGCATGGGCCGTTTTTCCAATGACGCAGTTGAGGCCCGAACAAATGGCGGCTTCGATTCATCAAGCGTGCCGGCTGAAAGCAATCGACGCGTCCTCGTCGATCATTTCACAGTTGGAGCTATACGGTGGCGTTCAGGACTTCACCAAAGCCTACGGCGATCGCGGTGAGGATGAGTTCGAAGCCGAGGCGGTAACGGTGCCGCAACGCTTGCTCGTCATGAACGGTTCGTTCCTCAGCGATCGCATCGGGAACAATCCTGTAATGAATGCTTCGGCCCGCATCGCAGGCTTGAGTCGCAGCGATGGGCAAGCCATCGACTCTACGTACTTGGCAATCCTCAATCGATTGCCGATCGACGAAGAACGAGCGATTTTTCTACCCCGATTCAATGGCAAAAGCGGGGATGCTCGGAGCACGGAAGTGGCCAACCTGTACTGGGTCTTGCTCAATAGCACCGAGTTTCAATGGAATCATTGAGCTGGGAGAAAACTCAGACGATGTTGAATCATGCGGGCGAGGTCGAACGCGGTTGGCGAGCTTGAACGGCGAGGTTGAACCATGAGGGCTTTACTGCAGCGGGTAGCCTCCGCCAGTGTTCGCGTCGACGGACAATGCGTGGGTCAAATCGGTGTCGGGTGGTTGGTGCTGTTAGGGATCGGGCGCGGGGACGACGCGTCGGTCGCGCGGTGGATGGCTGAGAAGTGTGTCCATCTGCGAGGCTTCTGCGACGAAGCAGGCAAAATGAATCGGTCGTTGCTCGAGGTCGGAGGGGCCATGCTGGTCGTCAGTCAATTCACATTGTACGGTGACTGTAGTCGAGGCCGCCGTCCGGGTTTCGATGCGGCTGCGGCGCCCGAGATCGCAGTCCAGCTTTATGAGACGTACTGCCAGGCCGTTCGGGAGCTTGGAGTGACGGTCGAACAAGGGATATTTCAAGCCGACATGCAGGTTTCGCTGATCAATGACGGGCCTGTTACTCTGTGGGTGGAACGCGATAAGCGACCACCCCAAGGCGACGAGCCAATCGTCGGGGATTGAATTTCCAGCACCGTTTTCCACGCCCGAAACGATTTCCACGCTAGAAAACAACCGTGGAATTCCGTAGGTCGCTGGACATGAGGCGCCGAGTCTGCGCAGAATGATAGGGTCACTCGCTGGCCGAGTTCACTGCACCAGGCAGCGTCCTCCGTATCCCACCTCTCTGCACAAGGTCTCTCGTCATGAATCAACGCAATCGACGCGCATTTCTTCATCAATCCACCGCCACCGCCGCTGCCCTAGCCGCCGTGCCTTACTGGGCCACCTCGGTATCCGCTCGACCGATCGCTTCGGAAGATCGATTGAACATCGGCTGCATCGGGCTGGGTGGCATGGGCACCGGCGATGCTCAGGACCATTCACGGTTCGGCGATGTCGTCGTCCTGTGCGATGTGGACGCCAATCATAGGGAGCGTGCTCGGGTTCATGATCGGATTGGAAAAGGCAAAGCCGATGCGGTGGAAGATTATCGACGCGTGCTCGATCGCAAGGACATTCAGGTCGTCAGCATTGTCACCCCGGACCACTGGCATACAAAGATCGCTATTGAAGCGTTGCAGGCAGGCAAGCATGTGTTTTGCCAAAAGCCGTTGACGCTAACTCTCGCTGAGAACATCGCCATCCGGGCGGCCTGCAAACAGCATCCGGAATTGGTGTTCTTCGTCGGGACGCAGCAACGCTCCGATCGCGATCGATTCATGCGGGCCGTGAATATGGCGCAGAAGGGATTACTGGGGGACATCCAGAAGATCACATGCGGCATCAATGGCAGCCCTACCGGTGGGCCATTTGCTAAGGGGCAATCGCCGTCGCAACTCAACTGGGAAATGTGGCTCGGCCAAGCCCCTAAGGTGGACTACATCCAACAGCGTTGCCACAACGATTTCCGTTGGTGGTACGAGTACTCCGGCGGCAAATTCACCGATTGGGGTGCCCACCACATCGATATCGCAATCTGGGCCGCAGGCTTGACCGAACCCGGTACCGGTCCCACTCAAATCGATGGGTCGGACTGCAACCATCCGATCGAGTTCAAAGACGGCAACCCTCTCGTCGACGATTGCTTCAACACCGCGCATGATTTCAATATCGTGCATTCGTTCGCCAATGGCATGGAGATTCACGTGACCAGTCGCGGAGATAACGGTGTTTTGATCGAAGGAACCAAGGGGCGGATCTTCGTCAACCGCGAACGGATCACCGGCAAACCTATCGAAGAAAAATGGGACAAAGATGTTTACGGGGATGCCGAAACGAGCGCGCTCTACAAAGGCAAACCTTACGAAGGTCACAAAGCCAATTTCTATCGCTGCATTCGCGAAGGTGGATTGCCCGTTTCGGATGTCTACTCGCATTTGCAGACGATGAACATGTGCCACTTGTCGAGCATTGCCGGTCGCTTGAAGCGAGCCATCCGGTGGAATGCGGCGACGGAAGCAATCGAAGGTGACGCAATCGCAGCGGCCATGCAATCACGAGCCCAACGCGCGGGATTCGAACTTCCAAAAACGGCCTAAGAATCTAGGAACGTGTTTTGAGATTCTGAAAATCACATCCCGCCTAGGTGGGATGTGCTAGAACCTTTGACAATCCTCATATGGCTTGGCCTATCTCACGCGGCTAGCGCCTTCATCTTTACACACATTTTTGTGCTACTTACGTGCTCGTGCTCAACGAAATGGTGCTCGTACTCGTAATCGAATCGCCAGCCCAATCGATTACGAGCACGAGCACCTCCCTTCGGAATGAGCACGAGCACGAAAAGCAAGGGTTCGCAGGCGTCGCGCTTATTTGTCGTCTTTCGCTCCGCGAAAGAATTGTGAGACGCCACTTTCGCGGAGCGAAAGGCGACTCTAGGCTCGGGAAGATTTCCGTCGCAAACGATTCCAACGCGGTCGCTTCGTAGCGTCGGATTTAGGCTCGCCGAATTCGACTGGGGCAGGTCGAGGCATATCGTCCAGCTCATCCTCTTCGGCCGCAGAGAGTATCTTGCTCAGCGGTAATTCCGACAGAGGGTCTCGCTCGAGAAGTCGATTGATCCGCGATTCAATTTCGGTCAGGATCTCGCCTTCGTCTTTGGTAACAAACGAAAACGCGATACCCGAACGGCCCATGCGTCCTGTCCGGCCGACGCGGTGAACGTAGTCATCGCAATCCCCCGGCAAATCGTAATTGATAATGTGCGAGATCGACGAAACATCGATTCCGCGGCCGACGACGTCGGTCGCGACCAAGACGTCCAGTTCCCCTTCGCGCAGAGCTCGAAATACTAAATCTCTTTGCGATTGATTCATATCACCATGGATCATGCCAAGCCGAACGCCATCCTGTCGCGTGGCTCGAAAGTGCTTTTCCAATCGATTGTGGAGTTTGGCAGTTCCGATCTTCGTTCGGCAAAAAATGATGGCTTGCGGTGGTTGCTCGCGATCGAGGAGTTGCAACAAGATGGTCATCTTGTTTTCGGGCGATATGGTTAGAAAACGCTGCTCGATCGTCTCGACCGAAACGTCGTTGGCAGAGCAGTCCACCACCACTGGTTCGAACTGGTAACGGTTAGCGAGTTCGCGAATACGTTGATCGAGTGTCGCGCTGAGCAACAGCGTTTGCCGATTCTCAGGACACCGCCTCAGGATTTTTTCGATGCTCGGGCGAAAGCCAATGTCGAGCATTCGATCGGCTTCGTCGAGAACAATGCACCACAGGCGTTCGAGCCGTAAAGAACCACGTTGGATATGGTCGATGACCCGACCCGGTGTACCGACGACGACCTGAACACCTTCGGCCAGGGCTTCCAACTGGCGCCGCATGTGCTTGCCGCCGGAAATCTCGAGGACTCGTGTGGGGCAGCCTTCGGCCAGCTTCACAAACTCGCCGTGGACCTGGGCCGCCAATTCGCGGGTGGGTACCAGGACCAATGCTTGAGGCAACGGATACTTCGAAAGTGGTTCGAGTTGCTCGAGAATGGGTACGGCAAAGGAGGCCGTTTTGCCAGTTCCCGTCCGAGCTTGTCCGAGGATGTCATACCCTTCCAGGGCGTAAGGAATCACGCCGGCCTGAATCGGGCTGGGTTTGGTCCAACCCAGTTTTAGGATGGCCCTCTTCATGACTTGAGAGAGATTCATGTCCGAGAATAGCTCGGGAGTTGGTAGATTCATGAACAGTCGATCTTGGGCATTTTTACAATCCCAGGTGATGAAGCCGGGCCCCGATTGTTGATTTTCCGGGGATTTACTTTAGGCAGGGAGTGGGCCGGGAAACAGGGAGCAACCTGCAAGTGCACCTTTAAGCCGGACTCAACTCCCCTTACGATACCTTCGACCCTACCCTCTTATCAATCCAAACAAGCCGTTTTGACATGGAATTCATCCCTATCGACTTTGCTCCTGAGGACCATATGTGGGCTCACGAGTGCCAAATGGTGCTTGAATCGGCTCTGCAGCTGGCTCGCCAAAAGTCGGGGCTGAACGCCGTGGACGGGTTTCGATGGCCCGAACCACCCGATGCCCTAGCCCCGCTATTGATCGGCCAGCTTTTGTTGGATGTTGAGTCCAGCGGCGAAGCATTTTTAAGCGATTCGGGATCGCGGGCAATTCTCGAACAAGCCGTCGCGGCGGTCGCAAACTGGCTCCTTGCGCTCGTCCGGCCCGACTCCAATGCAACCATGCTCTCCATCCAGTATCCACCCGAAGAATCGCTGGCGCCGATGCTGGCGGCTTCGATGTCGGCCCAACTCTACACGCAGTTTCGCAAGTACGCACTTAAGGGGAGCGAAGGACGATTGCTCCAATCCTTGTTGGCCAACCGTGTTCCAGCCGCATTGGCCGTCGGCGTTGATTTGTTGGTCGCCCAACCACCCCACGATTGGTCGGAAGCCAGCCTCGCGATCAGTGCACTCGTGCAATCCACGCATTGGCAGCTCTCAGACGTTTTTCCAAAGTTGTTCGATGCCACGGATCCCTCCGTGCTAGCTCCAGCCTTGGATCTCGCCAATCTTTTGGTTCGCGAGCGTGGCGTCACTCCCCATCCAGCAGCGGAACGTTTCGACCGCATGCTGACTCTTTTGGGGGGAGTCACCCAACAACTGGCGAATTTGGAAGAAGATCCCAGCCGCTATTCGACCAGTGTCGCCGAAGTGCAACGGATCCTCTTTGACGGGGTGTCCTTGGCCGTCTCGTTGTGCCACTTCTTCGCGATGCAGGGTGACCCAGCGGCGATCGCGAAGCTGACGCAAGCGTTGACGCTCAATCACCGCAGGATCAAAACCGAAGCTGCATTTGCCCTAGCGAAACTCGGAGAAGATCGGGCCATCGACTTGCTTTTGGAATTGGTCGAGGACGACAGCTGTCGGCCCCGGGTGCTGGCTTACGGACGTGAGCTGGGGATCGAAAGCAGGATCGATCCCGAATGGACTTCTTCGTTGTCCAACGCGCGTTCGCAGTTGGCTCTGCGATTGAGTCAGCCAGATCAATTTTCGTTGGCCCCGCAACGGATCGAGAAAATGGATCAACGCACGTTGCCCTGGCCTGGATTCGAAGAGCCTCAGGAATGTTTCCTGTTGCGTTTCCACTACGACCTAGGGAACGTTCAATACTCCAATGTTGGGTTCGCTGGTCCCATGGCGCATGCGTTCTCCTTCGAAGCCCCTTCGAATCTGACGCACGAAGATTGGTATGCCATGTTCCTGGCACATGACGTGGATGATTCAGGAGAAACGCACACGGCTTGGCCGAACCTCACGCCTACGCAGTTGCACCAGGCAGAGGAATGGGTTGATCGCTTGACTACGATCGGATACGACAACATTGAGCCCATGGTTTTCATCGAGTTCATGGGGCAACAGGTCTTGCTCGCCGCCGCCAACGATCCAACTGGTCAAGCCTGCCGGGTTGCGTGGGACGACATTCTGCTTCTCAGGACTGCGCCGTCACCGCAGGCATGGGAGATTCTCGCTCTTAGGTGGAAGGGACGGATCGGGCTGGAGCTGCTCGGTGTTGTGTTGGACGAGGCTTCGTAGTTTTGGACGAGGCTTCGTGACAGGTGAGACACTACGAACGAAAAAAGGGCACTGATTGCTCAGTGCCCTTTTGTTCTTTTAAATCGACGTGGAAACGTCGATTCGCAATTTTCAATTACTCGATAGGCGTTTCGGCTTTGCCGGCCGACATCGCTTCGGTTCCGTCAGCAGTGGTGGTTGCCACACCCGCAGGTGGCTTTGCCGCCGCGTTGCTTGAGGGAATCGCTGTCTTAGCTCCAGCGTCGCCGTTGCAGCCCATGACGAAAGCGAAACAGCTCAACAATGCCAAGTTACGAATCAATGTCATTCTGAAATCCTTCTTTGACTTTATTACTCTTCAATGGAACCGATCAAACCGTCTCGCATACCACCCATGATGTACCAAAGGCGGCTTTCCAACGAGAATGGCACGATACGAACTGAGTTGTCCGCATAGGACATGTGCAATCCGGAACCGTGCATGCTGTTGAACTTACGACCTTCGCCGAACTGGGTGGAATTCAACCAGCTGGTGATTGGCTGCGTGGGGTTCGGAACCATGAACCGCAGAACCTGACCTTGGCTGCAAACCCACCAGAACGACATTTGTCGGCTGGTGTTGGTTTGCGGACGACGCCATTGACCGGTAACTTCGCCAAAGAAGAACGTGTTGGACGTTCCGTCGGTGAAGTCGCGGAGGCGGGTCTTGCTGCGGATGGTGAACGGACCTTGCAGGTCATCGATGGTGATGCCCTGTGCACCCAGGTTGGCACCGGCCGGAGCGGCTGGGTCCAAGAAGGTCGAACCGGTCTTGCCCGAACGGCCCATGCTACCGAGGTAGTTGGTCTTGCCGATCGTACGATGCCAATCCGCAAACGGGGTCGACTCGAAGTAGAAGCTGTGACCGACATTGGTCGCCGGCGAAGCAATCTGCGGGGTGAAAACGGTCAAGATTGAGAACTCGAGCCCTTGGTCAGCGATGTCCGAGGGGCACAAGAAAATCGGGAGATTGTTCTGTGCTGCTGTCCAAGCGCTAGGACGTGCTGGTGGAGATACACCGTAATCGTTGTTCCACCAGTAAACATTTCGCAGCTGCTCAGGGGAACCCGATGCTGCGCCGGTTCCGTCGATGTCCGCGTTCAGGTTCATTTCCGCTTCGAAAACGCGATAGATCTGATTCAGCTCGAGGTAAGGCAGGAGGTGAACCAAGTGACCGATGTTGTTATCGATGTTGGGGTAATTCGCCAATGGATCGCGGGTCAGCGAGGTGCCGGCTGCTGGCTTGGCTCCTAGAAGACCTGGAGGAAGACGCTTGTAGGCGCTTTCGAAGTTCAAGCAAGCCAATCCGATTTCTCGGACGTTTTTCGAACATGTCATTCGGCGGGCAGCTTCCCGAGCCGACTGAACTGCTGGCAGGAGAAGCCCTACCAGAATACCGATGATGGCGATAACCACCAGAAGCTCAACCAGGGTGAAACCCGGTCGGCGAGTAAGAACACTCTTCGACATAAAAAAACCCTTCGACAGAAAAAACAAGGAAAAAAACCTTCCCCAAAATCAGGGGAAAAAAATCGCGATGAGACTGTTATCCAAGGAGGTGGATACCAAACTCATTTCTGCCGCTTTGAACCTACTCGCGCGAATCGCGGCGGATCCGCGCGAGGAGGGTGTGTGGTGGGTGCGAAGCCTAACCATCTATACTAAAGCCATTTATGGAGGGTTTGTCAACCAGTTTCTTGTTCAAAACTTTATTTTGCACACTTGAAAAACTCATTTGAGAGGGACGGGGAAACTATTCCGCTGAAAACCGGAGTTCTTTGTCTCAATGAATTCCAATGTTTTTCCTGCATCGCGTGTCCCCTACGGGCCCCGGGGCACAAGGGAAGCCCCCTGGGAAAAAATTTCAGTCCGTCCTGCGGCTGGGAGATGTCTGTCAGCGAGGCGAATATCGGCCCTGCGAATATCCGGTGGGCCAGGCGGGAGGCCTAATTACACCCATCGACCCAAGCGAGCCATTCGTGACCCAGCCCGTGGGGGTCGATATGGTGCATTCGCTCCTTGCGCCAGCCTTCGCCTGCGGGCGCCAGAATCGGCCGATCGAGCCACGGTCGCTCGGAATACCACCAAGAATTCATGCACGTAATTTCAAGTGCCTGCACCTGTTTCCCGTACCCCTGGTGGTTGTCCTGGACAAACCGTATCCATTTTCCATCTACTTGGATGGGTCGTCCCGCCGGACGAACATTGGACTTGTTGTACAGACGGGCGAATGGCAGCCAATGCCGCCGCCAAGGCCCTAATGGATGGGGTGCGGAGAACAAACACAGCCAGTACGAATGCCATCCAGCATGCATCCAGAAACGACCGGATTGCTCAATGAGGGTTGCATCCATGTAGCGGCCGCGAATCAACGTTGCGCAACGTTCCCAACGCATCGGGAACTCAATGGCTCGATACAAATCAACGCGTCGAGCGGATTTGGATTCGGGCATCATGTACCGTTCCCCACCGTGCTCAAAGACGAACGGGAACGAGAGATGATGCGGGGCAGCCAGGCACACTCCGAGCATCTCCCAGTGCGTTAAATCACGACTGGAGGCTACAGCGATCACGGCGCTTGCCGAACGTCGCAGCATTTCGAAAAACACGTACCACGTTCCATCGACCTGCATGGCGAAGGGATCGGCCGCCGCAAATCCATCAAATGCATGAAGTTTTTGCAAAGGAAAAAGTGGGTCGATCGAAATCCCGTCTTGGATCCGATCAAGATGTGTGGCTCGTGCCAAGCCGAGCGACCAAACACTTTCCTTTGCATGCATGTTGAGGTCTACGATCGAACTGCGTTGAGAGAGACTGCCCACAGCATTCAACCTGGGTAGGTCACGATGCGTTCCAAAACCAATCGCGATATGTCCACGTTCAAAGCCGACGCGGTGGCGCGCCACCCCGGTACGGCGTTGACCTCCAGCACGACATCACGTCCATCCTGTGTGGTGAGGATATCAACCCCTGCCATCCAGGTTCCAACCGCTTTTGAGGCTCGAAAGGCCAAGTTGACTTGTTCGAAACTAGGCTCGTGTGCCAGAAATCGTCCGCCGCGGCCAGCGTTGGTTCTCCAATCGCTCGCATTCTCTCGCCGTACGCAAAAAACGGCGTCGTCAATGATTAGCAACCGCAAATCAAATCCGCAATGCGTGAGGAACTCTTGAAGATACAGCACCGCTCCGGTCTGTTCCAAAGCGCTAAAGACACGCCACGCTAGATCGGCATCGGTAATGCGCATAATGCCGCGACCCTCGCCCCCGAAGATTGGCTTGACGACGCAGTCCTCGTCAAACAAATCGTGCCAGGCCTGCATGGCTTCGTGACGGCTTTGGCAGCACAGCGTTCGAGGGATTGGAAGTCCCGCCTGCCTCACCGTTTCGAGCGTCAGCCATTTATCGATCGCGATCTCGAGTGAACGTGGCGGATTGAAGACGGACACGCCGTTGGCCAGGGCGACGTGCAAGGCGTTCATACGGAAGATCGTTTGCTCGAGCGAACCGATCGGCATGGTGCGAACGAGCACGGCACTTCTCCCGGGCATGTCGTTCCAGTCTTCGCCAGGCACGATCTCAAACTTGGACTTCGCACCACCCAAGTAGGAAGTGGAGACCTGGGAGAACGAAAGCGGCTCGACTACGATCGGCATGGAATTCGTCGTGTCTGCCGCGGCGCGTTGCAACTCCCGCATGTACCAACCATCTGCCGCCCCGAGCACCCCGAGTCGAAACGCATTCGTATCGTCTCGACTCAACCCTGCGCCTCTCCGAAGGAAGATCGAAGCACAGTGGCATTGGCTTTTCCGAAACGGAAGGAGTTGCCGGAACGGTGATTGACGAACGTGACGATGGCCGGTGCGAACAACCCCGGGTCGACTTGATAAAAGTCGTAGCCATACTCTTTGAAAACTTGCGCAAAGGGTTTGCCGTAGTCGCGTGAGGCGCTGCTGGGGATCCTCGGACCGATCTCCTTCAGCATCTCGTCCTCGGTGTCCACCCACAAAGTCACATGGCCACCGTAGAGTATCGCATCGTTGGTCCGCCCAATGCCTTGCACAAAGTCCTTGGCGATGGGCGGAATCGGAGCGCTACCGTATCCAGATCGGACATCGGTCAAATCGAAACCACATTCAAATAGTTTGTGCATGGCCGTTTCAATTGATCGCGCAACGACCTGGATCACCCCGGCCAAGCTCGTCGTGGGCGCGACGCATACGCACACCGAAGCCACGTCCACGCCGCACTCCTGAGCGATGGTTGCCAGGATCTCCTCCCCTGGCAATGCATCGCATTCCAGAACGCCAATGGCGATGGGTTCTTGATCACGAAGCGCGTACCGGTCCAGTACAGCTTCTCGCCCGCGTTTGGCTCGCATGGGCCCCGAGCCCATCGCAAAGAAATCGCCCGAGGCAAGTTTCCAACCCGCATACTGCGAACCCATGCAGGCCGCGAGCGGCGCATCGGTCGTGACCTGCAGGAACGGTCCGGGCCATAATGCCGAGTCAGAAGAAACGATCTCAACCTCGGCCAGATTCGCCAAACAGATTTTGGCCAACCACTTGCCAGCCTGTAGGCCTCCCAAAGTGCGGCAGCCGAAATCGATCACCCGGCCGCCATTGGCGAGGGTGTGCGAATCGATTCGCAACGCTTCGGACTCGACGAGGGCTTGGGTACACGCGCGTGCGGCGGATTGATTGAGGCTCATGCAAAGGTAAGCTACCAAAAATGAGGGCTTCGCCTAGGACTCCAAGATAGCCCCGTGCCTCTGGGAAATCCCCACTCAAAAGCCTCGCCGTGGGGGTGGGGGCAATGGAATCCACTCTTCGGTTAGGTCTCTTTGGTAGCTCGGATAAACACGTCCATGCGCGCTCGAACGGACGGGGACCGGATGGACGGGGACCGAAGGGTATACGTAAGGCGAATAGGGGAGCTCTTCCGCTTGCAAGGCGGTGATCACGGCGTCGCTGACTCCTTCGCGGCTCAGCGAGACGATGTCCTCAATCGATGGACGTGACGCAATGCCATGGGTCTGGATCTGACTGATAATCACTGCATCACTCACGCCCTGTTGCCACATGTACAGGACATCCTGGAGCGTGACGCGCGGCCGAGGAACGACCGGGATTGGACGCTGCGGCGATCGATAAACGCCATGCCGCGTGACCACCGGTACCTGCTGAACAATGGTCGGCTGCCCCCAGGCCGGATCAGTAATGCCTTGGGAACCCGAATAAGGATACGGATTCCGAACGCGATAATGTCCGATCAATCCCCCGGCGACCGCCCCCACGGCCCCTCCGATCAACGCTCCCTCGGCCGTCTGATCGTTTTTCTGATTCCCAACAATCCCACCGATGACCGCACCGGCGGCGCCGCCCAGCAAAGCACCGTTGCGCGTGCTCTCCTGCGCGATTGCAGGGCTGCCGATAGCCAGCATTGCCAACAGTACCGACCAGAGCGGGCAATCCAACGATGGCATGCGCATGATAGTTGCCGATTTCGCACGAGAATCAGACCGTTGACCCGGCGTGGGCTGAACGACGCCGGCTACCAACGCTCCTAAGAACATTATCGGCGTTTCAGCCCCTCGACTGGAACGATGTTTTCTGTTGTGGATTCTCTCTCTGGTCAGGTCGCATGGGCTAAGATGGCGCCATTCGAATGCTGTAGGAACGTCGGCTGGGGTGGGTGCTCGGCCCGGTTTTCTGGCGACGGCGGTCTACTTATGGCTTGTCTGCAGCGACCTTTTTAGGAGAAATCTGTCATGTGGAAGCAAATTTTTTGGTCTTTGGTCGTGGCCAGTGCCACGGGCGGCAACCTTTGGTCGCAACCCCCTAGTGAGCCAGTTCCTCCCCCGGGTTTCAGGGAGCACGAAGACAGCGGTGAACACGGACCGCCGCCATCCCCGGAAGCCTTCGTGGAGATGGCGATGAAGTTTGACACGAACCAAGACGGGAAATTGGATCGTGATGAGTTGTTGCAGCTCGCGCGAGAGATGTCACCGCCACTTCCGTCATCGCAAGGTCGCGGCCCGGAAGGTCGGGGGCCGGAGGGTCGGGGGCCTCGTGGTCCAGGCCAGGCTGGTCGTGGATTTGGCCCGCCACCATTCTCAGGCGGACGGGGTGAAGGTCCTAGCGGACGGGATGAAGCCCGTGGCACTGACGGCTGGGGCCGCGAAGGTCGTGGCCCCGAAGGCCAGAGGCCGGAAGACCGTGCTCCCGAAGGCCGCGGGCCCGATGGTCGCGGTGCTGAAAGTCGCGGTCCCGATGGTCGTGGTGCTGAACGTCGAGGTCCGGGCGGTCCGGGAGGTGAGAATCGTCCCTTGCGAAGTGGCCCTGATTTTGGTGGCCCCCGTTTCATTGGCCCCAGTTTCAATAACCCCAACTTTGGTCGACCCGGATTCGGTGGGCTCCAGGGTCCGCAGCGAGGACCAGGATCAGGACCAGGAGTTGAGCCACAGCCTCCGAGGGAGTCTCCGGAACAGATGGTGGAGAAAGCTATGGAGTTCGATCGCGACAACGACGGCAAACTCGACCGAGCCGAACTCCTGGCCATGGCTCGGGAGATGCATGGCCGCGGCGGTCCACGCGGTCCCGATGGTCCGAGGCCGGCCGATAGCGAGGGCGGAGGGGGACCGAGGTAGCCACGCTCCGATCGGGCGATTTGTTTGAGTCGGTAGGGAACGCGGGCTTGGCCGCCAGCTTCGCCTATCGACTCCAGCCACCATCGGACAGCCGTCCCAAAACCCCGTTCACGTTCCGATGCCATCGGGAGTGTTCCAAAACCCCCCGCGGGCATGATCAAAAACAAGACGTTGCCCCGAAGTGGTCGACGCCATCATGCCATCGCGATAGACGGTCTGTCCGTTGCACCAAGTCCGAATCGGCCATCCGCATAGGGTCTCGCCGTGCCATGGCGACCATTTGGTTTTGGTCCATTGCTTTTCGTTCTCGATTTTTCTCTCCAAGTGGGGGTCCACCAGCACCACGTCTGCATCGTAGCCGACCTCGATGCGTCCTTTACCAACCAGTCCCCAGATGCGAGCCGGGGCATCGCTCGTCCAACTAGCGATGTTTTCCCAACTGCACAAATTGCGGTCCGCGCGATCGAGCAGCAGGGCGAAGTAGTTTTCAACGGCAGGCAATCCGCTTGGGGATTTGGGATAGGGTTGTTGTTTTTCTTCGAGCGTATGCGGCGCGTGGTCGGTCGCGACGACCTGTAGTTTTCCATCGACCAAGGCCGCCCACAACGCGGCGTTATCCGCCGCTGTCTTGATCGATGGATTCATTTGAATGAGCGACCCCAAACGGGCATAATCGCCAATATGGAAGTGCCAGTGATGGGGGCATAGTTCGGCCGTGAGGAGTCCGTGATGCGGTGTCAGCAAAGGGATCTCCGCCGCCGTGCTGACGTGGAGCAGATGGAATCGATGGTGATGACGGATGGCCAAGTCGATCGTTCTTCGAGTGGCGATCTCGGCGGCCCGATCGTCTCGGATACGCGAATGGTCTTCGATTTTGAGATCCGCTCCCAACCGGGCCTGGTTGGCCCGCACGGTCGCTTCGTCTTCACAGTGGGCGCAAATGGGCAACGTGGTCTCGGCGAAAATGCGTTCGAGCGCTTCTTGTTCGTCGACCAGTAGGTCACCGGTACTCGACCCGATAAAGATCTTGATCCCAGGAACACCCACAGCCTTTTTCAAATCGTCAATGTTGTTCGGGGTGGCTCCGATATAGAAACCGTGGTTAACCACAGCTCGCTTGGCCGCCAAGGCGTACTTGTCTTCAATGCGTTGTTGATCGATGGCGGCGGGCTTGGTGTTGGGCATCTCCAAAAACGAGGTCACACCACCGGCCGCGCAGGCCGCACTGGCGGTCGCCAAGTCCTCTTTGTGGGTCAATCCAGGCTCGCGGAAGTGCACTTGGTCATCGATCAAGCCTGGGAACAGCACCAACCCTTCTGCCTCGACAATCTCATCGGCTGAGGCGGTGGGCGGCGCGTCGACACTTGCGATCTTGCCATCCGCCAAAAGGACATTGGTCCGAGCACGGCCCTTCGGCAGTAGGACGGTTGCGTTGCGGATCATGGTGACGTGCTTCATAGTAGCCCCAATGCACAGTTCGCTGAGGGATGGTACATAATAGATCGTGTGCGATTGCACACTCTCACTTGTCATTGTCGCGATCCCGCTGACATCGCAAGTCCCGGTCGACTGAGTTTTAAGGAGTTTTATCGATGTGCGCCAAAGTACCTGATCGATTCTTCGTGATCACGCGTCTCTTCGCGGTCACGCGTCGGGCTTGGTTCCTATTGGCCGCTGCCGGATTGCTGTCCTGCGTCTACCTGCTCAACTCCGATGCATCACCGTTCGCACAGCCCCCTGCTGCCAGCGATGTTAATGGTTGGAGCGATCGTGTTGAGGAGGCGTTGAGGCAAGGGCGAGCCGATGCGGCGTTGACTGAGCTCGAGCGTGTAATGGATGCTGCCGCGAATCAACCGCAGATGTTTCTGATCCGTGGGTCGCTGCTGTTCCGGGTCGGCCAGATCGATGCGTCGCTGCGCGACTTTGACAAATGCATCGAACTCGATCCGAAACTCAAGCCATATTTATGGCAACGCGGAATCGCGCTTTACTATGCGGGCAAATACGAAGAAGGGCGCGAGCAATTCGTCGTCCATCGCGAAGTGAACCCCAACGACGTCGAGAACGCCTTTTGGCATTTCCTATGCGCTGCCAAGCTCGATGGCCTTGAGGCCGCACAGAAGTCGGTGCTGCTCTCGGGGCGCGATAGTCGCATTCCGATGATGCAAGTCCAGGATTTGATCCAGGGCAAGGCGACTCCAGAAGATGTGATCGCCGCAGCAGAGACCAGTCGACGCGTTGTGCGAGGCGCCGATTACAACCGTTTCTATGGCTACCTCTACGTCGGTCTCTACTACGATGCCTTGGGCAATACGAGCGAGGCTAAGAAATGGATCGAAAAATGTGTGGAGCTGAAAGTTGACGGCTACATGGGAGACGTCGCGAAAGTGCATTTGGGATTGCTCAATAAGAGCGACAAGCAGCCCCCGAAATAACGGTCGATGCCAGCGAGTCTTTACGCTCGAACATCGATTCCGCGAGGATTGGATGCTGGTGTTGGACTGCTCGAAGTGATCAATTCCACCAACGCGTCGCCTTGAGTTTTGGCCGCGTTAAGTTGTTTGGCCAAGACCAATATAGACTGCTCGTTTTCGGCACGGGCAGCGGACGAGCGGATAGCGATCATCTTCTGGGCAGTGGCTGGTATCTGCATGTGTGCTCTCCCGGAATTCATCGAAATCGTGCTACTCAAAAATCCCATCACCAAACTTGTTCGTCTCGCGCGCCGCATCCTCGGATGCTGGGATGTCGACGTTGGCTTGGGTGGGCTTGGGATCGAGAAAGTGGGGTCGGGCAACCACTGAGTCGGTCGAAGCCGTTCCGGTCGATGCAGGTTGTGCAGTCGGTGGAATGGGGGCGGCGGAGGGTGAGGACGTGGTCGTGTCGACGTATTCTTCGTCGTAGCGGGACGCATACCCCGGTTGCTTGGCCCGCTCGAGTTCGAGCGTGTATTCTCGAATGACCGCTTGCTGAATCAAGTCGCGGCAAGGCTGGTTGATGGGATGGGCGATGTCCGCGTAAAGTTTGTTCGCGCCTCCTTCGACATCCTTCAGATCCTGAAGGCCGCGTAGCCGGGTACCGCATTGATTGCAGTAATGACTGCGAAGATGATTCTTGCTTCCGCAGCGACCGCATCGCGCCGACATCTTGCGGCTGGGCATGGCCACGAATGGGCCATTGGTGCCTTCGATTATTTTCAAATCGCGGACGACAAAGCAATGATCGATCGTGATGGAGCAAAATGCGCGGAGTCGGTCTTCCGACTCTTCCATCAATTTGATGCGAACCTCGGTGATATCCATGGCCTGGAACTGCACTCCCTTGATGAGTTGCGATCAACTCACGAGATGAATCTCAAACGATCGGCCTGTATTTCAATGGATGGTGAAAACCACGTCGACGCAGAATAGACGCGGAAATCACCGAACGAGCGAAGCCCGCTGGCTATTGTCTCGGCTTGCTCCCGTGTTGAGCACAAACAAAACCGCGCCGAACCACTCCCTGTGAGGCAACGGCCGAGAGGATTGTAACGGTCAAACCGGCTCGCCGATCGAGCGATCCAGTCCGTGCACAAAGCGGCCGCCGGCTCCAAGCGATTATACAGCATTGCGCCGACGCATTTGTCATCACCTTCGGAAAGTCCCTGGAGCAAACGGTCTGGACTCCTAGGGGCGTCCGCAGGGACGTCCAAATTCGCGAGTTCACGAAAAACCGACGCCGTGTCGCAACCTTCGGGGGGATGAACGATTACGAAGGATGCATGGCCCACGTTGGGGATGGGTTGGACCCGCTCACCACGGCCCGTGCAGCGGGCGGTCCAGTTGGTCCCGTTCCATCCTTCCAAGAAAAAATTAATATCGCTCCCCATGACGCCTGCGATTTGGGAAGCCAGTGATGCATCGTAACGACCGGTCCAAAGCAGGCTCCCTAAAACCAAGGCTGCGGCCGCATCGGCGCTACCCCCCCCCAATCCGGCTTGGGCCGGAATGCGTTTGCGCAGCAGGATGTCCGCACCCAGATTCAAACCTAGGGCGGACCGAAGCCGGCTCAAAGCCTTCAGGATCAAATTCGAAGCGTCCGACGGAATGGACCAAGCCGAATCATCCGTGGTTAGCGGGAGCTCCTGGTCCGATGCGAGTCGCAAACGAAATTCGTTATCGCCACGCGGTCGGATCTCCAACTCATCGCAGCGATCGACGGCCAGCATGATCGTGTCCAAATCATGGTAGCCGTCGTCACGACGGCCGAGAACTTCGAGGAAGAGATTCAGCTTGCAAGGAACGCGGCATCGCAATCCTTGCCTCGGGTCGATGCCTGCAAGCGGTTCGAGAATCATTGTTCTAGATCGCGAATCATGGTTGGTTCTGGATGCCGTCAACTGCGTTGGAGTGAGAGGCTCGCCGCCTTCGTCATGGCTTCTTTTTCATGGCTTCTTTTTTCATGGCTTGTCGACAGGATACCCAGCCTGAACCCAACCACGCCAACCGCCGTCGACGTTGATCACGTTGCGATACCCCATCTTCTTTAAATTGTCCGCTGCTAGCGCGGAACGGTAACCGCCACCGCACAGCAAGTACAACTCGGTTTCGGGATCCGGGAACCGGACTTCGATGTCCCGTTCGATGATGCCTTTGCTCAAGTGGATCGAGCCCGGGACATGCCCGGCGGCAAACTCGTTGTCCTCACGCACGTCGATGACGATGGGTTGAGAACCCGAATCCATCTGGGCTTTGAGGTCCGGCAGGCTGCATTCGCGAACGCGGGCCCGGGCTTCGTCGACAATTTTCAGAAAGGCTGGGGAGTGCTGAGTTGCCATGATCCATCGAGGTTTTGGAAAGAGAGGGGGACTGTGCGCCGCGGTGAAAACCGGGTTCGTTAAAAATTCTCGCAAAGGCTGCAGAGTCAGCACATTCTACGCCGATAGAAACTTTGCGGATGGACTATAGCCACTCCGAGCTTCCATTTTTGGGTGCTCGACGCGGCCATCGGGCATCCGCAAATCGGACATTTACCTGACACCTGTGAGGACAACGATGGGGCGACCGTTCGCGGCTTGTCTCGGATGCATTGCCATGCTTTCCCAGATCATTCCTGGGATCGTGCACGGCGATTCGACCGAGTCAATTCTCGTTCGCAGCGTCATCGCCATGGTGATCGCGGCCTTTGTGGGCTGGATCATCGGTCAGCTTGCAGACGCGGTGGTTCGCGAAAATATCGAGACTCATTACCGAAGGCAAATCGACCAACTCAAGCTGCCCAAGGAAGATTGATTCGAAACTCGGACGCTCGATTTGGCAATTTGCACAAGAGAGCGAAGGGTTGGATTCAATTCTTTGTTCAACTGATGTGGAATCAGCACCTTCAAGTCGGTAGAGTCGCGACCATTCAGCCATAGCGTTTCAAGTGGGGTGGGTTTGGGCAGGACGCCTAACCTCGCCATTGCATCACGGGTGGCAATGAACATGAGTCCCGGTACCTGGAGCCGAACAGGTACACGGGCAGACTGCCTATTCAAGCACGGAGGTTCGGATGGCGACTACTGCAGTATCAAATGTCGATATGACGGAGGTCTGGAAGCAGTACAAAGCGGATCCTACCAGCGTCGAACTGCGGAATACCCTAATCGAACGCTACACGCCTCTCGTGCGTTACAACGGCGAACGCCTGCGTTCCAAACTCCCCGAAGGTGTCGAACTCGACGACCTGATCAGCGCGGGAATCTTCGGCTTGATGGACGCCATCGATGCCTTCGACCTCGAGCGGGGTGTCAAATTCGAAACCTATTGCGTACCCCGCATCCGGGGCGCCATGCTCGACGAACTGCGGACCATGGACTGGGTCCCGCGATTGGTTCGTAGCAAGGCTAGCAAACTCAACGAAGCTACCAAGCTGCTGGAAACGAAGTACGGGCGGGCACCGAGCACGCACGAACTGTCCCTTTACATGGGGATCTCCATCGACGAATTGGAGAAGATGAAGTCGGATGCATCGGCCGTCGGCTTGGTCTCCCTGAACAAGAAGTGGTACGAGACAGACAGCTACAAAGACGTTCGGGAAATCGACGTTTTAGAAGACAAACGTAGCGAAGACCCGACGCGACGCGTGAGCAAAAGCGATCTCATGCGGCTGGTCACCAAGGGCCTAAACCGCAACGAACGCTTGATCATCATCCTCTACTACTACGAGGAACTGACGATGAAGGAGATCGGGGCGACGCTCGATTTGAGCGAAAGCCGCGTTAGTCAGATGCACACCAGCATCGTCCAACGGCTCCAAGAGCAACTCGGACGTCGCCGTCAGGAATTTGGAACCTAACTCAGTTTCTGCCTTCGGGTTCTGCCGAAACCTTGCAATCCCGTCTGGCCGCATCCTCTGCTACAATCGTCGAAAGACCCATTGGTTTTCGACGAGCTGCTTTCGCAAGCGGCAGTTTTTAGGGGAATGCAGCATGACTCAGTCATTGGATCGCCGCGGTTTTGGAATCGCGGCCGGCGTCGCCTTGACGGCTTCTTGGGCCCAATATGGGCTCTCACAAGATCCGCCCATTAAAGAAGCCGAGAGCAAACCTGCTCCTCCGGCGGGGCCGGTCGAAGCCTCCTTCGAACGGGACTACGATCCCCCGAGCTTCAAACCCGCTTGGCGCAAGGAGCAGATCAATCGCAGCATGGCGCAGGATTTCGTGATCTATGCCCACTCCGACTTGGACATGACCCGAAAACTGCTCGATCGCGAGGCGGGGCTTCTCAATGCTGCGATTGACTGGGGTGGCGGGGATTTTGAAACAGCCCTGGGTGGGTCGTCCCATATGGGACGCAGAGATATCGTCGAGTTTTTGCTTAGTCGCGGCGCCCGCATCGATCTGTTCTGCGCGACCATGCTCGGGCGTCTCGAAGCCGTTCGATCCTTTTTGACGCTTGAGCCGGGTTTGATCGATGCCAAAGGTCCGCACGGCTTTTCGCTCCACTTCCACGCACAGGTCGGGGGCGACGCGGCGCAGGAAACGCTCGACTATTTGCAGTCGATCAAGCAGTTGGAACTCAAACCCGTTCCCTTCTTGAACCAAAAAGGGGCTGCGGGCAAGTCCTGACTCTTGACGGTCGGAGGACAATGGGGACGATCTTTCGTGCGTGGCGTCGCAGCTTGCCGTTGTCCCCATCCCCACTTTGCATCGGAGCATTCTCCTTATGGCCGTTCTCGTTACCAAACCCGCCCCAGAATTCAAAGCCCAAGCCGTCCTCAAGGATGGCACTTTCGGCGAGATCGCCCTGAGTCAGTACAAGGGCAAGTACGTACTGCTGTTCTTCTATCCGCTGGACTTTACCTTCGTTTGCCCCACGGAAATCATCGCGTTTTCGGACCGGGTCAAGGATTTCAATGACCTCGGTGTGGAAGTCATCGGCGTTTCGGTCGACAGCCACTATTCCCACCTCGCTTGGCGGAACACCCCCCGCACTCAAGGCGGAATCGGACCCATCGCGTACCCGCTCATTGCGGACCTCAATAAGCAGATCGCCCGCGATTACGATGTCCTGCTGAACGATTCGGTCGCACTTCGCGGCTTGTTCTTGATCGACAAAAATGGTGTGGTGCGCCATCAAGTCGTCAATGACCTGCCCTTGGGCCGATCGGTCGACGAAGCCCTACGAATGGTGCAGGCTCTGCAATACTTCGAGACCAATGGCGAAGTATGCCCCGCTGACTGGAAAGCCGGTAAGCGATCGATCAAGCCGACGGTGGGCGGAAGTAAGGAATTCTTCGACTCGGAATACTCAGGAAAAGCCTAGTTTGGTTACATTGCCCTCCCGTTCTTCGGTCCCCTTCTTGATATGAGCAGTCCGTCTAGCGACGAATCCAAGGTATTGACGCATGTCGATGCCGCCGGTCACGCCCGCATGGTGGATGTTGGTGACAAGCCGATCTCGCCCCGCGTGGCGGTTGCCTCTAGCCGGATTGCCATGAGTGCCGAAGCGGCTCGTGCCATCCGTGAGCATTCCTTGGCCAAAGGGGATGCGATGACGGTGGCCCGCGTGGCGGCCATTACAGCAGTGAAGTTGACTAGCCAACTTCTACCTTTGTGCCACAGCATCGGCATCGATGGGGTCGAGGTGGAACATGCTTGGCTGGATGACACAACGCTGCAATGGCAAGTCACGGTCCGTTCGTCCGGCAAGACGGGAGTCGAGATGGAAGCCTTAACCGCAGCCAGTGTGGCTGCTCTCACCATCTACGACATGTGCAAAGCGATGGACCGTTCGATGGAGATAGGCTGCGTGCGGTTGCTCGAAAAATCGGGCGGCGTGCGAGGCAATTATCTCCGAACCGAGTAAACTCATCATGGATATCACCGAAACTTCCCCCCACAGGATGTTTGCGGCACCTTCTGGATCTCGACACCCAGGCGCGGCCTCCTGCACATCCGCTTCCGAAAATATTGCCGTGCCGAACCACGTCAACGAGCGATCGCGATCCACCTTGACCGCCCCTGAACGAGTCCGCGAAGCCGATGCCTACCGACGAGAATTTCAGCACGCCCTCAGTTGTATCGCCCCGGATATGGAACGGGTTGAGGCAAAGATTCGCTGCGAACTCTCCAGTTCCGATCCGCTGATTGCCGAGATGCTGCGGTACGTGGCCGGCCTGGGAGGCAAGCGATTGCGTCCCGCTCTCGCATTGCTCACAGCGGACTGGTTGGGCGTGGTGACCGATGAGACGGTTCGCCTGGGAGTGGTCGTGGAATTGGTACACACCGCTACCTTGGTCCACGACGATATTCTCGACCATGCGACTCTGCGTCGCCACAAGCCCACGCTTCACGTCCGCTGGGATGTTCCGTCGAGTGTACTCGTGGGCGATTGGCTCTTCACCCATGCCTACCGACTGGCCAATGACGGTGAATCGACCTTGCCCGGCCGTTGGATCGCACTCGCTGCCCAACGAGTTTGTGAGGGTGAGATTCGCCAAGGCAGTAGCGTTGCCAACTGGAACTTGAGCGAATCCGATTACCTCCGAATGCTGGAAGATAAGACGGGCGCGCTGTGCGGCGTTAGTTGCGGACTTGGCGCGTGGTCAGCCGGCGCGAGTTTGGACATCTGCCAAGAGTTGGATCATTTTGGAATCCAATTGGGAACCGCGTTTCAGATCTTCGACGATTGGCTGGATCTTTGGGGAGACGCTCAGCGGTCGGGCAAAACTCTCGGCACCGATCTCAGTCAATGGAAACCAACGTTGCCCGTGTTGCGAACGCTCAGCAGCATGCAACCGTCGGACCGTTCGGCCTGGATCGCAACCATGGAGCACGGTTCGGCCGATGCCGGAACTTGGCTGCGTGCGAAGATCGAACAATGCGACGCGTCGGAATACACGTTGCAAAGGGCGCGGAGCATCATCAGCGATGCCACCGATCGCTTGCGAGCCGTCGCGACCTCCCATGGCGGCACGGACCATCCAGCCTTCCAATCGTTGATCCGTTTGGCGCACGCCTCGATCGCTCGAGGTGGTTGAGGCCAGCAACGTGGGCCTTGACTGAACGGCTGCGTTCTCATCGGCTGCGACCTGAACTACTGTGGTCTGAAAAAATCTTCTACAATCGGCGGCATGATACGCTTTCTTCATGCCGCCGATATCCATTTAGACAGTCCGCTCCGAGGCCTTGAACGCTACGAAGGCGCCCCCGCTGAGAGGATTCGGCAAGCCACCCGCCATGCGTTAACGCAACTGGTCGATTTTGCGATCGAGAAGTCCGTTGACTTTGTGCTCATCGCGGGAGATCTTTACGACGGTGATTGGCGCGACTTCGGGACCGGCCTGTTCTTTGTCAAACAAATGGGGCGGCTCCGCCAAGCTCAGATCAAGGTCTTCTTGATCGCCGGAAACCACGACGCGGCCAACCGGATGACACGTTCTCTTTCGTTACCCGAAAACGTGCATTGGTTCGATAGCCAGTCTCCATCGACCGTCCGATTGGAAGACAAAGCGGTGGCCGTGCATGGTCAGAGCTTTGCTGCGCAGGCCATTTACGATGACCTTTCACAAGCCTACCCGTCCGCGATTCCTTCGATGTTCAATATCGGTCTATTGCACACCTGCGGGACCGGACGCGAAGGGCACGATCGCTACGCACCGTGCACGCTTGAGGGACTTCGAGGCCATGGATACGACTACTGGGCGTTGGGCCATGTGCATCAACGTGAAATTCTCTGTGAGAAGCCCTTCATCGCATTTTCTGGCAACCTCCAAGGCAGGCACGCCCGCGAAACCGGCCCCAAAGGCTGCTTCCTGGTCGAGGTCGATCATGCGGGTCATGTTGTCGTTCAATTCGCGCCTCTGGACGTGCTGCGATGGGAACAGTTCCGTATCGATACAGGCCTCGCAGAAGACCTATCCCAAATCATCGCCAGAACCGCCGACCTACTGCGATCGAGCCTAGGGTCAGCGGATGGACGATTGATTTGCGCCCGTATCGTCCTAGAAGGAACCACATCCTTGCACGGGTGGTTGCACGCCCATCGCCAACAAGTCATCGAGGAAGTACGGGCCATGGCCTTGGACTTAGCCCCCGATGATTTGTGGATCGAAAAAGTGCAGTTGGAAACCTCTTCCCTTCGTAACACTCATGACGTCTCGCTGCTTTCCGACGATGCGCTGGCCGAAATGATTTCGATCTTCGATGCCTTGAGTCGCGATGGCGATGTCCTTCAGGACGTCGGGGTCCGTCAAGAAATCGGGTTCGATATCGAAGAGGTCATAAAAAAGCTGCCAGCAGAAGTGAGAAGCGAGGAGATTCGCAGTTGGCTGAGCAGCGCTGCTTTGATCGAACAGGCGCGCGCTAGATTGCTCGACTACATCCATGCCGATCAGGTGGCGCCATGAGACTTCGACGTTTGGATCTGATCGCCTTTGGGCATTTCACGAATGTTTCGATCGACTTGTCCCAGGGCAACTGTGGACTGCACATTATCTATGGCCCAAACGAAGCGGGCAAAAGTTCCTCGCTTCGCGCACTGACCGACTGGCTCTTCGGGTTCCCGCCACGAACGAGCGATTCCTTCGTTCACCCTTACGCCTCGCTCCGAGTGGGCGGGGTGCTCGAGAACCAGCGCGGGCAGGTCATGCATTGCATTCGCCGCAAAGCCCAACAAAGTTCGCTGCGGGATGGCAGTGATGACAAACCGATCTCGGAAGCGGAATGGAATGTCTTTCTCGGAGATGTCCATCGCGACTTGTTCTTGTCGATGTTTGGCATCCACCATGAATCGCTCCGCAAAGGTGGCGACGAAATGGCGAGCGGCGGTGGCAAAACGGGTGAGACACTCTTTGCGAGCGCGTCGGGCTGGAGCGGTTTGCGGCATACCCAGAAAAAGCTTCGCGATAGTATCGACAGCATCTACAGTTCCACAGGTCGCAAAGGCGTGCTGGCGGAGAAGGTAGCGCTACTCAAATCCATTCGTGAAGAACAACGTCAAGTATCCGCCAGCTCCGATCAGTTCGCGGAATTGGAAAGGAAGCAGAAGGAAGCTGAGGATCAACGTTCCGATTTGAAGCAACGCATTGCAACGGCAAATACTCGCATTGCGATATTGGATCGGATGTTGCGAGCCCTGCCACTTGTGGCCGAATGGATCGACACATCGAGGAGAGCGGTTGAATCGTCCGAAGCGGTGTTGCTGCCCGACGGGTTTGGTAACGAAGCGACGGAATACCGAACCCGGAAAGCATCCTTAGAGACGCACAAGAAGCAGGCCGAGGATGAGTTGTGTTCGCTGCAGAAACAGTGGAACGCGATTCGGCATAGCCATCCCTCGCTCAACCTGGAACAACGCATCGGCGAGGTCCAAACGCGGTTCGGTGAATATCGTAAAGGCCAACAAGATCTGCCGCGACTTCAAAGCGAACTGGATCGCGAGGAACAGGCTGCTCGAGAAATCCTAAGCGCAATGGGACGGTCGCACGATTTGGATGCGATCGACACGTTGCGTATTCCTGCAGAACGCCAAAAGCGTATTCAATTGTTGACCCAATCGCATGCCGCCCTCGCCCAGCGACTGCTATTGGAGAAACAAAAACTCGAGCAGGCCGAGCGCAGACATCGACGGTTCACAGACCAGGTCGAATCCAAAGACGATGGGAATGTGCTGCGGTTGCTTCGCGATCGAATCGATCGGACACAATCGCTTGGGCCAATCGAACGGCAACTGGCTGAACTGAAAAATCGGATAGCTGATGCGGAACGATCCGTTGCAACCGAACTTGGCCGTTTAGGGATCACCGAAGCTGCTAGCGATTTTTCACGATCGGTCCTACCCAAGCATGCGACGCTCGATGCCATGGAGGAGGCCTTGGCTGAAATCGTTCAGGAAGAACGCCGGATTGAAAAAGATCGTATCGCGACGAACAAAAAACGCACACAGCAAGCCCGACTGTTGCAGCGGCTCGATTCAGAAACCTTGATCCCATCTCGCGACGATTTGCGGCGCTCGCGCGAGACGCGCGATAGCGCGTGGGAAAAATTCCACGACCATCTCCCCACCAAATCCAACGCCGCAGAGGGAAAAAAGCTTTCGAGTATTTTCATCGAAAGCATGCGTACTGTCGACCAACTCGCCGATGCAATGCTCGAGCATGCGGAGCAAGTCAACAAGAAACAACAATTGCTGATCGACCTCGAGGAGCTCGATGGTCAATTGCAAGAGTTGGACCAGGACTCCCAACGCTGTTCTTCGTCGCGTTCGACGTGGCTATCGCAATGGCAATCGCTATGGGTGGCCATCGGAATCGAGCCCTCCAACCCCAAAGAGATGCGGGAATGGTTGCAACGAGCCGAAGCCGCCCAGAAGTCATTGGACTCGCTCGAATTCGATCGTGCAGAAGCCGATCGCAAACGTATGGAATTGGAAGCGTCTCAAACCTCGCTCGCGGATTCCTTAACCGAACTCGCAACCGAAGGCATCGATCGTGCGCGCGATCTCGTGGCCCTCGTATCGCTCGCTCAGGAGGTTGCCCGGGGTATTGAGAAGGCGACGATTCAATCGCAATCGATTCGGGACCAGCGTCGGGAAGCACAGGAGCAGCAGGAGGAGGCGCGTTCGGATTTGGAGCTCGCACTCTCGGAGCTCAAGACGTGGAATGTGCAGTGGCGGGCCGAGATGGAAGGGCTGGGGCTCGATGCCCAGGCAATGCCTGAGCAAGCGCTGGAATTCACGCAAATGAACCAAAGCCTTTTCGAACGCTGGACTGCATTGACCGCTGTCCGCCGTCGCATCCAAGGCATCGAACGCGATGCGGATGAGTTCCTTAAGGAGGCGGCAGAGGTCGGGTCATTACTCGGCCGCGACTTGGAAGTCGACGGAGTCGAAGTATTTTTGGCGTGGTTGAGCCAGGAACTGCAGACTGCAATTAAGGATCGGGACCGAAGCAATATGCTGGACGAGCAAATCAAGCGTTGCCAACAGCGAATCGCCGAGACGAACCACGAACTTGGAATCGTCGACGCGCGATTGAAGATCATGATGGAGCAAGCTCGGTGCGCGAATGGATCATTACTCGTGGAAGCGGATATCCGGTCGCAGGAACGCAAAAAGAACGATAGCAGTCTGAAGAATCTACGTTCACGGATTGCGGAGTTAGCGGAGGGGGAAGCCTTCGATGGATTTGTCCAGCGGGTTCAATCGTGCAAGCCAGAGGATCTACGACAAGAGATGGAAGAGTTAGCAGGGGAACTCGAACATCGAACGCAAGAACGGGACGTGGCCGTACAGGCCGTGGATCGTTATGCTCGCGAGTTAGTAGCTCTCGATCATCAAGGTCAGGCGAGCGATCTGGCATCGCAAGCTCAAGGGATCGTTGCGTCCATCGAAGAGCAAATACAAGAGCTCGCGATTCTGCGATTGTGCGCGTCGGTGCTGCATGCCGGGATCGAACGCTTCCGCGAGAAGAATCAAGACCCATTGCTGCGCAGTGCAAGCGCATCCTTTCAAGCCATGACGCGCGGCGCTTTCTCAGGGCTCCGCATCGATCTGGACGATGCGGGACAAGGCGTTTTGGTCGGCATGCGAGCTGGTCAAGAATCGGTTTACGTACAAAACATGAGCGACGGAACTCGCGATCAGCTGTACCTGGCCTTGCGGTTGGCGGCCGTCCAGCAGTGGAACACACTGCACGAACCGATCCCGCTAATCGTCGATGACATCTTGGTCCATTTCGATGACGATCGCTCGGTTGCCACCCTAGAGCAATTGGTCCGGATGTCGGATCGGACACAAGTCATCTTCTTTACCCATCACCAGCACTTGATCGACCTGGCAATGAACAGCTTGGACGAAACTCGAGTCTTCATCCATCGGCTCGAGCCCAAGTTTGCGGCCGAATTACCGGCCGCAGTTGAGGATCGCGATGGAATCACTCCCTATCGATGATCATTGGGTTTTCAATAATCATCGGGGCGATTTGTTCGCCTGGGACACCCATTGGGACCTGTTCGATTTCATTGTTTCCACCAAAGCAGTTGACGCAAATTTCGTTAGGATCTCGTGGCGAAAAACCATAGGCTTCGGACGTGATCGGGCCTGGATCGACCCAGATGTTATCCGGGTCGACTTGGATGGTGCCGAGATCCTGATCGAGGTTGCGGCGCTGAGCCTCATACGCGACCCACACGTTGAGGAAGTTGTTTTGGGCATTGAGCAAGTCGCTCAACGCAGAAACGCTGTCACGAGCGGCCGTCGGCCCAGAGACCTGATTCAAGCTTTCTCGGATCTGCCGCAAGTCTTCGTTGATCGTGATCTGCTGAGCAGCGATTCGGACCGCATAGCGTTGCAATTCGAAGTTGTATTGCTGATACCGAAGGTTGCGAAGCTCCGACCGCAATCCTTGCCAAATCTGATCCTCGAAACGGTAGTACGCTCGCTTGGCTTGTTGGTAGTCAATCAACACCGACCGATAATTGTTCCGTTCCTGAAGTCGTGTCAGCGGCGTATCCCATTGGAATCCAGCCCGCAATCGACCGCTGCGCCTTGAGTAGGTAAACGGATTGTCCGTGGTGTTCACCATGTCACCGATGAAAATCAAATCCAAAGAACTCTCCAGCTGATCCGCAACAAACTCGATCGATCGCCAAGAGTCGACCAGGGAGGCGCGGGTGTTCATCCAGTCCAATCGATTGCGGCGAGCAATCTCAACCGCTTCTTCGGGCTGAATATCCACCTCTGGCAACACCGCGCTTTCGATTCGAGCCTTCGCTTGGACCACTTGCAGCGCCAACACGTCTTCGGCATATTCCGCAAGAATGGACTGGCTCGGCAACACAACGTTGTCCCTTAGTTGGAGGAACTGTTGTTTTCCGTCACCGCGATCGGCTTCCGTGAGTATCGTCTCCGCCGCTTGCTTCACTTCTTGCAAGCGTTCGTCTCGATTGCGAAATCGCTCTTCAAGCTTGTTCAGTTCCTGTGTCAAGGTATCTGGTAATTCGTCCATGGCCGTGGAATCGAGGAGCGCCAGATCGAGCGTATTGGTCGGGAGCAACGTGCAAACCAGGTCTCGTTCTTGCTGGTAGATCGCGCGCAATCGCTGCAACTCTTTTTCACGGCGCGGCAACACGTTTCTCAGTTTCTCAAGGTCGTAGAGAACGTCACCAATATCTTTACCGAGAATGGTCTCACCCAATTGTTCCAATTGGTTAAGATTGGAAATGATCGTTCGCACGTCGTTTTGAGACTCTTGATTCCATTGAAGCGATCGCGACTTGTTTCCCGTCGCAGGATCCGTTTCGATAGGGCTCAATTCCAGGAGGTTGAAATTGCTAGCGCCGATCCGATCTCGGAAATCTGCAACTTGATTTCTTCTTCCCTTCAGGTCTCCACTAATCAAATCGAATTGATCGAGGATCGGATCTTTGATCTCTAGGCAAATGTAGGGTGGCAGCCCTAGAACAGATACCTTGAAGTTGTCCAACGTTTGCTCGAGACCGAATTTTTGTTGCAACAATGCAGCTTGGGACGAAATCAAAGCCTGCCTCGCCTGGGCAACTTGCAACTGCTGACTTGGAATCGCGTCCTGCGTTTCGGGAATCACCGTCAATTGTTCCCGCAGCGTGTCTTCAAAACGTGCCAAATTCTCGCGCAGTCGAACGACGTTTTCCTCAGCATTCCGAATCTGGACGAGAGTCTGCACCAATCCGAGGAATCCGCCAACGCCTCCGACCCCTCCTCCACCTGCAAAGCCACCTCCCGCGCCCGTGGCTCCACCGCCGCCCGCGCCGCCACCACCGCCACCAGCCCCACCTAAGGTATTGCCGACGGCACCAAAACCACCGCCCAGACCCGAGAAGTTTTGCAAACCAGCACCACCCAACAAACCACCGCGTCGTTGCGGACCAGGTTCATTCTGCCGGCCGACCGTGACGGTGGCGTAGAACCCTGTTCGGTACCTTTCGAACGAGCGAACGTTGTAGAGCAGCGTTCGTTCAGCCAAAGTGAGAGTTTCGAGAACGACGTCTCGACCCGCACCGCGAAGCAGCGGTTGAATAAACGTGAAATCGATGATGGAGTTTGCGCTCTGGTTCGATGGGCCTGTCACATTCCAAGTGATATTGTTGGCCATGCCAACAATCAAATTGGCACCCGTAGTGAACCGGCGACGCAGACCGAGACCGCGCGTGCCTAACCCCGATCCACTTGCAGTGAACAAATTGGACGAAACGGTTGAGGGCCCACGAAGATTTCCATTCGCGGTGTAGAAACTTGAGTAGCCACTAAACAACTGGTTGGTGAATTGGAACCGCTCCGAACTGACGTCGAGCGCCGACAGATAGAGCGTTTCAATTTCGGATTGATAGTTAGTGTTGTGAAGCGTCGCAACGCGTACCGCCATATCGGAATCCAGAACCAAAACACCACGTTCATCTAAAGGCAAATACTGCCACCAAATCGGGTTTTCTGCCGTATTGGTTTTGCCGTTCACATCCCAAAGTGGATAGTGCTTCTTACCATTGAGAACCTTCATGTACTCGGCGGCCACACCATCATCCTCCGGCATCGGAGGACGGTCCGGATTGAAGGGATCAAACATGCGCGATGCGCGATCCATCTGAATGGATCGAATCGCAGGTACACCGCCGTCGTTCACTTTCTCTTCGATCAGCGAGTACACTTCCTGGTCCGCGCGATTGCGGTAATGAGCTCGATTGCAGCCGATTTGGCTTGAGGTCATCCCAGGAAGGACAATCGCTGTTACGCAAGCATTGCGAATCAACGAACGAATCCATGATCTTTTGAGAGTCTTTTGGTTCATTCTTTTTTGCCTGTGCACGGAGGGACCCTGTGTACTGAAGGGTAGGGAGTCTTCCGGTGTTTCGGTCCTTGACGATCCTCCGGTTGATTCCTGAACTACCGGCCCTACACGATCTACCGGATGCGCGCAACTTACCGAGCTTGCCAATCAATCCCAATTTCCGATGCGGTTCGAGGGACTTTGCGAAGGCCACCGAGGGCTCGAGTTTTCACATAACACCTTATGGCTTCTAGGTTTGGAATGAAGTAGCGTGCGGTTGCCGTTGCGAAACACCGTCGCCGCTAGCTATAACTACGTTCCTCGCGGTTATCGGAAGAATTGAATTGACCGTTGCATTTACCCATTTGGGAGTTGGAAAAAATGTTGGAACACGGTCGACTTTCACGCGTGATTCCGGCCTTCGTCGTTTTGACCTGTTTGGCCGTTCCCGCCACAGCGGAGGTGCCACCCGACGCTTGGACCTCGGTCGCGGGGGAAGCGATCGAATGGTCGGAGTCGGATCGATGGCGTGTCTACTGCTTTCTGGGCTGCGAGTGCCCGGTCGCTCGGTTGTACGGTCAACGCCTTCAGAAACTCGCCGCTGAATTTTCCTCACGCGGAGTGCAATGGGTGGGTGTTAATAGCAACGTACAGGATTCCATTGAAGACATTCAGCAATTCACCGAGACCTTGTCCATTGGCTTTCCCTTTTACCGAGATGCCGATCAACAGTGGGCCAAGCAGTTGCAAATCACACGTACGGCTGAAGTGATCGTCGTTGCTCGCGATGGGACGATCGAGTATCGCGGCCGTGTCGACGATCAGTATGCGCCCGGGATCACACGTCCTCGCGCAGCCAGGTCCGAACTGAGAGACGCACTTACGGCATTATGTGACGGTCGCGTCCCTGCCGTCCGCATTACCGAACCGGTGGGATGCGCCATGACTTGGGAGCGAGAACCGGATATCGATGCCTCCGTCACCTATTCATCGGATGTTGTTCCGATCCTGACGCAACATTGCTATGAATGCCACCGCGCCGGAGAGATCGGTCCTTTCGCGATGAACGATCCTTACGAAGTTCGCGGCTGGGCCGAGATGATCTTGGAGGTCATCGACGATGGCCGTATGCCTCCGTGGCATGCCGATCCCGCGCACGGTTCCTTCAAGAATGCCAGGTCGATGAAGGCGGAAGAGATTGCGACCATCCGCGCCTGGGTACGCGCGGGCGCCCCATTAGGCAATACGGAATCGATCCCCTCGTTTCCAAAGATCGCTTCGGGTTGGCGATTGGAGCATGAGCCGGATTTGGTGGTGCCGATGCGGGCGGAGTCTTACCGCGTTCCCGCCTCCGGAACGGTGGAGTATCAATACTTTGTGGTCGATCCGCACCTGACCGAAGATCGCTGGGTCAGCGGTGCTCAGGTCATCCCTGGAGATGCATCCATTGTCCATCACGCCATCGTTTTCATGCGACCACCCGATGGCGAATCGTTTTCAGGCATTGGATGGCTGACCGCCTACGTTCCCGGCCAGATGGCCACTCGATTTCCACCCGGCTACGCGCGTCGTATTCCCGCAGGTTCCAAGTTCGTGTTCCAGATGCATTACACCCCCAACGGACGCGAGTCCTTCGATCGTTCCCAGGTCGGCCTCACGTTCGTCGACGAGCCGAGTGTGACGCATGAGGTATTCACGTTGGCCGGTCTAGACCAGGACTTCGAAATCCCACCCGGGGTGAGCAACGCGCGCGTTGAAGCGAGGTTGAACCGATTGCCGGCCGACAGCGAATTGCTAACCGTCTCTCCGCACATGCATCTGCGCGGCAAATCGTTTGAGTTGCGAGCGATCTCGGATACAAGTACCGATATCTTGTTGCATGTGCCACGCTACGACTTCAACTGGCAGCACACGTATGAGTTCACTCAGGGCATCCCACTCGCCCAGATCAACGCCATTGAGTTCACCGCCACGTTCGACAATTCGAGCGACAATCCCTTCAACCCCGATCCCGACGAGTACGTGATGTGGGGGGACCAAACGTGGGAGGAGATGGCATTGGCATTCTTCGAGGTCGCCCGACCGCGGACCAGGACCGAGCATTTGCCTGTTGCTGTGATCAATGCCACGGACTCAAAATCGCCGCAACCAGCTGCTCCATCGGACCGAGCCATCGCATATGCGGATGAGTTCTTGCAAGATATGGACAGCGATCGCGACGGTCGAGTGGCCTGGGATGAAGCCACTAATGTTGTTCGCGCGTACTCCTTCCAGCGCATCGATCGCGATGGTGATCGTTTCATTACACGCGAGGAGTTGATCCAGGCAGTGGACGAACGACGTGGCAAATAAAACCGTGAGCGATGTTCGCAACGCCTCGAGTTTCTCATCGAAAATCTTTGCATCGGTCGTCGATCATCCGATCGCTTGCGTCTGCTTCTTGATCGCCATGACCGGGCTCGCCATCGGCGGCTATCTCGATCCGAGATGGCCGGAGCGCGTGATCACTGCGCTGGGAGGTGGGCCGGCCCCTTCGGATTCAGAGGTTCTGCCGGGTGGGGAACCAAAGGATTCTGCACCCTCGCCACCGCGTCGCCGCGGCCGAGTCTCGGGCGCCAGGTCCGACGCCGTGTTGGTCATAAAGTCGCCGATCATCTTCACTCCCGAGGGAGCCGTTGCATTCCGACGTGTCGTGACGCAGGTCGGTGACTTGGATGTGGTCGCGACCACTCGATCGCTGGACGAATCGCCGCCGCTGAACATATTCGGATTGGCCGAGCCGATTCTCCCCCGTGGGCACGCCTCACAACAACGTTTTGACGCTTCAAAGAAGAAAGCCACGCAGCACCCGCTGGTCGTCGGTCAAATCCTTTCCCCCGACGCCCAGACGATTTTGGTAGAGATCCAATACGATTGGATCTTCGTCAAACGGGACGAAGACTGCGTGGCCCCCATACTCGAAGCTGCTCGGTCTGCCAGCGCGGAGTTTCCGAATGTACCAATGGAATTTCACGTCACCGGCGCGGTCCCGTTTCGCTTGATGATCAGTCAGAACAACCGCAGCAATGAAATCCGATATCAAATCATCGGATACAGCATGATCTTTGCGATGGCGGCCTTGCTGTTTCGCGGATTATCGGTCGTGCTAGTGGTGGCCGCAGCCCCCGTCTTGGGTGTGTTCTGGACCTTGGGTTTTCTGCGCTACTTCGATCTTCAAGAAAACCCATTCAGCCTCGTTATTCTTCCGGTGCTCCTCAGTCTCGTCGGCTTCACCGATGGCGTGCACATGATGATTCACATTCGCAAGTGCATGCGGGAAGGCACGCCGCCCAAACAGGCTTGTCGACGTACCCTCGAATTGGTTGGTCTGGCATGCTTTCTAACGTCGTTGACCACGGCTATCGGTATGGGTTCGCTGACCTTCGCTCATCATGAAACCGTGCGCGAGTTCGGTTGGGCTTGCGTGATCGGAGTCGGAGCCACGTGGATATCAGTAATGCTCGTCATTCCGTTGGCCAGCATGACACGCTGGAGCCGGCGATTTACGCGCGGTGCGCAGAACGATTGGTTGGACCAAGGATTAAATCAACTCGGGCCTTGGGTCCATTCCGTCCTTCTGCGCGATCGTGTTTTTAGCGCTTTGGCGATCCTAATGATGGTGGTCCTCAGTTTGATCGCGTCTACCCTGAGACCCGACGACCGAAAATCGAGCGCCCTTCCAAGCGGCAGCGATATACAGTTATCGATGGCTCATTTGGATCAAGCCATGGGGGGACTGGATGTGTGCAATGTGGCCGTCAAGTGGGATCCGCAAAAGTGGGAAGAGGCACAGATTCTCTCAGTGCTCTCTGAGATCGAGACCGTACTTGGATCGGAACCGCTGATCGGGCACCCACTATCGGTTGCTCGACTTCTTGAAGCGATGCCAGGTGAGGGATCGGCCGTCGACAAACTATCGATGATCGAATTGCTGCCACCACCGCTTAAACAAGCCATCTACACGCCCGACCGCGGGGAAGCCAAGGTTACCTTCCGCTGCCAAGATCTCGGGACGGCTCGCTACAAACCCACTTTCGAACGCATCGAACAATCACTTCTGCAGATTGAAAGCCGGCAGCCTGGACTGACACTGGAGTTGCAGGGAGATGCGATCTGGCGGTGGCAAAACTTGTACAAGATTGTCACCGATCTGACCGCGAGCCTGGGCAGCGCCTCGGTCGTCATCTTTCTCGTCTTGTCGGTCGCATACCGATCCTTGCGACTCGGATTGATTTCCATCGTTCCCAACATTCTTCCCTTGTTAGGGGCCGCTAGCTTCATGGCCTTGACCGGCCAGCCTCTCGAAATCGTAGGTGTGTGCTGCTTCACCATTTGCCTTGGAATCGCCGTCGACGACACCATCCATTTTCTGTCGCGCTACAAAGAGGAACTTAAATCGGGCAAGGAACATCGGTTGGTGATCGAGGAGGCCTTCCAAGGGGTCGGTACAGGATTGACGATGACCACCATTGTGTTGGTCGCGGGTTTTGCGTCCGTCCTCTTCAGCGAAACGCGTGATCACCGCGTCTTTGGGACTCTGGGGATCATCACGCTCCTCATGGCCCTGGTGTGTGACATGCTCTTTTTGCCGGCCCTCCTTTCGTATTTTCATCGTCCCGCCGATCGTTCTTGACTTCGTCTCCACTCAACTCTTTGCCTGGGGCAGGCTTCGGGGTACCATCTGAGCTTCCGATCGCGCGACCTTTCTCCCACCCATTTGCAATGCATTCCACCGAAGAAAAGCTTCTGCGAGCTTGGCATGTCCACCAGCAAGGAGACGTCCAGCACGCGATTGAGGTTTACCGCAACGTCTTGAAAGAGGAACCCGCCAACGCCAACGCCTGGTGTTATCTAGGCATCGCCCAGCACGATCGACGCAATTATGCGGATGCAGTTTCCGCCTACGACAATGCCTTGCGGATCCAACCAAATTTCCCGATCGCTTACAACAATCTCGGCAATTCATTGCGGTATCTAGGTCGAGTCGAGGAGGCAGATGCAGCGTTCGAAGCCGCCCTCGCCTTGCAACCGGATTACTTTAACGCTCTCCGCAATCGTGGGACCCTCCACGCATGGACCGGACGCATCGATCTGGCATTCCGATACTATTACGAAGCTATGAAGTTGCAGCCCAACGACGCTGAGTTGCACCGAAACCTAGGCGTCATTCACCTGCTCCAAGGAGATTTCCCAAACGGATGGCAGGAGTATCGCTACCGTTGGCAATGCAAGGAGGCGGTGCAGAACAATTACCGGCAACCCAAGTGGACCGGCCAGGATCTCACAGGAAAGACCATCCTGCTGTATAGCGAACAAGGGCTTGGGGACACCTTGAACTTCGTGCGATTTGTGCGAGTGCTCAAGCAACGGGGAGCGCGGATCTTGCTGCATATGCAGCCCGCCTTGCTAGCCCTTCTCCAAGGGTGCCATGGCATCGATGCGTTGATCCCCAATTCGTGGACTGTCGAGCAGCCGTTTGACTACCATTGCTCGTTGATCGACGTCGCGGACGTACTCAAGATCGATGCTGAGTCGATTCCTAGTGAAGTTCCTTATCTGAATTTGCCTCAGAATCTGATCGACTACTGGGGAAACCAACTTCGCCGATCGTTGCCCCCGAGTTCCCGCCGTATCGGATTGGTATGGCAGGGCAATCGGGACCATCAAGCCGACATGTTTCGATCGTTTGCGCTAGACGAGTACAAACCACTGTGCGATCTCGAAGGAGTGCAGCTGATCAGTTTGCAGTTTGGTCATGGCAGCGAACAGATCGCCCATTGGACAGGTTCAAAACCTATCTATACCTTGCCCAACAATCTCGACCAATCTAGCGGTGCCTTCATGGACACCGGAGCGATTTTGCACCATTTGGATGGGATCGTGACCAGCGATACGGCTATGGCTCACTTGGCCGGCGGGCTCGCTCGACCCGCCATGATCGTACTAGGCTTTACCCCCGACTGGCGCTGGATGCTCAACCGCGAGGATAGCCCGTGGTACCCTAGCCTCCGATTGTTTCGACAAGAGAAAATCGGCGATTGGGGACCGGCTATCCAGCGTGTTCGCAGCGCTCTGGCCGAATTGTTTGCCAGCCCTAAACATCGTGACGCGAGTTCCTCATGAGCGTTCCTGAAGTCGTAACAACTCCCTATGTGAGTGGGATCCGTCCGCTGCGAATCGGAAACGTCGCGATCGGCTTTCCTGTCGTTCAGGCTGCATTGAGCGGCTACAGCGATTGGCCCATGCGATTGTTGGCCCGGCGACACGGTGCTTCGTATTCCTTGTGCGAAGTCATGCTCGACCAGTTCCTAGTCAGTTTGAAGGACCGCAAGAAGACACAACACTTTTTGTACAACACGCCCGACGAGCAGCCGGTCGCAGGCCAATTGATGGGCGCCGAACCGGAACAGTTTTCGCTCGGCGCTCAGAAGCTGGTCGAAGCCGGATTCGCAGTGATCGACATCAACTTTGGCTGCCCTGTCCGAAAAGTTCTTGGACGCTGTCGCGGTGGTTTTCATTTGAGCCAACCCGAAGTGGCTATGGAGATCGTACGCCGCACCCGCGATCGCGTGCCTGCGGAAATTCCCGTGACCATCAAGATGCGTCGTGGCATCGATGATTCGAGCGAAAGCCGAGATCGTTTCTATGAGATTCTCGATGCTGCCTATGCGTACGGCATCGCCGCCATTACCGTGCACGGTCGAACCGTTCAACAACGCTACAACGGACCGAGCCGTTGGGGGTTTCTGAAGGAAGTGAAGCAACACGTTGGACCGAACCGTATTGTGCTAGGCAGCGGTGATTTGTTCTGCGCCCAAGACTGCTTGCGAATGATGCAAGAGACCGGTGTCGATGGTGTGACCGTAGCCCGGGGATGCATCGGTAATCCATGGATCTTTACCCAAGCGATGGCCCTTTTCGAAGGCAACCCATTGCCCGACCCGCCCAGTGTCCACCAGCAACGCGACGTTATGCTGGAGCATTTTCGGTTGGCCGAACAGCTGCATGGACCTGACCGTGCAGGGATACCCATGCGCAAATTCGGAATCAAATACTCCGCGTCGCATCCAGAGAGCCTCATCGTACGGGATCATTTCGCCCGCGTCCGAGACTTTGCCGGCTGGAAGCAAGTTCTCGAGGATTGGTACAGCCTCGATGCACCGGGTGTGTATCCCAGCCGCTCGCTGTACGAACAAGAACAAGAGTGCGGATGAACGAATCCTCCCACCGAATCTCGCTGGCCCGCGCTTGGCGACGGGAGGATTCCCGCGACGCCGGAGCCTTGCACGCGATGCCCGGAGCGTGGGTCCGGATTTTCAAATCCCCGACCGGTTTGGATGCATCCACGCGCGTGCTACTAAAGCTATCACTCGGACCAGACATCGATTCGATTTTGCTCAACGCGATGCCCTTGCCTTGGTGTAAACTTGAGGCTTCGTTGGAGCATGACATCACCTCCATGATCCGTTCCACCAATCGACTGCAGGTCTGGACGAACGCATCGCATCGACCCGAAACCTCCCACCCACCTTTGGATGCATGGCTCGAAATTACCAACCGTTAAACGTGTACCTGGTCGTCGTACTCGTCTGTCTCACGCTCGGTGCCTGGGGTTGCCAACCCACTCCGGAATCGGCGACCTCAATGGGACGCACTTCCGACGAGCCGATTCCATCGGATCCGATCGAAGCCGCGCCGGCGAGTGCGGCTGTCGTTTTGGAGTCCGCGCCGACGCCAGCCGCCGACGAGCCCCCGTTGGACGAAACCGTGCGCGTGGAAGAACTTCTCGAGGCTCGGCTGACGCGGGAAGAACTCGATCAAGGCTGGATTCGATTGTTTGATGGTCAATCCTTGATGGGTTGGCGCAATGCGGGCAATGCGGATTGGCGAGTCGAAGAAGGCCAGATTGTCGCGACCAGTGGCCAGACAGGATTGCTCGTGACCGAGGTGCGATTCGGTGACTACGAATTGGAACTGGAATTCATGGCCGACGAAGGGACCAATAGCGGCGTATTCCTGCGCACCCCCGATCAGCCCACCGATCCCGCCAAGGATTGCTACGAATTGAATATCGCTCCGCTCAGCAATCCCTTTCCGACAGGATCGTTGGTCGGACGAGCCAAGGTCAGTGAACAAGTCGATGAACCGGAGTCAGCCCAATGGAATGCGTTGCATGCATTGGTCGATCAGAAGCACGTTCAGGTATGGGTCAATGGCCAGTCATCGGTCGATTACAACGATGAGACGGGTTTGGTCGCGGGCAAGATCGGTTTGCAGTTTCGCGAGGGTGGGGTTCGATTCCGAAACATCCGGCTACGACCGTTGGGCTACCAAGTGATTCCCGGAGCCAATCCAGAGGATTGGAATCAGCCAGGCGGAGACGTGCGAGCCGAATTCACCTCAGAAGGCACGGTGCGGATTGAGGGAGGTCGCGGTCATCTGGAATTGCTGCAACCGCACGCCAATGTGTTCATCCAAGCCACAGCGTTGACGATGTCTGAAAACACGAACTCTGGAATATTCTTCCGATGCATCCCTGCGGAAGACATGAACGGGTACGAATGCCAAATCCATCATGGTTTTCGCGACGACCGCCGACGACCCATCGATGCCGGTTCCGGAGCAATATTCCGTCGTCAGAACGCACGGGCAGTACTCAGCGACGAAGGCCAACCAGTGCACCTAACCATCGTCGCTGACGGCCCCCACATCGCAACCTGGGTCGAAGGCGTGCAAGTCGTGCAGTGGGAAGACACGCGAGTTCCGAATGAGAACCCTCGCAAAGGGCTGCGAACCGAATCAGGCACGATCATGTTGCAAGGTCACGATCCCGGGACCAAGATCGAGTTTAGTCATCTATTGATCAGCCCATTGCCCTAACAAAAGATCCAGTCGTGGCGATCGTTAGTGCGCCTCACTTGATAACGAGCAACAGATCGCCAGCTTCGACTTGACTACCGGATTGAACCAACAGTTGCGTGATCTCGCCATCGCGATCGGAGTTGAGGACCGTTTCCATCTTCATGGCTTCGAGCGATAAAAGCTTCTGCCCCTTGCTCACCCTAGCCCCTTCCTTGATCGCCACGCCGATGACCATGCCTGGCATGGCCGCTGCGATATGCGTGAGATCGGTTGGATCGGCTTTCATTCGCTTCGCCCCTTTGGTCTCGATCGATCGATCGACGATTTCTACCTCGCGGGGCTGACCATTGAGTTCAAAGAAAACGGTTCGAACACCATCCGGTCGAGGATCACCGATGGTAAGGAACTTGATGATCAATCGTTTGCCCGACTCGATCTCGATCGAGAACTCCTCACCCACCATCGGTCCAAAGAAGAAGATCGGTGTCGGAATGAGGGACACGTCTCCGTACTCCTTCCAATGAGCCACCAGATCATCAAATACCTTTGGATAGAGCGCACTGGTCACGATGTCTTGCCCACTCGGCGGGCGTCCCATCTTGCTTTCGAGTTGGGCAGCCGTTTCTTTGAAATCGTAGTCAGGAAGCGTCTCGCCCGGCCGCTGAGTGACTTCCGGGTTGTTCCGAAGGATGGCGCGTTTGACCTTTTCCGGAAACCCGTTCGGGGGCTGGCCCATCATGCCTCCGACCAGATCCAGCACCGATCCCGGATACGCCAATTCGCGAGCTCCATTGGCTACGTCTTGTGCGGTTAAATCGTTGGCCACCATGAACAGCGCGAGATCTCCTACTGCCTTGCTGGTTGGTGTCACCTTGACGATGTCCCCGAGCAATGTGTTGGCATCGGCGTACATCTTGCAAACTTTGTCCCAGCGATCGGCGAGTCCCAACGCTTTGGCCTGTTGGAACAGATTGGTGTATTGACCGCCCGGCATTTCGTGTTGATACAAGTCTCCTGCGGCCACCAACGCTTCACCCTCAAAGGGTGCGTAGAACTGGCGCACGGCTTTCCAGTACTCCGACAGTTGGGTCAACGCATCGGTATCGAGACGGCTCTGGCGATCGGAAAAACGCAAGGCTTCGACCAATGTATTCAAGTTGACTTGTGAGGTTCCACCCGACATGGAGGCCAGTGCCCCATCGGCAATCTCCAGTCCAGCTTCCGAGGCATTCAAGATCGACGAGGCCTGGATACCCGCCGTATCGTGCGTGTGGAAATGGATCGGGATATCGATCTCTTGCCGAAGGGTCGAGACGAGCAGTCGTGCCGCTGCTGGTTTGCATAACCCAGCCATGTCCTTAATGGCCAGCATGTGGGCGCCCATCGACTGCAATTGCTTGGCCAAGTCTACGTAGTACTTGAGCGAATACTTCTGTCGAGCCGGGTTGAGGATATCGCCCGTGTAGCAGATCGCGGCCTCACAGATCATTCCGGATTCGATAACCGCATCCATGGCCACACGCATGTTTTCGGTCCAATTCAGCGCATCGAACACGCGGAAAATATCGACCCCTGCAACGGCGGCTTCTTTGACAAATGCTCGGACCACATTGTCGGGATAATTGGTATAACCCACGGCATTGGACGCGCGGAGCAGCATCTGAAACAGCAGGTTCGGGATCTTCTCGCGGAGTTCGGTTAGTCGTTGCCATGGACTCTCTTTGAGGAATCGCATCGACGTATCGAACGTCGCACCGCCCCACATCTCGAGCGAAAACAATTGCGGAGCCAGCCGCGCGTAGGCGTCGGCTATCTTGAGCATGTCGAACGTTCGAACGCGGGTCGCCAGCAGCGATTGGTGCGCGTCGCGCATGGTCGTATCGGTCAGCAACAGTTCCTTGGAATCGCGTATCGATTGGCAGAATTGTTGCGCGCCGAGTTTCAAAAATTGTTGTCGGTAGCCGTCGGGAATTTCCTGCGTGCGATCCCATCGCGGCGTGACGGCTTCGTCCCTACGAACTTTGATGGTTGGATTGTCGACGAGTTGAGTGCCGTTCACCAACGTATCGGCGATGAAAAGGAGTAGACGTGTGGCGCGATCGCGACGCCGAGGCAGCTCAAATAGCTCCGGCGTCTTGTCGATCATCCGAGTTGTGGCATCCCCCGCCAGAAACGTTGGATGGGTGATGAGTGAGATCAAGAATGGGATGTTGGTTTTGACACCTCGGATACGGAACTCTTGCAGACAGCGCTCCATCCGTCCAGCGGCTTCGGATAAACTCCGTCCTCGAGCCGTGACCTTGACCAACAACGAGTCATAAAACGGGTTGACCACGGCTCCGCTAAACGCGCTGCCGGCATCGAGTCGAATACCCAACCCACCGGCGCTGCGATAGTGCGTGATGCGGCCATAGTCAGGACGAAATTGATTGCTCGGATCCTCGGTGGTCACGCGGCATTGGATCGCACTGCCGACGACTTGAACCTCGTCCTGCGATGGCAAGCCTTGGGATGCATCTCCCAAACGTTCTCCGCAAGAAACCTGGATTTGCGATCGCACCAAATCGATGCCGGTGACCTCTTCGGTGACGGTATGCTCGACCTGAATCCGCGGGTTGACTTCGATGAAATAGAATTTATTGGTGTCCGTATCGAGCAAGAACTCGACGGTTCCCGCGCAGTAGTAGTTGGCTTCGCGCGCGATAGCCAACGCTGCTTCGTGCAGCTCCCGAGCCAATGCGGGTGATAAGTTGGGCGCGGGTGCAATCTCGACGACTTTCTGATGGCGACGTTGCACTGAGCAATCCCGCTCATGCAGATGAATGATGTTGCCATGCTGATCGCCGAGAATCTGAACTTCCAAATGCCGAGCGCGGGCCACAAGCTTTTCGAGGAACACCTCATCGCTGCCAAATGCGTTCTTGGCCTCGCGCTGGGCCTGCTCGAGATTCGAGGCCAACTGGTCCTCGGACTCCACCACCCGCATTCCACGTCCACCGCCGCCCTTGGATGCCTTGAGCATTACCGGATAGCCCATCGCGCGGCCCATGGCTAGCGCATCGTCGAGATCGCGGACAGCAGCCGAAGATCCCTCGAGCACAGGCACTCCCACCCGCTTGGCCAATTCGCGCGCAGCCACCTTGTCACCGAGCAACTCCAAAGCTTCCACACTCGGGCCGATAAACATAATCCCTTTGGATCGCAAGGCCCGCGCGAATTCAGCGTTCTCGGACAAAAAGCCGTAGCCGGGATGGACCGCATCGATGCCGTTCTCCAAACACAATTCGACAATCCCAGGAATGTCGAGATACGACCGGATAGGCTCTCCAGGCTTACCGATCGGATACGCCTCGTCGGCCTTGAACCTGTGGAGTGCAAATCGGTCTTCATGCGAATAGATCGCGACGGTGTGGATCGATAATTCATGAGCGCTGCGGAAGATGCGGGTGGCAATCTCGCTGCGATTGGCAGCCAAGAGACGTCGTATCGAAGGCATGGGACAATCGATGGAGGTTGGAGGTGCATGGAGACGCGCGCGAACGCGTGCCGATGGTTACGGTGTCGAAGTATACTCGATTTTGCTCGACACTTCGGAGTCCTTTTCGCTCGAAGCGTCGGAGTTATCGCCCGTACCATGCTCCCCTTAAGGCCTCCCCTTAAGGCCTTCGCGCGGAGCACCTAGTTTAAGGTCGGTCGCGCGTCGCGTGAATCGGAACAACGGACGGCTGATGACCCGCCCCGCCAGCCGCCATTGACGTTGAGTGTCTGTCCGTTGACGAACTCTCCATCCCCCATACTGATCGCGGCGACCAAGCGAGCGACGTCCTGCGGATCTCCCCAGCGGTTGAGCAGCGATTCATCGCGCGAGCGCTGGCTCCAAGCCGATGAGGCACCACGTCCCCATTCGGTCTGAATCCAGCCTGGCGAAACGCAGTTAACGCGTACATGCGGCGCGTAGGTTTTGGCGAGACTCTTCGAAAACGCAGCCACCGCCCCCTTGATGGCTGCGAAGTACTGCCCGCTATCCCCTTCCATACCTCCATCGGCTTGATCCCATCCGAGATGGACCATCGAAGGGAGCAGATTCTGTTGAGGGACCCCTGCGCGAAGCATTTCGTCTGCCACCCTTCGACTGAGTAAAAGCGTGCCGCGAACATCGGTCGTCCACAGCAATTCAAGCTTGTCTTCGAAAGGTAGTTCGCCCGCAGCACCAGTCAGCACATCTGCTCCCGCGGCATGGACCCACGTGTTGATGTAGCCATACCAAGAGAATGCAGCCCGCGTCAGTTCGAAGATTGACTGCGAGCTAGAGAGATCCGCCACAACGCCGCGGCATGCGCGATCGGAATCGATGGTTGACTGCAGTTCGTGAATTGAATTCGCGGTTTGCATCAAGCCGGATACGTTTCTGCGGGCATGGATCAAAACCCTCGCACCACGCCGCGCCAATTCCAAAGCGATGGCCTGCCCAATCCCACTGCTCGATCCGGTTACGACAGCGATGTACGGTGCATCTTGATCAAGTGATTCACGATCAATCGGAGGCTTCATTGGGCGGTGGCTCGTAATTGAATTCCTGCCACTTGACCGCATGGTCCATCGGTTCGATACGCAGTACCAAAATTCCGTTTTGATACACGCGGACCGTACCGCTGGATTGGCTCACGACGATGGCGATGGCCTTGGTGCGTTGGGTGATTGCGGCGGCCGCCCAATGCCGGGAGCCCAGTCCTTTGGAGAGTTGCAGATTCTCATGGAGGACCTCGATGATCTGTCGGGAGCGTTCCACCACCGCATCGGGCGCGACGATGAAGGCACCATCCATCTGAGCGATCTCCTTGACGTCCTCGCGAACGCGTGGATCGTGAAGGTTCCTATGCTTGCGACTATAGCCTTTGAGGGGATCGAAGCCGCTGTCTTTGCAATGCGTCATGACCTTGCGGGTATCCCCCACGATGAACATCGTCCCTACCTTTTTGCCCTCACGCCCTTCGCGGCCAATCTGAACGGCCAAGTCGATGACTGTCTTCAAATTGTTGAGTGGCACGGCGGTTTCCAGACGCTGCAGATCGCGACTGGTGAACCGACGCATCCGTTCGTCGAGTTTGATGATCGAAATCGAATCGATCCGACTGGCCTCGAATCCGCAATAGACCGCAACCACATCGCAGGAATTGGCCAGGAGCTCATCCGCCACCGCTTCGAGCAACGCGTGTTGCAACCGCTCGAGCAAGGGCGCGTTTTCTTTGTTGAGCGCGATGGGTACCAATCCAAAGCCCGTTGCGGCCTCGAGGTCCTCCTCCCGGTCAGCTGCCACCAAAATCCTGGTGATTTCGGCCGGGACCAAGTCCCGGAGCCGCTCCCAATCGGTGGCTCCATTGAGCAAAAACAGGACTGCGTCGGCTTCGATGGCTACTGCTAGAGAACCGGCAACCTCGACGACGCTTGCAAATTCTCGACTGAATTTCTGTATACTCATCGCTAGGAACGACCGTTATTCCATCCGCAAGTCTTTATGGTGCGTAAGGTTATGTTTTCGCTGCACGAAGTTTAATTGCCTTTTCGAATTCCCACAATCGGACGTCTCAACGGCCTAGATTCTTGGATGACCTTGGTTTTGACGTTGATTCCAAAGGGCTGAGGGCTATACTGGGCATCCGTTTTTTGCGGCAATTCCTTTGTCACGCCGCATCCTTACCTTCGATTTCAAAGTAACACGTACGTCCGGTTCAATAGGTCGATCATGGCAAAAGCTTGTGAAGTTTGCGGAAAGTCCCCTCAGGTTGGCAACATGATTCAGACCCGGGGTGTGGCCAAGTACCTGCGCGGTGTGGGGACTAAAGTCACCGGAATCACTCGGCGACGTTTCTTGCCCAACCTGCAGTCGATCAAAGCTTCGCTACCCAGCGGCGAAGTCCGTACGGTGCGTGTCTGCACCCAGTGCATTCGCAGCGGTCGGATTCGCAAAGCGGTACGCAGCAAGCCGTTTGCATTGCCTTCCTAACGCGATGCTAGCTGCATTGCAGATGCTCGTGAATCGGACCCATGCGACTGGTTTCCACACGTTTGGAAATCGATCGTTGCGATTCAACCAAGGACGATAACGATGGGACTCAGTACCGACGAAGTCGAACGCATCGCACGCCTTGCCCGTTTAACGGTCGAGCCATCCGAGCTTCAGGTACTGTCGGTCCAGCTCTCCCGCATCGTTGAGCTGTTCGATCAATTGTCTGCAGTCGACACCGAGGGCGTCGAACCAATGGTCCACGCCTTCGATCTTGAAAATGTGATGGGGGTCGACTGCGTGATCCCGTCCCTGCCTCGCACCGCGGTCTTGGAAAACGCACCCGCTCACGATGACGAGTGCTTCCTAGTTCCGCCTGTGATGGGGTGATGGACGTGTGGAGAATCAGGTCGTTTCTAAACACCGATACTCCCTCGCTCGCGAAGATCTGGGCCGAACACCATGCAGCCTCAGGATCCGCCTCTCGATGCTCAGTGAATCTCTGGGATCAGTGCATTCTAAGCAAGGTTTATTTCCGGCCTGAAAACTTGGTGCTGGCCTTGGATGCGAATGATCAAGCCGTCGGGGTGATTCATTTCGGATCGGGGATGTCCGATGATGGCGGCAGTCAAGCTGGCCCGACCGGCATGATCCACTTGCTTTGCATCGCCCCCCACGCGGACGAAGACTCCATTGCAGCCGCGCTCATCGAACACGCAGTAACCGCCATCCGGAGCACGGGACTCAACCGTTGCTTGGCAATCGGTGCCCCCGACACCAGCTTGTTCTATCTGGGGATCGCCGACGGCGACAACCTGATGGGCGTTCTCGCCTCCGACACGCGGGCGCTGTCTTGGCTTCAGGCGGCAGGTTTCAAACCTTCGGTACCGACCGAATCCTGGGAACTCGCGCTCAATACGTTTCGTCCTCCTATGGACCGCATGCAGATCTCCATTCGAAGATCGTGTTCCATCGGTCGCATCCTCGAAGAATCGCATCCGAGTTGGTGGATTAGCACTGTTCTCGGGCATTGCGATCAATCCCGATTCACCCTCATCACCCACGGATTGCCGCGCGTTGAAATGGAGGCCCACTTTTGGTACCCGGATGCCTCCATGCGGGGAATCGATTCGGGAGCGGCACGATTGCGACTCTCCGAAATCCCCAGCGATGACACCAACCGCGAACGATTGCTATGCCTGATCGCTGAATCGGCTCGCCAATTGCAACAGGAGCGAAAACGTTGCGTGCGTGTTGTGGCTTCGGCCCAATATCAACCTGCCATCCAACTCATGCAACGTTTGGGCTTTCGCGCCACGACCTATGGAATGGTCATGAGCAAAGAACTGAATTCTTAAGAAATCGAACTCAAGGGCTGGGTTCAATCGCAGCATCCGAACCGCCCGTCAGTTCCGGTTCTTCCGAAGCCGCGTCTGGATTCTTGACCTTGCGAATCATTTCGCTCATCGGCTTTCTCGATGAGCCCGTCGACGAGAAAATGGGGTCGGCTGCCCCCTCGTGATCTTTGATCTCGGTCAACTCATTGCGAATGATGCCCAACGTGGTTTGAAGTAGTGTCACCGCCAATGGTCCTACGACAATCCCGATCGGCCCCAAGGCTTGAATTCCTCCCAACACGCTGAGCAACGCCAGCAGCGGGTGCAATTGGCTCTGGCCATGTAGAATCAAGACCTTGATCAAGTTATCGACGGTGCCGACGACCAACATCCCCCATGCGGCCAACAGGCCAGCTGCCAAAAATCGTTCCTCATAAACCGCCAGATACATGCACACCGGGACCCAGACCAACGCGGTGCCAAAGAAGGGGATCAACGCGCAGACGGTGGTCAATGCGGTGAGCATGACCAGCGACGGCATGCCCGCAAAATAATATCCGATTCCCGCCGTTACGCCTTGAGCGATGGCCGACAGGATCGTCGCCAATACGATCGCACGCGATGTGCGATCGAACTCAGCCAACAGCTCCATCTCATAACGATCGTCCAGCGGGCTAAGGTCCATGAGTGTGCGAACCATGCCCGGACCATCGCACAAAAAGAAGTACAGCGAGAGGAGCAGTATGGTTATGCCTAGCACTAACTTGATCAGAAACGCAGCGGAGTCTCCTCCGAACGAGATCAATCGCGGTCTCAGATACGACAACGTATTCTGCAACAATTCACGCACTTGTTCGGTCGATGGATTGGCGAGATCCTTCAAGAACCCAAAAATCTTGCCCCCTAAGATCGTCTCGCGCACATCTTGCCATTTGCCGACCAACTGCCAAACCGATTCCTGGAGCCGGGCCAAATTGCCATCTTCTGAAAAGGCCAGCTCGTCGAGCGACCGATTCATTTTTATGGTCGCAATCTGCGAGTTGAACCCGACGTCAATCAATTCGGAACGAGCGTCGTGAACCCAACGCAGCTCCAATTCCGACAACCCTGCGATCGTCTGCTTGCGATTCTTTATCGATTCCTTCTCAGCCAGCAGTGGCTCCATGAGGTTGGGATCGTCCATCGCGGCAGGGATTTGATCGGTGAGCCCCTTCAGATCCGCGGCGTTTTCCGCCATGGCCGGCTTGAGCAATGCACTGAGCTCGCTCCCCGCAATCAACTCGTTGTTTTTGCGACGATGATCGAGAATCATGCTCTCTACTTTGTCCTCGGCAAAGCGATTCAGCTTGCGAGGGATTTCGGCCAATAGTTTCCTGATCTCGAGCACGTCTCCGGCCATTCGACCCTGGGCATTGGTGACCTGCAGGTACGAATTCGCCTCGGCGACTTCCTTCTCAATGTCGAGTACCTTGACTTGAATCGACTGCAAGGTGTCGGCGCACGGTGATTCCAGGTTGACGTATTGATTCGCGCGAAGCTTGCTCAATCCAACGCGGATGCTCGATTCATTGAAATTCTCAAATAGCTTGGTCCCTTGAACCAACGCGAGACCCAAGACTAAAGTGGTCGGCAACAGAACGATCAAGACGATCAGAAACGTTGTGATGCTGGCCGCCACATGGTCCCTGCCACCCACCTTCGACAAAACCCAACGATGCAGAGGTCGAAACACGACGACCAAGATGACTGCCATAAAGACCGGAACGAAAAAGCCGATCATGACGCGATAGAACAGCACGCCGATCACGATCAGGATGGCGAATAGCACCGCAAAGGATATGTAACGTGCCATTTAGGGAACTGGTTCCGGGGTTAGGTTTCCTGGGAATGCGGTTGTCGAGCAGCGAATTTATACTACCTTAACTCCACATCTTCGTTGCATCGACCGGATTCTAACACGGGCGGATGAACCTTGCACGATCGCATTCCCGATCCCGCCACCCCCATCATTTCGAGGGCTGCTGGCGTGGTGCGAAAACGCTGGTTGTTTATGCTGCTGCGAGGACTCATCGCGATCGTTGTCGTCGTATGTGTCTTCGTCGCCTGGCGACGCGCTGTCGCCGAATTGCAATCGATGCCCGGTGAACTGTCTTGGGCCCGCTTGCGATGGGATTGGATGATCGCTGGATGGGGATGCAGCATCTCTGGCCTTCTCCCGACCTGGATCGGCTGGCACCAGACGCTGCGTGATTTCCGGCAGATGGTGGATTGGCGCCACAGCTTCTACGCGTACTTTCTAGGGCACATGGGCAAATATGTGCCTGGAAAAGCCATGGCGGTCCTCCTCCGCGTCGGGCATCTGCATCGCATCGGCGCCCTTGTTCGTCCATCCATCGTCAGCGTGATCATCGAAACGTTGACCAGCCTCGCATCCGGCGGATTGCTTGGCGCCATCTTTGCATTGGCCATGCCCCTTCCATCGACATTTCGGTGGATGGCTTTCGCGAGCATTCCAATCTTTGCACTGTCCTTGGTGCCACACACGTTTCGATGGTTGGTGACTATGGTTTCACGAAGTCGAATTGGCAGCATGCCGGCCTTCGTGGCCAAAGCGATCACATGGCGACTGATGCTTCGAACGTCCGCCTGGAGCTTCTTGGGTTGGACGCTCAATGGGACCGCAGCATGGATGGTATTGATGGCCATCACTCCGGATCCGACGCTGTTATCCGTGCAAGCGTGGATGGTGTGCGTGGCCGCCATGAGTCTCGGCGTGCTAGCTGGCTTTTTGTCGATGCTACCGGGAGGGGTTGCTGTGCGTGAATTGGTAGCGATGTGGATCCTGACCACCCTCGTACCTCAACCCGTTGCGTTGGCATCGTCCATCGTCGCACGCCTGATCCTGATGGCCGGCGAATTGACCTTGCTCACCCTGGCCAGCCTGCTGTGCCCCAGATCGACTCGGCCGACTGCAGTCGAATCGTCAGCGTCGCAAAACGAGTAAACGTACGACTTGTGATCGAAGTTCATCGACGACGCTGCGGAGCTCTTGGGCGATTTCCTCGTTCCCTTCTGCTTCGACCGCTTCCGCTTCGCGTTCCAACAGCATCGCAGTCCTCAACAACGACTGAGCAGCCCGCCATCGCTGGAGCAGGTGCGAACCCTTTGCCTTTTCCGGCCTCGCCTCCGGACCTCCATCTCGGGCTTCGATTGCAGGTAGCCCTGATTGCTGAACCCGTTGGGTGATGGCTTCCAACAATCCGTCACTCTTCATTCCTAAAATGTTGCTTTCGGTCGGACCCAACCCTGGAATCGCAGGCTTTGACGGAACGGGCGCGGTACCTAGCGGTGGTGTTGCGGCAGGCTGCTGAGACCAAACCACCCCACACGGAAACATCCCAGACAGCGCGAGTACCAGACCTGCCATCCCACGCAGTCCACCCGACCAACCAATCGTCCTGCAATCCATTGTTCGTATCCAATCCTCGAGAAAAACTTGACAGGCATCCGGGCAACTGAAACAGTGAATTCGAACATCGGCACCGCTCCTCGCGTCGCTCGCGATGTCAAATTCTTAGATGTTAGGTTGAGTGAACCTAAGAAAGTGAACCTAAGAAATGGTACCACAGTTGATCCGACCCTGTCAAAATAACCTAATACCTGGCATGGGTCATTGGTCCCATACGGAAAACCAGCGAGTCGTTTAACCACAGAGGGCACTGGGTTACACGGAGAAGACACAATGCTGCGAACGATCCCTCTGTTTAACCCTGAGCTCGCCGTGGTTAACTTCCCGTGTGTCGCGTCCAAACAGGAATGGGACCGCACGACGCCGTTCAGAGATCAGCGGGATGAAACATTGATTTGTCAGTGCACCTGATCGCCACTTGCGTGCAATCGTTGGTTCGTCCGATTGAGTACTGGCTCCGTCAGAACCGTTGTTCGAACTGAGTTGGCAATAAAGCATTCCTCGTGGGCCTTCTGGTGCATCTCAACGATTTCGGAATCTGCTGGAGTGTCACCCTCCCAATCAACCTGAGGTCGTAATCGAACAATCGAAATCACAAGTTTGTTGTCCTCACTCTTGCTCATCTCGCCGATAGCAACGTCGCGATAGTAATTTACGCGAAAGCATCGCTTAGCGGCAATGGAAAGAAACCAGAGCATGTGGCAACTGGAAAGCGATACGACGAACGCTTCTTCTGGATCTACAGCCGATTCGATCGAGAAAGGTAGCGGAACGAAATGTGGCGAGGAAGAAGCCGGAACAACAGCACCTCCATCGAAGCTCCAAAAATGCGAACGCGAATATCTCCCGTCGATAAACTGAGCGTCTCCGCGTTCCCATGTGACTGTTGATTGGATTTCCGTCATTGAAGTTTCTAAGGTTGGAGGACGAACGGTTGAAATCACGGGGTTTCGGCGAGGAACCCGACCATCAGGAAACGCTCTAACCGCAACTCCATAGCATTTCTTTGTTCGACATTGTTTCGGAAGGGAACATTATTTGGAGCAGTAAATTCGACGTCGTAGATATTACCCGTGTTTCTCGTCTCCGCCGGCTCGAAAATGATAATTTCAGCCTCGGTGCTGTCAATTGTTCTATGTTCAATTCCTCGCGGCACCACGAATAACTCGCCAGCGTCAAGTGTAACCATTTGCTCCCTGAATTCCATGACCATTGTTCCCTGCCAAACCAAAAATATCTCGTCTTCGTGAGCATGCATGTGCCAAGCCGTTGAGCGTTGCGAAAACCTCGGGACGCCAATGTTCATGAATCAACGCGAACTTGGAAAGCAATGATATTTTTGTCGTGAGGGAACAATTTGATGATGAACGGCTGCGAACACCCATGTCGCCGCCAAAGAACCATAACTCAAATTCGCGGTTGACCGGCGACTTGGGTGGATCGCATTGTTCGTCCGCACTTTCCTGGTAATTCTGGGATGAGTGTAGGCCTACTATCGCTTCACATTTCGTTTCAATGTCAATCGCGCAAAAGGTGAAGTCTTCTCGGACTTGTCAACGTTATCGATTTCCCACGTCCAAGTCTCGCTCACATGGTCGTATTTGAAAGTGTTGTGAATGCCGCTCCGATCGGCGGATTCCCAAACGAAAGGGATCCGGTCTCCATTTGGTTTTCCATGGCCAACTCCCTCAGGTGCAAAATTGGTCGTGGCGGTGTTGTCTAGCCACATCACCACATACTCGGTGTTCTCTTTATCCCATGCGATGTGTATCCAAGCCTCGTAAGCGGGCTCACCGTCTGCGTCCTTCTCGCGTGAAAGTTCATGGATACGAACATACTGGCGTTTTAGAATTCGGTCGACGTAAACATCGTGTGTCACTTCTTCATTTCCGACGGTCCCTGTCATCACCCACTCCCCTTCGAGTTTGTCCAGAACGGAGTCAGACTTCGGCGTCACGGAGTCCTGAGCACAACCGCTACGTGGAAAGAAAGACATCAACGTCGTGAGTATCGCAATGAGGCTGAGAAAGGAAAGTAAGTGCTGAGATACACGTTTTTTCATTGGGATTGTTGACGTCTGTAGGTTGAATGGCTCAGTTGCGTTGAACTGACGAACGCCCGCATTCAGCCAGTGCGATCAGGAGACTCTACCCAAGTCAGAACGGCTGACCGAGCACTTGGCTGAAATTCATTGTTCGTCGATTTTGTTTGTGGTAAGATTGTATCCGAGTCAAGAGTTCGAATGTTGGGAGCGAATTATGTCGGACAGTCAAGAAGCCGTAGCAAACGCCGCAAGACCAATTTTCGACGAGCTGAAGGCGTCACTTTTGCCAGCATACGAGCATCAGTTCGTTTCCATCGAGCCAGTGTCGCGTGAGTTTTTCATCGGGGCAACAATAACGGAAGCAATAGAGCGGGCACGTCAAAAGCATCCAAATAGGCTAGTGCACACATTCCGATTGGGTCATACAGCAGCCGTGCATTTCGGAATGCAGACTCGATGAAAGGACATGTTGACGAATCGGGTCGTGCGATTCTCGCCGTCGTAATCAAGGCAAGTATCCAGGAAAGCAAGCACGAGATAAACGTCTGGATTGACACCGGATTCACGGGAGATCTGGTGGTTCCTTGCAGTATTGTGGAAATTCTCGCATTACAACAAACCGGAACGATCGACGGAATCCTGGCGGATGGTACCCAAGTATTGCTTGAGACATTTCATTGCGAGATTGAGTGGTTCGGCAAGAACCGAAGTCTTGAAGTGATCGCCAATGATGGTGATATGCCACTTCTCGGAGTTGGGCTGCTGTTGTCGAAGGAACTTCGGATTGACTACACAAACTTGACGCTGTCGCTAACGCCCGCATCAAAGAAGGCGCCTTGATTCGACGAACGACGACCGTCACCGAGCATCCGCCGGTGAGGAATCGAAAATCAAAAACGGCCGACCGGATGCTTCGGTGCACGGTTTTGTTATCGCGGATTTGGAGTACCGGACAATAGTACTGGATGGCACAAATCGTCTTCAAAGTCTACTTTGCGGGAGTACGGCCAATAGTCCCGATCACCAGCAATATTGTCGGGATACTCGTATCGTTGAACAAGCCCAAAGGTGATAAAAGCTATCAATCCGTTTGGGGAAATCATGTGCCGATACTCGTAGGGCCTGCCACTCATCAGGAACATGATCCATCGTGCCGCCATGCGACGACCGTCGCGAGTTATGCCGTGAGCCATTCCCATTCGATGTTCACGTGCATCGCAATAGTATTTCCAAAGCTCGTCATAGATTTGACCAGAGGCCTCGTCCATGTCGCGAAGTAATCCGTCACATGATCGCTCGTACTCGAGGTTGGTCATCCGCCCTGAAAGGAAGTGACGAACAAGTTCAGCATAGCGTCAGCGTGTGTTCATAGCGTCCCTTTCCTGAAGCGATAACGTTGGCGATCACGCCTCAAAAAACTATGATTCAAATTCGCGGCCGACGGGCGACTTGCGTGCATCGCTTGGTTTCCCGCCGTTTTGGGATGCAGGTTCAGTGGCAATTTGATTTGTCATTCGAAACGCTTTTGCGAATTCATTGATGCCATGTCGTATCTTTTCTGAAGCACCAGCGATGTCGCTATCGGTCAACACGCAGTCATAGTGTGCGCGACAAACGGCCAACCATGGTTTATTGCCACTGAAACGATTGAATAGGTCGCGAGAAATTCCGTTATGAAATTCGTGAACCAAGTCATTGACGTCGTGGGGAGACATCTGATTGTCGGTCATTCTTCCGATCGCGAAGCCAATTTTAGCCAACTCTGAGCGAAGTTGCCGCTCCCAAGCGAGTACCGCCAGTTTGCGAACAAATCGATTTTCAGATTGTGTGAATTCGGGTTCCATTTTGTAACGCCCTCTCGAATCCTGGCATCGTTGAGGCAGACGTCACGCGTAACCGGGCACGCGCGAAAGATTCGCAATTTAAAAACCGCTCTGTTCGCGTGCTCCGGTACACGCGATGGTTACCCGCCACGTCACGGTCGGCATCACGTGGCCCAAAGCCAAATAGCGTAGAGGACATAGCCTATGAGTATAGCTCTTGCCGTGATTGAAATCCACGACAGCCGGAGACGCGTCTTTTTTCGAGTCACCGGAAAGGGCAGATCACCTTTCCAATATCGCCAACCGTTCAGGCCAAAGTGGTAAGTATGTGTGTCGGTTCGGGCAGAGAGAACGTATCCGGGAATACGAAGGATCGGTGACCGAAACGATGCCAGAACCGCCTCGCGTATTTCGTCGTAACGAATGCTCCAGTCTCCACAAACGATTTGGTCGTCGAAAAGACGTAGCATG